>DASCPX010000188.1:0-1715 GCA_036012755.1 Myxococcota bacterium | reverse complement strand
GACCCTCACATTTGCGTGACTCTGCTCCCTCGGTACCATGACCATCCTGACTTCCAACTTCAACTGCCACCAAGGAATCCAGACGTGCTTAAACACACAGTACGACATATAATCCTAGTTCGCCCAGGCGCCCCCAAATGACCCTGTTTTTGATGAATGTGTTCGCATCGGACGCTAACCTCGCCCTGAAGCACTAAATCGTCGACAAACTCTGTGTACGGACACTATCCCAGCCACAACACCCTGCAACACTAATTCATCGATTTGAACAGTTTAGAGTGCTTCGTAGAGGCTAAGACTCTGTCTATGAATACTAGCCCCAACCACAGCACCATAAAACATGAAATTGTCGATTTGAATGGTTTAGAGTGGTCTGCTGGCACTAAAACTCTGTATACAGACACAGCCGAAACATACAGTATTTTGTTATCCCAGACTTTCAAATCGTTGTTCATTCAACACTAATTACCGAACAACCGAGCAACTTCCTACTGATATCTGAAGGCCAAAACACACATCATACTGGTATATAGATCAAAAAAGTTCAAAAATTCAAGAAAATGGTAGTTTCTGTAGCCGGAGTCTCAGCCCCGTAGGACAAGAATTGAAGGAGTTACGGACGTTTTTGTGTTTTGAACTCCATCTACCTCCATATACCAGTAGAATTCTTACTTTAGCCTCAGATACCAGTAGGAAGTTGCTCCATCATGGAGAAGAGCGACGCGACGCGGGCCCTGGGTTCAGCAAGCACTAGCCACGCGAGTGTAAGCCCAGCTGCCTCACCGCAGGCGTGGCTAGGCCAACACCCACGCAATCGCTGGCACGCATCAACCAACCCGTCTGCCGTGGGATTCTCTTACGTCAGTGTGTGTGTTGGGTGGAACTAAGTGCGCGCAACCGTTTGGTTTGATGCAGTGCTGTTTGGTTGGTGAGATAGGTGTATGTGGTGCTCGCCCAATGTGCTGTAACCGATGTATTCTCTTTGCGGTAATCAGATCTGAAGATGCGGGCTGTAGAAATCCATTATCCAGTGAGTTACAAACTTGGCACGAAAGAAATACTGGCTTTCCCCAGGTCATCTCCCGCCCCCAATGCGACTTAATTGGGGGCGGGAGATGATCCTTAATCAATCATTAGGAGAACTTTTTGACAATTTCCCGACGAAAAAAACTGAAAAGTTTCGAGAGGTCTCGAAAAGTTCAAAATCTGTCAAAAAAATTGAAAATCTCTCAAAATCCTTAATAAATCATTAGGGGAACTTTTTGACAATTTCACAACGAAAAAAACTGAAAAGTTTCGAGAGGTCTCGAAAAGTTCAAAATCTGTCAAAAAAGTTGAAAACCTCTCAAAATCCTTAATAAATCATTAGGGGAACTTTTTGACAATTTCCCAACGAAAAAAACTGAAAAGTTTCGAGAGGTCTCGAAAAGTTCAAAATCTGTCAAAAAATTGAAAATCTCTCAAAATCCTTAATAAATCATTAGGGGAAAGGTGATACAAAATACTCCAGAAAATCTTCAAAAATAATTCAAAACGTTGAAAAATACTCCAGAAAATCTTCAAAAATGATCGATTTTCCATTGCATTTACCCATGAACACATTTTTTAAAATATACACGCAAAAAAATCAAAAAAAATCACAAAAAATCACAAAAAAATCACAATTCTTCAAAAAAAAATTCGAAAAATCTGAAATCTTCCCATGCGATGCCCGC
>DASCPX010000187.1:0-1398 GCA_036012755.1 Myxococcota bacterium | reverse complement strand
CGAGTCACCGCGGGTCGCCCGCGCCGAGGTGGTGGAGCTGGTGCCCGCCGTCGTCCGCTGGATGGCGGAGGGCCTGGTCCCCCTGTCCGAAGAGCTGAACGCCGAGCCCCGCCTCGAGGTGGTGCAGGGGAGCGTCTTCGACAAGCTCGCGGAGCCTCCGCAGGTCGGCGGCCCCAGGTTCGACCTCATCCTGATCGACGTCGACCACTCCCCGGCCGAACACCTCGGCGACGACCCGAACGACCTGTTCTACACCGCCGAGGGCCTCCGGGCGGCGCGGCGCCATCTCGCCCCGGGCGGAGTCTTCGGGGTGTGGTCCTACGCGGAGAGCTCGCCGTTCGCGGACGCCCTCCGGGAGGTCTTCGAGGAGGTCCGTGCCGAGCCCATCACCTTCATGAACGACGTGATCGGCGCCGAGACGACGGACTGGCTCTTCTTCGCGCGCTAGCGCGGCGGTGGCGGGGGCCGGGCCCCGTCACGGGACAGGCTGAAGCGCGCTGTCGTCGGCCCATCGTCCCGCGGTCGAGGGCGAGCCGGCGGTGGTTGGGGAACCCCGCCGCGTCCTCCGACCGAGAACGTCTCGCGAGTTTCACCGCAACCTCCGTCGACCTGCAGGGTTTGAGCAGACGACAGGGGAGGGAGCGTACGGCGTCGTCACCTCTTGGTGATGACCAGCCAGCGGTCACTCCAGCCCGAACACATTTACGAAGACTCGTCGAACCTGAACAGACAACTGTCCAAGGAGAACCCCATGCGTTCGTCTACACACCGCTCCATTCGAAACCTCTTCATCCTGGCGCTCGCGACCAGCCCGGGCCTCGCCACGGCGACGGCGCCCACCCCCTGTGAGACCGAGGCCGCGCCGCCTGGGGGCGGCTCGGTCTGGGGGGACGCGGGCTATCCGCGCATCGCGACCAACATCTTCAGCAGCCTCGAGCAGGTGCCGGGAGGCGGGCTGAGTGACGAGTCGGTGGAGATCCTCAGCGTCTTCGACCTGATCAAGATGGGCCGCTCCGAGAGCAACGCTCGCCTCCTCCTCCCCGTCCGGGAGGCGAACCCTCAGATGCGACTCATCAACCACCTGTCGCTGGCGAAGGTCAACGGCGAGCGGGAGCTGTGGGAGAGCGACGGGATTCGGGGAAAGTCACGCCCGATCTCGGGCCGCTGGCTCGCGTACGCTCGCCCCACCACCGTCTTGCTGGCGGGCAGCGAGAGCGGCTTCGAGTTCACCGTGCCGCTCTCGGACGCGAGGACCTTCATCAAGCGAATCTGCGTCGAGCACACGGGTCGGGTCGATTGCGACACTCGCGCGTGTGAAGAGGGGACGGCGGAGTCCTACTGTCCCGAGGGGGAGGGCATCGAGACCCGCCTCTCGGGCTGGGCGCCCAACTCTCGCAA
>DASCPX010000186.1:0-1081 GCA_036012755.1 Myxococcota bacterium | reverse complement strand
GTCCCAGACGTTGCATCAGGCGGCTGATAATATTTACCACCAGACCCACCGCCTCCAGCTCCACCTACACCTACCGCACCATAACTACCGCCGCCGCCGCCTCCAGCATAAGTTACGGAACTACCCGAAATAGAACTTGTGTTTCCATCGCCGCCGTTTCCACCATCATTTGAGGTAGGTGCGTTTTCTCCCACTTCACTGGCGCCGCCGCCGCCACCTGAGCCACTGAGCAATCCAGAGCCTCCCGCATACCCTTGCCCGACCGTACCAGAACCACCTGCGCCCGGTGGGTCCCCGGCACCACCTCCTCCTCCTGAACCTCCACTACCGCCACCAGCGGTGCCATGCCCACCACCGCCGCCGCCTGTTGATGTTATCGAATTAAAGGTTGAATCAAGACCAGCCGCTCCGCTATTATTTCCAACGCCGCCAGCACCGCCGGCACCAACACTCACCGTGTAATCACCTTTTGACAAGGATTGGTCTGCAAAGGCGCGATAACCGCCACCACCACCACCACCGCTATGAGCATTAAGCGAACCGCCACCACCACCACCGCCAGCAACAATAAGATAGTCACAGGATAATGGGAAATCTGCACCACCTTCTCTACTACTATCCTCAAAACTAGCCGCTAGTTCCGTGGCTGAGTATTTCTGGTAGAACCCGTTGGTTCCAAAGGTAACAGCATCTTTTACATCATCGCTGTCTAGGGGTATCCACTGGTTTGTGGTTGAGTCTAGTTCGCCAAAGGATGATGGTGTTAGGGCTGTGCCGTCAATTAGATACATCTCAGCTAGATGGCCATCGAACGGATAACTACCTTCCGCCGATCCTACAAAATGCTTTATTGTGTTATTCGTTTCAGTTTGATAATTTGTTGTGAAGGTATCATCCTGATCAAAATCATCCACCTTATCTCCATTCACATACATTTTTACTTTATCGGCATTAGCACTTTCCGTCATATCTACTGCTATAACAATATGATACCAAGCACTTGGGTCACGAAATAATTGTGTTGTTGATTTGTACCACTGACTGCTTCCATCATGAGCGTAATATCTCAGTTGGTCACTGT
>DASCPX010000185.1:0-1120 GCA_036012755.1 Myxococcota bacterium | reverse complement strand
ACGAAGCGGGCAGCTCCCGAGATCACGCCAACCCAGACCCCGTCCGCCACCAGCGAGTGGAGGTGGACGTTCAAATTCAGCGCACTCCCAAACCTCTGCACGACGGTCACGGACGCATGCTGACCACCGGAGAGACCCTTCCTTCGCGCGAGCAGACGCAGCCGACCCGCCATCGCGCGCTGGAAGATCGTCAGCACGTCGGTCAGCAGGCCCGGGTCCCACGCCATGGCCAGCCGAAGCGGCACCGGAACCGTGAGCACCCATTGACGCCACGGCACGTCGGGCAGCACACGGTCGACCCAGCGGGCGGCGGTGTCTGCCATTCTTCGGCCCCCACACGACGGACAGAATCCACGTCCCTTGCAGGAGAACGCGACCAGCAGGTCGTCCTTGCAGGTGGAGCAGCGGACCCGGACGAAGCCGTGGGCGAGAATCCCGCACTTGAGGAACCGCTCCATTTCCGCCCGAACGTGGGCCGGCAGCCCTCCGCCGGACGGATCGGCGTCGACCAACTCCAAGAACGACTCCATGTGTGCTCGGACCGCCCGGTGCAGCGCCGCGTCCTCGGGGCGCCGACGCCGATACCCGATCGGCTCGGGGGCGGGTCGGCGGCGGGCGGGGGCAGCGATGAGATGTCGAAGGGCAAGGCCCGTGCCGGACCGCGGGCCACGGGCCGAGTAGGGACCGAGTCGTTCGTCCGGGACCACCCCGTCGAGCATGTCGGACCGCCGGGAGTGTCCGGGAGTGTCCGAACCGCCGGACGGAACCGGACGCTCCCGGACACCAGCAGGCCGTGCCGCGTCATGGGATGTCCTCGGATCTGGGCGGGGGCGCTGTTGGCGTCGAGACGGGAGGCTACGACACCTCCCGCGAGAGCGCCGCCACCAGGTTGATCAGCCTGCGTCCGTCGATCGAGGTGGTTTGTCCAGCGAGGTGATCGGGGACCCGGAGAGGACTCGAACCGGCCACATCGAGGTGCGTGTAGGCGGGACAAGATGGCTTTTCGTGAACGCGAACTGGCCGAGCCGCCGATGCCTCCTTCAGCCTGGGAAGGCCTCTCGACCGACCCCACGGGCGCTGGAAATGGCTTCTCCCGGGTTGTCCGTGGCGGTAGCTGGAG
>DASCPX010000184.1:0-7196 GCA_036012755.1 Myxococcota bacterium | reverse complement strand
GTACAGCGCCGACTTGCCTGAGTAGCCACTCTTCCAGTCGTCTGGGTAGAAGAAGACATGCACGCTCTGCCTCCTTCAGCCTGAGCCTCCGCCGAGGACGTCGAGGGGCAGGTAGACGCTGTCGGCGTGGACCGTCATCCCGTGACGTCGGGCCAGGGCGCACAAGCCCAGGCCTGCGCGGTCCAGCAGAGGGGCGCGATGATCCATAGCCGGTCAAGCGACCTCGGTGTTCCTGGGCTGCCGGCAGATCGGCCGCCAGCCCGTAGTCCCGAGGACGGCCGCTTCGAGTTCGTCCCATCGTCCGCTCTTCGCGTGAGCGCGTAGGTGAAGCAGCCCCTCGGCGTGCTCCTCGGTCCAGCAGATGCTCGCGCCCTTGAGCCGCAGGTTGACCACCCTGCGAACCGCGGACTCGACCGCTCCACTTCCGTTGGGAAGGCCTGCTTTCCGGAATGCCGCGAAGCGGAGACGCTCCCGATGCCTCTCCCAGTACTTGCGCTCGGTGCTCAGGTCCTCGCCCGTCGTGCCCTCGGTCGACGCGAAGAACTCCTCGATCCCCTCGACGTCGCCCGCCTTGAGCCGTTCCTTCTGCACCTTCACCCAGGAACGGCGCATCAGCTCGCTCCAACCGCTCCGGGACTTCGCGAAGTCGCCCAGACGCTCCACGGCATGGAAGTAGTCCACAATCTCGTGGAAGCGCTCAGGCGGGAGGCACAGCGCGCTCCGCAGACCCTCGGCGCGGTCGCCCCAGATCCACTGCGCCGCGTCGGCGATCAGGGTCACGTCGATGGCCTTGTGGGCTCCCAGACGGAACAGGTGGTACCGCATCAACTCGAAGACCGCGTCGGCGTCCCCGAGGGTGCCGTCGATCACCGAGCGGACGCCCTTGTCCCTCTTGCCGTCCTCGCCCAGGGCGTAGATGGTCAGCACCTTCGGCTCGCGCCACTCGGTCTCAAAGCGCTTGCGTCCCCCCTTCTTTGGACGGCCCCCGACGCGGCGACGGATGTTGATGCGCCCGCCATCGACCGCGACGACCACCCGGCGCCCAGCCAGCTCCCCCTCGTCGTTCGGGGTCTGGCTTCGCACCGCACTCCGCCGGTGCCGAAGGGCGTCGCCCGCCACCAGGTACGTCAGCCGCAGCGCGCCCTTGTGATCGACCTCAACCCCGGAGGCAGCGAGCAGCTCCCGCGCCGACGCCACGGAGTTCGCTTCGCAGACTGCCCGGCTCACCAGAAGCCGTGACGCGGGGGTCGAGCGGCCCACGATCCCGAGCTGGTCCAGCACCGGGAACACGCCGGTTCCCTGGGCTCCACGCCCCTTCAGGGGCTGGTCGGTCCGAGGAATGGCCCGGGCGTACGAGGTGAAGACCTCGACGACCGCACCGCTCAGCGTTCGCACCAGCGTCTTCTTCCTGTGCCGCTCCACTTCGAGTTTCACGCCGCGAGACGCCGCCTTCTCCCGAACAGCCGACAACGCCTCCTTCCGGCGTTCCTCGTCGTCGGAGACGGCCTGCAAGGCGTTCTGGGTCAGCGACGAGGCGAACTCCAACGCCAACGCGTGCACCACCCGCTCCGCCGAGCAGAACCCCGCCGGATTCTGGGCCGCTCGCAGCTCGCCCACCGCCTTGACCAGGCGCTCCTGGAAGGCGGCGGTGGCGGAAGCGATGAAGGAACCGTCGTTCACCCTCTCAACAGATCAGTTCCGATCGAGGTCTGCAAGCCCGCGGCGACGATTCCTGGTTGCCAGGGATCACGCCCCCAGCAGAGTCACCGGCCCGATTCGGCCGCTGCGCTCACGATCCAGACCCCACTCGACCGTCCGTTCGTCCAGCAAGGCCTCGAAGCGCTCCGACTCGCCCCAGCGAATGGCCACCAGGAGCTGGGCGACGTTGGCCAGGTTGCGGTTGTACCACTGGTCGTAGGTGTCGCCCTCGGTGAGGCCGACTCCGGCGGTGGTCAGATCGCCGGGCCACCCCGCGTCGGTCTCACCGAGCAGATAGCGCACGGCCGCCACGATGGCGGTGGCCCTGGGCGCGGCGAAGGGCACGCTCCACACCAGCTTCGGCGCGTTCACGAGGGCGAGGGCCTCGCTCTCCATGTCCAGTGCCACGGCGGTGAGAACCGCGTCATGGTGGTCGAAGGGGTTGCTGTGTCCCCCTCGGTCGTAGCTGGCCAGGGTGCCGCGTACCCCCTCGGCCAGGAGGCGCGCGACCTCGCTCGGGGGTTCGCCCAGGGCGTGGCCACACACGGCCGCCATGGTGGGTTCGTCGTTCTCGAGGGCGTACTCCCAGTGCACGGCCACCCCCCGGAGCGACGGCCCATGGGGCATGGACCGTGGGGGGCGCCCGGCGGCGGTGCGCTCCGCCACGAAGGCGCGCTCCAGCTCCGTCTGCTCCGCTGCGTGGGCCTCGCGCGTCGCTTGCTGACGCACCTGCGCCTCGGCGACGACCTGGCAGCGCCAGCCGTCGCGCGCGATGCGGCCCGGCTGTAGGACCAGGGGGCGGCCGTGAAGCTCGAGGGCACAGAACGCCGCGTCCAGGTGTAGGAGCCGGGCGCCGTGGGGGTCTTGCGGATCCCAGCCATCGACCAACATGCGAATGAAGGAACCTCGCTCCGGGTACCCTCCTTCGGTCGCGGCGGCCCCGTACCCCTCCCGATGCACGGGCTTGTGTCCGCTTCGCGCCGCTACCGCCCACTTCCCCAACACCAGGTCCACCAGAAAGTGCCTGTCGTAGGCGCCGTGGGCGGGGCCGCTCCCGTCGGCCTGCAGGTCCGTGTCGATCCGCCTCGCGTTCTCGTGTAGTGCTGCCTCCACCTGGGCGTGAAACAACTCGGGGGTCATGGACATGAGCACTAGCAGATCCCGAACCCGCTGACCATGGCCGGGGGCCCTTGACGCCCGTTCTCCGAGGCGCCTAGATTCGGACATCGCTCGGTCCAACGGTGGTTGTTTCCCATGATTTGTGGGGCTTGTAGTAGCGAGTCCGGGGCCACGCTCGACTGTGGGGCCTGCGGCGCGAGGCTGGTCATCGACGGTCGGTACCGCCTCGAAGTGGTCATCGACCAGGACGGGAGCTGCGCCATCTACGGCGCCACGCGGCTCGAGGGCACCCAGCCCGTGATGGTGACGGTCGTCGAGGTCGAGGCCCTCCCCGGGCGCGAGGCGAAGACCACCTTCGACGAGCAGGCCCGGTCGGTGCAGCGACTCTCCCACCCCGGCGTGCCCAAGTACGTGGACCATCTGGTGGTCGTGGGCTCGAAGTCCACCCAGTTCTGCCTGGTTCACGAACTGGTGGAGGGCGCCGATCTGGCCACCGAGTCGAGAGAGCGCGAACACCAGGAGAGAGAAGTCGTCCAGATGCTGGGGGAGCTGCTCGAGATCCTGGCGCACAGCCACCAACAGACACCGACAGTGGTCCACGGCGCCATCAACCCCCGGCGCGTCGTGCGCCGCCGAGGAGATGGGCGGCTAATCCTCATCGGCTTCGGGACCGACGGCGCCCACGGCGGGGAGCGGTCCGCCTATTGGGCCCCCGAGCAGGCGCCGGGCGAAACGTCGGCCGCCTCGGACCTCTATGCGCTCGGGGCGCTGGCGGTGTTCCTGCTCTCGCGGGGCGATCCCCAGGAGCTCCTGGACCGGGACCATGACCGAGACTGGCGCTCGGCCCTCGACGTCCAGCCCCCCACCGCGAGGCTGCTCGCGGACCTCCTGGAGCCGGACCCGACACGACGAGCGAGCTCGGCCGCCGACGTCCTGGCCCTGGTCCCGAAGGTCCTCGAGGCCCTGGCCGACGAGGATGGCTGGGAGTGGCAGGGCACGACGGAGCCCACGGCGGAAGAGCAGAGCTTTCAGCAAGGCGCGCGCGCCTATCGCGTCGCCGCCATGGCCGGGTTCGTGGCCGCGGTCCTGTTCTGGGGCGTGGGCTTCGTCCAGAGCATGCCGTGGCCCATGTTCGTCTTCGGCGGCACGGTGGTCGCGTTCATCATCGGGCTCGGGACGCGCATCGTAATGCACCCCAGCAGCGTCAACGTCGCGGACGAGGGGCCCGGATACTCCATCCAGAGAGACGGGAGGGCCTCCGACGGTTGGCCCTTGTTGGGGATCGGGTTGGTCCTCGGCTGCGGCTTCCTGGCCACCGGCTTCTTTGGGGACTTTGGGGACGGCGAGGCCGACTCCGGCGCCGACGAGGTGGCGGAGCGGGTCATGGCGAGCCCCGGCGTCACGACCAGGTGGCCGGCTCGGGTGACGGCCGTCGAAGGCAAGTCCCTCGGGCTGGGTGCGCCCTGCGAGGTCGTGGCGCGCTTCAAGTGGATCGACTCGAAGCTGCGCGCCGTGGTGGACATCGCCTGTGAGGGGCAGCCTCTTTACGTCTGGACCGACCCACTGGAGGGAGTGCAGCGGCGCAGCTGCAACATCTGGGAGGGGGCGGCAGACACGCGCGGCGGGACGTATCATCATCGCCTCCGATGCCATGACGAGGGCGCCCGAACCGGCAGTCGTCCGCAGATGACCATCGACACCTACGCCGGCAGCGCCCGGGTCTTTCACGACGCCGCTCCGGCCTTCTCCGTGCAGCTCGAGGTGGACGAGTACAGTACCCCGCAGGCGATCGAGCCGATCTTCGAGGGGAACAGGGCCAAGGACCCGGGGTTCGACGACACGGTGGTACGCCAGGGGCGGGTCACCTACAGCTCCGGCCCGGCCCCGGCGACCTCGGACCAGGCGTGCACCGTGCGGGTGTTCCCCGTGCCGACTGTGGACTTCAATTGCCGCGTCGAGGTGTCCTGCGGCGAGGCGCTCATTTACGGCGTAGAGGGAGGTGGCTTCGTGCAGTGCAGCATTCAAAACCGTCAACCTGTCCTGGCCCAGGACCCCAAGGGGACCGTGGCGGAAGGTGACGCCATGCTGGACATGAACCTCGACACCCGCCGGGTGGTGGTATCGGACGACGCACCCGGCGCCACCTGGCGCGTCGAGGTGAGCCTCGACGGGAACTAGGGGACAACGGACGCGAGACACGGGGAGGTCACAGGTGATTATCGGGTTGTTCGGGCTCTTCGGGGGCAAGCTCAGTCGCGGCCAGGTGAAGAGGTGGGTGATGGCCGGCAAGGGCTTGGTGGGCAAGGATCTGTCGGGTCTCGACCTGTCGGAGCTGCACATGCCGGGGGCGCTCTTCAACGGCGCCAAGATGGTGGGCACGAACCTGAGCGGCTCGAGGCTCATGTCGTGTCAGCTCAACGGGGCGGACCTCGGCAAGGCGCTCCTCGTGGGCTGTGAGGTCTACGACGCGACCATGGAGGGCACCCGCCTGGCCGGCGCCGACCTGAGCGAGGCCGAGATCATGAACTCCGAATTGGTGGGCGTCGACCTGAGCTGGGCCCGCCTCCAGGAGACCCGGATCGACGGCTGCACCCTCCGCCAGTGCAACCTCGAGGGCGCGGTCCTCACGGACGCCAAGCTGGACAGCACCACCTTCGTGGACTGCCGCTTCGACGGGGCGAACCTGCACGAGGCGTCCACCAGAGAGTGCCGCTTCGAAGGCTGCGAAGGCGTCGACGTCATGCCGCCCAAGTGGGCCGGGTGGATCGATATGGACGATGACGAGCGCGTCCCTTACTGCCGGGAGCGCCTGGAGACCCTCGCCGACCTCGTGTCGGGGAAGGTCTTCGTCCGGGAAGACGACCGCGAGGTCCACTACTCGGGCCGCGTGAACGAGCGGCCCTTTCGAATCAAGGTCGGCCTCCTCAGCGGAAACATGGACCTCGAGAGCAAGCTCGTGAATGGGCAGGTGCCCTTCTTCCTTCGCTACGATCCCGACAAGGACGGGGCCGACGAGGCGGACGAGAATTGGGACGACACCCACGAGCGGGAGCTGACCCACTTCGTCGCCCCGGGGCTCTTCTTGAAGGACTATCCCCATGATCTCGACGCCATCAGAGGGGTCCTCGACCAGCTGCCCTCCACCTTTGGTGAGCGGACCCTCGAGACCATGGTCAAGCTCGGCGTGCGCACGCTGCACGTGGGCCGTGAGACCATCTCCCTGACCTTCGTGTCCGACCTGCTCGCCATGGACCTGGCGGCCACGATGCCCGGCGCCATCGCCTTCGTGAACGAGACCGCCGCGCTCGTGGAGTCCCTGGGTCGAGCCCGCTCGGAGGGGGAGCAGTTGGAGGCTCAGTTCGTGGGGCAATACTACGCGCAGATGCGCGCCGCCCTGACCCCGGACATGATGACGCCCATCGAGGGCTTCGACCTGGCGACCTACGCCGCCATCGAGGCGGAGCGGGTCCACCTCGCGCCGGAGGATTATCCCGAGGGGTTCCAGGCGCTCCTGGCGCGCTTCGACCTGGACGAGGCGCGCTTCAACCTGGTCTCGGGGGGGTGGCAGGCCCGAATGATGAACCAGGAGAACGTCTTGGCGGCGGGGGCCATCGCCACCGAGTACAGCCAACACTTCACGGCGGCGGCGGTGGGAACCTACGCGGCGGCGGCCCACGCGACGGCGCCCTATCTGGGCACCAGCGAGGCCCCGGATGGCCCCGAACCCGTGCCCATCGAGCGCTACGCCCAGGTCCTCACGGCCCGAGAGGGCTGGCTGAGCCAGGGCCAGGACGCCGACGCCCTGGCGCACACCACCTTCGCGCTCTCCGTGGGGGACTGGGCAAACATCGAGATCTATTGGGGGCAGCAGATAAGCGCCGACAGCGGGCTCCTGGACACGATGGAGTCGCTCCAGGAGCGGTTCCGCGCCCAGGACGAGAACGATCCCGACCCAGGGTCATGAAAGGGCCCGGAATCATTGAGCCGAACTTCGGCACCTGAAAGCGGATAAGAAACATGAGCCCCCGCACAGAAGGACCTCTGCGGCGGGTCGACGAAGATCCCCCTCATCCGCGGCGCTGCGTACGGCCTGCAGGCACTCGCCGAGGGCCCAAAGCCCCCCAACTCGTTGACCGAAGCGAGGAACACGAGGCAGCGGAGACCTGATCTTCGCCCGACGAGAACAGCCATCGCCGCCCCCCTGTTCCACACAGGGTCGAGCTGCCCATCACAGCGCCAGGTCCAGTTGCGGAGGAGCTCGCGCCGGCAGGGGTTCGTAGGCCTCGGTGTCCATCCCCAGGTGCTCCAGGATCTTGCGCGCAGCGAGAGGGTCCTTCACCACGCCCATCACCTCGCGCCAGCCGCCACAGCGCACGCAG
>DASCPX010000183.1:0-85865 GCA_036012755.1 Myxococcota bacterium | reverse complement strand
AGGTACCCCCGAAAGGATTCGAACCTTCGGCCTACGGATTAGGAATCCGCCGCTCTATCCAACTGAGCTACGGGGGCAGGACGGCCACCTACTCGCCGAGGGTGCGGGCGTCAACGCGCTGGTAGCCAAGGACTCGACCGGAGAACTTGTACTCGGCCACCCACAGGGAGCGGCCGTCGAAGGCCAGGCGCTCCGGCACCGAGCACGGCGTCGGCGGGCTGGCCGGTCTCGAACCAACCCTCCTCGGCGTCGGGATCGCCCGGTGCAGGCGAACAAAGCGACGAACACGAGCGAATCCTATTCTCGCTCGAGGTAGCCCAGCGCCCGCAAGCGCTCTACCGAGGCGGCCTCCAGCGGGCGCCGCTCGGCGTCGAAGAGCGGCTGGGGAAGCGCCGCCGTCAGCCGCGTGACAGCGGCCTCGTCCTCGATGCGACCGGTCTCGACCGGATCACTGGCGAGATCGGTCAGCCTGGCCCCCTCCTCGTCGAGGAAGAGCCGCAGGCTGCCCTCGGCGACGACGCTCCGATCCAGCCCCTCGTTGGCGGTCTGGGAGACGACCTGGGCCAACGGAGACTCCAGGCTCGGGCGCTCGCTGGAGAGCCCCGCCCGAGCCCTGAAGGTGTTGGCGATCCATGCGGTCGAGACCGGTCGCTCCTCCACACCTTCGAAGCCGGTTCCATGAACGATAAGCGGCACATGGACTGCCTCATCGTAGACCTGACGGCCATGGCCGTAGTCACCGTGCTCCCAGAAGGACTCGCCGTGATCCCCGACGTAGGCGACGATCCCCGGGAGCTGCAGCTGCCCGATCACACGGTCGACAGCCACGAGCTCCTCGTCATAGGCGTCGATGGTCTTCGAGATGTCAGGGTCCTCCTTATAACAGTCTGACATCGTTGACCATTGTTCCTCTGATACCCGCTCGCCCGGGTCCGAGACGAAGGTGCCGCGCAGGTCTCGAGGGGCGTGGTATGGACAGTGAGGCTCGAAGAAGTGGACCACAAGGAACAACGGTCTATTATCGTTCCGGTTTTCAAGGAACGCCTCCACCTCGCGCCGGAGCTTGTCCGCGGACCATCCGTTCACGCCCATGAAGGTCGAGAAGCCCTGGTCGAGGCCTCGAGGGTCGACGAAGAGCTCGTTCACGCCGAAGAACGCCGTCTCGTAGCCGGCGGCGGAGAGGTCCTCTGCGAGGGTCCGGACATCCTCGGGCAGCACGCTGTCGTGGGTCACGACGCCGTGCTCGGTGGCCTGCAGGCCGGTCAGCATCGAGGCCATCGAGGGCAGCGTCCACGGAGCGGTGGAGCGCGCATGGTGGAAGCGGCGTCCCTCCACGGAGGAGAGAAACGGCATCGTCTCCCGCTCATAGCCCCAGGCGGGCAGGTGATCAGCGCGGAGGGTCTCGACGCTGACGAGGGTCAGATCCGGCCCCGCCGGCGGCGCCGGCGAAGAGAGACAGCCCAGAAGCGCGATCAAAGGCGGTCCAGGAGCGCCGAGAGCGGCTGGAGCACCGCGGCGCCGAGACGCATGGAGCGCCGCGCACACCAGCCGTGGTCGCTGTCCGGGGCGTTGGCGTTGTCCTTGAAGGGCATCTCGAGGGTGAGCCCGATGCAGCTGAAGCGCTCGGCGACGGCGTTGCCGGCCATGCTCATGTTCGCCTCGCCGGGCTTGTCCACGCCGTAGCCGATGACCTGCTGGAAGTCGGGACAGGCCCGCTCGTAGTCGTCACGAAAGAGCCGGTCGTCCCTGCCCCGCTGCTCGTCCCAGCCGGGGACGCCCTCGCAGCCGGAGATGAAGACATAGGGCAGCTCCTCGTCGCCGTGGACGTCCATGAAGAAGTCGACACCGGAGACATCCATGGCGGCCAGCGCATGGAGCACCTCTGGCGAGCGCTCGGCGGAGGGTTCGTGCCACTCGCGGTTGAGGTTCGCCCCGGAGGCGTTGCAGCGGAGGTGGCCGCGGACGCTGCCGTCGGGGTTCATGTTGGGCACGATGTGGAAGGTGGCGCTGTCCAGGAGGCGCCGCCCGAGGGCGTCCGAGGAATCCAGGAGCCGGCGGAGGAGGCCCTCTACCCACCACTGGGCCATGCTCTCCCCGGGGTGCTGGCGAGCGATGATCCAGACGACCTTGTCGCCCGTGCCGGCGATGACCCTGTCGAGGTCGCGTCCATCCAGGGTGGTGCCCAGGCGGTCGAGACGCGCCCTGCCCTGGCACCACCCCAACAGCTCCATGTGCCGCTCGAGGGAGTAGGGCGTGAAGTAGGCCACCCAGACCACCTCGGACTCCAGCGAAAAGGCGATCTCGAGGGCCCCGCCGATGTACCGGGTGTCCACTCGCCGCCAGGCCTTTCGGTCGCTCGAGACGCAGGCGCGGTAGCCCTCCCAGGCCTCTGGGTAGCTGGCAGCCTTGGCGTTGACGAGCCTCAGGGTGCAGGCCTCTCCACGGGCACCGGTGACCCGGAAGTGGAACCACTGCATGTGCTCGCCGCCGACGTCGTGGCGGATGTGGAGCTCGCCGTCGCGGAGCTCGATGTTGCCGGAGTCGAAGCTGCCACTGATGTGCATGGGCCCGCCTGGCCCGAGGTTAGCCTGCGAGGGTGCTGTGGTTGATCGCCTGTACGGAGCCCCTGCGCTGCAACGGCGCCGTGGAGCTCTGTGACCTGCCCTTGGACGAGGTCGCCTTCTTGCGGAGCCACAACTCCCACGCCAGCGAAGAGCGCGGCTACCACCTGACCGCCAGGAACCACACCTTCGCGATCCCCACCCAGCTCGAGGACGGCGTCAGGAGCCTCAACGTCGACGTCTACGAGTGGGAAGGAGAGCTAGCCGCCTGCCACGGCTTCTGCGAGCTCGGCACCCAGCCGTTGGAGGAGATCCTGGACGAGATCGAGGACTTCCTCGGCGAGAACCCAGACGAGACCGTGCTGATCGACTTCCAGGACGAGGCCCCCGAGGGAGACATGATCGACGCAGTAGAGGCCCACGCGGTCTACGAGCGCGTCCACCTGCAACCGCATGGCGAGCCCTGGCAGACGATGCGGGCCCTGCGTGGCGAGCTCGTCCTGCTCGACGAGCGGCTCGTCTACGGCACTGCCTGGGACTACGACACGCCCGAGGAGCTCGACTGCACCGTCCAGGGAGAGGAGATCGACGGGGGCCTCTACGAGGTCACCCACGTGCTGACGAACCCCATCGCCAGTCCGGAAAACGCAGAGGCCATCAACCACCAGCCGGTAATCGGTGACCACGTCGGCGCCTGCCTGGAGGCGGTCGGCTTCGTCAACCTGCTGTCCGTCGACTACTACAGCGTCGGGGACGCCCTGGCGGTGGTAGAGGCGCTCAACGCTCGCTGAGAGGGCCCGGACCCAATAGTCGGAGAAGATGTTCCTCCTGCTGGCCTGTACCGGAGCGCCCGGCGACAGCGGACCTGTGACTGTGCCCTGGTCGCCGGACCGCCCGCGGCTCGTTCTCGAACTGCGCGACCGACGCTGGCGTCGCGGCATCGTCCACCTGCACTCCCCCTGGTCCCACGACGCCTGCGACGGTCGGATCGACGAGGACGGTGTCTTCTCAGAGGAGTGCCTCCAGGACTTCCGCGACGGGCTCTGCCGGACCGGCATGGACTTCGCCTACGTCACCGACCACCCCTCCCACGCCGCCTACCAGGACTACGAGGACACGAAGCTGCTCAGGGAGGGCGACGAAGACCTCGGGCACGGCAGCCGCATGGAGTGCGGGACCCTGCTCTACCCGGGCATCGAGGACGACAGCATGCCCATCGGGCTGGAGGAGCCCGTCCCCGGGACCGCAGAGGAGCGGTACGCCCTCTACAACCGCAGCGACGCCGAGTCCTACGCCGCCTTCGCCGAGGCCGGGGCGCTCGTCTTCCAGGCCCACTCAGAGGGCCGCGACCTCGACGAGTTGGTCGAGCGCTCCGAGTGGGGACTGGTCGGGCTCGAGATCTTCAACCTCCACGCCATGTTCGCTCCGGACAAGCGGGAGGAGGACCTGGGCCTGGAGCCCTTCTCCTGGGTCGAGGACATCGGGCCCTTCGTCGACGGTGACGCCGAGCCGGACCTGCTCTACCTCGCCGTCCACCAGGACCAGACACCCTCCTTGGAGCACTGGGACGCCCTGTCCCAGCTCCGACCCACCGTCGGCATAGCCGGCACCGACGCACACCAGAACGTGCTGAACCTGGAGCTGGACGACGGCGAGCGCGTCGACAGCTACCGGCGCATGGTCTCCTGGTTCAGCAACTGGGCCCTGACCGAGGGTGAGGACTTCGACGAGGCGCTCTCCGCCGGTCGAAACGCCGTGGTCTTCGAGCTCCTGGGTGTCCCGGACGCGCTCGACGTCCACATCGACAGCGGCGGCGACATCACCGAGCTCGGCGGCATCGCCGATCCCGGCACTCTGCACGTCTCCTGTACGGGCCTCGCCTCTACCTCGCCGCGCGGCGTCGAGGACCCCGAGATCACCGTCGCGATTCGCCGGGACGGCGCCGTAGTGGCCGAGGGCTGCGGCGAACACGAGGCCACGACCCCGGGCGTCTACCGCGTCAGCTGGTCCATCGTGCCCCTCCACCTGACCGACTTCCTGACCGACGCGGAGGCGCTCGCGGAGCGCTCGCACCCGTGGATTCATTCCGGTGCGATCACGGTCCGTTAGTGCTACGTTCCCCCCCGGCTCCTGGCACCGAAGTGAGCGTCCCCATGCGTGTTTCCCGCCTCATCCCCATCGTCCTGGTCGTCGGCACCAGCGTGCTCCTGGAGGCCTGCACGGGCTGCCGGGAAGACCCTGTCCACCTGATAGACGGTGAGCCCGAGGAGCCCCACGACATCGGTCAGTACCTCTCCATGGACGTCATGGACGGCGACCCGGTCGTCTCCTACTACGACCGCACGAAGGGAGCGCTGGCCTTCAGCGTCGGCACCATCGAGGACGGCACCGTCTCCTGGGAAGAGGAGCGCATCGACGGCTACGCCGGCGACGATGGCCTCGACCCGGGTGACCGTGGCAAGTACACCTCCCTCGCCGTCGACGGAAGCGGCACCGCCTGGATCACCTACTACGACAGCACCAACGGCAACCTCTTCTACGCACGCCGCTCGGGCAAGGACGACTGGGAGACGGGCCTCGCCGACACCGGCAGCGGGCCGACACCCGACGCCGGGCTCTTCTCGAGCCTCCAGCTCAGAGACGACCTCCCCGTCGTGGCCCACTACGACGCCGGGAAGGGCCAGCTGCGCATCGTCCACTGGAACGACAACAGCTGGGACTCAGAGGTCGTGGACGAGGGCGAGCCCTTCGTCGCAGAGGACACCGCCTCCGGGCTCGAGGACAAGGACGCGGACGTCGGCAAGTACGCCGAACTCCTCATCGATGGCTCGAGTACGTACATCGCCTACTACGACGCAGCCAACGGAGACCTGAAGCTGGCCGTCGACAGCGGCGCCGGCTGGGAGATCACCGTGGTCGACGAAGGCAGCATCGACGAAGACGGGCTCGAAGCCGATGTCGGCCAGTGGCCCTCGCTGCTGTCCAGCGGCGGAGAGATCATCATCGCCTACCAGGACGTGACGAACCAGGATCTGCGCATCGCCCGGGGTTCCGGCGACACCTGGACCACCGAGCTGGTCGACGACGGCGAGTGGGCCGGCGCCGACGGCGAGCTCTTCGACAACGGCAGCTTCCCCGCCATCGTCTACTTCGACGGAGAGGACAACGACGTCCGCCTCGCCACGAGCGACGGCAGCGCCTGGACCCTCGACACCCTCGGTGGCCAGGAGGCGGGCCTCGGCTTCCACAACGAGACCGTGACCATCGGTGGGACACGCTACGTCGCCTGCTACGACTACACGAACCGCACCATCTGGTTCGCCAAGCTTTAGTTGTTCGCGGTCTGGGCCGGGATCGCATGGGCAGGGACGCTCGAGGTCCACGTCCTGGACGTGGGCCAGGGTGACGCGATCCTCATCGAGGCCCCCGACGGCGAACACATCCTGGTCGACTCGGGCACCCGCAGCGCGGACCTGGTTCCGGTCCTGAGCGCCCTCGGAGTCGAGGACCTCGACCTCGTCGTCGCCACCCACCCGCACGCCGACCACATCGGGGGCATGCAACAGATCGTCCGGTCCTTCGACGTCGAGCTCTTCCTCGACAACGGGCTGGAGCACACGACGAAGACCTACGGGGAGCTGGTCCAGACGCTCGACGAGGAGGCCGTCACCCATCGCACGGCCCAGAAAGGCGAGGTCTTCACCTATGACGACCTGACCGTGACGGTGTTGTGGCCCGGACCGAAGACGCTGCGGGGCACGCGCTCGGACCTCAACTCGAACTCGGTGGTCCTGCGCCTGGACCACGGCGAGGTCTGCTTCCTGTTGACCGGTGACGCCGAGGCCCCGACCGAGCGCGCGCTGATATCCGGGGGGATCGAGCGCTGCGAGGTGCTCAAGGTGGCCCACCACGGCTCGAACCACTCCACCTCGGCGGCCTTCCTGCGCGCGGTGGACCCCGACATCGCCCTCATCAGCTGCGGCCTGGGCAATCGCTACCACCACCCGGGGGACCAGACGACCGCGCGGCTGGCAGCATCCGGCGCCGTGATCTACCGCACGGACGCGTGGGGAGTGCTCACACTCGAGAGCGACGGCCGCAACGTCGAGGTCCTCGACGGCCTCCCCTCGGCCGCGAACCTGGGGTGGTTGCCGCGGGACGCCACGGTCGCCGCCCCGCGCCCGGCCATCGAGCCCCTCCCCGAGACGGCCCCGAAGATCGCCGGATCGGGCGGCGCGCGGCCCCGAACGAGCGATCCGGACGAGATCGAGCCCCCGAGGGGCTTGTTCTGGCGTATCAGACAATGGTGGCAGCGGCGCAGCACTCGTCGCGACCAGACAAAGGAGTAGGGATGTTCAGCTGGATCCTCGGCCTGTTGCTCTTCGTCAGTCCAGCGTTCGCGGGGGTCAACGTGAACACCGCGTCGTCCTCCGAGCTCGAGACCCTCCCTGGCATCGGTCCGTCGAAGGCCTCCGCCATCATCGAGTACCGCACGGCCAACGGCCCCTTCTCGACCCTGAACGAGCTCGACAGCGTCCCGGGCATCGGCCCGGCCACGCTCCAGAGCATCTCGGCGATGGTCGAGTTCGGTGAGGCGGGTGAGGCAACTGACGCGCCGGAGGCAGCGGAGGCGACAGCGACAGTGGCGACAGAGCCGGCCGCTGACGCCATCGACGTGAACGAAGCCTCGGTGAGCGAGCTCCAGGCCCTCAATGGCATCGGCCCGGCGAAGGCGCAGGCCATCATCGACGACCGCACCGCCAACGGCTCCTACTCCAGCTGCGGCGACCTCACGCGGGTCAAGGGCATCGGCAACGCCACCGTCGCGTCCATCGGCAGCGCCTGCAGGACCGAGTAGGCCCATGTCCAGCGAAGAGACCCTCCGCGCCGAGCTCGTCACCACGGCGCGCCAGCTCCACGCCAGCGGCTGGGTGGCGAACCACGACGGCAACGTCAGCGCCCGGCTCGGCGATCACTTCCTGGCGACGCCGACGTCCATGTCGAAGGGCGCCGTCAGCGCCGAGATGCTCATCGTCGTCGACGGAGAGGGCGAGCTGGTGAGTGGAACGCGCAAGGGCTTCTCCGAGCTGAAGCTGCACCTGGCCGCCTACCGGATCCGCCCAGACGTCCACTGCGTCATCCACGCCCATCCTCCGACCGCGACGGGCTTCGCCGTGGCCCAGGTAGAGCTCGGCCCTCCCTTCATGGCCGAGCCGGTCGTCTCCCTGGGACGCCGGATCCCGCTGGTCCCGTTCTCCATGGAGCCGGACCTCCAAGAGCTTGAAGAGGCCGACGCCCTGATGCTCGCCAACCACGGCGTGCTCACGGTGGGGCCGGACCTCGAGACCGCGCTGTTGCGCATGGAGCTCGTCGAGCACCTCGCGAAGATCGCCCTCGTCGCCCGCCAGCTGGGAGGTCCCGTCGCGCTCCCAGAGGACCTCGTCGCGCAGCTCCACGAGAAACACGAGGGGATCTTCGAGCGCGAGGCGGACAGCCCCGCCGAGTCCACCTGGACACGCCGCTCCGGCTCGGCCACCTCGATCGTCGCCGACGCGCTCAAGCGACACTCCTGACCGTGGCCGCGGGGCAGCCCTGGCAATAAGGGGTTTGGAGCGCCCGAAAGACGGGCGAGGACGCCTAGAGGTTCCCGATGAGCAGATGGTTGAAGGCCCTGGCGAAAGCTGGGCTGGTCGACTTGACCGACGCCGAGCGCGAGCGGGTCGGTGGAGGCGCTGGCCCCGCCGATCCGGAGGAGATCGAGCGCATCCTGGCTGAGTCCCGCGCGCTGGAGAGCGGCGAGGTGGACCTCGAGGCGGACACCGACCCGGCTCTGGAACCCCCGGAGCCCCCGCCTGTCCACGTCGAGCCCCTCGTCGACGTGCAGTCCGGCGTGCCGCTGGACCAGGTCTACGACCGCCTGGGTGTCACCGGCTCGCCATATCCGGCGGAGAAGCTGCTCACGATCCTGGACGCGATGAAGGCGCTGGACCCGGCAGCACGCAAGGCGGCGATCCTCGCGATGGACACCGCGGAGCCGACCTGGACCATCAGCGACCCCCTGCTCGACGCCGACCGCAAGATGGAGGCCCTGCGCACCGCCCAGGCCGAGCTCGACGCGACCGTCGCGGAAGCAGAGACCAAGGCGGCCGACGATCTGAGCTCGCAAGACCAGTACAAGGAGAAGGCCTCGACAGAGATCCGCAAGCAGATCGCGGACCTCGAGGCCCTGCTCGCCCAGGAGCTGCAGGACGTGGCCGACGCCAAGGCGCAGGTCAACGTCCGCCTCGCCGAGACACGCAACATCTGCACTCAGGAACGAGCCCGCTACGAGGCGGAGATCGATCGCCTGAAGACCCTGAACGTCACATTCCCCCAGGAGAGCTGAACATGGCCAAGCTGACGCCGTTGTCCAAGGGACTCATCGCATTCGCCATCATCGCCGTAGCAGGCGCCGCCATCTACCACCTCGGGTTCTCCGACCCGGGCGAGGTCGACCCCCTCTCAGAGGGCGACCCCAGCGTGCCGACCTTCGGCGGGGACGGTGGAGCGCTCGGGACCAAGAGCAACCCGCTCAAGGTGTCGATCGTCTCCTTCCACGGCTACGCCCCGGCGCTGGTCGCCAACGGGAACTCGCTGACGACCCAGCCCGGCTCCATCTTCGACAAGGCCGGCGTGAACGTGGAGCTCGTCATCCAGGACGACATCCCGACGCTGTCCACGATCTTCACCAGCAAGACGGCACACTGTTCCTGGCGTACCAGCGACTTCTGGGCCCAGGAGCACCCGAACCTCCGCAACGCAGGGCTCGACGCCAAGGCCGTCGTCGTCGTCGACAACACCCAGGGGGCCGACGCGGTCATCGCGACCGATCCAAAGGTCAACTCCATCGAGGACCTCGCCGGCAAGTCCATCGCCCTGTTGCAGTACACGCCCTCGGACGGAATGGTCATCGACGCCATCGACAACAGCTCCCTGACGGCGCGCAAGAAGAACTCGATCAAGTTCATCTACGTGAACCCCGACGAAGGCCTCGCCGGCGTGAGAGCCGCGCTGGAGTCCGGCAACGCCGACGCCGCCGCCCTCTGGGATCCGGACCTGTCCCTGGCCGCCACGGGCATCGACGGCGCCCACGTCATCTACTCGACGGCCACCGCCACGAACCTGGTCTACGACGTCATCGTCTGCGACACGCGACACCTCGACGACCCGGCCAACGACGCAGCCTTCCAGGGCTTCGTGCAGGGCTGGCTCGAGGGCGTCACCGCCGCCGAGTCCGACCCGGACAACGCCGTCCGCGCGCTGCGGGAGACAGAGGAGTTCTTCGACCTGCTCGCCCGCGAAGAGGGCGACGCCTTCGTGAAGGGCCTCTTCGACGGCATCGTCTGGACCGGGCTCGAGGACAACGCCCGCATCCTCGGCATGGCCGGAGGCACGAACCACTACGAGCGCGTCTACAAGCGCTTCGACGGCATCTACCGGGGAGCCGGAGCGCTGGCGAACCCCAACTCGCCGGTCATCAACCCGCAGGACAGCTTCGAGTACAAGTACGTCCAGAAGCTCCTCGCCGAGGACGCCGCTGCGAAGGCCGCGGCCGCCAAGCCGCAGTTCGTCTTCACCGAGAAGGAGCGTGACGAGGCCCACGCCCGCCAGGCCCAGCTCACCAAGCCCATCACGATCAACTTCGCTACCGGCAGCGCCGAGCTCACCAAGCGCAGCGAGCAGATCATCGACGACGAGATGGTCCCCCTCATCGAGAACAACGGCGCCGCCTACTTCGAGGTCAGCGGCAACACGGACTCGACCGGCTCGCGCGGCACGAACATGACCCTCTCCGGCAAGCGGGCCGCCGTCGTGGTCGACTACCTGGTCCTGCAGTGGGAGTTCCCGCGCGAGCGCTTCGTCGTCGTCGGGTACGGACCCGACAAGCCGATCTGCGACGAGTCCAACCCCGCCGCCGAGGAGCTGTCTCTCGAGGACTGCCGCTCAGCCAACCGGACCACCCGTCTGGCAATCCACAGCCGGGGCTGAGCCCGGATGTGGAACCCCTACGACGTCCTCGACGCCAAGACGAGGCGCATCCTCGGCGTCGCGGCGGTGGCCACGGTCATCGCCGTCTGGTGCGTCCTGAGCGGCGCCGGACTCGTAGAGGCCAACAAGCTGCCGGCTCCGTGGGAGGTCGCAGAGGCCTTCGTGAACCTCGCCTGGAACCCCGAAAAGGGCGAGTCCCCCCTCGGTCGGGCGACAGCTGCGTCGCTGTCCCGGGTGGCGGTAGCGGGGCTCCTGCTCGTCGCGATCGGCGTTCCCATCGGCATCCTGATGGGCGCCTCGACCCGCGTGAACGCGGCGCTCTCCCCGCTGGTCGACCCCTTTCGCTCCGCACCCATCGTGGCGGTCCTGCCCATCCTCGTGATGTGGCTGGGGATCCAGGAGTCGATGAAGATCACCTTCCTCTTCCTGGGCGCGGTCGTCTACCTCATCCCGATGGTGCGCGACGCGGTCCGGGCGGTACCGAGCACCTACTACATCTCGGCCAGGGACCTCGGGGCGACGCCCTGGGAGTCCATCCGCCACGCGGTCGTGCCGATGGCCATGCCGCGCATCGCGGACGCGGTCATCGTCGCGGTCAGCATCGAGTGGACCTACATCACGGTCGCCGAGTACGTGAACGCAGAGGTCGGCCTCGGGCAACTGATGTCCCACGCCCGACGGTTCTCCGCGATGGACCAGGTCTTTGCGAGCATCTTCGTCATCATCGGCCTGGCGCTCGTGACCTTCACGGCCATGACCGCGGTCAAGAAGCGCTTCTACGACTGGGAGGTCACGTGAGCGTCGAGCTGTGCGACGTCGTCCAGGAGTACCCGAAGCCGGAGGGCGGCATCCTGCGCGTGGTCGACGGCATCAGCCTGAAGCTCGAGGGGCCGGGCATCACCATGATCCTGGGGCCTTCGGGCTGCGGAAAGTCCACCATCCTCCGCATGATGGGCGGCGTCCGACCGCTGAACGTCGTGACCCCCACCTCTGGAGAGGTCCTCATCGACGGCGAGGCCTGCGTGGGTCCCCACGACGACGCGGTGATGGTCTTCCAGCGCTACGCGAACAGGCCGGATTTGAGCGTGCGAGAGAACGTCGCCTTCCCCTTCCGCCTGGGCCTGTGGAAGGAGCGCGTCTCGGCGGCCGAGCAGAAGGCCCGCCTCGAGGCCATCCTCGAGCAGGTCGGGCTCGCGGACAAGGCCGAGCTCAGGCCCGCGCAGCTCTCCGGCGGGCAGAACCAGCGGGTGGCCCTGGCGCGCGCCCTGGTGCTCCAGCCACGCATCCTGCTCATGGACGAGCCCTTCGGGGCCCTGGACGCCCAGACGCGCGAGGAGATGCAGGAGCTCTTGAGCACGCTCTTGGAGACCAACCCCTGCGTCGTCGCCTTCGTGACCCACGACGTCACAGAGGCGCTCCTGCTCGGGGACCGGGTCGTCGTGCTCTCCACCCAGCCCGCGAAGATCGCGGATGACTTCACCATCGAGGAGCCACGCCCACGCTGCACTCACTGGCAGCGCTCGAGTTCGGCCGTGGCGATGGAGGAGCGCATCCTCGAGCAGCTCCACGCCAGCGGCAAGGGCCAGGTGCGGGTCTCGCTCTGATGGCCGATCACAACAAGCCTCTGGCCCCCATCAAGCGCCTCTGGCAGGCCGCTGACGATGTCCCGGAGGCCAACGCCAACTACTTCAAGGAGATGGTGACCTCGCAGATGAGCGTGCTGGGGCTGGTCGGAGCCCTGGGCCTGGGCGCCGTCCTCAGCATCCCACTGGGCATCGGCGTCGGGGTCATCCCGATCATCGCCGCCCTCGCCGTCGAGGGCATCGCGGCGCTCTTCGTGCCCTCCTCGCCGGTCTTCCGGGAGTTCGTCAACCGCAAGAAGCGCGCTGAGCGACGAGCCGCCGTTCGCGCCCACCTCATCGCAGAGCTGGAGCGCAAGGCGCGGCCGGACGACAAGAACTGGCGCGCCTACAACAAGATGCTCGACCGCCTCGACTCCCTGCGCCAGATCGCCGGATCGCGCAGCACGCAGCTGACCGGTCGCAACATCGAGGACCTCGACGACGCCTCGGTCGACTTCCTCGGGCTCTGGATGGCGTGGCTCGCCATGCGAGAGCGCTGGGACGACGTGGACGAGCGCGGCTTGAACCGGCGCCTCGGCGAGATCGAGGTCCAGCTGGGCCAGGCCACCGACGCCGTCGACAGGAGGCACCTCCAGAAGGCGCAGGCCGATCTGACGCGCATCCTCGAGCGCCGGAAGTCGCTTTGGGGCCGGGCCGCCGCCGTGGAGGCCGCGATGTTGTCGATGGCGGACACTTTTGAAGAGGTCTACCAGCGGGTGGTCGCGAACCCCGGCAGCGCGGACGTCACGGAAGCCCTGGACGACGCGGTCGAGCGCATGCGCGTCGAAGAGGCCCTCGACTTTGCGGTCGACACGGAGCTGGAGGACCTCTTCAAGAAGCGTCGCGCCAAGAAGCAGAAGGTCCGATGACGACCCGGTTCCAGAGGCAGGACCTCCGAGAGCGCTTCGACTTCGACGCCAGCAACGACCTGGTGGCGGGGGCGCTGGGCCGCGCGATGCGCAATCACGCCTCGCTCCTGCGCTTCGTCGCCCGCTACGCGAGCTGGAACGGCTACTTCGGCAGCGGCGTGGCCGCGCTGGCCGCGAAGATCGGCCGCAGTCGAGAGCTCTTCCGCGACCGGGACGAGCCCATCGTGGCCTTGTCAGACCGCAGCGTCCTGGTGGCGAGCTTCTTCTTCGACGCCGCCCGCGACGAGTTCGACGACTCCGACACGGAGCACAGGGACACCCACCGATGTCTGGCCCAGGCCACGCTGCGGGGCATCTTGCAGTACGGCCGGATGACCGACACAGAGAAGATCAACGCGGCGTTGGCGGACCCCACGTGGCTGGACGGGCTCCAACAGCGAGTTGCCATCGGCTACGGCACGCACACGCCTGACACGCTGCCGAACATCTTCCGCTCCATCGGCTACCACCTCGGCAGCGAGGTCCTCGCCGACGGGGAGTTCTCGCTGATCGACGAGGCCCTCGACAGCGGCGATCCCGCGCTGGTGGCCTACCTGCGGAGCACGAAGATCGAGGTGGCGGGCGGAGAACACCTCGCCTACGCCTGGATCTCCAAGCACAGCGCCCATGGCTGCGGCGCCAACGCGGAGTGCTTCGATCAGGCGGTGATGGGCCTGCGCCGAGCCTTCCAGTTCTGCGACCTCGCCTGGCACGAAGAACTCAAGGAGCAGGTCTTCCTCGGCTTCGGGGACTTCTCACGCGACCACGCGCTGTTCTTCGACCGGGTCAACGAGCCCTGAGCTGGACCCGGCGCGCCCTGGTTCCGATCGCGGCGGTCGGTGCCTGCCTGCTGCACGCGCTGCACTACACGGCCCACTGGGTCGACGACACCTTCATCACCCTTCGCTATGCCCGGAACCTCTGGGCTGGCGAAGGCCTCGTCTTCAACCCGGGCGAGCACGTCGAGGGCATCACGAACCTGGGCTGGGCGCTCGTCCTTGCACCCTTCACCAACGGAGACGGGCTGAGGGCGGCGCGGGTCATCGGGCTGATCTGTGCGCTGGCGGCGGTCGGGCTGGCGCTCCAGGCGCTGAAGACTCCCCTCGAGATGCTCGTCGCCGCCTGCATCCTGGCGGTGGTGCCCTTCTTCCCCTTCTGGGCGGTGCAGGGCATGGAGACCCCGGTGGTGGCGCTGTTGGTCACCGCCTCCTGGGTCTTCTACCCCAAGGAGCGCGAAGGCGGCCTACCGCTGGCCTCCATGGCCATGGCCATGGCGCCGTGGATCCGCCCGGACGCGGTGATGGTGCCGCTGATCGTCGTGGCCTGGCACCTGGCGACCCGCGGACCTCGGCGGACGCTGCTGCGAGGCGGCGCCATCGTGCTCGCCAGCGGGCTCGTGCTCGTGGTCACCAAGCTCGTCCTGTTCGGCTCGGTGCTGCCCAACACCTTCCACGTCAAGGTGCAGGCCGACGGCTGGATCAAGGGGGTCATGTACCTCTTGAACTTCGGCTGGGAGATGGGCCTCGGGGTGGTCCTCGTAGCCGCCGTGCTGTGGCGGATTCGCAGCCTGCCGGCGCTGGTGGCCCTGGCCTACCTGGCGATGAGCGTGGCCGTCGGAGGCGACATCTTCGACAACTTCCGCCTCTTGATGCCGGCGCTGCCGGCAATGGCCATCTGCCTGGCCCTCTGCGCTCGAGGGCGGCTGCGCTGGCCGGTGCTGGCGCTGTCCCTCGGGCTGGGCGTGGCCCTGGCGCCCACCGACCGGGTGCGCGACCTCGCCATCCACGAGGCCATTCCCATGCCATCGACCCGGCGTACTCAGAAGACCGGCGTGCTCGCGGGTCACATCCACTGGGGCTGGGACGACAACTCCTTCGGAGCCTGGCCAGCCGCCTGGGCGGTCGCCAACACCCCAAAAGACGCTCGCCTGTCGTTCTCCGAGCTGGGGCTCTTCGGCTACGTGGTCGACAACCACATCGTCGATCCCCTCGGCCTCACGGAGCCTGGCCTGGTCGGCATGTACGACCCCAGCGACCGGGTCGCCTGGCTCTCCGAGCGCACCGACGTGCTCTTCGTCGACATCACCGGCGGCCACTTCGGGCGGGCCAAGCCCGCGCTGCGCGTAGCCGGATGGGAGCCATACGACGGCTGCGAGACCTGGTGGGTGTTCACGAAGGGTGACGTCGAGCCCCCCACGGATCTCGCCAGCCGAGTCGATCTGGCCTGGTCGCGCGTCCCCCACATGAGCACCTTCCACTCCGTCCTCATCGAGGAGGCTCGTGTGGCGGGGGCCTCCGACGAGGACCTCGACCGGTGGCACGAGCGGCTCCAAGGCACCCGCGGAGCCGCGGCCCAGACCGGCTGCCCGAGCCGCCTCGACCCGGACAACCCGCCCGCCCGGATCTGGCCTCGACCGAAGGTCGCCGTCGAGGACATCGTGGCCCCCGTCCAGGCAGAGGACCTCGACTGCGAGGGACGCATCGCCCGCGCCCGGCGGGCCTGGCAGACCGCGCTCGTAGAGCTGACCTCCGACGAGGCGATCGCGGCGGCTGCGGCGGTCGTGGCCGCAGAGGACGCCAGGTCCATGAAGAACAACTCGCTCCGGGCGGTGGTCCTGGCGGACAGCGCGCTGTCGGGCATGGCCCACATGGAGACGCTGAGGGCCTTCGAAGTCTGCAATCCCGACCGACGAGACCGCCTCCCGTGATTAGCTCTCGGTCATGACTACTCTCACCCCTGTCGCGCAGGCCTCCGTCAAAGCACGAGCGGCCTTCATCGCCAAGACCTACGTCCACCTCTTCGGCGCCATCATCGCCTTCACGCTCATCGAGGTCGCCCTGTTCTGGACAGGCCTCGCAGAGCCCATCGCCACCGCGATGCTCAGCGTCAGCTGGCTGCTGGTCCTTGGCGCCTTCATGGTCGTCGGCTGGATCGCCAGCGCCGCGGCGGCCCGGGTGAGGCCGCTCCCCCTGCAGTACCTCGCCCTGGCCACCTTCGTGACGGCCGAGGCCCTGATCTTCGTCCCGATGCTCTACCTCGCGGAGCACTACGCCCCGGGGGCCATCCAGAGCGCCGCGCTCGTGACGCTGATCGGCTTCGCGGGGCTGACCGGCGTCGCGATCTCCACGCGCAAGGACTTCTCCTTCATGGGAGGGATGCTGCGCTGGATCGGCGTGGGGGTGATCCTGCTCATCGTCGGCAGCGTGGTCTTCGGCTTCCAGCTGGGGACCTGGTTCTCGGTGGGCATGGTCGTCTTCGCCGGCGCCGCCATCCTCTACGACACGAGCAACATCCTCCACCGCTACCCGCGGGACCGCTACGTCTCGGCCTCGCTCTCCCTCTTCGCCAGCGTGGCGATGTTGTTCTGGTACGTGCTGCGGATCTTCATGGGCCGGCGCTGACCGCTCAGCGAGCGAAGAACTCCGCCTCGCTGGGGTGCCAGCAGGAGGAGCATCCTCCGACCCTACTCCGTGTGGATGTCGTCCACGATGCCAACCACGACGGCGTGGACAGGCGAGTCGTCGTCGGCCAGGATCTGCCTCGCCGTGTTGCCCTCTCGGGCGCAGAGCACCAGGTCGCCCTCGCCCGCCTGGACCGAGTCGCTGGCCAGGAAGACGTGGCCGTTGGGGGTCTCACCGTCCCACTTCACCGGGCGGCAGACCAGCACCGTGTGGCCCACGTAGACCGGCAGCTTCACGGTGGCGACGGCGTTGCCGATGACCCGGCAGAGGATCACTCGCGACCCCAGACGTGATCGACGATGGCCACGATCGAGGCGTCGACCGGGGTGAAGGTCTGGGGCAGCGCGAGGGCGGCCTCTCGCCCGCAGATCCACTGGACCGTGTCTCCGACCCCCGCCTGGAGCGGATCCGCGGCGACGATGGGGTCGCCCTGGGCGTCTCCGTTGTGGTCATGGGGCTGGATGACGAGCAGCTTGACCCCCTCGAGGGCCTCGTGCTTTTGGGTGGCAACGACCGTGCCGATGACGCGCGCGAGCTCCATCAGGTCTCCACTCTAAAGGGCGCGGGGCGAAGCAGGTAGGCCAGGAAGTCCTCGTGCGGCCGCGCGATGACCTCGATCTGGACCTTGCGCTCGAGCAGCACAGCCCCTGCGATCTCCGCAGCCGCTTCGACATCGGCCTGCTCGCCGTGCACGACGAAGAAGGCCTTTCCGCCGAGCGCCGGGGTGAGGCGCAGGCCGGCGAGCACGACCTCGGCGTCCTTGAGCGAGCGGTCGCAGGACTCGAGCATCGCCGCCACGGAGGTCGCTTCGATCACCCCGATGGTGTCTGGCTCCTCGCAGTTGTGGTAGCCGCGCAGTCCCGGCACGATGGCGCCGTGGACCATCGGAAGGAGCATCGCGTCGAGGTGGTGTCCGGCCCCGGCCTCGAGGGCCGCCGAGTAGCTCTCCTCGACCTCGGCGACACCGCCAGCGAAGAGGATCAGGTACTTGCCCGGCTCGACGAGGTTGGCCTCGAGGATCTCGACCGGCGAGCGCTTCACCATGGCGTCCAGGACGCGGTAGCCACGCGCGATCGAGTCGAGCTCGACGAGTGCGAGCGCATCCCCGGTTCCGCTCATGTCGCTCAGACGATGCGGAAGTAGCCGGCCAGCGTGCAGCGCCGGACCCGCGTGAAGTCGATGGCCGTCGTGAGGCCCTCGCCGGTGGGGCTGGCGATCGTGAAGCTGGTGAAGCCCTCTCCCCCGAAGCCGAGGCCCGCGTAGTTCGGCGCGTTCTTCACGAAGATGCTGACGTCCATGACCCGCGCCATGCGATGCAGCGCGTCGAGGTTCTTGGAGTACATCGACGCCGTGTGCCCGAAGCCGTGCTCGGCCTCCTTGGCGAGATCGATGCCCTCGTGCACGTCACGCACCCGGACCACGCCGATGACCGGCATGAGCAGCTCGTGCTGCACGAAGGGGTGCTCGAAGGGGACCTCGCAGATGATGAGCCGAGGGTCCCCGGAAAACGGCACGTCGATCTCACGCAGCATCGCGCTCGGCATCTTGCCGATCCAGTCCCGGTTCACGTGGAGCCCGTCGGGGGTCAGGATCAGCCTCTCGAGGCGCGTGATCTGGTGGTTGCGGAGCCGCACGGCGCCGGAGTGGGTCATCGCGTCCATCAAGCGGTCGGCGACCTTGTCGACGACCAGCACTTCTTTTTCGTCGGTGCAGATGACGTTGTTGTCGAAGCTCGCGCCCGCGACGATGTTGCGCCCCGCGTCATCGATGTCGGCGGTCTCGTCGACGACCACAGGCGGGTTGCCCGGGCCCGCGCAGATGGCCTTCTTGCCCGAGTTCATCGCCGCCTGCACGACCCCAGGGCCGCCGGTGACGACGATGAGACGCAGCCCCGGGAACTTCATCAGCTCGGTCGCCGAGGCGATGGTGGGGACCGCGACGCAGCACATCAGGTTGTCCGGCCCGCCCACCTCGATGCTCGCGCGGTTGATGAGGTCGATGCAGTAGCCGGAGATGCTCTTGGCGGCCGGGTGGGTGTTGAAGACCACCGTGTTGCCACCGGAGACCATGCCGATGCCGTTGCAGATGATGGTCTCGGTGGGGTTGGTGCAGGGCGTGATGGAGCCGATGACGCCGTAGGGCGCGCGCTCCATGAGGGTGAGTCCGCCGTCGCCGGTCCACGCTGTGGGCTGGAGGATCTCCGGGCCGGGGGTCCTGTGGATGACCAGCAGGTTCTTCTTGACCTTGTCCTCGACGCGGCCGAGTCCGGTCTCCTCGTGCGCCATCCGCGCGAGGCTGTGGACATCCTCTGCCGCGCGCCGCCGGATGTTCGCGATGATCTCCCGGCGCTTCTCCAGCGGCAGGTTGATCAGGACACGCTGCGCGGTGCGCGCGGCGTCCACGGCCTCCGACACGGTCTTGTAGACGCCGTGCGGGTTCGCCGGAGGCTCGCTGGAGGCGGGCATCTCCCCAGCCCGCACCCGCGCGAGGACCCGCTCGACGATGCTGTGGATCTCCTCGCGCTGCATCAGCCGTCAGCCTTCGGAAACGGCGGCACCTTGTTGAACACCAGCTCGCCGTAGCGATGGATCGAGTCGACGATCGCCATGACGACGGCGTCGACTGGCCGGTTGTCCGTGATGTCCGTCTGGCGAGCGGAGGAGCCCGAGGCGTAGAGGACGACCTCGCCGACTCCCGCGCCCATCGCGTCGGCCGCGACGACAAAGGACTCCCTGCCTTCCAGAGCGAGGGACAGGTCCTGCACGAGGTACAGGCGCAAGCCCTCGATCTTGGGGTCCTTTCGCGTCGAGACCACGGTCCCGACGATGCGGCCGAGCTTCATCTATCAGCCACCTTGGGGGCCACGACCGAGCGGGAGGACCTCGTCGATGTTCGCGTGGGGACGCGGGATGACGTGGACGCTGACCAGCTCGCCGATGCGCTGGGCCTGGCGAGCGCCGGCCTCTGTGGCCGCCTTGACAGCCGCGACGTCGCCGCGCACCACGGCGGTGACATAGCCACCACCAATCTTCTCGTAGCCGACCAGCTCTACGCGAGCGGCCTTGACCATGGCGTCGGCGGCTTCGACCACGCCGACGAAGCCACGGGTTTCGATCATTCCGAGGGCATCAGCCATCTGGATCTCCGGTTTGTTCAGGAGGTAGAGAGAGACTCGATCACGGCCTGGGCGGCCTGGGCGGCCGAGTCGATCTCGGACTCGGTCCCAGCCATCCACAAGCGCCCGAAGGCGCCAAAGGGCCGGAGGTTCACGAGGTTGACGTTCGCGGCCTTCTCGGCCTCGTTCGCCGCGATGACCGCCCACACAGCTGGTTCGGTCTCGAGGATGAAGAGCGACTGTCCCGGAATGAGCAACATGCCCTGGCGGTTCCGGTTGATGAGCTGGGCCTGGTAGGCCTCTACCGCGCGGATGATCTGGTTGCTGACCACCTTCGGCTTGCTCACGGCGGCCCTGTCGGCGCCGAGGTACTCGAGGATCGCGTCACCCGCTGAGAGCACCTCGCCCTTGTCGTCGTGGTGGATCTCGAGCAGGCCGAAGGCCCGCTCCACCACCTGCACCGCGGGCACCGCGCGCGTCGCCTTGAGCGCGACGTCCGTCACCCGGTTGATGATCATCCCCGGAGCCGTCTCCACCCACAGCGACGCCTGTCCGGCGAGGGGGAGGAAGCCCCGGCAGGTCGTGCCGGTGAAAGCAGCCAGCTGCGGCTGGAGGGAGTCGATGAAGACGTAACCGCGAACGGTGACCGACATGAGAGCGCGAACTCGGCGTCTGGGGAGGCAGGACTGTCCGCGACGTCTGTACCGCGCGCGTGCGAGCGACGTCAAGCTGGGGTCCCGCCGTTGACAGCGTGAGCCCGCCGGTGGTAGCCGAAGGTGTCCAAGGACGGAGAGTCACCGTTGAAACCAGCGCTTGTCGTTTGCTCGCTGATGCTACTGACCGCTTGCCCCCAGGCCCAGGAGACCCTCCCTGGGGGCGAAGTCCCCCCTGGAGGCGCCATACCGGGCGCTCCCGACGAGCAGCGGACCGAGACACCGGGAGGCTTCGACCTGACCGATGGCTCCGTGATGCTCACCGGAACGGTGATCTACGAGGGGGACAAGACAGGCACGATCCGAATGGACCTCCTCACGCAAGAGGGCATCTCCGCTCCGGAGCTGGTCTCGGCCGAGTCGGTGCCTGAGCTGGGGCCTTTCAGCTTCGAGGTGCCGAAGAACTTCGGAGACCTCCACATCCTCGGCTTCGTCGACCAGCAGGGCGATGGCCCGTCTGAGGACGACCCTGCGGGCAAGCTGTCCGTCGAGATCGGCGAGGTCGACATCGGCGAGCTCGAGCTCGTGCTGAGCGAGGATCCGGATCTCGGCAACCTGCGCCCGGGCCCACCGCCAACGGATCAGCCCCCACAGCCAGATGGCGCCGACCAACCTGTGGACGATCCCCAACCGGAGCCCGACGAAGCAGCCCCGGGCGAGGTCCGGCCCGAAGACGAAGGCGGCGGGCCACCCGAGGAGGCACCAGCGGCCGAACCAGATGAGGAGGCCCCTCCCAGCGAATGATCTCCGTAGTCGTCCCGGTCTACGAGGAGGAGGGCAACCTCCAGCCTCTACACGAGGCCATCGTGGCGGCGCTGGAGAACATCGACTTCGAGGTGCTCTACATCGACGACGGGTCAGAAGACGGCAGCCACGAGGAGCTCCTCCAGCTGGCCGCCGCAGACGACCGCGTGCGCGTGATCCGGTTCGTGCGCAACTACGGACAGACCGCGGCGCTCACCGCCGGCATCCGGCACGCCACCATGCCGCTGATCGTCACGATGGACGCAGATCTCCAGAACGACCCGGCGGACATCCCGGCGATGCTGGCTCGCCTCGAGGAGGGCTACGACGTCGTGTGCGGGTGGCGCAAGGACCGCCAGGACTCGACGCTCACGCGGACCTTCCCCAGTCGGATCGCGAACAAGCTGATCTCCACCCTGTCCAACGTGCACCTCCACGACTACGGCTGCACCCTGCGGATCTACAAGGCCGAGTACATCCGCCACATCCCGCTCTACGGCGAGATGCACCGCTTCATCCCGATCTACGTCACCTGGGCGGGCGCGAAGCTCGCCGAGATGCCCGTCCGCCACCACGCGCGAACACGCGGCGTCTCGAAGTACGGTCTGGGCAGGATCCCGAAGGTCCTGCTGGACCTCACCACCGTCAAGTTCCTGCGCGACTTCTACGTCACGCCGATCTACTTCTTCGGCTGGGCGGGCTTCCTCTTCCTGCTGCTGGGCGTGCTGACCGGAGCCGGGGCCTTCGTCGCTGCGCTCTGGCTGGACCCTGCCGTCGTCGCCGTCCTGGGCGTCGGCGCGGCCTTGATGGCGATGCTCGGTGTCGTCGAGGTCACGCTCGGCATCGTCGCCGAGGTCCTCATCCGGATGCACTACGACGTCCGCGACAAGGCGCCGTATCGCATCCACAGCGTGCGAAACCTCGAGACCGACGAAGAGGTCATCGCTCGTGCCTCCTTGAGAGAGGTCTGAGCTCAGGATGTGCGGCATCGCCGGGGCCTTCAACTTCAGGGGGCCCGTCGACCGAGGACCCGTCGCGAAGATGGTCCGGGTGCTGGAGCACCGCGGCCCCGACGACGAGCACATCGTCGAGGTCGCCGAGGGCGCGCTGGCCGCGCGGCGGCTGGCCATCGTCGACCGCGAAAACGGCCGGCAGCCGCTCTCGGGAGGCGGGGTGTGGGTCGCCTTCAACGGCGAGATCTACAACCACAACCCCCTGCGCTCCGAGCACGCGGCGCTGGGCTTCCGCTTCGACACGGAGTGCGACACAGAGGTGCTCGCGGCGCTGACTGCAGAGGTCGGCCTGAAGCGTGGGCTGCGCCGTACAGAGGGCATGTTCGCGGTCGCCGCCTGGCAGCCCGGCACCCTCTGGCTGGCGCGGGACCGGCTCGGCCAGAAGCCCCTCTACTGGACGCGGCTGGAGGACGGCACGGTGCTCTTCGCCTCCGAGCTCAAGGGACTCCTCGTCCACCCAGGGGTCTCCAGGCGGATCGACGAGGTGGCGCTGTCCCAGTACCTGATGTTCGAGTACGTGCCGGCGCCACGCAGCATCTACGCGGACATCCACAAGCTCGAGGCCGGGACCGTCCTGGTCTGCACGGCCGAGGGCGAGCGGCTCGAGCGCTGGTGGGACCCGCCGCTGCCCGGACACGGGGCCCAGCGAAAGGGCATCGCCGAGGAGCGCTGGGTCGAAGCCATCACCACCTCCTTGCGCATGGCTGTACGCAAGCGCTGCGACACGGACCTGCCGCTCGCCATCCTGTTGAGCGGTGGAATCGACAGCTCGGCCATCGCGGCGCTGGCGGTGAAGGAGCGGAAGGCGCCGCTGCATTCCTTCTCCCTGGTCTTCGACGAGCAGAGCTTCGACGAGTCCGGACCGGCCCGCGCGGTCGCCGAGCACCTCTGCCTGGAGCACACGGAGGTCCGCTTCCGGGCGGGCCGGATGCCAGAGGTCCTGGACGCCTTGAGCGCCGGCATGTGCGAGCCCCTCGCGGACGGCTCCCTGCCCTCGACCTGGGTGCTCGCCGAAGGCATCCGAGCCGCCGGTCACAAGCTGGCGATAAGCGGCGACGGCGCCGACGAGCACTTCGGCGGCTACCCCACCTACTTCGCACACCGCATCGCAGCTCCCGCCAGCGTGGGGAGCGGGCTCCTCGGGCGAGTCGCCGGGCGACTCCCGGCCAGCCGTGAGAACCTCGGCGCCGGCTACCTCGCCCGTCGCTTCACGGCCGGCCTGCCCCATGCCCTGGCCAGACGCAACCAGGTCTGGCTGGGAGCCTTCCTCCCCGACGAGCTCGAGCCGCTGCTCGGCCTCCAGGTCGACCCCTGGGACACCGTGGACCGCTGGGGTCGCGTGGTCCAGGGCCTGGACGTGGCCGAGGCGGCGATGTTCCTCGACCAGCGCCTCTACCTCGGAGAGGGTGTCCTCGCGAAGGCGGACCGGGCGACGATGCTCCACTCCATCGAGCTCCGCAGCCCCTTCCTGGACCACCGCCTCGTCGAGCTCGCCCAGAACCTGCCGGTACGGCACAAGATCCGAGGGAGGAAGACCAAGGTCCTCCTTCGCCGGGCGCTCTCCGGGCTCGTCCCCGACTGGGTCGTGGAGCGCCCCAAGAAGGGCTTCGGCACCCCCCTGGCCCACTGGCTGGCCGGCCCGTGCAAGCACCTGCTGGACGACCTGCCCGAGTCCCTCGAGGGTCTGTGTGACCCGCAAACGGTCAGGCGGATCCTGGATGAACACGAGCGCGGCCACCGGGACCACCGTCGGAGACTGTGGACCCTGTTGACCCTGTCGAGGTGGCGGGGATCGCCCTGGGGACCGACCTAGGTGTCCCGAGCGTGGGCGTACCAGGCGCGGGCATCGGGGAAGGCCGCGATGGTCGCTTCGCTGCCAAGGTCCACCCAGACGAGGTAGTCGGTCTTCTCGGTCTCCACGATCGCCGCGACGAGTTGGCCCTTGGGCACGGCCCCGAGCGCCCGGATGACGTTGGTCGTGGCGACGACCTCTGAGAGGCTCCCCGTCGCAGCAAAGCGGGCTCGATGCCCCTTCCAGAGGGCCTGCAGCAGGGGCCTGTCGTCCATCAACAGCGCGTTGACGACGTCGAGGGTGCGGATGCCCTTGAGCTGGCGGCGCAAGATCTTGTCGATCCGGTTCGGCAGCTCGAGCAGATGCGCGACGTCGGCAGCCTCCTTCCTTGCGGCCTCGGCGCTGGCGGCGGCCCGAGCTGCCTCCAACGCAGAGACTGGCCTGGGTGCGCGCGCCGCCAGGCCCTCCAGACGGCTCTTCGGTGCCTCGGGCTCCGCCATCTCCGGAGGGGGAGGAATAGAGCGGCGACGCTTGCTCTCGGCCTTGGCCAGGCCCTCGATCTTCTGCTTCTCCTGGGCCTTTGCGAGCGCGGCGGCGGCCAGCGCCTTCGCCAGCTTTGCCTTGTCCTCGCTCGTGGGACCCTCCTCTGTCGGGGCGTCCTCCGCAGCGTCGGGCTCGGCGCTCGGAGCGATGGGCGTGGGCTCCAGCGCGGCGGGCTCGGGGGGCTCCAGGGCGCTGGGCATCTCAGCGCGCGCCCGAGGCGGGATGGGTGCCGGAGCCGGCGAGCTGCCCGGTTCGGAGCCCTTGAGGGTCTCCAGCGGCAGGCCGTCGACCGGCATCGAGATCAGGGGATCGGTGGCCTCCGGCGATGGATCCGTGAACTCGATGGACTCGTCCACCTCCGGCAGCGGCGAGCCAGCGCCAGAGAAGTCCCTGAGATCAGGCCCGTCGAACAGGCTCGCCAGGGGGTCGAAGCCCTTCTTTGGGTCAGCCATTTCTCCGCCTCGAGAGTGCACTTCACCCTACCCCGCCCCGGTGGTAGGGGGTACGTGCAGAGCGTGCAAAAACTGCCCCCGCCCGACCCTCTCTCACGAGCCCTCGCCGAGTGCGCGGAGGGGGGCGAGACGCCGCTGTTGCTGCTCCGACACGGCCGCACACGAGCCAACGTCGAGCGCCGCTTCGTGGGCTGCATGGACGTCCCTCTGGACGAGGTGGGACGTGACCAGGCAGAGGCCGTGTGCCGCCGGCTCCGATCCCTCCCCCGGGCGGCGCTCTACAGCTCGCCGCTGTCGAGGGCGGCCCAGACCGCGGAGCCTCTCGGGCCACCTCGGCTGCTCCCAGCCCTCCAGGAGCTCGACCAGGGCGACTTCGAGGGCCTGCTCGCACAGGAGGTGGTCCCGGACAACCCCGAGATCTTCACCGCCTGGGCCATCGACCCGACCGACGTGCGGGTCCCCGGCGGAGAGACCCTGCGAGAGCTGGCAGCCCGAGTGATCCCAGCGCTGGAAGACCTCGGCAGGCGTCACGGTCCAGGCGTCCCCGTCGTCATCGTCACCCACCAGATGGCGCTGGCGGTGGCCGTGCTCACCGCTGTTGGTCTCCCCTTCCGCTTCCTGCCCTACGTCCGCCAACCGAACACGGCGCTGTCGCTGCTCGGCTGGTCGGAGTCCGGTCTGCGCGTCCATCGCCTCAACGACCACGCCCACCTCGCCGATCCGACGCTACCCTTGGGTTCGTGACCATCCTCCTGCTGGCCTGCACCCGGAACAGCGTCCCGAACCTGCCCGTCGACGACTCGGCCGCTCCGGAGACCGACCCGACCGCGGTCGTCTACGACCCCGACCACGTCATCGAGGTCGAGATCGAGATGTCGGAGGCGGACTTCGAGGAGATGCGGAACCAGGCGCGGAACATCTTCGACATCCTCGCCGGCGAGGACTGCATGGATGAGCCCTTCGCTCATCCCTACACCTGGTTCGAGGCTGACGTGACCCTCGACGGCGACCTCATGGAGTCAGTCGCCATCAGGAAGAAGGGGCTCATCGGCTCCCAGGAGTCGACACGTCCGGGCATCAAGCTGGACCTCGACGACATCGTCAGCGGACAGCGCTGGCACGAGGTCGAGCACCTGACGCTCAACAACACCCGCCAGGACCCCTCGCGGCTGAAGACCTGCATGGCCCTCGAGATCTACGAGGCCGCCGGGGTGCCCGCGTCGCGCTGCAACTTCGCCCACGTGGTCGTCAACGGCGAGGATCTCGGGCTGTACTCCAACATCGAGCCGGTCAAGCGCCAGCTGCTTCGACGGGAGTTCGGCGACGGCGACGGCCACCTCTACGAGGGCACCCTGTCGGACTTCCGCGAGGGCTGGACAGACACCTTCGAGGACGAGTGGGGTGGCAGCGACCGAGCGGACCTCGCCGCCGTGGTGGCCGCGCTCGAGGCCGATGACGACGAGGTGCTGGCCGAGCTGGACGAGGTCGTGGACGTCGACGCCTTCCTGCGGGCATGGGCCACAGAGGTGCTCATCGGCCACTGGGACAGCTACACGGCCAACACCAACAACTTCTACGTCTACGCGGATCCGGACGACGGCGACCGCTTCCACTTCATCCCGTGGGGTGTCGACGCCGTCCTGGAGGGCGAGCAGCCCTTCGGCGCCTACAGCCCGACCAGCGTGACCGGTGAGAGCATGCTGGCATGGCGGATCTACAACACGGCCGAGGGTCAGGACCGCTACTTCGAGGCCCTCGATGGCCTGCTCGAGACGACCTGGGACGAGTCCCACTGGGCGACCCGGCTCGACGAGATGGAGGCGCTGACCAAGCCCTACCTGAGCGACTACGAGGACAAGTCCCTGCGGCGCCAGACCATCCAGAACATGGGTGACTTCATCACCTCGAGGCGCGGACACATCGAAGACGAGCTCGCCAGCGGTCCCCCCACCATCGACGACTCGCTTCGGGAGGCGATCTGCCTCGCCGAGCAGGGACGCTTCGATGTCACCTTCGACACGACCTGGGGCAGCTACGGAACAGAGAACACCTTCGCCTACGGCTCAGGCTCCTTCGAGGTGACCCTCTACGGGGAGGAGATGCCGGTGGAGTTCATGAGCGCCGTCATCGGCGAGCACGAGACCGGCTCGTCCATCCTCTTCGCCTCGGGGCGGCTCGAGGGCGGCGACGCCATCGCCTACTACGCCCTGGCCGAGACCGACGACCTCACCCAGGAAGGCACGCTGCCGGTGGACTGGAACAGGGTGCAGGCCTACCTGCTCTACGACGCGGGCGACCTGGACAACTGGCAGGTCTGGGCGTACCTGGGCGAGGGCACGCTGTCGCTCGAGACGACGGGCTCGACCCGCGGTGACGTGGTCTCAGGGAGCTCCAGCGTCGGCATCTACGGCGGCTAGGACGCGCACGGGGATCGTGACCTCCTCTGTCACCGGCATGTAGCAGAGCGTGCCCTTGCAGCCCTGGTACCTGGCCTCGAGGACCAGCGAGTGGTCGCCCAGCTCTGCCGGAGCCGTGACCGGGATCTCGATGTAGACGTCTTGATCCCAGATGGATCGCGTCATGCCCAGGACCGGGTCCTCCTTCTCGACCGCAGGAGGCAGGTCGGGCGCACCAGCGGTCAGCGGCGCGGAGGCCACCACCTTCACCTCCGTCATGTCCTGGTACAGGAAGGTGCCGTCGGGGACGGTGATGACGAAGGTGGCCTTGGCAGAGGACCCAGCAGGCACGGAGAGCCCCTGGGGCTGCACGCGGAAGGGGTTGTCGGCGGCGTCGACGGACAACAGCAGTGCAAGCGCGAGCATCAGGTGCACATTAACCACCGACGGTGCGCGTCGCGGTCGTCATCCCCGCCCTCAACGAGGAGGAGGCCCTCCCGTCGGTGCTCGCGGACCTCCGCAGACTTCGTCCCGGGCGGGTCATCGTCGTCGACAACGGCTCCACGGACCGCACCAGAGACATCGCGCTGGAAGGGGGCGCCGAGCTCGTGATCGAGGAGCGCAGGGGCTACGGCTCTGCTTGTCTCGCGGGCTTTGCACACCTGGAGGAGACACCACCGGACATCATCGTCATCCTCGACGCGGACGGAAGCGACAACGTGGACGACCTGCCGCTGTTGTTGAGGCCCATCCTCAAGGGCGAAGCCGACATGGTCCTGGGAGAGCGCGTCAGCCTCGCCGAGCAGGGCGCGCTCCTGCCCAACCAGCGCTTCGGGAACCTGCTGGCGACCCGCCTCATCCGCCGCTGGACGGGCTGGACCTACCGGGACATGGGCCCCTTCCGAGCCCTCCGCTGGGACGTGCTGCTGGCCCTGCGCATGTCGGAGATGACCTACGGCTGGAACGTGGAGATGCAGATGAAGGCAGTCCAGAACGGCCTTCGGGTCCAGGAGGTGCCCGTGCGCTACCGGCCTCGGGGCGGCGGTCGCTCGAAGATCTCGGGCACCGTCCGCGGCACGATCCGAGCAGGCATCGGCATCCTGCGCGCGACCTGGCGGCATCGAACGTGAGGGCCGTCGTGTTCACCAGGCCTCCGGTCCCGGGCACGGTGAAGACCCGGCTGATCCCGGCCCTCGGTCCAGAGGGCGCTGCCGAGCTCCACGCCGCGATGGCCGCGGATGTCTTCGCGCTGGTGCGGTCCTGTGACCTGGAGCTCACCGCCTCGATCGCCGGAGACCTCGACCATCCCTGGGTGCAGGCTCTCGACTGTCCGGTCGAAGCCCAGGTCCAGGGGGACCTCGGCGCGCGCATGCTCCACGCGATGCGGGGGCCGTCTGTGGCGCTGGGAACGGACTCCCCTACCCTGCCGCCAGAGCTGCTCCAGCGCCTCGCCGCCGGGCGACACGAGCTCGCCATAGGCCCGGCCTTCGACGGAGGCTACTGGGGCATCGCCTGGCAGCGCCCGCACCCGGAGTTGATGGCGGAGATGCCCTGGAGCACGGACGCCGTCCTCGCCGAGACCCTGCTGCGAGCCGCACACCTCGACTGCGATCTGCTTCCCTTCTGGTATGACGTGGACACCCCCGACGCGCTGTCCATGCTGCGTCAGTCACTCCGCACCCTCCCCTCCACCGTCGCTCCGCACACCCGAGCATGCCTCTCTACGACCAAGGGCTCCCAGAGGAGCTGAAGACCATCCACGTGATGGGCATCTGCGGCACGGCCATGGGTGCCATCGCCGGCATGTTGTCGGACGCCGGCTTCACCGTGACCGGCTCCGACACCGGCGCCTACCCACCGATGAGCGACTACCTCGCCTCGCTCGGGATCGAGATCCAGAAGGGCTACGTCGCCTCGAACCTCGACCACGGCCCCGACCTCGTGGTCGTCGGCAACGTCATCCGAGCGGTCTACGAAGAGGCCGCGGCCGTGCTCGAGCGGGACCTCGCCTACTGTTCCTTCCCGCACGTGCTCGGCGAGCTCTTCCTGCGCGAGGCCAGGTCCATCGTCTGCGCCGGCACCCACGGAAAGACGACCACGACCGCGATCGCCGCCTGGCTGGCCGACGACGCCGGGCTCGATCCCGGCTACCTCGTCGGCGGCGTGGTGCACGGCTGGGATCGCACGGCGAGGGCCGGTGGCGGCAGTCACTTCGTCATCGAGGGGGACGAGTACGACACCGCCTTCTTCGACAAGCGCCCGAAGTTCCTGAGCTACCGCGCCGACACCGCGATCATCACGAGCGTCGAGTTCGACCACGCGGACATCTACCGGGACCTGGAGCACTGCCAGGAGGCCTTCCGCGAGCTGGTGGCGTCGATGCCAGAGGACGGCTGCCTCGTCGCGCGCTGGGACCACCCGACGGTTCGCGCGGTCTGCGAGGACGCCCCCTGCGAGGTCCGGAAGTACGGGCCAAACCAGCAGTGGGACGGGCGCGTCGAGGCCGTCGACCACGACCGCGGCGTCATGCGCTTCTCGGTGCTGCGCGAGGGCCAGCCCTTCGGCGTGTTCAGCTCGATCCTCGTCGGCGAGCACAACCTCTACAACCAGGTCGCGGCTGTCGCGGCGCTCGAGCGCGAGGGGCTCTCAGCGGATCAGCTGTCTCGCGGCTTCGACACCTTCCGCGGCATCAAGCGGCGCCAGGACATCATCGGCGAGGTCGGAGGTGTGACCGTCGTCGACGACTTCGCCCACCACCCGACCGCCGTGCGGGTGACCACAGAGGCCCTCCGCCTCCGCTTCGGGGGGCGCCGCCTCTGGGTCGTCTTCGAGCCGCGCTCGAACACATCTCGCCGCAAGATCTTCCAGCGACCCTACGCAGAGGCCTTCGACGGCGCGGACTGCGTGATCATCAAGGCCACCTACGACGAGCGCATCGGGGCGGAGGAGCGCCTCGACCCCCACGCCCTCGCCAGCGACATCCGAGCCCGTGGCGTGGAGGCGACCTGCCTCGACCACACAGAGGACATCGTCGCCGCCGTCGCTGCCAACGCCGTCGAGGGGGACGTCGTCGCGATCTTCAGCAACGGCAGCTTCGACGGCATCCACGCCAGGCTCATCGCCGCGCTGACCCACCGCTTCGGCCCGTGACTCACTCCTGGGGGTTGTAGGGGACCATCACGGCGGCGCTCGCTTCGGCGTCACCGCCGGACTCGAAGCCACCGGTGATGAGGATCGCGCCGTCGGCTTGCACCGTCAGCTCACAACCTGGACGGCTGCGGTCCCCCTCGACGTAGGAGTAGCGCTCGCCGGAGAGCAGGTTGATGAGCTCGATCGTGGTCTGGGAGCGAGAGTTGTCGCCGTCGGGCGAGCCGCAGCCCAGGGCGTACCAGCCATCCTCGATCCACTCGTCCCACTGGCCGTCGACCCGCTCGCGAGAGGGATCCACCCCACCCACGAAGCTGCGGGTCGGGACGTCGAAGATGCGCCCGGTGGTGTCGGACACGCCACCGATGGTGCGCCCACCGCCGACCCAGACCTGCTCATCGGAGACGGGGATCAGCATCGCGCCGTCGAGCAGCTCGTAGGTCCCGCTCTCGACGGCGTAGAAGGCGTCAGAGATGTTCGGGTTGGCTGCGGCGGCGTCCTCGCTGAAGTCGAAGAGGCCGGTGGAGTCGTCACTGAGGCCCTGGACGAAGACCTCGCCGGTGGGCAGCGCGGCGCAGCCCGTCATCGCCGTCTGGTCCAGGCCGCTGATCACGACCTCTGACCAGGTCCACTCGCCGGTGTCGGGGTCCGGACGCAGGTAGTCGATCGCGGGGGTGTCCCGGTTCCCACCCATGGCGGCGCCGAAGCCGTCGCGGAACTCGTGGAAGCAGTGACCGGCCCGGGACACGTTCATGTCGGCGGCCATCTCTATCTGCTCGGTGACCGGGTCGTACTCGAAGAAAATGGCCTGCACCTTCGGCCCCTCTGACAACAGCGTCCGCCCTCCGTTGAGCCAGATCGTCCGGTCCGTCGAGAACGACAGCTCGACGTCGTACAGCGACAGCGGCAGGTAGGTCCCGGTGGGCTTGAAGATGCCCTCGCTCGGGTCGTAGATCTCGACGTCGTCGTAGCTGGCGTCCCGGTTCGGATTGGCCCCGCCGAGCAGCAGGATGCGGTTGTCGGGGAGCCGGACGGCGCCATGCTGCGAGCGGGGCTCGGCCATCGAGTCCGCGATGGAAAGGACCTGGTTGACCGGCAGGAAGGTGATCGCGACGTTGTGGTCCTGGTCGGGTCCAAGCAGGATCTCTGGCGAGCGGCCATAGCTGATGACGGTGCCGCCGGAGAGCCCAGCGACGTGGAAGCGCCCTGTGCCGAAGGCATCGAGGCCTGGAATCTCGGCCGGCTCGTCGACGCCGAAGGTCTCCGACGCCACTACGACGCCGCCGACGCGGAGCTCGATCGAGATCTCGTCGACGCCGCTGAACGCGTCGGTCGGGGTCGGGTTGACGAGGTCCAGCACGATGGTGCCCTCGGGCTGGACCAGCGTCGGCCCACCTGTGCAGGCCAGCAGGATGGGGAGGAGCACGCGCTCCACTATCTTGCCTGGGGTTAGAGGGCCGAGGTGGACGGTCGCTCCCTGCCAGCGCTGAAGACCGCGGTCCCGGGCCCGACTTCGCGCGCCTGGGTGGACCGGCTCGCCCGGCGGGAGTGCCCCGCGATCACGGCGCGGCGAGCCCGTCGCGCTGCGACCCTCGGCACCGCCGACACCGATCCGATGGTCTGGGACGAGGCCCTGGGAGCCAACGTCCGTGATGTCGACGGCAACGTCTTCGTCGACCTCACCGCTGGCTTCGGCGCGGCCAGCGTCGGTCACCGCCACCCCCGGGTCGTCGCCGCGGGGCGAGCCCAGCTCTCGCGCCTTCCCCACGCGATGGGAGACGCCTTCCCGGACCCGCGACGCATCGAGCTCCTGGAGCGCCTCGCGGCGATCACGGGGCTCGACCACAGCATCCTCGGGACCTCTGGCTCCGACGCGGTGGAGGCGGCGCTGAAGACGGCACGCATCGCCAGCGGGCGCCCAGGCGTGCTGGCCTTCTCCGGCGGCTACCACGGCCTCTCCTACGGTGCGCTCGCCGCCACCGCCTACAAGTCAGCTTCCTTCCGCGCGCCCTTCGAGGAGCAGCTCGGCCACCACGTGCGCCACGCCCCCTTTGGTGGGGCGATCGATCTCGGCGACGCCGGCGCCGTGCTCGTCGAGCCGATCCAGGGACGCGGCGGCATCCGCGTGCCCCCGGCCGGCTGGCTCGGGGACCTGCGCGAGGCCTGCGATCAGGCAGGCGCCGTCTTGATCCTCGACGAGATCTACACGGGCTTCGGGCGCACCGGCAGCCTCTTCGCCTTCCAGGCAGAGGGCCTCCTCCCCGACCTCGTCTGCCTCGGCAAGGGCATGGCCGGAGGGGCGCCCATCTCGGCCTGTGTCGGTCGCCGGGAGATCATGGAGGCCTGGGGCGCCAGCGCTGGCGAGGCGCTCCACACCCAGACCTTCCTCGGTCATCCCCCGGGCTGCGCGATGGCGCTGGCCTGCATCCAGGTGATCCTCGAGACGGCCCTTCCCCAGCGCGCTGCCGAGCTCGGGCGCTGGTTCGCCGATGAGCTGGCCGGCTTCGGCCAGGTCAGGGGTCGCGGGCTCCTGCTGGGTCTCGAGGTCACCGACAGCCTGGCCCTGAGCCGCGGGCTGCTGGAGCGCGGGTTCATCGCGCTGCCAGCCGGGGAGCAGGCCGAGGTCCTGGCCCTGACCCCACCGCTGACCGTCACCAAGGAGCAGCTCGAGGCCTTCCTGGGCGCCCTCGGAGAGCTGTCGTGAGGGCTCGTGTCCTGGACTTCCTCCGGCACGGCGGCGACGTCGAGGCCTTCGCGCTGGAGCTCTTCCGCTGGCAGGTCACCGTGTCCCCGGTCCACCGGGACTTCGCCGCGGGGGTCGAGCCGACCTCGCTCCACGAGATCCCGGCGGTGCCTGTCCGACTCTGCCGGGCGCTCGTGTTCTGCACCTCGAGACAGGGCGTCACCTTCCGCACCAGCGGCACGACCGGGGAGCGGGGCGTGCACATGATGGCCGACACAGAGGCCTACGATGTGGCCGCGCGTCTCCACTTCGAGGCCTGCGTGACGGACCCGCCCCCACAAGCCCTGAACCTCTGCCCGAGGGCAGCTGACAGCTCCCTGGGTCACATGATGCGAATGCTCTTCCCGGACGCCACCGCTGATGCCCCCTCAGGCGAGGGCCCGGTGTTCGTCGCCACCACCGCGTCCCGAGCCGCCGAGCTGCCTGTCATGGAGCTCCCGCCGGGCTCGGTCGTGATGGTCACGGGTGGCTTCAAGGGTGACTCCCCGGAGCACCTCGACCTTCGCGCTGGCCTGGGGCCCCACTTCCGGCGCATCGACGAGTACGGCATGACGGAGCTGTCCTCCCAGCTGTGGGGTGCCCCCGGTGAGGGCTACCTTCCGCCCCGCTGGCTCGTTCCCTACGCGGTCGATCCGCTCAGCGGCGAGCCCACGGAGGGAGTCGGGCTCTTGCGCTTCGTGGACCTGGCGAACTGGAGCAGCCTGCTCGCGATCGAGACCGAAGATCTCGGCGAGGTCCGCGGGGGTCGCGTCTTCCTCCAGGGCCGACTTCAGAGAGCCGAGCCCCGAGGCTGCTCGCTGGCGGCCGAGTGAGAGCTCTCGGCGACCCCGCGACCTGGAACACCGGCCTCTCGGAGGAGGGCGCCCGAGAGGCACTGCGCGTCGAGTTGGAGTGCATCTCGACGGCGACCACGCGAAGCGGCAGCGCACGCAGGGTGGCCATCTGGTGCGCGCAGAACGTCTTCACCGCGCCTCTGCGCTGGGTCGACCGCTTCACCAGGCTCGGCTGCGAGGTGGTGCTCAAGGCCCCGTCCCGCAGGCCCGAGGCGACTCGCGCCATCGCAGAGGCCTACGGCGTCCGCTGCGTCGAGGGCCACGATCTCACCCTGCTGGAGCAGGTCGACGCCCTCCTCGCCTTTGGCGCCGACGCGGCGATGTCCACCCTCGAGAGCGCCTTCGCTGGTCCGAAGGCCCTCTTCGGCCACCGGGTCAGCTTCGCCGTCGTAGAGGACATCTCCAATGCGACCGCGCGAGCCCTGGCAGAGGACGCGGCGCTCTACGACGGGGCGGGGTGCCGCAGCCCCGCCGCGATCTTCTGCCTCGGGGACGCCGAGCGCCTCGCGATGCGCGTCGCCCAGGCCCTTCGCGAGCTCGCGATCAGCATGCCGCGCGGCGAGGTCGACCCGGCCGTCGGCCCCGAGTGGCGCCGACGCTGCGGGCTCGGGCGGGTCCGCGGGCGCTGCTGGAGCGGCAACGAGTGGGCGGTCCCGCTGTTGCCGCTGGAGTTCCTCGCGCCGGCGCCCCTGCCCCGCATGCTGCCGGTCCACGCCATCGCGACGCTGGACGATCTCGCCATCCTGGAGGGTCTCCCGCTCGGAGCCTGTGCGACCGACGTCGAGCCCGTGGGCTTCCACACCCTCTGCGCCCCGGGCCAGCTCCAGCGACCTGTCGACAACGGGAGCTGGGAAGGTGTCGACGTGGTCGGGAGGCTCCTGTGATCAGCGAAGAGGCCCGGGCGATCCACGAGCAGGCGCTGATCATCGATCTCCACTGCGACGTCCTGCTCACGACCACCTTCCTCGCGTGGAACTGGGCTCGGGAGCACCGCCCGAACCTGCTCCCGGGCGCCGCCCTGATGGGGCACGTCGACCTGCCTCGTCTGCGCGCCGGCAACGTCGGCTGCCTGGCCCTGGGTGTGGTGGTCTCCCCCCTGGCGGGCCGCCGCGGCCCCACGAAGATCGAGCGCATGCTCGACCGGATGCACGCCAAGCTCGCCGCCCACCCCGACGACCTCGAGCTGGCCACGACCAGCGCGACGATCCGTGCCTCCTGCGAGGCTGGTCGCATCGCCTGCTTCGCGGGCCTGGAGGGCGCCCACGGACTGGTCGGTTCGCTCGGGAAGCTCTCCCACTACCGCGACCGCGGCATGCGCTACGTCGGCTTCGCCCACTTCAGCGAGAACGAGGCCTGCAAGCCGATGGTCGGCTGGGGTCAGGACCCGAAGGCTGGCCTGACGGACTACGGTCGTGACCTCGTCGACGAGCTGAACCGCTTGCAGATGGTCATCGACGTCGCGCACTTGAACCGAGCGGGGCTGCTCGAGCTCTGCGAGCGGACCCGGGCCCCGGTCATCGCTTCCCACACCGCCTGCAACAGCGTCCACCACAGCCCGCGCGGACTCGACGACTCCCAGCTGCGCGCTATCGCGGACACCGGCGGTGTCATCGGTGTGATCTTCGTCACGCCCTTCATCGGCCCAGGCGGCCTGGCCGCGGTCGTCGACCACCTCACCCACATCCGCGACGTGGTCGGCGTCGAGCACTGCGCCATCGGCAGCGACTGGGAGGGCTGGAGCCTCTACCCTCGCGACCTCGACGGCGCCGACAAGCTGCCGCTGTTGACCCAGGCCCTGCTCGAGCGGGGATGGACGGCGCCCGAGATCCTTGCCTGCTGGGGAGGGAACTTCCTGCGCGTGCTCACGGAGGTCGCCGGCTGATGGAGGTCCTAGCCCTGCTCGTCTTCCTGCTCGGTGTGCTGCCGACGCTGATGTGGGTCATCCCCTTCCACAGCTGGGAGTTCGAGTTCGCCGGCAGCACGATCAAGATCCGGAACTACGGCCTGCGGGAGACCGTCGCCGTCAGCGGCGTCGTCCAGGACACGACTCGGATCGGCGGCAACTACGTCACCGAGGCGATCCACCAGGTGGTCGTCTCGGGCCGCACGCTCAGGATCCAGGTCGTCTCCTACAACGGCTTCACGATGCACTGCACGGCCTGGGAGGGAGACCGCATCCTGTTCACGACGGAGCAGGTCAAGAAGATCGCACCGCCCGCCACCTCGCAGATCGCACCGCCCGCCACCTCGCAGATCGCACCTGGCGACACCCGCCAGCAGGCGGCGCTGACCCTGCTCGACGAGTTGGCCCGCCACGAGAACCCGCGCGTGGTCGAGGCCGCCCGCCGGATCCGCGAGGCCTTCCGCTCGGCCTTGCTCCGAGTGCCTCTTGGAAACGCGGAGGACGAGGAGGAGGTGGAGGACCTCATCGAGACGGTGCGCACGCTGCACGTGGCCTCGACCCGCGTCACGGCCGATCTGGCCATCGACGAGGTCGACGACGTGCTCGATCAGCTAGACGCCGTCAAGGAGGTCTCGGACCTGGGCCGGCGCCGCCGGGCGGCCCATGCCTTGAAGCAGAAGCGCTAGTTCTCTCCGGCACGAGTTCCGACGCAGTCGGGCTGCGACGGGGTGAACGATGCGCCGCGCCGCGCGCCGAAGGCGCCGGTGGAAGGCGCATCGCGACTTCTGCCGAGGGGCGCTAGTCGTCGCTCGGGGCGGCCAGCCGGGGGCGGGCCGGGAGGAAGCCCTCCATCCTGGAGCGGGCGCGGGCGAGGTCGCGGCTGATCTGCGCCGGGTGGACACCCAGCTCCTGCGCGATGTCACGGCCGGTGCGGCCTTCCAGCCAGGCCTCGAGCACCTGGGCGGGACGATCGGTGTTCTGGGCGAGGTAGGTGCGCACCGCGCGGGTGGCGCCAGCCTTGCGGGCTCCGTTTCCGCCCATGCGCGCGACAGCGCCGTCCGCGTTCTCGAGGGACCAGGCGCTCATGCAGCGCATCGCCGCGGGATCCTGGCCAGTGGCAGGGAGTTGGGCGGCGCGGCGGCTGGCGTGGCGCCGCATGCGCTTGGCCTCCGCCGAGCGAGCACCCCAGGTGGCCTGCACGACCAGGTAGGTGCGCAGGGTGCCGCGCTCCGGGTCATAGGGCTCGAGCAGCGCGCGACCACGGGCCCAGAGCTCCTGGCTGAACTCGTCGACCTCTGCGAAGGAGAAGCCCGAAAGGGCCCGGGACATCGCCCTGTAGACGTCGTTCGCGTAGCGCTTGTAGATGAGCTCGAAGGCCTGGATGTCATCTTCGTCGAGGTAGGCCCTGACGAGGTCGAGGTCGGGAATGCGCGTACTCATAGGTCAACCATAATAGCGACGCGGAACCAACGAGCAAGCGGATTCCTCACGCGTACGTGAGGTTCTGTGTGCCAGAAAACTGCCCCCGAGGCCGCCCGCTATGCCTGGGCGGCGACCCGCGCGAGCTGGCGGAGGAAGAAGGGGTTGTCCCGAATGCCGCTGTGGTCGCGCAGCCTGATGAGGGCTTCGCGCTCGATCTGGCGGACGCGCTCGCGGGAAAGCCCCATCTCCTTGCCGACCTCTGACAGGGTGCGGAACTCGCCGTCGTCGAGCCCGTACCGACGGGTCAGGACGAAGCGCTGGCGATCGGAGAGCACGGCGGCGAAGGCGGTGTGCATCCGCGCGAGCTCCTGGGACTGGATGGCCTCGCCATCGGGCGGCGGGGCGTCGTCGTCCGAGAGGAAGCGCTCCAGCGGCCTGGGGCGGGGTCCGTCGTCCACCGGCTGCTCGAGCGAGATCGTGTTGCCCTGGGACAGGAGGAGCTCCGCGCGCTCCTTGTCGATGCCGACCTCTTCCGCGAGATCCTGGACGTTGTATTCCACGCCGCCGGACTCGAAGCGCTTCATGGCCTTGCGGAGGTTGCGGGTCTGCTCGACGGCACACCCGGGGAGGCGCACAGGGCGGCCCGTGTGGTCGATGGCGCGGGTCATCTGTGCCCTGACCCACCAGCGCGCGTAGGTGCTGAAGCGAATGCCACGGTCGGGGTCGAAGCGCTTGGCGGCGCGGAGGAGGCCGATGTAGCCCTCCTGGACCAGGTCCTCTTCGTCCATGAACGGCCCGGCAAGCTTGCGGGCCTCTCCATGGGCGATCCGGCGGCCGGACATCGCGAGGCGCCAGCGGAGGTTCTCGGCGGCCTGCCAGGCGCCCGAGGCCTTGCGGGCCGGCTGCCGGAACTCCCGGTTGGTCTTGGCCTGGGCACAGGTCGCCATGACGGCCTCTTCCAGGCGGCTGACGGCGCCGGCTCGAGTGCGCTCGGCACGGTCCGGACGGCGACCGATGATGGCGCGCGCGTCGGGAATGTCGATGATGGCGTCCCGGGCTGCATCCTCGGCGACGCGGATCCGGCGCGCCATGTCCTTCTCTTCCTCGGCGCTCAGCCGCTCACCGCGACCCGTGCTCCGCTGCTGGAAGGGGTTTTCTTCGTCAAAGGATTCGGGTCGATACGAAGGCATCGAGTCTCCTGAGGTCCCGACATGGGACAACCGTTCTGGGGGTTTTGTTCGTCTGAGCCCGGGGGTGGTGCATTAGGTTCCCAGGGTGGAGGCGTTCCGGAGGGGTTCTACAGCCACCTGCCCGAACTGTTTGTCAAGACCGCGTCAATCAGCTGACAGTCCCCTGACACCGAATTAACGCGCGGACCCCAAACCTACGGCCCCACGGACGCGCGCCAAGGTCTGCTGGGCAATGAATCTCGCTTTTTCGGCCCCTTGGGCGAGCACCCGATCCACCGTCGACGGATCAGAACAGAGAGCACCGTAGCGCTCACGGGGTTCGGCGAGGGAGCGGTCCATGACCTCGAAGAGCTCCTGCTTGGCCTGCCCGTACCCCATGCCTCCGGCGCGATAGCGGATCGCGAGGGCTTCCTGCTCCTCCGTCGTCGCGAAGAGTTGGTAGAGCCCGAAGACGTTGCAGGTCTCCGGGTCCTTCGCCTCTTCGACACCCTTGCTGTCGGTGACGATCTTCATGATGCGCTTGCGCAGCTCCTTCGGCGGGAGGAACAGCGGCAGCGTGTTGTCGTAGGACTTGGACATCTTGCGCCCGTCGACTCCAGGGACCGTCGCGACCTCTTCGCGGATGAGCGGCTCCGGAAGGACGAAGACATCCGCGCCGTAGCGGTGGTTGAAGCCCGCGGCCATGTCCCGCGCCATCTCCACGTGCTGCTTCTGGTCCTTGCCGACGGGGACATGGTGGGAGTCGTAGATGAGGATGTCCGCTGCCATGAGCACGGGGTAGCTGAAGGTCCCGAGGTTGATCTCGCGGCCCGCATCCCGCGCCGCTTTGTATGCATGTGCGCGCTCGAGCACTCCTGTGTTCACGTGGCAGCCCAGAATCCAACCGAGCTCGCAGACCTCTGGCACGTCCTGCTGCAGGAACAACGCGGTGACGCCCGGGTCCAGGCCGAAGGCCATGAACGACATGGCCGCCTCGCGCTGGTACTCGCGAAGGAGCCGGGGGTCCTTGAGGGTCGTCAGGGCGTGGTAGCTGGCGATGAAGTAGAAGGGCTCGTGGGTCTCCTGGAGGGACAGGGCCGGCTCGATCATGCCCTTGAGGTTCCCGACGTGCGGGATCCCGGATGGCTGGATGCCCGTGAGAGCACGCGGACGCGGCATGGTGGACCTCCAGAGGCGACAGCCGCCCGTATTAGCCGCCATGGTGCGGCTGGCAAGCTAAGTTTCGCTCATGCTGATCTCTCTCTTGGTCCTGGGCTGCAACCGCGGCAACCCCGATGACTCCGGCTACCTGCCGAACGACGACTCGCCCCCAGACGAAACTCCCTGCGCCGAGGACACCGACTGCAGCAGCTGGCAGATCTGCGACGAGGAGGAGTGCACCACCGGGGACCGGAACAACTCCCTGGAAGAGGCCGAGTCGATCCTCTGGGACGCTCCCGTCGAAGGCGTCCTGCAGGACGACGACGACCAGGACTTCTTCACCTTCAACGCCGATGGTGGTGAGTTCATCCGCATCGACACGATCACCGATGACGAAGACAACGACACCCTCCTCTCCCTGTACAGCCCCACCGGCAAGCTCCACGCTCAGGAGAACGACCACGCCCTCGGCCCGGTGACGACCTACGACACGGTGCTCTTTGCCTACCTGCCCGAGGAAGGCGCCTGGACGGTCATGGTCGAGGACATCAACGACATCGGCATCCCGGACTTCAGCTACACGCTCGAGGTGGCCGAGTACGGCCGCCGCACAGAGGACCCGGACAGCTTCGAGAACGGAGAGCTCCTCGAGGTCGACTCCGGCTACTTCTACGCCGTCGGCTGGCTGCTCGAGGAGGAGGGCGACACCGACTACATCGAGCTCGCCCTGCCCTACGAGGAGTGCCCGACCGTGCTGACCGGCAGCTCCTACGCCGTCGACTCCGACGCCACGCCGCTCTACGAGCTCTACGACATCGAGGGCGACCTGTTGCTGCGCAAGGAGTCCCCGGGCGGCGACAACGGCTCGGGCTTCTACTTCGAGGTCGACGGCGGCGAGGCCACCTTGGCGGTCAGCGACGCCAGCGGAGATGGGGGCGAGAGCCACTGGGGCTTCGTCTACGTCCGCGTCTACGATCGTGGCTACCACTACGAGGCCGAGCTCGAGCCGAACGACTACGACGGCGAAGCCAACGTCATGGACTTCGTGTGGGAGACCAACGACGACGGCGAGCAGGGCACCGCCCTGGCCTGGGGCATCATGGACTACGGCTACGACGAGGACTGGTACAGCATCTCGGTCGACCCGGACAACTACCTCTACCTCAACGGCACCGCCGATCTCTTCGGCTCGCTGATCGACGCCGAGGTCACGATCTACGACGAGGACGGCGAGGTCGTCGGAGAGGGCGACGACATCGGCACGGACGACGACTTCAGCGACGTCGGCCCCATCGGTCCCCTCGACGGAGGGCAGTACTTCATCCAGGTGACCAACGACGACGGGACCGAGTACGGCCCCGCTGCCTACTACCGCTTCACGGTCTTCCAGACGGACTACCCGCTCTGAGTCTCTGCGCCAGCCGATCGCCACAAAGTGTGGCGGATGGGACGGACAAGACAGGCTTCTCGGGCCGAAACGCCACAGTTTGTGGCGCTTCGCGTTGAGAAGGCTCACCCGGAGGCCGCTCTCGTTGGCGAGGCGGCCCCTCGCCCAAGCGGGGGTCGCCGCTGCCAGCCCGAGCGGCCGGAGGAGACGAGCCAAAGCGCACGTCCGCGGCGACGAGTCCCGAGGTCGAGCCTCGACAAGCCGGGATCAACGTGCACCAAGCTCCTATTCGTTCTCCTCGGCGATCCGCGCCCCGCTGGCCGCGAGGCTGTAGGCCAGCCGGTCGAGCGCGTCACGGTGAGGGCCAGGACGGAGGACGCGCAGCGCGCGCCGCGCGGCGAGGCTGTGCTCGACCATCGTCTTGCGCGTCTCGAAGAGACCCTCTGTGCAGACCAGCCGTCGCTGGAGCTCACGGGCGGCGGCGACGTCACCGTCTGCGAGCACGCGGTCGACCAGGGCGTCGACCTCCGGGTCCTCCTCGAGAGCGACGATGAGAGGGAGCACCGGGCGACCGGAGGCTGTGCGGTGGGCCAGGATCTTCGGGAGCTCCTCTGCTGAGACCGTGATCAGCCACTGGTCCTCCAGCGCGTGCCAGGCGATGCCCATGTGGCGGCCGTACCGCCCCAGGGCCGAGCCGATCTCTCGCGGGGCTCCGGCGAGGCGCGCCCCGGCCCGGCAGGAGAATGCGTACACAGCGCCGATGTGGAGCTCAGCGTAGTCGCGCCAGTCCTCGAGGTCCGGGTCAGCATCGCGGAGTCGCTCTGCCAGGGCGTGCCCCTCCGTGATCTCGCGCATGGTGTCGAGGACCTCGCCGAGGAGCTCCGGCCGAGACGCTCGCACGACCTCGAGGGCGCGCAGACCGAGATGGTGACCGCCGAGCCAATGTGCCGCTCCCCCGAGCAGCCGCCGCGTGATGCGACGACGACGACCGTCCTGCCGTCCCAGAGCCGCGTCGTGGAGTACGACCGCCTTGTGGAGGAGCTCCGCAGAGAAGGCGGCCTCTTCGGCGTCCTGATCTCCGCCAGCCGCCCGGGTCGCCAGCAGGACGAGGACCGGACGGACACGCGGAACACCGGGCGCGATGTGGCTGCCCGGGGAGACGCCGGTCGGCAGGCCATGACCGAGCATGAGCTCGGCGACGCTCCTCTCTATGCGTCCGAGGGGCTCCTCGAACTCGTCGAAGGCTCGCTCGAGCTCCGTGATGAGGGGGCGCGCCAAGCGCTTGAGGCCACGGTGGAGTCGGGGCCGGTAGGGAGACTCGACGCTCTCGAAGGGGTCGCGTGACACAGCGTGTACCTAGTAGCCGCTGGTCTCCTTCCAAGCCGTGCGGTTTCCCCACACCATCATCCCGATTCCGATCAGAATCAACGCAAAGGCGAGCTGACCGAGGGAATTGAGGCTGATGTCGCCGACCGCGGAGAAGCCCACCATCGAGATCTGCTCCGCGATGTGCACGCCACCAGGGCCTTCCCAGCCAAACAGCATGGTCATGAATCCGGCGCCAGCGACGACGCCACCGAAGGGAATGAGGTACTGGTGCACAGGTGCCTCCCGGGGCCGCCGAAATAGCCCGCAGGCCGTCCTCCGGCAATAGCGTTAGGCCGCATCGGTGTTGCAGCGCGCCCTCTTGATCGGCGCCTCCGGGCGCCTGCGGTTCAACGGACACGTGCGCTTCCGGGTCGGGGACGCGACCGCCTCCGCGGACATCGCCGCCAGGGTCGCCGCGGGCTGTCCTCCCGTCCAGGCCTGGGCCGCCGTGGTCGAGCTGCACCGGCTGCTCCACGACGTGCCCTCAGAGGGCAACGGCCTGGCCCTGATCGCCGAGGTCATCCGCCGACTCGACGAAGGCGCGGAGGGGCTGGGCCCTGCCCGGGGCGAGGACCTCGCGCTGCTGATCGTCGCCAGTGACGAGCTCGGCTGGTCCTGGGCCGGACGCGGGCTGGCGCGGGTCTGGACGGTGGAGGGGCTGCGCCCGGTCCAGGAGGGCGAGGCGATCTCCGAAGCTCTCGTCGCCCTCGGCGAGGGAGACCCCGAGCCCCGCGACATGGACGACATCGAGGCCCTCGTCGGATGAGCTGGACAAGCGGCGATCTGTCTGGGCTGCTCCTCCCTCGGGACCTGGAGGTGCTCCGCGATGACGCCCGGAACGCCCTCGCCGATGGCGTGGACCTCGGACCGCTCTACGCGGCGCTGGCGGAGAGCGAGCCCCTGGCGCTCGGGGATCTCGTGCTCGGACCCAAGGCGCTCTCGGGTCGGCAAGCCGTACTGGCCGCCATGACGGTGATCGAGGCCGTGGAGAAGGGCGCCACCCCCGCCGCCGTCTACCGGCGGCTGTCGGACCTGGCCCCCGACCTGTCCGTCGAGCTGCTCGAGCTCGCCGCAGGGCGCCACCCCGCGGCGGGCTGGATGCTGGCGCTGTCCGAGCAGGTGGAGACCCCGGTCGGGCGTCGCCACCTCACCTCGGCGCTCGACCACCCGGCCTTCGCCAGCGTCTGCACCGCGTACGCCGCCCGGGGGCACGTCGACGCCCTGGTCGATCTGGCGGAGAGCGCCCGCCCGGAGATCATCGCTGCGCTGGCCGCCAACGGACACGACGAGGCCTTCGTCCAGGCCGCCGCTCGGGCGCTCGAGGCCGACCCCTCCTGTCCGATCGTGCCCTATGTGTGCGCAGCCAGAGGAGCGGGCGTCAGGGTCCTCATCCGCGCGCTGCTCCCCCGTCTTCGGAGCCGCGCCGCGGCCGAGCGACTGCAACGTGATCTGTCTCCCTTCCCAGAGGAGTGGAAGCTCCTGGCCATCATCAGCGCCGGGATGCGCGCTGACATAGGCTAGGCGCAATGATCTCAAGCTATTGCCGCGTCTGCGAAGGTCTCTGCGGAGTCCACGCCGAGGTCCAGGACGGCCGCATCACGGCGCTCCGCGGGGATCCAGCCAACCCGAAGAGCGCAGGCGCACTCTGCCCTGTCGGCGAAAACAGCGCCGTCCCCCGGGAGCGCCTCGCCACGCCGCTGAAGCGAGTCGGCTCCGGCTACCAGCCCGTCTCCTGGGACGAAGCCGTGTGCGCGATCGCCTCGACGCTGAAGGGACTCCGCCGAGAGCACGGGCCGCGATCGATCGGTCTCTATGCCGGGGGGCCCCTGGCCAACGACCACGCCGGAGTGCTGCGACTGGGCGCCTTCGCCTTCGCGATGGGGACGCCGAATGTCTTCACCGAGCTCGCGATGTACGGGGCGAGCAAGCTCTACGCGACCGACCTGGTGATGGGCGCGCCGATGGCGCTGCAGGCCGACGTGGGCCGCAGCCACTACACGATCCTCATCGGCGGCGGCCAGGAGGAGGGCAACTGGGGCCCGATGCAGGCCGGCACCGTCCACCACCAGGCGCTCAGCTATTTCCGCGGCCGCCGCAAGGGCACCAAGCTCGTCGTCGTCGACTCCCGCAAGACAGCGCTGGCGGAGGGGGCCGACTCCTTCATCCAGGTCCGACCCGGGACAGAGGTCTTCTACATGCTCGGGCTCGCAAGCGCGACGCTCGAGAACCGCTGGATCGACAAGCAGTACGTCTCCGACTACACCCGCGGCTTCGACCAGGCGCTCGAGTGGCTCGAACCGTGGACGCCAGCTCGCTGCGCGGAGATCTGCGGAATCGACGTCGAGGTGCTCGCAGGCGTCGGCCTGAAGTTCGGGCGGTCGGCCATGGGCTGCGTCGTTGCATCCCCCACCCTGACCCAGTCCAGGCACGGCACGGTGGCCAGCTGGGCCTGGCTCGTGCACGCAGCGGTCACGGCGAACCTGCTCCGCCCAGGCGGGCTGTACGAGACCGGTGGACTCGTGGATCTGAGCGCGATCCTGGGGAGCTTCCCGACCTCTGGCGCGCCAGCGAGCAGTGTGCGCGGCTTCAAGGCGCTCTTGGCCCAGCTCCCCGGCACCGCCCTGGCCGAGGAGATCCTCCAGAGCTCGACCCCCGTCAGGGCGCTGGTCTGCGTGGACGGCTGCCCCCTCACCGAGCTCCCGGATCCCGAGAGGACCGGGGCCGCCTTCGAAGCCCTCGAGCTCCTCGTCGCCATCGACTCCATGCCCGGCGCCACGACCGCGCGAGCCGACTGGATCCTGCCGAGCACCCACTTCTGGGAGCGGGCCGACCTCCACCTGCTGGATACATCCAGCCTGCCCAGCCGCTACACCCAGGCCACCCCGGCGCTGCTCCCTCCGCACGGGCAGGCCCGCGATGTCGCCGCCATCCTCGGGGACCTCCTGGAGGCCGCGGCGCCGCCGCTCAGAGGCGGCGAGTGGGGCGGGCACCTCAGGCTCCTGGGTCGGTTCCTCGGGGGCGCGGACCTCGACGCCTGGATCGACCAGGCGCTGGACTGGTCCGGGCTGCCGGATCGGGCGACGCTCGAGAAGATGCCGAGCGGACTCGACGCTGGGGAGACCGACCGCGCCGGCTGGCGACCCGCCGACGACGACGAGCGCCTGAACCTGGCCCCTGCACCGATCGGCGAGATCATCCGCGACCTCGACCCGCCGCCGATCTCCGATGCCTACCCACTCCGCCTGACGACGGCCATCACCTGGGCTGGCGGCAAGGGCTGGCGCTATCGGTCCGCGGACGCGGTGGAGCCTGGGATCCGGGTCCACCCGGATCTCGGACTCAAAGGCGGCGCCTCCGTGGTCCTGGAGACCGCACACGGCTCCGTGTCGGGACGCGTCGTCCTCGACGAGGACGTCCATCCCATCGGTGTGGTCGTGCCGTGGGGCTGGTCCGTCGAGGTCGGAGAGGTCGTCGGAACCGAGGATGTCGATCCCTTGTCGGGTAGTCCGGAGATGGTCGGGCTACCTTGTCGGCTGAAGGAGCACTGATGAGCCTGCTTTTTGCTGCGATCCTCGCCTGTTCCGAAGAGGCGACACCCGAGCCGACGCCCCCACCGGTCGAGGAAGAGGAGATCGTGCTCGAGGAGGTCACGGAGGTGGCACCCGAGGTGCCCGACGAGGTCCCACCCGCGACGACCTCGACCGGAGCCCCGACCCTGGGTACCCCACCACAGCTCGGCGGGACCACCGGAGCGCCTACCCTGGGTGGAGGACCCCCTCAGCTCGGCGGGCCCGGCGCGGGTGGGGGCATCGGCCTGACACCGCCGCCCAAGCTCGGGCAGTGACTCACTCGATCGTCGGCTCGTCCGCCTCGAGCGAGGACGCCAGGAAGCGCACGACGTAGTCACGTCCTTCGTCGGACCAGATCGCGTCGTGGCCCGCGTCGAGCTGCACCGACGCGCCGGTGATGCGATCACCGCGGTCGTTCAGCAGGTTGCGCGAGGCGGAGCCGGTAACAGTGGACTGCTCGAAGTCCACCAACACCGGCTCCAGCGTGGGGAGGCCGAGGGCCCGCTGCAGGGCTTGCTGAGCCGGGGCGCCGACCACCTCGTCCTCGGCGCCGTAGAGATGGAGCACGTGGCTGGGTTCGGTCGCGGTGGGGGGGTTCTTCCAGACGTCCTCGGCCCAAACGAGGGGATCGGCACGCTCCTGCACGTACTGCATCAGCGCCAGCATCGGGTGGTAGCTGCCGAGCTTGGAGTCCGCGAGCATGACCTGGAGCCTGTAGTGGACGGGCACCCCGTCGCGCTCCACCTCGAGCAGGCGGTCCGTGAGCCCGCCCCCAACTCCGCCGACGACCAGCGTGGACACGTCCCGCCGGGTCGATGCCCAGCCCAGCGCGATCTCACCGCCGACGCCATGACCGACGGCGTGGACTTCGCGCCCCTCCAGGACTCGCGAGAGCTGGACGAGGTCCGCGACCAGCTGGAGCCGATCGCCGAGCCAACGCTCCGGATCCTCGAGGTCGTAGAGGCTGCCGTCCCCTCGACCGCGGGTGCCGTGGTGGGGCAGCTCGACGCTGATCGCCGCGAAGCCAGCCTCCGCCAGCTCCCTGGCCAGCCCCGTGTCGATCCAGTCCCGGAAGCCGGCGCCCTCGTCCTGGACGACCACGACGACAGGCCAGTCCTCGCCAGCTCCAGGGGTCGTCATGGCGACGCAGGCCAGCTCCTCGCCGCGCAGGTAGGGGTTTCCGAAGGTGTCCCAGTCCCAGGCGCCGGCCTCGTCCTGGAAGATCGGCAGTGCGAGCTGCCCATGGAGCTCCGTGACGTCGTCTGCGCAGCCCCCTTCGCAAGGACTGGAGGCGCAGTCGACCAGCTCGGGGAAGTCCGAGGAGACGGCCTCGCCCTCGAGCCGGTCCTCGATGGAGCGGACCCGAGCGGCGGGATTCCCAGTGCTGAGCACCGCCGCCCCGACGACCGTGTCGGGGTCGACCCCGTTGCGAGAGAAGAAGTCGCGGAGCGGGGACCACGCATTCCACGCGACGAGCAGGCGGGCGTCGGTGGGGGTCTCCTCCGAGAGCAGCGCGTCGAGATCCTCGTCTCGGGAAGCCGACTCGCCGGTGGCGCTCTGGACCCCGCTGGTGAGCCAGACGCCGTAGCTGCCGTCAGCGGCCAGCGGCACACCCGGGAAGGTCTGGACCCCGATCCAGTTCTCGCAGTGGTAGCGGCCGCGTCCCGGGCTCACACGCCAGGTGAAGCTGCCTCGAAAGCCGTAGTCCTCTGAGCTCTGGTCGAGGTCGGCCATCGACAGGGTGTCGTCGTCGGAGAGACCACGCACGCTGTCCGTGTCCAGGCGACCGCTGGCTCGAAACAACACCGTGGGCGTGAGTCCCAGGTCGGAGGGTCGCAGGGCGGCCGCGAGCCAGGAGTCGACCGCGCCTCCAGGAGAGCTGTGGCCGGAGAGCTCGAGGTGGCCATCTCCGTCGACACGCGCGTCGGAGGCGAAGGGCATCCGGTAGAACTCGATGGTGTCTTCCTCGGGCAGGCTCGGGACCTCGGTGTAGATGCGGAAGTCGCCCGAGTCCGCCTCGCACGTGACGCCCTCCCAGTAGGGCACGCCGAGGTCCTCGCAGAGCCCGTCCGAGCAGACCAGTCCCAGCGCGCAGTCCCCGTCGTCCTCGCAGGCGTCGTCCGCCTGTCCGGTGCCCTCGGCGCCAGGCTCGGCGCACTGTCCGTCGGAGTCGCAGATCAGGCCCAGCTGGCACTCCTCTGCGTGGAGGCATTCCTCGCCGATGGCGTAGGTCCCTGGGCTGTCTTCGACCTGGCAGGTTCCGTCGTGGGCGCAGACCAGCCCGCTGGCGCAGGTCTCGTGATCCTCGCAGGGCTCTCCCTCGCCCGAGCCGACATCGGCGATGCCGATGTTCTCGCGACAGGACAGGACGACGAGCAGCCACATGCACCCAGGCTGCCACAGCCGAGATAGCATCGGCTCGATGGACGTGTTGAAGCTGCTCAGGACGGCGGTGAAGCTGGGAGCCTCCGATCTGCACGTTCACGCTGGCGCGCCACCCGCCGTGCGCGTCGACGGGCGAATCAAGCTGCTCAGGGCGCCGGCGCTGCACTCCACCGAGACAGCGGCCTTCGTGGCCGAGATCGCCAAGGACGAGACCCGCTCGACCTTTCGGCGCACCGTAGAGGGCCTCGGCACGTTCCGGGTGACGGTGTTCACGGCCCAGGGTCGCAGTGGTGCGAGCGTCCGGGTGATCGCCCCACCCCAGACCCCAGACGAGCTCAGCCTCTCCCCTCACCTCGTCGCGCTCCTCCAGAGACCTTCGGGGCTCCTGCTCCTGACCGGGACCGCCGGGGCGGGGACCACGACCACGCTCCACGCCCTCGTCGACCAGCTCAACCAGCGCACCCGGTCCACCGTCGTCTGCATCGAGGATCCGGTCGAGCGCATCCACTCCCACAAGCACGGCGTCGTCGTTCCCCTGGGGGTGGGACCGGACGTGCCCGACATCGCCAGCGGACTGGAGCTCGCCATGCGCATGGACGCAGACGTCCTGGCGCTCTCCGATCTGCCCGACCTGGAGAGCGTGCAGCTGGCGATGATGGCAGCAGAGGCCGGCCACCTCGTGCTCGTGACGCTGCACTTCGCGACGGTCCAGGACACGATCGGGTGCCTGCTCGACGCCTGGTCGGAGGGTCGCCGTCCGGCCGCCTGCCGTCAGCTTGCCACCACGCTGCTGGGCATCCATGCCCAACGCCTCCTGCCGAGGGCGAATGGGGGACGCGTGCTGGCCAGCGAGTTCCTGGTTTCGACGGAGTCCGTGCGCCAGGCGATCAGGAGCGACGAGCTCGAGGCCATCCCGCAGGCGATGACCATCGGGCGGCGCGTGGGCATGAGTCTCATGGATCACACGATCCGTCGCTTGTTGCGCGACGAGATCATCACCTTAGAGACGGCCCGAGCATCGGTGAGGGACCCACGCGTCATCGCCGACACCTGAGGACGCGATGAAGACCTGGACCGTACCCGGCGATGTGCCCAATCTCGAGGCTGGCCTGGCCGCCGCGGCCGAAGGCGACGTCCTGCAGCTCGAAGGCGTCCACATCGTCGAGATGACGATCGTGACCAAGGCCGTGACCATCAGGGGCGGCGTGCTCCGTGGCAAGGAGCCCGTGGTGCTGGCCATCAGGGCCGACGCGACCATCACGGGTCTTCGCGTGGAGAACGACCACCACGGCATCGTCGTCAAGGCCGGCAGCCCGACGCTGGAAGACCTGGAGCTGTCTGTCGGCGGAACGGCGATCGCCTGCGGGTGGGAGGTCACCCCACGCATCAACAGGGTTCGCGCCGAGCGCTGCGCCATCGGGCTCTCGGTGCAGGACAAAGCAGCGCCGATCGCAGAGGACCTCAAGATCACCGCTTCGGGCTCTGGGCTCTTCTTCACGGGAGAGGCCCGCGGCACCGTCAGCGCCTGCGCGATCGCGGCCGGCCAGATGGCGGGGGTCGAGGTCGGAGCCGACGCCGCCCCCACCCTGGTCGGCGTGACCGTGGCTGCCGCGGGACGGGGGGCCTTCTTCATCCACGGCAACGCGAAGCCCCGGCTGCACGGCTGCGCGGCCCTGCACTGCGGCCTGGCTGCCCTCGAGGTGACGGGCGACGCGGACCCGACCATCGACGGCTTCCTGGTGCGCGACAGCGGAGCCAGCGGTCTCTTCCTGCACGGCCAGAGCAAGGGGACCTACCTGGAGATCCAGGTCGAGGGGGGGGCGCTGGCGTCCATCGAGATCTCCGAAGACGCCCGGCCCGAGCTCGAGCGAGGCCTGCTCGAGGGCTCCAACTCCGGTGGGATCTGGGTGCACGACGACGCGGTCGCCGAGCTCGTGGACTTCGAGGTCAACCGCTGCGCCTTCCAAGCGCTCGAGATCTCCGACAACGCCGAGGTGCGCGCAGAAGGGTGCACGCTCTCCAGGATGACCAGCCACGGCGTGCTGCTCCGCGACAAGGCCCGCCTGGGCCTGGTGGACTGCACGATCGTCGAGGGCATGGACTGCGGTCTGCTTGGCCAGGACGCCGCCAGAGCGACGGTGGAGGGGGGACGCATCGCTGGCCATCGCGGCTCGGCGGTGAGGAGCGAGGGCGGCGCGGTCTTCGTGCTCGACCCGTTGGTCGAGGTCACCGGAACCAAGGAGAGCCTCGGTCACGGTGCCATCCACCGGGTGGGTGATCCATGATGTCCACATGCTCCTGATCCTGCTGGCCTGCACGTCTCCGAAGGACTCGGTGGACAGCTCGCCGACGGACGACTCGGACAGCGAAGACGAGGACAGCGAAGACGAGGACAGCCGCACCAACGACGCCTGCGTGAGCGGAGTCGCGCGCGACTACGACAACCAGGGGGCCCCCAGCGCGGCGGTCCGGGCCTGGGACCCGACGGACTGCACGCTGCTGAACGAGACCACCGCCAACGTCGGCGGGGTGTTCTGCATCGAGGTGCCCCCGGAGATGACCTTTGAGCTCCAGGTCCTCTACGACCCGGCGGAGCGCTGCGCCTGGTGGCACGGCCACGCGATCACCTCGCTCGCCGTCGGCGACTGCCTCGACAGCGGCACGGGCCCCTGCCGCGACCTGGGCGTGCTCTTCGAGTGCGACGCCGAGACCGCTATCTGCGGAGGCGAGTGAGGGTGTAGAGCAGGACGGGCTCGGACTTCCCCTTCAGCGCCACAGGATCGCGTGGCACGACCTCGACGAGGTCACCGAGCACCTCGATGACCGCCTCGGTGAGCACGACCTCGCCCCGGGCCTGGGACTCGGCCCGCTGCGCCGTGTTCACCGCGTCGCCGATGACCGTGTACTCCTTGCGCTCGGTGCTCCCGATGGGACCGGCGACGACCTCGCCGGCGTTGACGCCGACACCGATCGAGATCGCGGGCAGCCCCCGCTGTCAGAGCTCGGCCTCGAGCGCCTCCACCTCGGCCACCATCTGCAGCGCCGCGCGGGAAGCGAGCTCCTCGCCCGAGACCCCCACGTGGGCCCCCTTGCGGAGAGGCTCGGGCACGCCCCAGACGGCCATCATGCCGTCGCCGAGGAACTTGTCGACGACCCCACCCCAGGTGCGGACCACCGGGGCGATGCGGCCGAAGACCCCGTTGAGGAGGCGGACGACGTCTTCGGGCTCGAGCTTCTCGGACAGCGCCGTGAAGCCACGCACGTCGCAGAACAGCACGACCGCGTGCACACGGCGAGGCTCCGAGACCAGGGTGTCCCCGGCGATCAAGCGCTCGGCGACCGCGCCGGCGACGTACTGGCGGAAGGTCTGCTCGATGCGGCGCCGCTCGGCCAGTCCCGCCGCCATCTCGTCGACCGCACCGGCCAGCGTGCCGATCTCGTCTCTACGATCGACCTGTGTGCGGGACCCCAGGTCGCCGGCCCGAACCGCCTCGACGGCGCTGAGGATGCTGCGCACCGGGTCGAGGATGCTGCGGCTGATGATGCCTGCGAGCAGCAGCGCGAGCAGCGCGCCGATGCCCCAGACGACGAGGTAGCCGACCAGGCGATCGGCCGCGGCGCTGCTGAGCGCCTCTGCTGACTGGATGGAGACGCGGATGGACTCGTGCTCGGCGTAGACGAAGAAGACCAGGAAGGGCAGCGTGCCGCCGAGAGCCAGCCATCGCAGGCTACGGCGCAGGCTGGCGGAGCGTCCGAGCAGGCGCAGGATGATCCCGCCGAGGGTGGAGAAGAACAGCATCCCGCCGAGGAAGATCGCGACGAGCCGCAGATCCGCGTTTTCGATGAAGGGCGCCACCGACACGAGGAAGAAGGCGCTGGCCAGGAGCAACAGCACCTGGGTCCCGGGGGGCAGCCGTGACAGCGGAGCCCCGAGGCGCCCCGTGGCGAGCCGGGAGAGAGAGCCGCCGACGGCCCGGGCCGCGCGTCCGAGCGGCTCGCGGAAGGGATCGAAGACGAGCCATGCCGCGCTGAGGATCGCCCAGGACGACAGCAGCACGAAGGCCACCTTGTGGGCGGTGAAGAGGAACTGCAGCCCGAGCGAGACGCTGACGCAGAGAGCCAGGGCCGGGAGGATGTGCCGACTCCCGGCGATTCCATCCGTGCGGCCGATCCAGGCCGAGACGCCCCGGTGACGTCGCCAGCCCAGCAGCCCGGCGATCCAGATCGAGCCGAGGCTGGCGCCGAGAAAGGGCCAGGGCCACCCCAGCGCGGCGGCGTAGACGGTGGCGACGCGGATCTGTGACTCGTCGAGCAGCACGCCCTCACGCGCGCTGGCGCGGGCCTCCTCCAGCTCCCCCTTCTCCAGCAGGGCGTAGGCGTACTCGATGCGGAGCTGGGCGTTGTCGGGTTCGAGGCTCAAGGCCTCCCTCCGACAGCGCCCTGACGGCCTGGTCTGGCTCGTCGAGGTGCCTGTACAGCCGGGACAGGAGGATGTAGTCCCGGACGTCCTTGTCGTCCCTGGTCTCGACCTCGCGCAGGATGGGCACGAGCTCCTTGACCTGCAGCTCATCGAGCACCGCCGGGACGACCCGCAGGACCCGCGACTCCTCGAAGGCCGTGGCGGTGCGCTCGACGACCTCGTCGATGGGTTGGCCCTCGGGCTCCTGAGCCAGGGCAGCAGCGACGAGGAGGAGCACGGTCAGCCGGCTGGCTCCTCGGCCGGTGTCTCCCCTGCGGGCGGGGCCTCCGGTGTCTCCCCTGCGGGCGGGGCCTCGAGCGCCTCCGGCGGGACCGGGGGCACCTCGAGGCGTGTCTTCTTCGGGTTGGTGTCGGTCCAGACCGCCTCGAGCTTGTAGGCGCTGCCCTCGACGCTGCGGTCCAGGACGCCGGGGTAGTCCTCGTAGAGCGTGAGCTCCAGCGCGGTCACCTCGGAGGGCTTGCGCTTCTTGCCCTTGAGCTCGTCGACGCGGATGTGCACACGCACCGTGTCGTGTCGGCTCTCGAAGGTCGCGGTGGCGAGGTGCGGCGCTCCCTCGACGTCGAACTCGACGCTCTCGGGCTGGGTCGGCAGCACGTAGCTGCCTTCGGAGATCGCCACCCCGTCCACCTGCAGGGTCATGTCCAGACTGCGCGCGCCAGCGAGCGCGAGCGATGTGAGGAGCCAGAGCATCATGTCAACCTCTGTACCCAGCCAAGCAGGGTCCGGTTCGCGACTGCGCGCCCGGGAGCGTACCAGTCGGGTTCTTCGGGCACGACCCCGTCGCCGTGCTCGTTGAGATGAAAGAAGGGGAGATCTCCGCCGGCGGCCGCCTCGATCATGCGGGTGGCATGACGCAGCTCGCCGGGCTGAGCGTGGTCGCGGCTGGACTGGACGCGCACGTAGCCGCAGCGGAGCCTCGGGACGTGGACGACCGCCTCGCGCGGGCACCAGTAGGTGTCGTCCTCGAGGTCGTGGCCCAGCGCCGGGGCCATCATGCGACCGCCCGCGCAGATGATCTCGCGATCACAGGGGCCCTCCCAGTCCAGCAGCCAGTCGACGCCGAGGTCCTCTGTCAGGGCTCCCGCCGCCATCGCGATTCCCAACGAGATGCTGAGCACGCCCAGGCTTTCCACCTGTGGGCGGAGGTGCTCGATGACCACCCGGAGGTCGTCCTGGTGCTCGGGGCCGCCGTAGTCCTCTTCGCCCCAGCTCCTCCCCCGACCCGCCGGGTCGAAGTGCGCGCACACGTAGCCGAGGCTGGCGATCTCCATGGCATTCACCGGCTGGGTCCAGCCCTCGAACACGCTCCCGGGGTCGTTGGTTCCCGGCGTCAGGATGATCGCGGTCCTGGCCCCGGGGGCTCTCCAGATGGTGCCGGCGATGCGGTAGCCGACGAGGCTCTGGAGCTCGATGTCCTCGCGTCGTATGCCGCGGGAACCCAGTCGCCGCCTGAGTCTTCGAGGCAGCGCCTGCAGCCCGGTCCTTGCACGATCGCGGATACTCACTGTCGGCCGCTAACGCGCCGGATGGCCTCCTTGTTGGCCACAACCGTCGCGAGGTGCATCGCCCTGGGCGCCTCGAGCTCGACCCAGGGGTGCTCGTCGGTGTTGAGGCGGGCCCCACCGGCCAGACGCTGGACGCCGTCGGGGCCCAACACGGGGTCGAGATCGTCCAGCAAGACCTCTCCGAGCGCACCGACGAGGAGCACGTCGCCGCCCTCGAGCGGCTCGTACAGCCAGGTCTGGGGGAAGACCTCGACGAAGGTAGCGACGACGCTGAGGAGTTCCCGGGTCCCGAGCCCGTAGAGCTGGATCCACTGGCAGAAGACCCCGCCTTCCCGGAGCCGGCTGCGCCCCAGCTCCCAGTACTCGAGGGTGAAGAGGTTCGACACCCCCGTGATCCAGGGGTTGCTGGGCTCGCTGATGATGACGTCGAAGGTCTGGGGCTCCGAGAGGACCGCCCGGGCGTCGTCGACCCGCAGGCGCGTGCGCTCGTCGGACAGCGGGGCTCCGGAGTAATCGTCGAAGTAGTGGCTGGCCTCGACCACCCTGGGCTCGAGCTCGACGATGACCAGGGACTCCACGCCCTCGTCGAGCACAGCCCCTGCCGTGACTCCGGAGGCGAGCCCCACGACGAGGACGTCCCTGGCGGCGCCGTGCATGCGCAGCGGGATCTGGCCGGAGAGCACCTGGGTCGGCATGTCGTCACCGGTGGAGGCGTCGACCTTGCCGTTGATGGACAGCCAGATCGTGCCCGTCGTAGTGCTCTGGCCGACCGCCACCGCCGCGGTCCGACCGTCCTCGTAGAAGAGCAGGTCCCAGCCCTCCTGCGCGAAGCTCCGGATGCCCTCGCGGCTGCGGTCCCCGAGATCGCTGACCCGGCTGTAGATCCCGACCGCATACAGCCTGGCGTCCCAGTCCGGCATCAGCGCCGCGAGGGCGACAGCGGCCAGGATCCACCACGGTCTCCGGCCCACCACGGAGGCCGCGAGCGCCACCACGACTGCGGCGACGACGACGGTCCCCTGCACCCCGAGGGCTGGCACGAGGACCAGCCCGGCCAGCGCGGCGCCGACCACACCCAGCAGCGTGTTGGCGCCGTAGAGCGCGCCGACCTCGCCCTGCTCCAGGGCTCGAGCGAAGACGAAGCCACTGGCGATGGGGGCCCCGGCCATCGTGAGCACCGCGAGACCGACCGAAGCGAGCCAGAGACCCTCCGGGCCGAGGCGGTCATACAGGCTCGCGAACATCAGGGGCGCCTGGGCGTAGACGAAGGTGCCAGCGAGCGCGCAGAGGGCCATGGCCCCCAACGCGTGGTCGAGGCGACCTCTGCGACGACCGAGGGCCGCACCGACGGCGATACCGCCCAGGAAGGCCGCCAGCACCCAGGCGAGGGCATGGATCGAGGGACCGAGCAGCACCGCGCCCAGGCGTGTCCACGCGACCTCCAGCACCATCGCCGAGAACCCCGCGGCGGCGACGGCGAGCAGGGCGTCGGCTCGCAGCACCCGATCCACCGCCCGCTCCCGTCGCTGGAGACCGCTGAGGCCAGCGACGACCGCGACGGCGATGCCACTGATGGCGACGAGGCGCTCGGAGCCCGTGACGCCGAAGAGCGGGAGCAACAGAGCCGGAACCGCCAGCGCGCCGATCACTGCCCCGGCGGTGTTCGCCGCGTAGAGCCCGGCGACGGTGGCCCGGCTCCGAAAGCCCCGGGCCAGCACCGGGAGCGTGGCGCCCAAGGCCACCGCTGGAGGCCCGGCGAGCAGCGCGACGACCAAGGCGTCGACCAGCAGGGAGTCCGCTCGCTGGACCAGAGGCGTGAGGGCGACGAGCCCGAAGGGCAGGGCAAGGGCCCAGAGCGCCGCGGAGACCTCGAGCAGGGCGTAGGTCCGGTTCGGACGGTGCGCTGGCAGGCGACCACCGAGCAGTCCCCCGAGCCCCAGCCCCCCGAAGACCGTGGCCAGGGTCAAGGTCGTGGCGATCGCAGAGGCGCCGAAGAGCAGCGCGAAGCGCCGCATCCACAACACCTCGTAGGCCAGCGCGCAAGCCCCCGAGGCGCACAGGAGCGCCCCGTAGCGCAGCCCTAGGGCAGGTTCGCCGTGATGTTCGTCGCGGTGTAGTTCCAGAGGTTGGCCAGCGAGCCGCTGAAGGCCTGCACGCTGGCGAGGATGCCAACGCTCACGACCACGGCGATCAGCCCGTATTCGATCGACGTGGCGGCCGACTCGTCAGCCAGGAAACGACGAAGGAAGGACGACATGAGGCCTCCGGGGGAAGACGACAGTCTATCCCTGACGAGAGCATCGGGAAAACACCAATTGTCCTTGAGTTGAAACCGATTGTCAGCGGTCGGAGAGCTTCCTGGAGAGCCGGTTCCGGCCGATCCCGAGCACCCGGGCGGCCTCTGACTTGTTGCCCCCGCAGAGCTCCAGCACGTGCTGGACGTAGCTGCGCTCGAGCTCCTCCAGCGGGACGACCCCGGAGCGGAAGACCCCCGGGACCGCCGGCCGGTGGGGCCCCAGCGCCAGGCTCTCCCGCTCGATCGTGCTCCCCTCCGCGAGGACCACCGCCGACTCCAGGCAGTGCTCCAGCTCCCGCACGTTGCCGGGCCAGTCGTGGCCATGGAGCGCGGCTCGCGCCGCATCGCTCAGCTCGACGTCCCGATCGTGTTCCCGGCAGAAGCGGTGGAGGAAGTGGTCGACGAGTCGGTCGAGGTCCCCTCCCCCTCGCTCCCTCAGCGCCGGAGTGCGGACCTCGATGACCCGCAGCCGGTAGTAGAGGTCCTGGCGGAAGCGCTTGTCCCGCACGGCCTCCTCGAGGTCGACGTGGGTCGCGCAGACGAAGCGAACGTCCGCCTCGATCGACTGCGTGCCGCCGACCCGGACGAAGCACCGGTCTTGCAAGAGCCGGAGCAGGCGGGTCTGGACCGGCAGCCCGAGCTCGCCGATCTCGTCGAGGAAGAGGGTGCCTCCCAGTGCAGCGTCGACCTTGCCGGAGGCGTCGCTGCCAGCCGAGGTGTAGGCCCCTCGGACGTGGCCGAAGAGCTCGTTCTCGACGAGGTTCTCGGGTAGCGCGGCGCAGTCGACCTTGACGAAAGGGCACCCGGCCCGGCCCGAGTTCTCGTGGATGGCCCGGGCGATGAGCTCCTTGCCGGTGCCCGACTCTCCGCGCACCAGCACGGTCGCCATGGACCTCGCCGCCTTCGCGGTGCGCTCGTAGACCGCCTGCATCACCGCGGAGTCCCCCACGATGTGGTTGAAGCGAAAGGCCAGCGGCTGGCGGTGTCCAGGGCGGAGCTGCGCGGACAGCGAGGTCTGGTCCAAGAGCTCGGCGACCCGCTCGGAGAGGACAGCGAGGAGCTCGACGTCCTCGTCCGAGAAGCCTCCCGGCTTGTTGAGCACCTGCAGCACGGCGACGACGGCGCCGCCAGAGACCACTGGGGCGGCGACGAGGTTCTTCGTGACGTAGCCGGTCAGGGCGTCGATGCCGCGAGCCGTGGGCCCAGGGGGTACGCGCACGACCTCGCCCGTGGCCGCGACGCGTCCGGCGACGCCCTCGCCGATGCGCAGCCGGATGCGCCGGATCTCCGGGAGGTGGGCGACCCGGGAGACCAGCTCGCAGGTGGCGTGGTCGACGAGGTAGAGGGTGCCGCGATCGGCGCCGAGCTGAACCCGCACCTCGTCGATGATCCGCTCCAGCACGCGATCCAGCTCGACTCGGCCCAGCGTGACGCGACGATCGAGGACTCGGCGAAGGATGTCCTCAGCGTACTGCCTCGCCGACCGGGACGTCAAAGCGCCAGGGCCGGCCCCTCCCGCGCCACGAAGGCACCGGGAAGCCGGCTGCGAGCTCGGGCCTCCAAGCGGCACAGGGCCTCGTCGTCCCGCGCCGGGTCGTGGTGGAAGAGAGCCAGCGCTCCGACCTCGGCTCGGCGCGCGACCTCGATGGCCTCGTCGACGGTGGAGTGGCCCCAGCCCCGGCGCACGGCGTACTCGTCCGGGGTGTACTGGGCGTCGTGCACGAGCAGGTCCGCGCCGGCGGAGAGCTCCACGAGGGCCTCGTCGACGACCCCGGCGTGCTCGACGTCGGTGGCGAAGACGACGCTGTGGTCCCCGGTCTCGACCCGGTAGGCGAAGACACCGTCCGGGTGGTTCATGGACAGCGGAGTCACGGAAAACGGGCCGACGCGAAAGGTGCGCTGGCTCTCGAGCTCCAACCAGTCGATTCCAGCTCGGACGGCCTCCAGCGTGATGGGGAACTGTGGGGCCTTCATCTGCTCGGAGAGGGCCTCCTGGAGACCCGCCGCACCGCCGAAGACGAAGCGACTGTCCGGGTGGAAGGCCGGCCCGAAGAAGGGAACGCCCTGGATGTGATCCCAGTGCACGTGGGTGAACAAGAAGGTCGCCTCGACGGGCCGGAAGCCCAGGCTGGCCCCGAGGGCGCGCAAACCAGTGCCCCCGTCGATGACCAGCCGACGCCCCCGATGCAGGAACTCGACGCAGGATGTGTTGCCGCCGGCGCCGAGGTAGCGCGCGCCGGAGACGGGAATGCTGCCGCGCACTCCCCAGAATCGGACGTCCATGTTGGCTCCCTGTCTCGTTGGGAGACCGAACAATGCACGAGGCGGGCCAGGCTGTAAGGGGCTGAAATCAGGTGAAAGGCAGGGCGGGTGTGCTCCAGATCGGAGCAGGTGCGCTGCGTCGATTCGGCGCAGGCATCCCTCGTCGGACGGAGCGCGATAGGCTCTGGCGATGTCCACACCAGCCGTCGAAGAGCTCAACGCGCTCCTCCAGGCGCGAAACCGGCACATCGACGCGGCCGGCCGCGCCGAGGTCGATGGGCTCATCCAGCAGCGCTTCCTGGCTCGCCGCGCGGTGTTGATCTCGGACATGTCCGGCTTCTCACGCATCACCCAGGAGGAGGGCATCCTCCACTTCCTGGGCCTCATCCAGCGCATGCGCGAGCTCGTCGGGCCGGTGATCGCCGAGCACGGCGGAAACCTGGTGAAGGCAGAGGCGGACAACCTCTACGCGACCTTCCAGACTCCGAGCGATGCTGTTCGAGCCGCGGTGGGCATGCACGAGGCCTGCCTCGCGGATGCGGTCGGGCGGCACTTCAACGACAGCGTCAGCGTGAGCCTCGGGCTCGGCTGGGGCGAGATCCTCGACATCGACGGCGACGACTTCTACGGCCACGAGGTGAACCTCGCCAGCAAGCTCGGCGAGGACATCGCCACCGGCGGAGAGACCTTCGCGACCCAGGCGGTCGTGGAGGCGGCGAGCGACATCGGCGGCTTCTGGTGGGAGCAGAACAGCGCCCGCATCTCCAACATCGCGTTCTCCTACTTCAAGCTCCAGCGCAACCAGTGAGCCGTGACAAGAGCGTCGAGCTCCCCTTGGAGAGCCCCGACGACGTCGAGGACGAGGCCTGGTGGGAGGACGAGGACCTCCTCGATGACCCGCTCGAGGTCGACGAGGACCTCGACGAGGACGAGGAGACCTCGGCCGATGACGAGCTGTGGGAGCCAGAGGACCTCTTGGAGAAGGCCGACGACCTGGCGCCATCGGATCCCGCCTGGGACGAGGCCACGATCGACGGCGAGGAGGGCTGGGAGGATGTCGGCGAGTGGGACGACATCCTCGAGGATCCCGACGACCACCTCCCGATCCCCGACCCGGCCGAAGACGTCGACGAAGACGACAGCGAGGACGACTCCACCGAGCCCTCCTGGCACAGCCCGCTCCTTCCACCGGACGACACGGACGAGCTCGAGCCGATGGTCGTCAGCTGGCGACCCATCACCAAGCTGCTGCTGCACGACGGGCTCCGCATGCCCGCTGCGATCGACCTGTCCGAGTCGAAGTCCTGGCTGGTCTGCAACTGGAGCGACGGCGAGCGAGGGAACGTCGTGCTCCAGCTCGAGACCGGGGAGCTGGAGCTCCTCCGCGGGAGCGCTCCCGAGACGGTCGTCTTGACGCTGGACATCGAAGGGCGTCGCGTCGACACCCTGCTCACCCTCCGACCGACGGACGGTCCAGCGCGACTCGTGCTCGGCCGGGCCCTGCTCGCGCTGCATCGCTTCCTGGTCGACCCTGCTTGAAGGGCCTGGGGCGCTTCGGGCTGCGCTACGCGGCCCGCTACTGGCAGTGGTACATCGGCGGCTTCGTCTTCCTCGCGCTGACGAACTGGCTGGCGGTCCAGATCCCACTCCACATGGCCTCGGCCATCGACTCGCTCTCCGACGCCGAGAAGGTCCGCGAGGAGGTGGTCGTCATCGCCCTGATGGGGCTCTCCGTGATCGGCGTGCGCAGCCTGTCCCGCGTGCTCTTCTTCACCCCGGGACGGCTCGTCGAGTTCCACCTGAAGAACGACCTGTTCGCCCAGCTCACCCGGGTCCAGCCGCGCTTCTACGCGGGCATGGAGACCGGCGACATCGTCAGCCGCGCCAGCAACGACATCGCCTACCTGCGGGCGCTCGTCGGCTTCGGTGGGCTCCAGATCTGCAACGTGACGCTGGCCCTGTTGTTGACCGGCGGCGAGATGGTCCGCCTGTCGCCAACGCTGACGCTGATGGTCACCGCCCCGATCCTCATCGGGATGGTGATCCTGCAGGTCGGCATCCTCCGCCTCCACAAGCTCGTCCGAGTCGCCCAGCAGCAGCTGGCGGCGCTCTCGGACGTCGTGTTGTCGTCGCTCCAGGGCGTGCAGACCATCCAGGGCTTCACGGCAGAAGAGGCCTTCGTCGCACGCTTCGCCGAGCGCAACGAGGCCTACAAGCGGACGAACGTGAAGCTGGCCTTGGTCCGCTCGAGCATCTTCCCTCTCCTGGGCGCCTCTGGAGCGACGGGCATCTACCTCCTGTTGTCCCGTGGCGGCCCGATGGCCATCGCAGGCGAGGTCAGCGTCGGCGAGCTCGTCGCCTTCGTGACCTTCATCGCCTACCTGCTGTGGCCGCTGATGTCGCTGGGCTGGCTCGTGTCGGTCTTCCAGCGAGGCATGATCTCGCTGGAGCGCATCGACGAGATCCTCTACCGGGAGCCGGAGAGGCCGGACCGGGACACGCGGGTCGAGCTCCCAGAGGGGGCCCCACACATCCGGATCCGGGGGCTCTCTTTCACCTACGGCGAGGGCGCCGAGGAGGCGCTCTCAGAGCTCGACGTGGACATCGAGCCAGGCTGCGTGCTCGGCATCTACGGGCCGACCGGCTCTGGAAAGACCACGCTGTTGCGCCTCCTCACGCGGACCTGGAACCCTCCGCCAGGTGCGGTCGAGGTGGACGGCACGGACCTGCGGGAGCTCGACCTGGCCGCCTGGAGGCAGAAGCTGGCGGTGGCACCCCAGGTGCCCTTCCTCTTCTCCGACTCGATCCGCGACAACGTGGCGATGGGCCGAGAGGGCGACGTCGAGCTCGCCGTCGATCGGGCGGCGCTGCGGGCCGACCTCCCGGCCCTCCCGGACGGCCTGGACACCATCGTCGGGGAGCGCGGGATCATGCTCAGCGGCGGTCAGCGGCAGCGCACGGCGCTGGCCCGGGCGCTGTACCGCCGCTACGACCTGCTCGTGCTCGACGACGTGCTCTCTGCCGTCGACCAGGCGACCGAGCGCGACCTCATCGACACCCTCGAGAGCCTCGCCAGCGGCGACCAGAGACCCACGACCATCCTGGTCAGCCACCGCATGAGTGTGCTGCGGCGCGTCGATCGCGTCCTGGTCCTCGACAAAGGCAGGAAGGTCGCCGAGGGGCGGCACGAGGACCTCGTGGGCATGCCGGGGCCCTACCGGGAGGCCTGGCTGGCCCAGCAGGACAAGGGGGGCAAGGGGTGAAGGACCTCAAGCTGCTCGCTCGCATCTGGCCCTACGCGAAGGCGGACGCTCCCCTGTTCCTGCTGGCCATGTTGCTCACGCCGCTGTCCGCGGGTCTGGCCCTGTACCAGCCCCTGCTGATGAAGGAGATCCTGGACGAGCACGTCGTGACCGGCCGGGTCGAGGGCCTCGCCGAGCTCGCGGGCGTCTACCTCGGCTGCATCGTCGCCGCCTACCTCGTGGAGACGACCTACGGCATCTGCCTGGGCATCGGTGGCCAGCGCACGATCCTGCGCCTGAGAGAAGGCATCTTCAGGCACCTGCTGACGAGGGCGCCCCGCTTCTTCGACCGCCGACCGGCTGGGGAGCTGTTGACCCGGGCGACCTCGGACGTCGAGTCCCTAGGCGAGTCGCTCAGCTCTGGGGTGATCACGGTCGTCCTCGACGTGCTGATGGTCTTCGGCGTGCTCGCCGCGATGTTCGTGCTGAACTGGCGGATGACGCTGGTGCTGCTCTTGGTGGCCCCGCCGCTGCTCTTGATCATCGAGCTCTGCAGGCGGCGGCTGAGGGTCTACTTCAACCGCATCCGGGAGACCCTCGCCGCGGTCAACGCCTACATGGCCGAGCGCGTCAGCGGCATGGAGATCATCCAGCTCTTCAACGACGAGCAGCGGGCCTACGAGCGCTTCGTCGCCCTGAACACGCCCTTCCGGGACGCGACGATCCGCTCGAACATCTTCGACGCGCTGATGTACGCAGCGGTGGACGGCGTGGGCTCGATGTGCATCGCCCTGATGCTCTGGTACGCGACCGGCGACCTCTTCACAGCGGTGGTCTCGGCGGGCCTGTTGGCGGCCTTCATCGACTACCTCAACCGGCTCTTCCAGCCGCTGCGCCAGCTCTCGCAGAAGATCACGATCATCCAGCGGGCCCTGGCGGCGCTGGACAAGATCTTCAGGCTGATGGACACGACGGAGGAGATCAGCGACGGCGAGGTCTCGCTCGAGGGGATCGAGGGCCGTGTTCGCCTCGACGAGGTCGAGTTCGGCTACGTCGAGGGCGAAGACGTCCTCAAGGGCGTGAGCCTCCAGGTCGACCCCGGCGAGGTGGTGGCGATCGTCGGTCCGACCGGCTGCGGCAAGACGACGCTGACCCGGCTCGTCGATCGCAGCTACGAGGGCTACCGCGGCTCGATCACCCTCGACGGTCACGAGCTCCGCGAGCTCAAGCTGGACACGGTGCGCAAGGCCGTCGCGGCTGTGCGCCAGGACATCCAGCTCTTCCCCGAGACCGTGCGCTTCAACGTCGCTCTCGACAACCCGGCGGTGGACGAGGCGCGCCTGGAGGGCGCAGCGGAGCTCGTCCACGCCCGCGAGTTCATCTCGGATCTGCCAGAAGGTTGGCGGCAGATCCTCAAGGAGCGCGGCTCGAACCTGAGCGTCGGCGAGGGCCAGCTCCTCACCTTCGCCCGCACCATGGCCTACGACCCGGTGGTGGTCATCCTCGACGAGGCCACCGCCTCGATCGACCCGGTCACCGAGCAGCTCGTCCAGGACGCCATCGCCCGCATCTTCGAGCGCAAGACCGTCATCGTCATCGCCCACCGGCTCTCGACCATCGCCGCCGCCGACCGCATCGTCGTGCTCCGCGCCGGCAAGGTCGCAGAGGTCGGCACGCACAAGGAGCTCATCGAGCTCGGCGGCCTCTACGCCCACCTCCACGACGCGGGCTTCAGCCCGGAGTCCCTCGACGCGACGCTGTCCTAGGTACCCCACAGGTACGCAACTGGAGCTTCCGGGCTGCCCGCCCCGATGCTCGATGGATCGATGATCGTTCTCGATGGCTCGATGGCTCGATGGCGCTAGTCCCGGAGGTGCTCCAGGAACATCGCCTCGAGGTCCTGATCGCCCACAACCTCGTCCGCGACCACCCGTCCGTGGGCGAGCATCACCACGCGGTCGGCGAGCTTCTCCACCGTCTCGAGGACGTGGGTGGACAAGAGCACACAAGCGCCCTCGTCACAGAGATCCCGGAGGTGGCCCTTCACCCGGGCTGCTGAGGGCGGGTCCAGGCCGTTGAGGGCCTCGTCGAGAACAAGGACCGGAGGGCGGCCGACCACCGCGGCCGCCAGGGCCGTGCGGCGCCGCATGCCCTGGCTGTACTCGCGGATCAGCCGGTCCGCGTCCTCGCCCAGCCCAGCCAACTCCAGGGCGAAGTCGAGATCGCCCTCGCCCCGCAGATCGAGGACCAGCTCGAGGAACTCGCGGCAGGTGAGGTAGTCGTAGAGCTGCGGATCCTCCGGCACGTAGCCGAAGACACGCCGCGCTCCACCGGGGTCCGCGAGCACGTCCACTCCACCGACGGTGACCGCACCCCCAGTCGGCCGCAGCTGCCCCGTGAGCATCTTGATCGTCGTCGACTTGCCGGCGCCGTTGTGACCGATGAGCCCGACCAGCTCTCCGGCGCCGACCGAGAAGCTGACGTCCTCGACCGCGACGACGTGGCCGTATTGCTTCCTCAGTCCGCGGACTTCGATCATGCGCTCGAGACTCCAGCCCACAACAAGAGGGCCGCGAACAGGTAGGTCGGGAGCCCCCGGGCGCGCAAGGGACTCGCGAAGACCGCCGCCAGCCCGGCGGCGAGGGCCAGGAGCTCCAGCCATCCGAACAGCTCGAGGCCGACCCGCCCCTGACGGATGCCCAGGGCCAGGACCGGCAACACCACGACCGGCTGGAACCAGAACCACAGCGCCAGCAGCCGGGCGCCCAGGCGCCTGCCGACGACGTGGGGCAGGGCCTTGTCGAGCCAGGCCGGATCGGTCATCGCGAGGCGCACGCCCACGATGCCGACCAGCACGATGCCCGCGCCGGCGACGAGTCGCGTCCGGTCCGCCGCGGTCGGGTCGTCGCTCCAGGCCGAAATGGCCGCGAGCAGCCCCGAACCCCAGGCGGCGCCCAGGACCCAGCTGCGCAGACCCCTCCAGCCATGTCGCAGCTCCTTGAGGAGCTCCGAGCGCAGGGCTGCCGGCACGAAGCGCACCGCCCACTCGAAGTAGACCCGCCGAGCCTCCTGGGGATCCTCCGTCCCAGCCACCGCGGCGTCGATGTCCGCGAGGATGAGCGTGGTCGCGACGTGGTAGCGCCGGGCCAGCCCCGAGACCGGGAGCCAGCTCAGCAAGGCCAGGGGGAGGGGCGCGAGCAAGAAGGCGACAGCTGCCGGATCGAGCCCCGTACCCAGGACTCGCTCGGCCCCGAGGCAGGCCAGCCAGACCCCACAGCCACCCACCGTCAGGGCGACGCCAGGGCCGTAGATGAGCGCCGCCTGCAGCGATGGGTTGTCGCCGCGGAGCAGGTTCAGCACCCCCGAGAGGCCCGGCGACTCCGCCGCCCAGACGCTGCCGAGGTGAACCGGAAAGCCGACGGCGAGCCCGAGCAGCCAGCCGGACAAGGCGATCCAGACTCCGAGCCCGTATGCCACGGGCTCGCCGGCCAGGATGATGGGCAAGAGCAGCACCCCGGCGGCCAGGACCCACCCCAGGCGCTCCACCGCCGTGCGCAGGCCGAGGTAGCGCAACAGCGCCGGGGCGTCGGCAGGATGTGGGTCGAGGATTGCGCGCTCCGGCCCGCGCACCAGGGCCGTGTAGCTCGCCAGCACCGTCGCCCCGCAGAGCAGCATGCCGATCCTCAGCCCCAGTCCGCTGAGCCCCGCCGGCAGCCCACCAGGGCGGGAGAGGAAGCCCATGAACACCGGCTCCACGAGCGGTCCGGCGGCCGCCAGCGCCACCAGCGGGACCAGCCCCAGGAGCCTCCGAGGCCAGCCCTCCACGCGAGAACGATGGAACCTCCGGCGCCTCCAGGCGATCGAGTAGGGATTGCGTCGCATCTGGCAAGCCCCTTATCTTGCAGGCTCATAGGACACCGACATGCTCTGGCTCCTCACTGTTGTCAGCCTCGCCCTCGCCGAAGACGACGACGACTTCGGCTTCCTCGACGAAGGCGACGAGGCCGCGGCAGCCGCGAAGGCAGCGGCGATCGAGGCGAGCGACTTCGACGTCGAGGAGGAGGCGGACTTCGGCGACTGGCAGGACGCCGCCCCGCCCGACGAGCGAAACCTCGGCCCCGCACCGGACATCTCCGAGCGCTCGAGCCCTTCGCTGGGAACCAACAAGGCGACCTCCCTCCCCTACTCCGTCGTCGGCAAGTCGCCGCTGGCCGACAACTACGAAGCCATTGTCGTGTTCGCTGACCGCGACGCGGTCGTCGTCGAGCTCCCGATCCTGCTCGCCCGCAACCCGGGGGACTACGAGGGTCGGACCTACTGGCTGACCGCAGAGGTCTACGCCGACGGCTTGAAGGTCGCCGAGTCCCGCCAGCAGGTCAACAAGGCCGCCATCGCCCAGGCAGGTCCCACCATCGCCTTCGTGAAGATGCTCGTCCCGGTCCCCGATCAGCGCGGCACGCTGGAGATCACCGTCGGCACCGCCTCCGCCTCTGGCGCCCCGTCGAGCGCGCTGTTCTCCCGCTCGGTCGACTACCAGCTCTGAGCCCCGTCAAGAACCGGCGCATCGCGCTCTCTGCGCTGTCGATCACCCTCCTGGTGGCATGCGCCGGTCTGGGCGCCTGGATCCTGGAGGGCCTGCGACCCCAGCGAGCGGTGCTCGGGAACGAGGTGAAGCAGCGCACCCGGAGCAGGCCGGTGCTGCCCGAGGCCGAGGCCGCCTTCGAGGTCGCGGGCGCCGTCCACACCCTCGGCGGCGAGCCCGTCGAGGGCCTCACGATCCGCTCGAGCGAGGGCGAGTCCGTGAAGACCAGCGCCGACGGGAGCTACCGGCTGAAGCTCTCGGCCTCGACCTGGATCCACCCCGTCGAGCTCACCAGCCAGCCCAGGCGCGTCGCGGCGACGGAGCCCGCCGAAGGCCTCGACTTCCTGGTCCCCGACCTCTGCCCGGTCACCGTGGAGGTCGTCGACGAGCACGCCGAGCCGCTGGACGCCACGCTGTTGTTCTCCGTCTACAGCGAGGGCTTCCCCTTCACCTCCAGCCGCTCGGTCGAGACCGTCGACGGGCACCACGAGTTCCCGCTCGCTGCTTGCGGACGCGTATCGCTGCTGGCCGTACGCGAAGGCTACGGCACCGTCGAGCACCGCGACGAGCACACCGGGCCCCGCCGGATCGAGCTCACCCTCGGAGAGGGGACCCGTGTGTGGGGCACCTTCACGACCCCCGCCGGAGATCCCATCGACGGCGCGGTCTGGGCCCGCTTTCGAGAGCTCCGGGGCGAGGTGGACGCAGAGGGCGTGTGGGAGATCCACCTGGCCTCGGGCAGGGACTGGAGGCTGGTCGCTTCTCCGGCGGAGGCGGGCTGGCTCGGAGAGACCCGCAGCGTCCACGTCCCAGAGGGGGCAGAGGAGCTTCGAGTCGACTTCGTCGCCAGGTCCTTCCGGCTGGTCGAGGTCTACTGCGCGGGCCTCCCAGACGACTCCTGCGAGACCGTCGTGCCCATCCTCTGCACCCATCCGCTGTCACCGGTCGGCGAGCTCTGCGAGAGCTACGCGACGACGACCTGCGTCTGCCCCGAAGGCCAGGTGGCCCTCCGCGGTGGCGGCCAGGCGGTCGAGGTCGGCCCCGACGAGGACGCAGCCTGGCTCGACTTCCGCAGCCCTGGCGGCCTCCGCGGCGTGGTCTGGAGAGACGAGACGCCCTTCCGTTGCTGGTACGGCGCCGCCCGCATGCCAGAGGGTGTCGACGAGGTCCTCGGCGGCGGCACACACGCGCGGACCGGCTCCTGCGAGGATGACGGCACCTTCGAGATCCTCGGCCTGGAAGAAGGTCGGTGGGTCGTGGAGATCTACAGCACGGACGGCAGGTGGCCCCAGGACGACGTGTACGTCGAAGGGACCGTCGTGGACCTTGGCGACATCGATCTCTCCGAGGGCGGGGCCATCACCGTCACGGTCTACGACGGGCTCACCGGGGAGCCGGCCGCCTGGGAGGCGGTGTTGGCCAACCTGCGCGACAGGGACTCGGTGAACCCCGTGGGTCACGGCGGCATGAGCGACTCCGAGGGCGTCGTGGAGATGACCGGGCTGCCGCCAGGCGTCTACGACGTCTTCCTCGCCAGGCGCCCGCTCGAAGTCGTCACGCTGGGCGTCGAGGACGACAGCGCACTGCAGGTCGTCCTCGAGACCGGCGAAGCGGACCTGTTGGACGAAAACGGCTTCGCGGTGGCGAGGACCGCCGACGGCGAGCTGGAGATCGCCGAGCTGGAGCCAGGCGGCGCCGCGGAAGACAACGGCTTGGCGGAGGGCGACGTCATCGTCGGTGTGGTCGTCATGGGCATGGATGTCCTCGCGTGGGCGCCCCAGTACGCGGACGAGGCGACGCGCTGGGTGCTGGACAACTACAGTGGGCCCGGCGTGGACCTCGTCGTCGAACGGGATGACGGGCTGCACGACATCCCCCTGCAATAGAAACACCCATGAAGCTGCGCATCTGGCACGTCGCCGTCGCCTGTCTGCTCCTCGGGATCCTGGCTGTGGGCTCGATGATCTGGCTCTGGGGCGAGGCGATGGACGCGGAGCCGACGGCGCCGGAGCTGCGGGAGCGCGAGCGCGTCACCGCGAGGACCACCCGCCTGGAGGAAGAGCCCCCCACCGGCCCGCTCGCGCTCTCCGGTCGGCTCGTCTACGCGGACGGCAGCCCGGCCGAAGAGATGGTCGTCGAGGCCTTCGGACCCTCCGAGGTCCGGGCCGAGGTCATCACGGGCTACGACGGCAGCTTCGGCCTCGAGATCGAGGGGCCGGCGAAGATCCGTCCCGACGACGTGGCCTCCAGGCCCAAGGAGATCATCGCGAGGGGGGACCGGGACGACCTCGTCTTCGTGGTGCCCTACGCCTGCCCCCTTGATGTCCGGGTGGAGCTACCGGACGGCTCGCCGGCAGAGGCGACGGTCCAGGTCTACGTCTTCAGCGAGCTGGGGACGGGAGGCGCCGGAGAGGCCATGACGGAGGATGGCCTCGCGCAGCTGCCGGCCACCAGCTGCGGCGTGGCGACGGTGAAGGCGCGGGCGGAGGGCTACCCCCTCGGCTACCGCGACGACGTCGACACGGTGGTCACCCAGGAGATCACGATGCGCCTGGTCGACGGAGTGCTCTTCGAGGGCAGCGTCACCGACGGCGAGGGCGAGCCCCTCGACGAGGCCCTGATCAACGCCGCTCACGACAGCATCAGCACGGGCCCGGACGGGCTGTTCTCGATGCTCGTCAACCCCGCCTCGCTGTCCTTCACGATCGCCAGCAAGGAAGGCTACGAGAGCGAGACCGCGGTGGTGCGCGTCGGCGCCGATCAGGACTACGCCGAGCACGACTACGTGCTGTTGCCCACCCGCGAGGTCACGGTCTACTGCGCAGGTCTGCCCGAGGACTCCTGCCAGGACGTCGGGCTCATCATGTGCACCCACCCCTGGCTCCCCTTCGGCGAGCCCTGCAATCCCGAGGAGGATCCCGTCGTCTGCAGCTGCCCCGAGGGCGTCGCCACGGTCCGCGCCAGCGCAGAGGCCGTCCGCGTCGAGCCACCGGACACGGAGGTCTGGCTCGACTTCCGCTACGGCGGCGGCGTCATGGGCCGGGTCTTGATCGACGGGGAGCCGGCCGAGTGCGAGGCGATCGCCGTGTGGTTGCCCACGTCCAACTCCGACCTGGTGGCCGGACTCTCGGCGGTGCGCATGGTGCGCTGCGAGGAGGACGGGAGCTTCTCTCACGTCGGGCTGCGCCCGGGAAGCTGGATGGTGGATGTTCGCAACGGCGGCACGACGCGCAGCCTCGGCACACACCTGATCTCCGACGCGGTCATCGATCTCGGCGACGTCGAGCTGCAGGGGGGCGGGCAGATCACGGGGTTCGTGCTCGAGGGCCTCACCGGCGAGGGCGCGCCGAACGTGCCCGTGAGCGCGGTGGAGTCCGGCAACATGAAGATGGGCGTGAACATGCCAGACGACCTCGACGGCACGATGCCCAACATGGGAAACGGCATCAGCCGGAACGAGGGCCGGTTCACGATCTACGGCCTGCCCGACGGTGACTACGACGTCTTCGTCTCGACCTCCCCCTTCGAGACGGTGAGCGTCACGGTGGTCGACGGAGAGAATCAGGGGGACGTAGAGCTGGAGACCGGCGGCGCCGATCTGCTCGACACGCACGGCTTCGGACTCGCCACCGCAGATGACGGCGCCATGGTCGTGGACGCAGTCGACGAGGGCTCTTCCGCAGAGGCCGCGGGACTCCAGGAGGGCGACACCCTCACCGGCTTGCGTATCTTCGGGACCGACCCGGCCCAGGTGGTGCCGGGCTGGGACGACACGATGACCAACTTCATCCTGGAGAGCTACGACGGACCAGGCGTCAGCTTGCTGGTCGACAGAGACGGGGACGAGATCGAGGTCGACCTGTAGGTGCTGCTGTTGTCGACCACCGCCTGGGCCGTCTGCGGGGACCGCATCCTCGACAACCCGATCGAGCTCTGCGACGACGGAAACCTCGACGACGGCGACGGCTGCGACTCCGTGTGTCGGGTCGAGGACGGCTGGAAGTGCAACCAGGACCCCGTGACCGTTGTCACCGACCAGGGCTTCGACGACGACTGGGGCCTGGCCGAGCCCGCCTGGTTCTTCTCCAGCGACAAGCGCACCGTCACCCAGCTCCTCGACGCCGCGCCCAGCGCGTACACGACGGAGGTCATGGTCGACGAGGGCTCCATGGAGTTCACGATCCGGGTCGACGACGCCAGCGGCACCGGCTTCGTGGGCTGGACCCTCGGGCTGGAGCCCAACGAGGCCCGCACCGACGAGGCCAGCTACCTGCTCTTCGACTGGAAGGGCAGCGGGGAGTCAGAGGTCTGCGGCTACGCGACCGAGGGGCTGAGCGTAAGCCTCGTCAACGGACCAGCCGACACCAGCGACCTCTGGTGCCACGAGAACACGGTCTCCGAGATCGCCGGCCTCGGCGACCTCTCGGACGAGGGCTGGGACCCCCAGACGACCTACGACGTCATCGTCGATGCGACCTCGACCCGGGTCACGGTCAGCGTCGACGGGCTCGAGGTCCTCGATCTCGAGGGCAACCACCCGGCCGGACCCCTCGGCTTCTACGCCTTCTCCCAGGAGGAGGCCACCTTCGAGCTGGTGGTCCCCGACCAGCTCAGCGTCTGCCGCGAGGACGGGACCGTCGTCGGCTACACCGGCGGTGTCTGCACCGGCTGCTCCTCGAGTGGCGGTGGCATCTGGGCCGCGCTGCTCGCGCTGGCCGCCCTGCGGAGAAGGCGATGACGTGGCTCGTCGCCCTCGCGCTCGCAGACCCCGTCACCGACGGCGAGGTGCCCCCCCTGACCGCGGATGTCTTCCGCCCCTCGGTCGACAACCCCTGGATGCTGACGGTCGACGAGTCCGGTCACGGCCCGCTCCTCCACACCAACGCCCGCCTGCTCGTCAGCTACGCCAACCGGCCCCTGGCATACACCGGCGTCGACGGAGACCCGCAGGCCCTGGTCGAGCACGTCCAGCGCGAGGACACCCTCGTGGCGACCACGCTGGGTCGCTTCCGGCTCGGCACCACCCTGCCCTACTACGCCTACGTCGACGGCGAAGCCGGCCGCTCCAATGGCCGGGGCGACCTCGCCTTCGATCTGAAAGCGACGCTCGTCGAAGGCGAAAAACCCTGGGGCCTCGCCGCGAGCGGCAGGGTCGTGCTCCCCATCGCCACGGTCGACGCCCTGGGCAACGACGGCCTCGGGTGGGAGCTCCAGGCAATCCTCGACCGGCGCTGGGAGCACCACCTCCTCGCCCTGAACGTGGCCTGGCGGGGCATGCCGACCGTCGAGCTGGAGAACTTCGCCCAGGACGACCAGCTGGCGATCCGGGCAGGCCTCGCCTGGCTCCCCTCCACACAAGGCGGCCTGGCGCTGGAGGCCAACACCGCCTTCCAGCCCGGCGTGCTGGCTCCCGGAAGCCTCCAGGCAGAGGCCCTCGGCAGCGGCTTCCTCTACCTGGGCGATGCCTTCCAGATGCGCCTCGGCGTCGGCAAGGGCCTCTCCCGCGGAGTCGGCGTCCCGCGCGCGCGGGCGGTCTGGGTCTTCGCCTACGAGCCCTCGCGAGAGGTGAGCGATCGAGACGAGGACGGCCTCCCCGACGAGCGCGACCCCTGCCCCGACGTGCCAGAGGACATCGACGGCTGGCGCGACGAGGACGGCTGCCCCGAGCCCGTGTGGGTCACCGTGCGCTTCCTGGATCCAGAGGGCATCCCGGTCCCGGCGGTGGCCGTGAAAATCGACGGCGCCATCCACGACGGAGGGGGCGAGAACCTCGAGCCCGGCCAGCACCTGGTCGAGGCCCGCGCGGAGGGTTTCCAGCCCGCCCGCTTCCTCATCGAGGTGCCCAACGGACCGCCCTGGGAGGCCACCGAAGACCTCAGGCCGCAGGGCCTCGGCACGATCAAGGTGCTCCTGCTCGATCCAGAGGGCGACGACGTGGCCGGCGCCTTCTGGGCTCTGGACGGCGAGGCACAGGGTGCCGAGAAGAAGATCCGGATCCCGCCAGGCACCTACACCGTGAGCGGCTACGCCGACGGACACCTGCCCGACTCCCAGGAGGTCCCGGTCGAGGTGGGCTTCAGTCACACGGTCGCCCTGACCTTGAAGCCGACGACCGTGCGGGTGACCGCGGAGCGCATCGAACTCGGGGGGAGCATCTACTTCGAGACCGGGAACGCCGTCATCCTCCCCGACAGCTTCGGACTCCTCGACGACGTGGTCGCGACGCTGGCGGCTCACCCGGAGATCCTGGGCATCCGCATCGAGGGCCACACGGACAGCCGGGCGGACGACGACTTCAACCAGCAGCTCTCGGAGGAGCGCGCCGAGGCGGTCCGCGCCTACCTCATCGAGGGCGGTATCGACGCAACCCGCCTGCGCGCCGAGGGCTATGGAGAGTCCCGTCCGGTCGATGACCGAGAGGTCCCGGAAGCCTGGGACAAGAACAGGCGGGTGGACTTCTTCATCACGGAGCGCCAGTGACCGGAGGCCGGACCTGAACCGCCTCTCCGCCGAGACGTCGCGACAGCGGTAGTCTTCGGGCGATGACCCGCTTCCGCTTGAACGGTCGAGTGATCTCGACAGTGGTGCGCCCGAGCGCGACCTTGTTGCCGTGGCTGCGCAGCGAGGGGCTCGTCGGCACGAAGGAGGGCTGCGCGGAGGGTGACTGCGGCGCCTGCACCGTGCTCGTGCGCGACGGCAGGAGGCTGCGCACGGTGAACTCCTGCTTGCAGCTCGTCGCTGCCCTCGAGGGCCTCGAGGTGTGGACCATCGAGGGCCTCGGCGGCGACCACCCGGCGCAGAGAGCCCTGGTCGAAGCCCTCGGCTCCCAGTGCGGCTACTGCACCCCCGGCTTCGTGATGAGCCTGGTCGAGGCCTGCCACCGCGACGACCTCGGGGCCGCGGAGCTCGACGACCAGATCTGCGGCAACCTCTGCCGCTGCACCGGCTATCGGCCCATCCGAGAGGCCCTGCGCGCGGTGGCCGGGACCCATCCGGCCGATGGACTGGAGGGCGAGACAGCGGTCATGGAGCGCACCAGCTCCTTCGAGATCGACGGCGAGCGCTTCGAACAGCCCCGCTCGCTGCCGGCGCTGTGGAGCGTGCTCGACGCCTACCCGGATCATCGCCTCGTCTCGGGGGGGACCGACCTCGGGCTCGAGGTGAACAGGGAAGGCCGGAGCTGGCCCTGCCTGGTCTCCCTGGAGGCCGTCCCGGAGCTGCGCGTCCTCGAGGTGGAGTTCGGCGGCTTCCGCGTCGGGGCCTGTGTGCGCCTGACCGATCTGGAGGCCTGGGCGGCGCCGGAGCTGCCGGTCCTGGCGCGTTCGCTCCGCTACTTCGCGAGCCGCCAGATCAAGCACCGCGCCACCGTCGGCGGCAACCTCTGCAACGCCTCTCCCATCGGCGACCTGGCCCCGGTCCTGATGGCGCTGGATGCGGTGGTGGTGCTCGGCAACGCGGCTGGGGCCAGGCACGTGCCGATCTCCAAGTTCTTCCTGGGCTATCGCCAGACCGAGCTGCGAGCAGGCGAGGTGCTGCTGCGAGTAGACATCCCCCGCCCCGACCCCCGGGCACGGCTCGCCGCGTACAAGGTCAGCAAGCGCCGCGAGCTGGACATCTCGGCGGTCAGCGCCGGCTTCAACGTCGTCGTCGAGGACCAGGTCGTGCGCTCGGCGCGGGTTGCCTTCGGTGGCATGGCGGCGACGACGCGTCGTGCTCATCGCTTCGAGGAGGCGCTCGTGGGGCGGCCCTGGACCGAGGACCGCGTCCTGGCTTCGGCCGAGGTCCTGCGAGAGGACTTCAGCCCGATCTCGGATCACCGCGGCTCCGCCTGGTACCGGGAGACGGTGGCCCGAAACCTCGCCCTGGGCTTCTTCCTCGAGACCATCGAGGAGCGCGTGCCGACCCTGCCCGTAGGCCACTCCGGCACGGTGGTCCCTTGAGCTCCCCACTGCACCGACCCGGCTCGCACCACAGCGCCGAGCTCCACGTCTCCGGCGCGGCCATCTACGTCGACGACCTCCCGGCGCCCCCCGGCATGCTCGTCTGCGGCATCGTCGAGTCGCCCCACGCCCACGCTCGCGTCCTTCGACGGGACGCCGCTGCCGCTCGCGAGGTCGAGGGTGTCGTCGCCGTGCTCTTCGCAGAGGACATCCCAGGAGGAGTCTGCATCGGGCCCATCGTGCACGACGAGCCGGTGCTGGCAGAGGACGAGGTCCACTTCTGCGGCCAGGCTGTCGCGCTGGTCTGCGGGGAGACCTACGAGGCGGTGCGCGCCGGGATGGAGCTCGTCGAGGTGGACTACGAGGTCCTCGACGCCACGCTCTCCATCAGCGCAGCGATCGAGGCCGGGGAGTTCCTGACGGAGCTCCACGTCATCGAGCGCGGAGACCTCGAGGCTGCCATGGCCACAGCAGAGCTCCGGCTCAGCGGCGAGACGTCCTCTGGTGGGCAGGACCACTTCTACCTCGAGACCCAGGCGGCGCTCGCGCTCATCGAGGAGGGCGGACTCCGCGTCCTGGCCTCGACCCAGCACCCCACCGAGATCCAGAAGATGGTCGCTCACGTGCTGGGCTGGCCCCAGGCGCGGGTCACCTGCGAGGTCCCGCGCGTCGGCGGGGGCTTCGGCGGCAAGGAGTCCCAGGCCACGAACTACGGCGTGCTCGCGGCGCTGGGCGCGTGGAAGACCGGCCGCCCGGTGAAGGTCTGGCTCCCCCGCGACACCGACATGCGCGTAACCGGCGGTCGCCACCCCTTCTGGACCCGCTGGGAGGCAGGCTTCAGCGGCGACGGCACGCTGGTGGCCCTGCGCGCGGAGCTCTTCGGCGACGGCGGCTGGGTGGCCGATCTGTCGACCGCGATCATGGACCGGGCGCTCTTTCATGCCGACAACGCCTACTTCATCGAGCACCTCCGGCTGGAGGGGCGGGTCTGCCGGACGAACAAGAAGAGCAACACGGCCTTCCGCGGCTTCGGCGGACCCCAGGGAGTGGTCGTGGTCGAGGACGTCATGGAGCGCGCCGCGACAGCGCTGGGGCTGGACCCCGCGGAGCTGCGCCGGCGCAACTTCTACGGCGAGGCCCCCCGCGACCGGGCGCCCTACGGCCAGCGAATCCCGGCGGAGTTCAACCGCCTCGACAGGATCTGGGAGGAGCTGTCGGAGTCCTCGGACTACGCGAAGAGACGAGAGGCCATCGACGCCTTCAACGCCCAGAGCCGCTTCACCCGTCGCGGTCTCGGCGTCGTGCCGCTGAAGTTCGGCATCAGCTTCACCGCCTCCCTGCTGAACCAGGCCGGGGCGCTGGTGCTCGTCTACACCGACGGCACCGTGCAGCTGAGCCACGGCGGCACGGAGATGGGACAGGGGCTCTACACGAAGATGATCGCGATCTGCGCTCACAGCTTCGGGCTCCCGGCTTCCTCGATCCGCCACATGCCGACGCGCACGGACAAGGTGCCGAACACCTCGCCCACCGCCGCATCCTCGGGCTCGGACCTCAACGGCCAGGCGGTGAGGCTCGCCTGCGAGGCGGTGCGCGAGCGGATGAGCGCCGTCGCGGCCGAGCTGCTCGACTGCGCCCCGAGCGAGCTGCGCTTCGCGGACGGCCAGGTGTCGGGGCCGTCGTCGTCGTTGGCCTTCGCGGAGCTGGCGACGACCTGCTGGGTGCGGCAGGTCTCCCTGTCCTCGATGGGCTTCTACGCCACCCCCGGGGTGGGCTACGACCACGCCTCCGGCCGAGGGACCCCGTTCTTCTACTACGCCTACGGCATGGCGGTGAGCGAGGTCGAGGTCTGCGGTCTCACCGGCGAGCACCGCGTGCGGCGGGTCGACGTGCTCCAGGACGTCGGCGACTCGCTGATCCCAACCATCGACCGAGGACAGGTCGAGGGAGGCTTCGTCCAGGGCATGGGCTGGCTCACAGGCGAGGAGCTGCTCTTCGACGACTCCGGCGCCTGCATCACGATCGGCCCCTCGACCTACAAGGTGCCGGCGGTCGGTGACGTGCCAGAGGAGTTCAACGTGAAGCTGCTCCAAGGCGCCCCGCGACCCGGAGTGGTCCACGGCAGCAAGGCTGTGGGCGAGCCGCCGTTCTTGCTGGCGATCAGCGTGGTGAACGCCCTCCGCCACGCCATCGCCTCCTTCGGGCCTGGCGAGGTCTCGCTGGCGCTGCCGGCGACGCCGGAGGCCATCCTGCGAGCGGTGGAGGCACGGCGGGGACCGCACCCTCAGGGCGCCTGCTGAGCGAGCGCCTCCCACTCGGCCATCGCCGCTTCCAGCTCTGTGGCCACCCGCGCCCGATCTACGAGGATCCGGCTCACCTCCTCCGGGTCATCCGCCGCGGCACCGAGTCCCTCGTCGAGCTCCGCGAGCCGCCCCTCCAGCCCCTCCACGATGTCCTCGACCTCGACCAGGCGCCGAGCAGCGCGGTCCGCCTCCCGCTGCAGTCGCTTCTGCTCCGCGTAGTCGACAGCCCGCTCTTCGCACTTGTCGCCCGAGCCGAGCAATGACGCGGAGACCGGAGGCTCGAGATGCTCCGGCAGGAGCCCCTCGCGCGTGCTGATGCCCTGCCCGTCGAAGCGCAGCACGTGCGTCGCGAGCTGCTCGACCAGGAAGCGGTCGTGGCTGACCAGCACCACCGCGCCAGCGAAGCCTCGGAGGGCATCGCAGAGCACCCCCACCGTGACCACGTCGAGGTGATTGCTGGGCTCGTCGAGCAACAGCACGTCCCACTGCTGGACGGAGAGCGCCGCCAGCGCCACTCGGGCCTTCTCTCCCCCGGACAGCGTGCCGATCAGCTGGAGCGCGGCCTCGCCGCTGAGCCCGAGCGCTCCCAGCGCTGACCTCGCTCTGAGCTCGGTGCACAGCGGCGCCGCGTGCAGCACGAAGTCCACGGCCCGCAGCTCGGTGGGCAGCGCCCGGGCCTGGTCCTGCTCGAAGACCCCTACCCGCACCCCGCGCCCAAGGACCCGGTTGCCAGCGAGGGGTCTCAGGCTTCCCGACAAGAGCTTCAGGAGGGTCGACTTTCCGCTGCCGTTGGCGCCGAGGAAGACCCAGCGCTCGCCCCTGTGCAGGTCGAAGTCGAGGCCAGAGAACAGCGGCGAGCCATAGCCTCCGGCCGCCTCGCGGAGGCCAAGGACCTCGAAGCTCCTGCTCTGGCGAGCCGAGAAGGCCAGCTTGGGAGGAGCCTCGTCCGCCTGCACGTCCTCCATCGAGGCGGTGAGCTTCTCCAGCCGCTTGAGCCGTGACTGCGCTTGCCTGGCCTTGTTGGCCTTGTAGCGAAAGCGCTCGACGAAGCGTCCGAGCTTCGCTGCCTCCTCCTCTTGCCTTTCGAGCACCACCCGGCGTCGCTCCGCCCTGGCCTCGCGCTCTACGAGGAAGCTCGAGAAGCTGCCCGGGTAGCGGTCCAGGCCACCGGCTCGAAGCTCCACGATGCCGCTCACGCAGTGGTCGAGCACGTAGCGGTCGTGACTCACCAGGATCAGCGCCCCGGCGTGCTCCGCGAGGTGGCGGGCGAGCCAGGCGCGGGCGTGCAGATCGAGGTGGTTCGTGGGCTCGTCGAGGAGCAGCACCTCTGGGGCCTCGACGAGCAGCCGCGCGAGGGCCACGCGGACCCGCCAGCCACCGCTGAGCTCGGGCACGGGCCGATGCCAGGCCTCCTTCGGGAAGCCCAGGCCCCACAAGACCGTGCCGACACGCAGCTCGAGCGTGTAGCCCCCGGCGGCCTCGAAGGCCTCTGCCAGCGCCGCGTGGCGGGCGATGCTCTCCTCGCTCCCGTCGAGGGCCTCGCTCGCCGCGTCCAGCTCAGCCCCGAGCCGAAGGACCTCGACCATGCCGCTGCGGACCTCGTTCCAGACGCTGTCCTCTGAGTCGACGAGGGGATGCTGGGGCAGGTAGCCGAGCCGTCCCCGGACATGGGTCCTGCCGGAGTCCGCCTCGTGTTCGCCGGCCAGCGCGCGCAGCAGGGTGGTCTTGCCCGTGCCGTTGCGGCCGACGAGCCCGACCCGCTCTGTGGGCCGGAGGTGGAGGCTGCAGTCGACGAGGAGCTCCCTCCCCCCAGCCGACAGCGTCAACGCCTCCGCACGCAGCATCTCAGCTGAGCTCGCCTCGCAGCGAGTTCGTGAGGCCGCGCAGGATGTCGACGGTCACGATCTGCCCGATCAGCTCGGTGGATCCTGGGAAGTTGACCATCTTGAAGGTGCCCGTTCGACCGCACATGACGCGCTCGTCCCACTTCGACGGTCCCTCGACGAGCACCTCGACGGTGCTGCCCACGAGCCGCTTGTTCGAGGCCAGCAGGATCTCCTGCTGGCGCTTCTGGAAGATCATGAGCCGCTCCTGGGCGAGCTCGGGGGCCACAGGCGGCTCGCTCAGCCGGAGCGCGGAGGTCCCCGGGCGAGGGCTGTACTTGAAGCTGAAGGAGCCCTCGAAGCCGACCTCTTCCAGCAGCGTCATCGTGTCGTCGAAGTCGGCGTCGGTCTCGCCGGGAAAGCCGACGATGATGTCCGTCGTGAGGCACATGTCAGGACGCGCAGCGCGCAGCTCGGAGACCACCTCCAGGTAGCGCTCGCGCGTGTAGAAGCGCTTCATGCGCCGCAAGACGTGGTCGCTGCCCGACTGGACCGGGAGGTGCAGGTGCGAGGTCAGCTTCGGGAGCTCCGCGTAGGCCCGCACGACGTCCGGGCCCATGTCTCGCGGGTGTGAGGTGGTGTAGCGGATTCGCTCGACGCCCTCGACCTCGGCGACGGCGTGGAGCAACTCGGCGAAGCGCAGCTCGCCTGGGACCTTCAGCCCGTAGGAGTTCACGTTCTGACCGATGAGCGTGAACTCGATGACGCCCTCGTCGGCGAGGGCGCGGACCTCGTCGATGATCTCGCCGCTGGGCCGCGACAGCTCGGGACCCCGGGTCATCGGCACGATGCAGAAGGTGCACTTGTTGTCGCAGCCCTTCTGGATCGTGACGAAGGCGCCGACCTTTCCCTCTCCAGAGGTCGCCCGCACGAAGGCGAACTCGTCCTGGTCGAGGAAGCTGTTCTCGAGGACACGGTGCTCTCCGGTCCGACGCACGAGCTCCTTGACCCGCGGCACGTGATCGGGGCCGAAGACGAGGTCGACGTCGTCCTTGTAGCGCTTGAAGAGCTGCTCGCCGGCGTGCTGCGCCATGCAGCCGGCGATGCCGATGCGAGCACCCCGGGCGCGGTGGTGGCGGACCTCGCCGATGAAGCTCCTCAGCTTGTGCTCGGGCTTCTCTCGGACCGAGCAGGTGTTCACGAGGATCAGGTCGGCCTCGGCCGGATCCTCGACCGTGACGAAGCCGTCCTCGCCGAGCAGCGCCTTGATCCTGGCGCTGTCGTACTCGTTCATCTGACAGCCAAAGGTCTTGACGTAGACCCGCTTCATTGCGCGCAGATAGGGCCAAAAGCCGCCCCAGTCAAGCGCGACGCAGCACCAGGCAGTGCGCGAGACGCACCGTGAACAAGCGGTCGTAGTGGCGCGTGATGTGCGGGACCTTGTCGCGCTCGTCGACCACAGAGAGCCCCAGCTCACCTACGACGTCGATCATCTCCGGTCCGGGAAGCGCCTCGTCGGGCAGGTGTGGGGTGCCCGGTGGGCTGTCGTAGGCGGTCGACAGCGTCAGGATGCCGCCTCGTCCGAGGAGCTCGACGCTGGCCACCAGCGCGCTCACGATGTCATCCGCCTCCAGGCCGTCGATGAGGAAGCCCAGATGCACCCAGGCAAAGGAGTCCTTTCGGAGCGGTGGGTGCTGGGCCTCGGCGATGGCGAAGTCGAAGCCCGTCGCTTCTGAGCCAGCCGCGCTCTGGACCATGCCGCAGCCGCGACGATGGGTGGGGACCAGCGCCTCCTTCAGGCGACCCGTGAGCAGCTCGCGGCAGAGCAGCATCGTGTCCGGGGAGCGATCGAGGCAGACGACATGGCGAGACAGCCCATGCATCAGGCGGGCCATCGGCCCGAGGCCACAGCCGACGTCGACGCAAGGTCCCACCGGCGCGTGCTCGATCGCGGCCGAGGCGAGCCAGGCGTCGGGTCCGTCCTCGCCGAGGTCGAGCAGCCAGTCGCCGAAGGAGCCGCTGGCCTGGAGCCCGGCGGGGGCCAGGAAAGGGGTGACAGCGTCCGGAGACTCGACGCCGAGCAGCTCCTGTCGCTGGCCCGCGACGCCGCCGGCGGGATCCCAGGGTCCGTGCCGACGGAGGAAGTCGTAGGGGCGAGGCACGAGGACTGGGATGCCGTCGACCAGCGGGTAGAGGGTGTCCGCGTCGTTGCTGTACCACTCCTCGAGCGAGCCACGGGACGAGGGACACACGAACATCAGACCCTAGCTAACCGCCATCCCTCCGCGAGGCGGGGCTCGAGACCGAGCTGTCTCGCATTGTCCGCGAAGTCCACGAGGTCCTCTGGCGCGACCCGGCGGCCGAGGGAGTAGGGCCGCGTCCGGCCGCTCATTGCAAGGACCATCGGCTCCAGCAGGCATGCGTAGACCTGCGATGGGCCATAGCCGCTGACCACGTGGTAGATGGCGCCCCAGAAGCCCTTGGCCCAGCCCTCCGGGAGCTCGACGGCCTCTGCCGCGAGGACCCGCACCCCAGCAGCCCGCGGCCCGGGCCTGAGCGTCGGTGGAAGGGCGACGTCGAGCAGCACCGTGTTCGGCTCCAGGGCCATGCCGTCGAGGGTCCCGCCCGTCGTCGCCGCGCCGACCACGACGCGCTTGCCGGCGACCGCCACGGCGTCGTCCACACACGGCAGGCCCAGCGCCTCTGCCCTCCGAACCAGGGCCGCTCCGCGCCCTCCGGCGACCACGGACAGGCCAGCGTCCTTGAGGCTCACCGCGACCGCGTGGCCCACCGCGCTGGAGAACCCGAGCACGGCGACCTCTTCGACCCCCAGCCCAGCGCACACCGCCAGGGTGTTCTCGATGGCCGCCCAGGAGGTCGCGGCGGCGCCGATCGTCACGGGCACATCGACCTCTGCCGCCAGGGACTCACCTCGCCCGGCGACGACCGCCAGCAGCGAGCCCAGGCCGACTGCGTCTACCTCCAGCCCGGCCACGGCCTCGGCCATCATGCGCTGGGCCTCGTCCTGGTTCTCCAGCAGGAACGCGGGCATGCGCGGGATGCTGATCACGACACCCTCGGCGCCGGGGACGGAGAAACGGCAGAGCTCCCCGGGCACTCCGGCGAAGGCCCCTCGCACGCCGACCACCCACATCTGGAAGGGGGTGAGCGGGTGGACGAGGAAGCCGAAGCGGGTCAGCCCGCCGCCTTCTCCCGCAGGAGGGTCTTGCAGATGCGGTAGAAGGTCGCGACGCGGAAGAGCGTGGCGATCTCGGAGACCTTGAGGCCGGAGCGGAAGTCCTCTGGGGGAACCTCCGGCATCGCCTCGGCCAGCTTGGCCAGCCCGGCCTCGGTCAGCACACCGTCGATTTCGTAGACGACGTCCGTCTCGAGGCCCGCGCGGGCCTGACTCTCTACGCCGCCGCGGGGGATCTTGATGTCGAAGGCACGCTCCAGTCGGAACACGATGTCCAGGAAGTCGAGGGACTCGGCTCCGAGGTCATCGATCAGCTTGGCGTCGAGCTCGACCTCGTCGTCATCGAGGCCCAGAGCCTCGGCGATGGCGTCCTGCACCTTCGAAAAGATGGCGTGGTCGACGGTCTCTGCGATCACGATTGCGGTCAGGTTCGGATTCACCGTCATCAAATGTCCGCGCCGAGGGTGCCCTTTCTCGGAGCGCAGGGAGGGTACCGCCGAGGCAACTCCACCCGCAAGTCAAGAGGTCTTGACGAACCTGAGTCGACGCCCCGAGGGGCCGACGAGACCAGGTTCTTCGCCCCGAAGCAGCGCCCGCGCCAACGCCACCGGCAGGGTCGAAGCGCCGAGGTACCCAAGGGTGGCCTCTTCGTCGGGAAGCCCGGACCCCTCCCCGTCCTCGACCCGCCAGGCCCCACCCTCGGCGCGAAGCGCGAAGAAGGCGGCGCCCTCCCCGCAGCGGCGGCCCCCCAACAGCGGGTCGAAGCCGAGCCAGGCGTCGCTGGCGCCTGCGACCACGAAGTCGGCCCGGCCCTCCGCGACGGCGTGGAAGCCCTCGCAGAAGGCATGCAGCCCGCTGGGGTCGCCGTCACAGTAGTTGGCGTTGACGCCCTGGAAGTCGTAGTCGGCCGAGGCAAAGCCGAGCACGTTGTTGGAGAGCCCCTTCACCAGCCAGAGAGGGTGGATGAGATCGTAGCCCTTCGCCGCGAAGACCCCGATGTCCAGGTTCCCGTCCTCGTCGGTGGCCACCTCGAGCGCCGGAACGAGGTCCTGCATCTCCCCGCCGAGCGGAGTGCTCCCCACGAACATGCCGCGGCGGGTCGGAGGCGTCTGGTCCCAGCCCGAGGAGCCCGACAGCGCCAGTCGGATCGCCGCCACACCCAGCTTGACGCTGCGGGACATCAGCTTCAGGTTCTTGCGGTTCTCGACGTAGGCCCGCGCGCGGAAGCCGGGGACCTCCGAGCGCCGCCCGCCGGTGGCGCCGTCGACGCCGATGCCGGCGCCGCAGAGCAGCCCGATGCCCGAGACGTAGACGGCCCTTCCCATCAGGCGCGACCAAAGACCAGCGAGCAGTTCTGTCCGCCGAAGCCGAAGCTGTTGGACAGGATCGTGTCGACCCCGGGGCCAGGGTCGATCTGCACGTTGATACCGAGCTCCTCTGGCCTCTGGCAGCCAGCCGTCCCGGGGGTCCACCCACCGCGAAGGGCCGTGACGCAAGCCGCGGCCTCGACGGCTCCAGCCGCGGCGATGCAGTGGCCGAGGGCACCCTTGACCGAGCTCACGGGCACGCTCGGGCCGAGCACGCGGCCGATGGCCTTGGCCTCGACCGCGTCGCCGAGGGGCGTCCCGGTGCCGTGGGCGTTGACGTGGTCGACCTCGTCGAGCCCCGCGTCCCGCAGTGCCCTCTGCATGCTGAGCGTGGCCCCGGCCCCGTCCGGGTGGGGTGCGGTGACGCTGTGGGCGTCGACGCTGGAGCCCGCGCCGAGCAGGACCGCGAGGACCTCTGCGCCTCGAGCGCGCGCCCTGTCCGCCCGCTCCAGCACCAGGATGGCGGCCCCCTCGCCGATCGCGAAGCCTCCGCGGCGTCGATCGAAGGGGCGACACCAGTCAGGAGACAGGGCCCCCAGGACGATGAAGGAGAGCACCCCGAGGGGGTGGATCATGGCGTCGTGCCCCCCGCAGACGGCCAGCTCGACCTCGCCGCGTCGAATGGCTCGGGCGCCGTTGGCGATGGCGAGGGCTCCGGCCGCGCAGGCCGAGAACGAGGTCTGCTGCGGACCCTCGCAGCCCAGTCGAGCCGCGATCTCCGCCGTCACGCGCTCCGGCAGGTGTCGCCCGGGGGCGACGCGGGCTGGATCGACGTCGGCGATGATGGCGTCCCTGTCGAGGTGGCCGTCGACGAGGTGGGGATAGGCGTCCTCGGCGAGCTCTCGCGGGGTGACGCTGGAGAGCCCGGTGCCCAGCCACACCCCGGCGCCGCTGAGATCGGCGCCACCGGCGGCGTCCAGAGCGGCGGCGACAGCGAGCGCGGCCTTGCGGTCGTCCGGGAAGCCCGGAATCTCTGAGACGCCATCGACCTCTGCGGCGAGCTCGATCGGCAGCCCGTTGGCCTCGAAGGCTCGAAGGGGCCGAAGGGCGGAGGCGCCACTGCGAAGACCGTCTTCCAGAGCCCGTGGAGTGCGGCCGAAGCCCGTCACGACGCCGACGCCGGTGACGACGACCTCAGGGTTCACACGTGGCCTCTCCGTCCACGAAGCAGTGGTAGTCGCCCGATCCGACGGCGGTGACGACCGCGCTGTGCCGGCTGCGGTCCTTCATGTAGGCAGTGATCTGGCACTTCTCGGCGGACTCCAGCGCGACATGAGCGACCTCGACCCCCTCGCCGGAGGCTCCGGTGCAGCTGACCTTGAGCTTCTTGATGCCGTCGAGGTCCGTGTGGAAGGAGATCACGGGGCCATCGGGCGCGACCGGGTCCTCGACCTCCACTACGACGGGGTCCTCTGGCACCTCGACCTCCGGCACCTGCGGGTCTTCGGGGATGGCGACCTCGAGGATGTCCGCCTCGACGATCGCGCCGGTCTCGCTCAGCACCGGATCGACGTCCACCTCGGCGAGGTCGGCCGGAAGCTCCGGGATCTCGAAGCCGTCCGCGAGCTGGGTCTCGAACGGACCTCGGAAGAAGAACACGCCCCCGCCGCAGCCCATGCACAGGAGCATGAAGCCGACGCAGCCCCCCGCGATGAGCGGGAGCTTGGACTTCTTCGGCTCGGCGTCGCTCGGCACCCGGGGAACGGGGCCCGCGGGCGGAGGCGGCTGGTCCGGGGCGTAGGGAGGAGGCGACTCCGGGAGGATCGCGGTGTCCTCACCGCTGCCGGACAGGATCGCGGTCGCGTCCGGGTCGTCGTATGCCGGAGGCGGCGTGGCCGTCATCGGAGGAGGAGGAGGTGCGTCCACCGGCGGCAGATCGCCCGCCTCGGGGTTCACCATCGTCTCCGCCTCGAGGTCCACCCCGGGAGGAGGAGAGGTGTAGAGCGGCGCGGGCTGGGTCGTCGAGGGTTCCTCGGCCCGGGCCCGCAGCGTCGCCAGCGACTCGATCCGTGTCGGCACGTCGTCCCAGTCGTCCATGCTGGGCTCGAGGCTCGGCAGGTGCGCGCGGATGGGCGCCGGCTCCAGGACCGGGGGCTGCGGCTCCGACGGCCGAGCTGGCTGCACGTCCGAAGCCAGGACGGTCTCGGCCTCCTCCGCAGCGTAGTCAGCCGGCAGGGGAGTCAGCGGCATCAGCGGACCCTGCTGGATGCTGGTCGACTGCAGGTCCTCGTCGAAGTCGTCAGGATCTTCCTCGACGACCGCGCGCGTCGAGATGCGGGTGGCCTCGAGCTCCGGGTCGATGGGCCCACCGAAGGGAGACTCCTCCGACTCCTCCGACTCCTCCGACTCCTCCGACTCCTCCGACTCCTCCGACTCCTCCGACTCCTCCGACTCCTCCGACTCCTCCGACTCCTCCGACTCCTCCGACTCCTCC
>DASCPX010000182.1:0-42673 GCA_036012755.1 Myxococcota bacterium | reverse complement strand
GGAGAGCTCCTCCGGTGAGCGGCCCTTTCGGGCCAGCTCAACCAGGCGCTGCCGGTATTCGAGGGGGTACACGACTCGGGGCATGGGACATCCTCCTTCGGACGTTCGGGGATGTCCACGAAACCGGGGTCACTCCAATAAATTTGATTGTACTTGCTAAAGGCGGTTTATCCTTCCCATTCTCCCAACAGGAGAGGTGAGAAATGGACAAGAAACCCTGCGCCCCGGGTGAGTGTGAACGCACACTCGAGACGATCGATGGCCCTTGCCACTACAGCGACCACAATGTCGACAACTACCACCTTTACAGATGCAACAAGTGCAAAAGGATGACTCTGAACCATGCGTGGTGCGTACAATACGACATGACTGGTGACAACGATAGGTACGATAGCCATCAGAAGCTGGTCACCATTGCAGAACTCGCTGACCTTCTGGTGAGCCTCGATACCCGCTACGACTCGAACCCACCGCTGGAAGGCCGCCACTTTCCAGGTGCCATCAACTGGGCGACGAGTTTCGGGGATGCAGAACTGCTCAGCCTAGTTCGTGCACGCCTGGAAGAATGATCTCCCTTGGAGCCTTGGGCTCCAAGAGGCAATATCAAAAGAAACCGGCCCCTATTGCGCACCTGTAGAACCGGCCCCACCCTATCTAGAATTAGAAATAGAACCGGCCCAAATGGCCCCCCCTAGAACCGGTGAGTGAGCATTAGGCCTCTTATCGGACCTATACGCTGGACGGAGGACTGGGCCGCTGCGGGATGAGAAGACGGTCGATGACCGGGCTGGTTCTCTCGGGGTCGTACACGGAGAAGCGTCGAGCGTTAGCTGACCTTGCTACTCGGAGATCCGGAGGTCGCCGTGTTCTTGGTCCTGCTCTGTTCCCTCGCCTTCGCGACCACCGACCCTGCTTGCCCCTTCGGCGTCAACGCCCACCAGGCCCCGGAGTCCAGCCTCACGGAAGGCGCCGCCGCGGGGGTGGGCTGGGCCCGCTTCGACATGAACTGGAACCAGTTCGAGCCGACCGACGGCGGCTACGACTGGACCGTGGCCGATCGCTTCATCGACGCGGCCAGCGACCAGGGGCTCAACGTCTACGTCACGGTGGCCTACACCCCGAGCTGGGCCGGCGAGGCCGGTTGCGACGACAACGACGCCGACGAGCAGCGCTGGTGCCGCAACAGCGTGCCCGCCGCCCAGGACTACGCCACCTTCGTGACCGCCGCCGTGAATCGCTACGGCGACCGGGTCGAGCACTGGGGCATCTGGAACGAGCCCAACCTCAGCCACTTCTTCAGGGGCAGCGTGGAGGACTACCTCGACCAGGTGCTCATCCCTGGTGCGGACGCCGTCCACGCCGCCTGCAGCGACTGCCTTGTCGTGGGCCCGGACCTCGCCCACCTCCGCTCGAGCGACGCCTGGAATGGTGAGAGCGGGATCTGTGCCTTCGGCGAGTGCATCTTCAACGGCTGGGAGGTGAGCCTCGCCGAGATCCTCGACGGTTCGGGAGGACGCATCGACGTGGTGGCCCACCACATCTACACCGACAGCGCCCAGGACATGCTCGTGGAGCTCGTGGACGGCCAGTCCGTGGCGGGGGTGCAGTACGAAAGCGGCGTCAAGGAGATCACCGACGCCCACGCGCCGGGCACGCCGGTCTGGATCACGGAGTTCGGCTGGGAGACGTTGCCTGGGGGCGAGTGGTCAGAGGCCGCCGCCGCTGGGGAGATCGAGGCGGCCTACGCCGGGCTCGTGGCCCTGCAGAGCGGCACCCAGACCGGCGCGGTGAACCAGCCCTGGCCGGAGCTGGAGAAGTTCTTCTGGTACGACCTCCAGGACGACCCCAACACCTACGACTGGGGGGTCTTCACCTGGGGGCTGCTCGACACGGAAGGCCAGCGCAAGGAGACCTGGGAGGGCATGGCCGCCGCGGTGGCCACCTACGGAGGCTGCGAGGCCGTCGAGGAAGAGCCCGGCGATGACACCGGCGACCCCACGGAAGAGGACACGGACGAGCCCGGTGACGACGAGGAGCAGGACTCCGGCGACGAGGACGAGGAGCCCACGGACACTGGCAGCGAGGGGGCGCAGCACCAGGACACGACACCGCCGGGGTGTGGCTGCGCGGCCGCTCCGGGCGCCGCGAGTTTCGCCTGGCTCGGTCTGCTGGCCCTCGCGAGACGTCGGCGCCGACGCAGCGAGTAGTCTGCGGCCATGCGCCGCTCGGTGCCTCGACGCGTACCTGGCTTCTACCGATGGGTGCTCGTCCTGTTCGTCAGCGCCTGCACCCCGGACGGGCTCGGGGAACCCGCGACTCCGGCCTCCGGCGACTCCATAGGCGACGCAGAGGTGGAGTCCGTGCCGGGCACCGTCCACCCGGTCTTCCGAGAAGACCTCGTCCACGAGCTCGGGCTGGAGTTGTCCGAGAGCGCCTGGGCCAGCTTGAACGCAGACGGCTCCACCTACGTCGAGGCCACCCTCGACGACGGCGCCGACACGCTGACGGTCGGGCTCCGCGTCAAGGGCTGGACCTCGTCCCAGCCACTGACCGGCAAGCCCAGCTTCAAGGTGGACATCGATCGCTTCATCGAGGGGCAGCGCTACCACGGTCTGGAGGCCTTCGACCTGCACGCCGAGCTCCCGGACGCTGGCGCCATCAGCGAGTGGATCGCCTACCGCCTGTTCCGCGACCAGGGCCTGCCAGCCTCTCGCACGGGCTGGGCCCACTTGAGCCTGGCAGGCGATGACTACGGCTTCTACACCATCGTCGAGAAGAAGGACGACCAGATGGTCGAGCATTGGTGGGACGACACGACAGGCAGCCTGTACGAGTCCTCCTCCGAGAGCTGGCCCTGCGACCTGGACGACCCGGGCTGCGACTGCTTCGAGGTGGACGAGCAGGGCTCCGGCGACAGCCGCAGCGACCTCGATACGCTCTGCCAGGCTGCCGGCACGGGCAGCCTCGACGAGGTGCGGGCGCTGGTCCCCTGGACGCCCTTCCTAGGCTTCATGGCAACCGAGATCGCCATCGGCGCCCACGACCACTACGCCGGCTACAGCGGGAACTTCTACCTCTACCACCAGCCCGAGACCGGCTCCTGGAGCTTCATCCCGTCGTCCATGAACAGCCAGTTCGGGACATCCACCAGCTACGCGCCATCCTGCGGCGCGGTCGCCTACACGCTCGAGGACTACCAGCACGGCATCCTCGCCAGCCGCTGCCAGGCCGACGAGGACTGCCTCGACGAGCTCTACGAGGCCCTGCGGGGGGTGGTCGACCACCTCTCCACCACCGATCTCGGCAAGGACATCGACGCGGTCGAGGAGCTCGTGGCCCCCTGGGTCGCCGCCGACCCGCGCACACCCTGGAGCGAGGACGATCTGCACGCCCAGGTCGACTGCATCCGACAGTGGTTGGCCGAACGACCCGCGGCGCTGGCGGCCGTGCTCCCCGAGACCTGCCTGGGGGAAGGCGATGACCTCGACATCACCGGCAGGGCCACCCTCGCCACCAACCAGCGCTGCGATCGAGACACCCCAGAGGCCCCCGTGTGGGCGGTGACCGACATCGACGGAGCGTCCGTGGGGCTGGCCGGACCGGCGACGGGCCTCGACGCAGGCGACGAGGTGCTGCTGGTGGTCGTCCAAGGCGCCGATGACGCAGGCGCCTTCGAGCTCGGCACCGTGGAGACGGTCGCCGCTGACACCGTCACGCTGGAGGACGCCCCCACGCTCACGGTCGGTGGCCGACTCACCCTCCAGCGTGTGCCCACCTTCGTCGACGTCACCGTCGGCCCCAGCGGCATGCTCACCACCACCGCCTGGGACGGGTCGACTGGGGGCGTGCTCGCCTTTCGGGCGACCGGGACCCTGCGCATCGAAGAGGGCGGGGCGGTGTCCATGGAGGGGCGCGGCTACGCGGGCGGGCCCACCGGCCCCACCGACAACAGCGCCGGCTACCAAGGCGAGACGTGGTCCGGGACGGGCATCGGAGGCGGCAGCTCCGCTGACTCCTACAACCAGCTCAACGGCGCCTGGGCGGCCAACGAAGGGGGCGGCGGGTCCAACATCACCGGCGGTGGTGGCGAGCACGCCGGCGGAGCCACCCCGGGCGAGAGCTGGGACGGCAGCTCGCATGCCCCAGAGGCCGGCGAGGCCTACGGAGACGCCACCCTGGAGCACCTGGGCCTCGGCTCCGGTGGCGGCGGGGTGGCGTACATCTACGGCATCGGCGGACCTGGAGGCGCCGGGGGCGGGGTCGTCCTGATCTGGGCCGGCGAGCTCCTCGCAGAGGGAGCGTCCGCGGTGTCGGCTCGCGGCGAGGACGGGGACGCGTGGACAGCGGGCAGCTGGACCTACGGCGCCGGCGGCGGGGCCGGCGGGAGCATCCACATCGTCGCCGACACGCTGGAGCTGCCAGCCGGCGGGCTCGATGCGAGCGGCGGCGCTGGCTACGCGGAGGTCGAGCGAGTCGGAGGCGACGGCGGAGTCGGCCGCGTCCGCGTGGACTGCGACACCGTGAACGGAGCCGAATGCAGCGAGGCCGCCCTGGACGGCCTGAGCGAGCCAGCGGTCGGCCACGTCCGCGAGCGCTGAGCCGGATCGGTGAGGCAGCTGCCACAATGCCGTCTCCTTCCTCTCGGGACCGCTATGCCCCAGCTCCGCATCCTCGCTCCCTGGCTCCTGCCGTGCCTGCTTCTGGTCGCACCCGGCTGCCGCGACGAGGACGAGCCCACCCCGACAGTCGAGACCGGCTCGTCCGCTCAGGAGACGACGCATGACGTGGTGATCGTCGGCGCCGGGGTCTCTGGGCTCTACGCGGCGCGCCAGCTCGTAGACCTCGGCTGGGACGTCACGGTGATCGAAGCCACCGATCGATACGGAGGTCGTGTCCTGCCTCTCGAGGGATTCGGTGACTTCACCATCGAGCTGGGCGGGGAGTACATCGTCGGCGGTGGCGAGCCCCAAGGCTCGGGGGCCGGTGACACCTGCAGCCACGGCTGCCACCTCACCCGGGAGATCGACGCGCTCGACCCAGAGCGGCTCACTCCGGTGTGGGCCGGCAAGCCGGCAGGGCAGGACGGCCTGTACGAGATGGACAGCGGCAACGAGTGGGACTGGACGTCCACCGACCCGGACCTTCGCGACCTGTGGCGTTGGTACGGCGACATCAGCCAGTACGACGGCCCCGACGTCACGGTCGCCGAGCACCTGGAGACCGAGCACGGCATCGGCGCCGACCACCGGGCTTACTTCCTGTACGACATCTTCGTCGGCGGCGAGTACGGCACGTCCATCACTCGCATGGGGATGTACAGCACAGCGCGGGAGTGGGGAAACTGGCAGGACACCGGCAACTGGGGTCTCGCCACCAGCGACATGCTGTCGACGCTCACGGAGCTCTACTTCGAGCCGGTCCTCGACACGGTGGTGTACGAGAGTCCCGTGGTCCGCGTCGAGTACGGCGGGGACCGGCCTGCAGCCATCGACAGCCACGGCATCAGGCACGAAGGCGACGCGGTGCTCGTCACCGTGTCGGTGGCCGTGCTGCGCGACGAGGTCATCGAGTTCGACCCGCCGCTGCCTGCCGAGAAGGTCGCCGCCATCGACACCATCGGCATGGGCCCCAGCATGAAGGTGGTGTTGCGGTTCAGCGAGCCGTTCTGGGACACCGACCGCATGTTCGACCTGGCGGTGGCCGGCCCCACCGATCTCTGCTGGACGCCAGGTCTGGTCAAGGAAGGGGCCACCAACGACGTCCTCGTCTGTTTCATCAACGGGGAGCACGCGGAGACCATGCAGGCGCTGGGCGACGACGGCACCATCGCCCGGGCACTCACCGACCTCGACGAGATGTTCACCTCACCTGACGACCTCACGCCCGCGACCACGCGCTTCGAGGAGGGTCTCGTCCAGGACTGGGGAGCCGAGCCCTACGTGCGTGGGGCCTACTCGTTCCCCGCGCCCGGCACCTACCCCACCGACGGTGGCAGCAACATGAAGGAGGTCCTCGCAGAGCCCGTCGACGACCGGGTGTTCTTCGGCGGCGAGGCGACGAGCCTGTACCACCCGGCGACCGTGCACGGTGCGATGGAAGGAGGCAGCCGCGCAGCCCGGGAGATCGACGCCGTCTTGGAGCAGGCTCGTTGAAGCAACCGCGGCCTCTACGCCGGTGGCGCCGGTGGCCGCTGACAGGTCGCAGAACACCGCGGGTGCTACGGCCGCCTCTGGAGGCAGAGATGACCTGGAAGATCTACGTCGAGCAGGTCCAGCTGGCCGGGATGGAGGACAGGACGCCCTTCATGGTGATGTTCGCCGCCTTCTTCTGTCTCGCGATCGGCTGCACGATCGACGGCTATCAGGAGATCAAGGCCGCCGTCTCCGAGGCCCCGCCCGCCGGCTGATCAGCCTACTCGTCCGTGGCGAGGGTCAGCGGGATCTCCGCCCCCTCCACGGGCTCGGACACATCCAGCGTCGCGGCGTGGTCGCTCACCTGCCCCTGGCAGGCCAGCTGGAAGTGCACCGTGACCTCCTGAGCCTCTGAATCCGGACTCACGACGACCGCCAGGGTCGAGGAGTCCGTGCCCAGCTCGACGGTCCCGGTGCCTCCCTCGACCTCCACGTCCTCGACGAAGGTCACGGAGCCTCCGTCCGCGACCCAGAGCTCCAGCCTGGCCGTCAGCGTGTCCTCGACCGTGACCCACTCGGCGCGGGCGCCCACGGAGCTCAGGCGACCCTCACCGTCCAGAGCGAGGCAGGAAGCGCTGTCCACGGGCCAGGGTTCCGGCGTGGGGTCGCATGCCGTGTTGGTGATCGGCACGGCGGCGATCACGGCCAGCTTCGAGAACTGGATCAAGCGACGCCGAACGCGCTCTCGAGGACTCTGGCCGTTGTCGTCCTTCATGGCGGACCTTCAAAGAGGGGCTCCTCACCATAGCCCGCAGTCCGCCCCTCCCTCGCGAGGGCAGCGCGGAGCTCGACGCCGAGGGCCTCCATGTCCCGCTCGACGCGTCGATCCACCCCCCGCCGCTCGGGCAACAGCTCCGTCGCGAGGCCGGCGTCCTGCTCGGCGGGGGCGGTGGCGACGTGGTCCAGGATCCGGCGGAGGGTCCCAGCGGTGTCCAGGCTCAACAGGCGAGTGATCGCGTCGGCGCGCGGGCCGAGGTCCGCTGCGTGGAAGGTAGAGGCCACGGCGACCTCCATGCGCACCCCCATCAGGCGAGCCACCAGCGCCTCCACGCCGAAGTTCCGCTCCCCCAGGCAGCGCACCGCCAGCTTGAAGACCCGCTCCACGGGCTCCGAGCCGAGGTCGTAGTCGTGATGCATCCAGCTGCCGCGTGCTCTGTCCTCGGCGAGCATGCGCGCCAGCAAGGGGGTGCCCGCGTAGAGCTCTACGCGACCGAAGCAGAAGGGGAAGTCCGCCGCCGCCTCCATGAAGCTGACGTTGCGCTCCAGGTCGGCCATCGAGGTGTCCGGATCGAAGATCAGGAGGTTGAAGCAGGCGTTCATGCCGCGCTGTCGCAGCCCGGCGATGGCCTCGTGGTTGTGGGCCGAGGAGGCCCGCCGGCCCAAAGTGACCAGGCCCTGATCCGAGTCGGTCTCGATTCCGACGTAGGTCCTCACGCAGTGGAGGCGGTCCCGGAGTGCGTCGAGGACCTCTGGCACCAGGTCGGGTGGGCGGGCCTTCACCGCGCTGGCGAAGGGGCCGATGCCGCGGGACTCGAGGGCATCGGCCAGGGCGTGGATGCGCTCGAGGCTGCCGGTGGGGCGAGGCAAGAAGAAGTTGTCGTCGTGGAAGACGAAGATGTCCACCCCTCGCTGGCGCCGCATGGAGACCATCTCGTCCACGACCTCGGCGACATCGCGCAAGCGGTAGCGGCGACCGGGGGCGGCCTGCTCGTGCCAGGCCGCGATGCAGCAGTAGGAGCAGCGGGCGTAGCAACCCCTGGAGCCGACCAGCGGCGCGACCCCGTGGCCGAGGACCCGGGCGGGCTCACCCCGTCGGTCCGGGAGAGGGATCGAGGCCAGCTCCGGGCGAGGGGCCGGCGGGGTGAGATGGACGCCCTCCCCCGTTCGCAGCGCCAGGCCATGGACCTCGTGCAGAGGTTCGTCTGCCAACAGCGCCCGCGCCAGGGACACGACCACCTCCTCCGCCTCCTGTCGACAGACCGAGTCCAGCTCCGGAAAGTCCCGCAACATCGGCTCGCAGGCAAAGGTGGCGAAGTGTCCCCCCGCCGTGACGTGGCCCTCGAAGCCTCGCTCCCTGAGAGCCACCGCCAGGGCCAGGAAGTCCGCCGCCCGCCACTGGAAGGCCAGCGAGAGCCCGACGGCCAGCGGCGGGCGAGGCGCGGAGATGATGCTCTCCAAGACCCTCGGAAAGTCCGACTCGACGTTGAAGGCGAAGAGCTCGCAGCGGATCCCCTCCCGCTCCAGCGCACCAGCGAGGTACCGCAGGCTCAGGTTCTCCTCGATCTCCGGCCCTACCAGCGCCATCCACGGTCGATCCATGGGGGGATCATGCCCCAGGCTCTCAGCCGGGCTTTCCGTCCACCCTCGGCCGCAAAAGCGCCGGGATGTCCACCAAGGCCAACAGCAGGAAGGCCAGCACCCAGAGCCCCCCGGAGAGCAGCCAGGCGGCCTGTGTCCATGCGGGCCACAGCGAAGGGCCGAGGACCCGGATCGAGGCGGCGAGCGGCAGGAGAAAAAACGCCACCGCCAGCGTGGGGGGAGCACGCAGCGGCTGACCCGTGTGGCCTCGCGTGACCCGGGCCATCATGCCGATCGCGAAGAGCCCCAGGGCGCCGATGGTCAGCGCGTGCAAGGACGCCGAGGGTGCCAGCACCGCCGGGTGCAGCAACGACAACCCCTCCAGTGACAGCCCCAGGGCCAGACCCGCGTAGCCGAGGTGGAGCACCAGGAGCAGAGGCCGCTTCAGGGTGGCCGGACAACGCCAACCCCACATGCGGAACAGGTTCGCCAGGGCGGCGAAGACCGCGAGACCAGCCACCAGACGGGGAGAGGTCACGAACTGCGCGGGCACCAGCACCAGGACCGAGAGGATCGCCACATCGTCCCGTCGGTCGCGTGCACGAAGCTCCAGACCCAGCGCCTTGGCAGTGAACAGCGGCGTGATGCGGCCACCGAAGATGACCACGACCCCGAGCAGGGTGAAGACCGCAGCGCGCAGGACCGGCAAGGAGCTGTCCAGGTGCCAGAGCACATCCAGCCCGGTCCAGGCAGCGAGCAGAACGGGGAAGAGCAGGTTGCGGACGCTGCGGGCCCCGAAGACATGGATGGCGGTGATGGTCGTGAGGCCGACTGGAAAGAGCAGGTCGATGGCCTGCCAGGCCCCAGGCAGGTCCAACAGCAGCACGACCCGTCCGGCGAGCCAGGCGGCGGCCAGCACCGCCAGAGACAGGCCCGTCACCGGCGTACGGTCGGTCCACTTGGGCACCGCGGTGAGGAAGAAGCCCCCGAGCACCGCACCCATGAAGCCGAAGATCAGCTCGTGGCCGTGCCAGGCCGCGTCCCCTCCCCACCAGCCCGCCAACGCCGCGAGCCAGGAGGCCAACAGCACGGCCCCAGCGGTGCTCGCCAGCAGGAAGAAGGGCCGAAAGCCGCTGGACAGCAGCGGCGGGCGTGTACACATCGCGGGGGACTCCAGGCGCGGCTGTTTTCTGGCCTTTTGCCGCGGCAACGCATATACCCGCTGCAGCGGGCTGCCAAAGGGCGAAGACCGGGCAACCGGACGCCGCGAGGGAGTCAGCTACGCGAATGGCGCCACCCGGGTGCCACTAGCAGCAGGCCGGTCTGGCCTGCACCGATACGGTCCAGTGGCCCATCTCGGGTCGGGACCGTCACTTGAAGAGAAGAAAGAATGAGTAAGAAGTTGTTTGTCGGTGGTCTCTCCTGGGGCACCGACGATGTGGGCCTGAAAGAGGCCTTCGCAAGTTTCGGCACCGTCACGGAGGCCAAGGTCATCAACGATCGCGAGACCGGTCGCTCCCGCGGCTTCGGCTTCGTGACCATGGACGACGACGCTGCGGCCGAAGAGGCCATCCGTTCCATGGACGGCACCCAGCTCGACGGGCGGAACATCCGCGTGAACGAAGCCCAGCCCCGCAACAGCGGTCCCCGGCGCGATAACCGCGGCGGCGGCGGCGGCGGCGGCGGCGGCGGACGCTGGTAGTAGCCGAATCCGTCGACATAGACGGTGAGGCCGCCTCTCCATGGCTTCGGCCCGGGGAGGCGGTCTTGTTGCGTCTGGCGGACAGCTGCTACGAGGCTACTCCTCGACACTCTCCCCTAGGATCTCCCAGATCTCGTCGGCGACCCTCTGGGGACGGGTGAGGTCGTAGTTTCCCGGGGAAGTCTCCGGCCAGGAGTTCACGAGCACGACCACGGTGGTGCCCGAGCCACGCCGGTGGCCCATCCACGATGCCGTAGCCGTTGATGGCGCCGTTGTGCCACATCTGTGGATCGACCCCGTCGTAGGCCTCGTCCATGACGAAGGCGCCCAGCCCCATCCAGACGGCGTCCTCGACGACGACGACCGGCTCGGCGAAGAGCTGCTCGCCCATCGAGCCGAGCACCTCGCCGGAGAAGAGCTCGGTCCCCCACGCCGCGACGTCGGCGGCGTCCGACACCATGGCGCCAGAGGCCCCGACCACCGATGGGTGGACCTGCTCCCGGGTGTCCTCCGAGTCCCACCAGCCCGGGACGGTCTCGGCCCACCCCTCGTCGCCCCCCGGAGCAGTCGTCGCAGCGAGCGACAGCGGGCCGAGGAGGCGAGCCTCCACCGCCTCGTCCCAGCGCTGGCCCGTCACGGCCTCGATCACCTGGCCCAGCGCGATGTAGTTGGTGTTCGCGTAGCTCCAGACCTCTCCGGGCTCGGCGTCGAGCTCCTCCACGAGCGCCAGCAGCTCGTCGGCCTCCCAGAGCTGGTCGATGCCAGCCTGGACCTCGCTGTAGGTCCCGACCTCTGGCAGCCCAGAGGTGTGCTGGAGAAGCTGCCGCAGGGTGATCTCGTCGCCGCGGTGCAGCCCGACGAGCCAGGTGGATACTGGCTGATCGAGCTCAACGAGCCCCTCGTCGACCAGCTGCAGGGTGGTCGCGGCGGTGAAGGTCTTCGTCACGCTCCCGATCCGGAAGTGGTCCGTGGTCTGCATCGGGACGTCCTCGGAGGCCACGCCCCCGGCCCCCAGTCAGAGCTCCGTGCCCGACAGCGACACGGCGACGACGAGCCCAGCGCCCTCGAGGTCCTCTGCCGCGAGCTCCACCTCCGCCTGCAGCTCTCCGGCGAGGGTGGCGTCGAAAGGAAGGAGACCCGAGCCGGTGTCATCGATCCCAGAGTCACCGGGGAGGGGCTTGGTACAGCCCAACGTCATCAGCAGCATCACCACCTCTCAGGTCGACCAGGCGAAGGCCCCATAAGCCGTGGGCGGACTCTGGTGGACCTCGCAGGTGCAGCTCTTGTCGCGCGAGCGGGGACAGGCCGAGGCTTCGTCCATGCTGCGCTGCCAGTCCTCGGGCTTTGGCCGGTAGCCGCGGTGCTCGAGGTCGTCGTTGAAGATGTTGGTCTTGTCCTCGACCAGGATGGCGAAGAAGCACGCTCCGCAACCCTCGCAGCGCCACCACTGGTGATCGGTGTACACGGGCCGGTCATCCGTCCTGGGTCTCCAGGACGAGCGCGGTGGTGAGTGTCTGCTTGCAGTCGGGGCATTCCACGCGGCGATGGTACGCCGGCTCGACCGAGTCGCGGAGGCTAAGGAAGGGCTGGAGTGCCGGCATGGACATCGTCGTGTGCATCAAGCAGGTCGCGGACATCACCGATGTCGACCTGGAGTTGAACGAGGCAGGGACCGAGCTGGAGCGAGAGGACCTCGTCCTGGGGATCAACGAGTGGGACGACTACGCCGTCGAGACGGCGGTGCGCATCAAGGAGGCCCACGGCGCCAAGGTCACCGTGCTGACCGTCGGCCCCGAGGAGACCGTTCTACGCCGAGCCCTGGCGATGGGAGCCGACCACGCGGTGCGCGTAGAGGCCCATGGGGCAGAAGGCATGGGCATCGCCCGAGCCATCGCCGCTGTCATCCGCGAGCGCCCCTGTGACCTGGTCCTCACCGGCGCGATGGCATCGGACACCTGCCAGGGACTCGTGGGACCAGCCCTCGCTGCCATGCTCGGGATCCCCCACGCCGCCCTCGCGGTGGGCTTGGAGCTGCGCGAGCGCAGCGTTCGCGTGAGACGGGAGCTGGAGGCCAACACCATCGAAGAGGTGGACCTGGATCTGCCAGCCCTCGTCACCGTGCAGACAGGGATCAGCCAGCGCCGCTACGTCTCGGTGATGGGGATCCGTCGTGTCCGCCGCATCGAGATCGAGGTGCTCGACGCTGGCCCCGTGGAGTCCTCGGCGATCCAACACTCCCGGCTCTCACTGCCCCAGCGGGGCGAGGGAGCCGAGATGCTGGAGGGGAGCCTCAGCGAGATCTGCGAGAGAGCCGCGCGGATCATCCACGAGCGGCTCGGAGGTCGCTGATGCCTGGCGTCCTGGTCCTGGCGGAGCACCGCGGCGGCGCGCTGCGAGCGATCACCCTGGAGATGCTATCCGCGGCCCGGCGGATCGGGGGACCGACCAGCGTCCTGCTGATCGGGGCCGAGGGCCTGGCCGAGGACCTGCGGTCGCGAGCCGACAGGGTGCTGGTGGTTCCGGGGACCACCGCCTATGACCTCGAGCCCTGGCTGGAGGCCCTGGGCGCAGTGATCGCGGCCGTCGAGCCCGAGCTCGTGCTCATCGGACACACGGCAGAGGGCATGGACCTCGCCCCCGCCTTCGCGGCGGCATCCGGCCTGCCGCTGGTGACGGACTGCGCGGGTCTGACCATGCAGGACGGAGCGCTCGGAGCGCGGCGTCACCGCTACGGAGGCAAGGTCCAGGAGGACCTCGTCCTGAAGCCCGCTCCCACCGTCGTAGCCACCGTCCGCGCAGCAGCCTTCGAGCCCGCGAACCCAGGCGGTGACTGTGTGATCGAGGTCCTGGGTCCGTTGGGCCCGCCTCGCACGAGGCGCTTCGTCCGCCACATCGAAGCCGAGCTCGAGGACGTGGACATCGCGGCGGCAGAGGTCCTGGTCTCTGTCGGCCGTGGCCTCGGAAAGCCAGAGAACCTCGCCCCCGTGCGGGAGCTGGCAGAGCTGCTCGGGGCGACCCTGTCCTGCTCGCGGCCGGTGGCGGACAAGGGCTGGCTGCCCAAGAGCCGGCAAGTGGGCACCTCTGGCAAGGTCGTGCGCCCTCGGCTGTACCTGGCCCTCGGCATCAGCGGCGCCTTCCAGCACCTCGCCGGCATGCGCCAGGCCGACACCATCATCGCGGTGAACAGCGACCCCGCCGCGCCCATCTTCGACGTCGCCCACTACGGCATCGTCGACGACATGTTCCGCGTGCTCCCAGTGCTGCGGGACAAGCTGGCCCGCTAGGGCAACAGGAGAGCCGAGCATGGACTTTTCGCTGACGCCGGAGCAGAGGGACATCAAGCGAGCGGCCCGCGAGTTCGCCCGGGGAGAGTTCACCCCCGAGCGCGCCCAGGACCACGAGCTCCGCCACGCCTTCCCCGCCGAGCTGTTCAAGGCCGCCGCGGAGTTGGGTTTCGTCGGCCTCGACTTCCCAGAGGAGATCGGCGGCGGGGGCCTCGGAGTGCTCGAGAACGTCATCGTGATCGAGGAGTTCTGCAAGGCGGACTCCGGCATCGGCATGGCGGTCCACCTCGCCAGCCTTCCAGGCAAGGTCATCAAGTTCGCAGGCAGCACCGAGCAGCAGGAGCGCTGGCTGGGCCCCGTCACCCGCGGCGAAGCCGTCACGGCGATCTCCCTGACCGAACCGGATCACGGCTCGGACCTCACTCGCGTGAACACGACCATCGTCGACCGCGGAGACCGCTACGTGCTGGACGGCACGAAGGTGTTCACGACCAACGCCGCCTACGCCGACACCTTCGTGGTCCTCGCCCAGGACGACCCGGGAGCCCGCCCGGGCCGGGGGATGAGCACCATCGTGGTGGAGCGGGACCCCTCCACGCACCTGGGCGGGGAGCTCGAGGTCAACGAGCTCGGCCACAAGATGGGCCTCAAGATGACCTCCAGCGGCGAGGTCGTGTTCAGAGGCCTGGAGGTGCCGAAGGACAACCTCCTGGGCGAGCCGGGAGAGGGGCTGGCCAACGTCTTCCGCTTCCTGGACCAGAGTCGGATCGAGATCGCAGCACAGGCCCTCGGCAACGCGGAGGGGGCCTTCCTCCGCGCTCTGGCCCACGCCCGCACCCGGGAGCAGTTCGGGCGGCCCATCGTGGAGTTCCAGGCCATCGGCCACAAGCTGGCCCGGATGTTCAGCCGCATCCAGTCCGCCAGGTGGAGCACCTACCACGCGGCCTGGGCCTACGACAATCAGCGCTCGGGCCGCATGGCACCTGCGGTCGGCATGCTCACCTCCATGGCCAAGCACTACGCGCCCGAGACGGCCAAGGCGGTCATCGACGACGCCATCACGGTCTTCGGCGGCTACGGCTACCTGCTCGAGCAGGACGTCGAGCGGCGCTACAGGGACAACCGGATTGTCGAGTGCTACGAGGGCACGGTCGAGGTCCAGCTCAACAACATGATCCGACTCCTGTGCAGGTTGAACCTGGACTTCATCGACACCGAGCTGTTCTGAGCAGGCGCCGTCAGGCCGAGCTCGCCCACTCGTGCGATACCATCGGTGTCCCGCTTGGCTCGCATGAACCTCACCCGCCTGTCGCTGCCTCTGCGCGTGCTCTTCACCGGCTACCTCGTCGTGGTCGGACTCGGGCTGTGCATGTCGGCCACGCAGCTCTTGTTGACCCACGGCATGGCCGACGGAGAGCTCGGTCTCTCTGTCGAGGACGTGGTCTACAGCTACCACGGGGACCGCGGCGGGAGCACCCTGGAGGCCAAGCTCAAGGGCAGCATGCGAGACAAGGCCCCGACAGAGGCCCGGGCCGACATCGTGCGCTGGATCCAGACGGGCTCACCTCGAGAGGCCTGGGATCAGGACATCGGGGCCACCTTCGCCGAGCACTGCGTGCGCTGCCACGGCACCATCGCCGGCCTGCCGTCCTTCACCACCTACGAAGGGGTCAAGCCCTACGCAGAGATCGACGAGGGGGCGACGATCGACTCGCTCGCCCGGGTCTCCCACATCCACCTCTTCGGCATCGCCTTCATCTTCTTCTTCGTCGCGGGCATCTTCAGCATGACCGTGCGCGTGCCGCCCTGGCTCAAGGCCTCCGTCATCGGCCTGCCCTTCCTCGCCCTGGTGCTGGACGTCGGGGCCTGGTGGATGACCAAGTGGTACCCGAGCTTCGCCTACGTCACGATCGCCGGGGGCTCCGGCTACAACCTCGCCGGCGCCTTCATGATCCTCACCTCGCTCTACCAGATGTGGGTCATGAAGCCCTCTGGCGAGGACCCCTGGACCCGCGACGAGACGTGAAGCGCCCAGGGACCATGATCCGCGGCGTGCTCTTCGACAAGGACGGCACGCTGGTCGACTTCGAGCAGACCTGGCGCCCGGCCTACGACGCCTGCGCGGCCATGGCGGCGGGAGCAGACGCGGCCCTGGCGCTCGAGCTGTTGGAGCTGGCGGGCCAGGACGAGAGCGGCCTCATCGATCCCCGCTCGCCGCTGGCGTGTGGAACTCTGGACGAGGTCTGGGACACCTGGGAGGGGCGAGTCGTCCTCGACCGTGCCGCCCTCGATCGGCTCGCCGCCGAGATGGCGATTCCCGTGCCGAGCCTGCCGCTGGCGCCTGTCTTCGAGCGCCTGAAGGGCCTTCGGCTGGGGATCGCGACGATGGACACCACGGCCGCGGCGCTGAAGACGGCGGAGACCCTCGGACTACAGCTGGACTTCGTGACCGGCTGCGATGGCGGCCACGGGACCAAGCCGGGACCGGGCATGGTCCTGGCGTTTTGCGAGGCCGTCGGCCTCGAGCCGATCGAGGTGGCGATGGTGGGAGACACCCTGCACGACCTCCACGCCGCGCGGGCAGCCGGGGCCCTGGCCGTCGCCGTCACCACGGGAGCCAGCCCGAGGGAGCTCCTGGAGCCCCACGCCGACCACGTCCTACGCTCCCTGGCGGAGCTCCCCGGCCTGCTTGCCGCGATCAGTCCAGGGCCACGTAGACGCTCTTGAGCTGCGTGTAGTGATCCAGGGCCGCCCGGCCGTTCTCCCGGCCCAGACCCGACTGCTTCATGCCGCCGAAGGGCATCTCGATGGGCGTCAGGTTGTAGCTGTTGATCCAGCAGGTGCCCGCCTGGAGCCTGGCCACGACGCGATGGGCGCGGGCGATGTCGCGGGTGTAGACCCCGGCCGCCAGCCCGAACTCGGTGGCGTTGGCGCGCTCGATCACCTCGTCTTGTCCTCGGAAGCTCAGGACCGACATGACCGGACCGAAGATCTCCTCCCTGACGATGCGCATGGAGTCCTTGCAGTCGGCGAAGACCGTGGGGAGCACGAAGGCGCCCGCGCTCAGCGCCGGGTCCATAAGCCGTCCTCCGCAGAGCATCCTCGCCCCCTCTGCCACTCCGGCGTCCACGTAGGCCAGGACCCGCTCCGCGTGCTCGCGGCTGATGAGGCTGCCGACCTGGGTCCGTGGGTCCAGCGGGTCTCCAACGCGCAGCGCACGCACCCGGGGGATCAGCGCCTCGAGGAAGCGCTCGTGCAGGCTCTCGTGCACGAAGACCCGCGTGCCGTTGGAGCAGACCTCGCCCTGGGTGAAGAAGTTGGCGTCGATGGCCCCCTGGACCGCCGCGTCGAGGTCGCAGTCATCGAAGAGCAACAGCGGTGACTTGCCGCCGAGTTCCATCGTCACGTGCTTCAGGGTGCTCGCTGCCGCGGCCATCACCTTCCTGCCCGTCCCGACCTCGCCGGTGAGGGAGACCTTGGCGACGCCTGGATGAGCGACCAGCGCAGCCCCGGTCTCCGCCGCGCCCTGGACGAGGTTGAAGACCCCGGGGGGAAGGCCCGCATCCCTCAGACACTCGGCGAGGCCGTAGGCGCTCAGCGGGGTCAGCTCGGAGGGCTTGAAGACCATCGCGTTGCCGCAAGCGAGCGCCGGCGCGGCCTTCCAGCAGGCGATCTGGAGGGGGTAGTTCCACGCGCCGATGCCAGCGCAGACGCCGAGGGGCTCCCGCCGGGTGTAGACGAAGGCGCCAGGCAGCGACGTGTGCTCCCCGTGCAGCTTGTCCGCCAGGCCGGCGAAGTACTCCAGGCAGTCCGCGCCCGAGTGCACGTCGACCGCCAGGGCCTCTGCGATGGGCTTGCCGGTGTCGAGGACCTCTACGTGAGCCAGCTCCTCGTTGCGCTCTCTCAGCAACCCCGCGGCCCTCGCCAGGACCCGGCCGCGCTCTCGAGCGGGGATCGCCGACCAGGCCTCGAAGCCCGCCTTTGCCGAGACCACCGCCCGCTCCACGTCCGCCGCGCTGGCCTCGTCGATCCGTGCGAGAGCTTCGCCAGTGGCGGGGGCGTGGGAGAGGAAGCTGCGCCCAGAGGACGCGGGGACCTCGGCTCCGTCGATGAAGAGCTGCCGCGACTGCATCGACCCCGTTATCGCGCCAGGGAGCGCTGAGGTGGCCCATGAAGGCTGACACGGTCATCGTCGGCGGCGGCTCGGCGGGCTGCGTGCTGGCGAACCGGCTCTCGGCGGACCCGGCACACTCGGTGCTCGTCCTGGAGGCGGGGCGACCCGACTGGCTGTGGGATGTCTTCATCCACATGCCGGCAGGGCTCAGCACGCCCATCGGAAACCCCTGGTACGACTGGTGCTACGAGTCCGAGCCCGAGCCACACATGAACGGCCGGCGCATCTACCACGCCCGGGGCAAGGTGCTCGGGGGCTCCAGCAGCATCAACGGGATGATCTACATCCGCGGCAACGCCCTGGACTTCGATCGGTGGGCCCGGGCCGAGGGCATGGAGCGCTGGGACCACGAGGCCTGCCTCCCCTACTTCAAGAGGGCCGAGTCGAGCCTGCGCGGCGGACCCCTGCGCGGCACCGACGGACCCCTGAAGCTGGAGGTCGGGCCCTGCGACAACCCCCTGTTCTCGGCCTTCTTCGAGGCCATCGGCCAAGCCGGACATGCCCTGACAGAGGACGTCAACGGACAGCAGCAGGAGGGCTTCGCCGCCTTCGACCGGAACATCCACAAGGGTCGCCGTCTCAGCGCCGCCCGGGCCTACTACCACCCGGTCAGGTCCCGGCCGAACCTCTCGCTGCGCACGCGCGCGCAGGCCACACGCGTGCTCTTGGATGGAGGGCGCGCCGTCGGCGTGGAGTTCCTGGACCGCGGCCAGCTGCGGAGGGTCGACGCCGGGCGGGTGGTCCTCTGCGGCGGCGCCTTCAACAGTCCCCAGCTGCTGCTGCTGAGCGGCATCGGTCCCGCCGATCACCTCCGCGAGCAGGGCATCGAGGTCGCCCACGAGCTCCCGGGGGTGGGCGAGAACCTCCAGGACCACCTCGAGGTCTACATCCAGCATCGCTGCAAGCAGCCCCTGTCGCTGGCCCCGGCGCTGAAGTGGTGGCGTCAGCCCTGGATCGGCTTGAAGTGGCTCTTCGGGCGGACCGGCGAGGCCGCCAGCAACCACTTCGAGGCAGGTGGCTTCGTGCGCAGCGGTCCAGGCGCCGCCTACCCGAACGTGCAGTTCCACTTCCTGCCGCTGGCCATCCGCTACGACGGCACCGCGCCGGAGGAGGGTCACGGCTACCAGGTCCACGTGGGGCCCAACCTCTCGGACGCCAGGGGCCGCCTCAGCCTGAAGAGCGCCGACCCGCGGGACAAACCGGCGCTGCGCTTCGACTACCTGAGCACGGAGCAGGACCGCCGCGAGTGGGTCGAAGCAGTGCGCTGCGCCCGCCACATCCTCAGCCAGCCGGCCTGGGCCGCTTTGGACGGGGGTGAGATCTCACCGGGTCCGACGGTCCAGACAGACGAGCAGATCCTGGACTGGGTCGCCCGGGACGCAGAGACGGCCCTGCATCCCTGCGGGACCTGCAAGATGGGCCTCGATTCCCTGGCGGTGGTTCACCCCGATGATCTGTCGGTCCACGGGCTGGAGGGCCTTCACGTCGTCGACGCCTCGGTCATGCCGACGGTGACCAACGGCAACATCTACGCGCCGGTGATGATGATCGCCGAGCGAGCCAGCGACGCCCTGGGCCCTCAGCGCTCGTAGAGCTGGTCGCGGTCGTTGCCGCAGAGCTCGCCGTCCACGAAGTCGTCGGAGTTGGTGAAGCCCTCGTCGATCGCCTTGTAGACGGTGGTCGTGTACAGGTCCGGACCGACCGGGCCGAGGTGCACAGCCGACCACACCGTGTGGAAACGGCGGGTCTCGGAGCCCTCCTCGATCCACACCTCGAGGGTGTAGAACTGGTCCCAGCTGTAGCCCTCGCGGTCGGCCTCGTAGCTCTGCTCGATCCAGCTCCGAGCGACCATCGCCTGGCGCCCATCAGAGAGCGTCAGGGCGCGGTGATCCTTGAACAGGTCGAACCAGACGCTCGCGATCACCGACTCCTTGTGGACCTCGTTCTCGGTGTCGACGCGGTCGCAGTCGGAGCCGAGGCAGTCCGGGTCGCTCAGGTGCTCGCGGCGGTAGTAGGTCGTGGTGTTGGACTCGATGCAGACGAGGTTGTCCTCCGCCACCAGCCCGAAGTGGGTGTCGATGTCGTGGCGGCTCAGCCCAGCGACCGCGACCGGGAGCTGGTCCGCCGGATCCTCGCCCACCGGACCGGAGATCCCTCCGAGCTCGGAGAGCACGGGCATGGCGATCACGCGATCCTCGAGGTCACCGTCCAGGGGCATGTCCACCAGCCAGGTGTCGAGCTCCTCCACACCGGGGGCGAGCTCCCCGTCGAACTCGGCGAACATCCAGGTCGCGAGCTCGGTCACCTCTCGCGGCGCTTCGACCGGGGTTGGGGCGCAGCCAACGAGGAACAGGGACAGCATCGGCTCTCCAGTATACAGTCTGTATACTGATGACCTAAGCCGTCGTCTACGAGAACGCAATCGTCGGGGTCTTATGCTCCGGCGCGGATACGCAGGCGGCGCCAGCTCTCCTCGATCTCGGCGCGGACCCGGTCGTGGTCGATGTGCGCCTTGCGGAAGCGGCCCTGGGCGGCGAAGTAGCGCTCGAGCGCCTCGACGGAGTGCTCGGGCTCGACGTTGATCTCCAGCCGGTGTCCGTCGAAGACCTCGTAGACCGCGTAGAGACCGGAGCGCACGGCGAGGCGGATGAGCTCGATCCCCTCCGCGGGCTCTGACTTCCAGCCCGTGGGACAGGGGGCGAGCACGTGCAGGAAGCGGAAGCCCCGCATGTCCAAAGCGTGGCGGAGCTTGCGGAAGGCATCCTCTGGGTGGGCCAGCGAGACCGAGGCCACGTATGGCACACCGTGGGCCGCCATGATGCCCACGATGTCCTTCTTGGGCCGGGTCTTGCCGGTGGGCGTCGTGGTGGTCGCGGCGCCCAGCGGAGTCGCGGAGGAGCGCTGCCCACCGGTGTTGCCGTAGATCTCGTTGTCGTAGCAGATGTAGAGGATGTCCTCGTCCCGCTCGGCGGCCGCCGAGACCGTGGCGAGACCGATGTCATAGGTCCCGCCGTCGCCCGCCCAGCAGATGATCCGGGTGTCGTCGCCGTTGATCTCCGCGACGCGGGCGAGCCCGGTGGCCACCGCCGCCGCCGCCGCGAAGGTGCTGGCGATGACGGGGGCGCCGTAGGCCGAGGTCGGAAAGGGCCCGGCCGTGACGATGCCGCAGCATGCCGGGATCACGAACTGCACGGGTCTGTCGGCGATGGCGCGACTCAGGAAGTGCAAGGCCACGCTCATGCCGCAGCCGCCGCAGTTCGTGTTGCCCGCCCTGAGCAAGGGCTCGCAGCGGTCTGCCGGGCTCTGGGCCACGCCGCCGAGGATCGGTTCGATCATCCAGCCACCTCCACGAGCACAGGGGGTCCCTCGGCGTCTCGAGCCGCCACGTCCTCGATGATGTCGGTGAGGTGGCCCGGTCGGATGTCGCCGCCACCGAGCCCGACGATGTAGCCCTGCACCACGGCGCCGCTGTCAGCCCAGCCCCGCAGCTCGCTCCAGAGCACGCCGCCGAGGCCCGGCGACAGGTTCCGGTCGACCACCGCGATCCGCTCTGCGCCGGCGAGGGCCGCGCGGAGCTCGTCGAGGGGGAAGGGGCGGTGCAGGCGGACCCGCAGAGACCCGGCCTTCACGCCGGCCGCCCGCGCGCTGTCGACGGCGGCCCGGGCGGTGGAGGCGGTCGTTCCCATGCTGACCATCACGACCCGGGCGTCCTCCATGCGGTAGCCCTCGACGGCACCGGCTGGCCGCCGCCCGAAGGCCTCCTCGAAGGCGTCTTGTACCTCTGCGTAGACCTCTGGCACGCGGTCCATGGCAGCGATGAGCTGCTTGCGGTGAACCTCCGTCTCGTGGGGGAAGTCCAGGCCACCGACGGTCCGCGGGCGGGCCGTGAGGCGGTGGGGCAGGTCGAGGGTGGGCAGGAAGGCGTCGACGGCGTCTTGAGAAGGGATGTCCGTCATCGCCATGGTGTGGGAGAGCACGAAGGCGTCCTGGCACACCAGCACCGGGAGCAGCACGCGGGGGTCCTCGGCCAACCGGAAGGCCAACAGCGTCGTGTCGAAGACCTCCTGGTTGTCCTCGCAGTAGAAGGTGATCCAGCCAGCGTCACGCAGCGCCAGGGTGTCGCCGTGGTCCACCCAGATGTTCCAGGGCGGGCCGAGGGTCCGGTTCACGGCCATCATCACGATGGGAAGGCGCGAGAAGGCGGCGGCGTAGACGTTCTCGACCATGTAGGCGAGGCCGTTGCTCGAGGACGCCGTGAAAGTCCGGGCGCCGGCCAGGCTGAAGCCCATGCACACGGCCATCGCGCTGTGCTCGCTCTCGACGCGCACGATGTGGCCCTTCTCGAATTCCTGCTTGCAGAGCAGCTCGATGCACTCGGTCTGGGGCGTGATCGGGTACACGCCGCCTCCGAAGCCGCGGGCCGAGCGGTTCGCCCGGCCAGCCAGGGTCGCGGCCATAGCCGCGGCGTGGTTCGCAGTGACCAGCTCGGCGCTCATGTCATCACCATCTCGATGCAGCCTCGGGGACACTCTGTAGCGCAGATCCCGCAGCCCTTGCAGGTGTCGTAGTCGAAGACGTAGGGCACCTCGCCATCGCCACGAAGGACGCAGCCGTCGGGACAGAACACGAGGCAGGTGTCGCAGCGAGTGCAGTCGCCGCAGGACATGCAGCGGCGCGCCTCGTCGGCCCCGGCGAGGCCCAGGCTGACCTCGTCGAAGGTCCTGGCCCGCTCGGCTGGGGGCAGGTGGCGTGGCGCGGCGGGGGGCCGAACACCGAAGTGCTCGAAGCGCAGCTCGGCGGCGGGCACAGAGAGCCTGTCATCCGGCCTCAGGGACGAGGCGTCCCCGTCGAGGGCCTCGAGCACCATCGCAGCCACGGCCCGCCCGTCCCCGATGGCGTGGGCCACCGTGCCAGCGCGAGTCGACAGATCGCCAGCGGCGAAGACCCGCAGGGCATCGTCACCAGACCAGGCGCGGCCGTCTCGGAGCTCCCAGCCCTCTGGCAGGAGCGAGGTGTCGGCCCACTGGCCCAGGGCGAGCAGCACCGCGTCACAGTCGAGCCAGTCGCGACGGTCGGTCACAACGGGGCGGCGCCGTCCGCCCTCGTCCGGAGGACCCATGTCGACCTCGGCCAGCTCGATGCCGCCGACCCGATCCGGACCATGACAGCCAAGCGGTGAGCGCTGGAAGAGGAACTGCACGCCCTCCTCCATCGCCTCGTCGACCTCCTCCGAGATCGCCGGCATCTCGGCTCGGGTGCGCCGGTATGCGACCGTCACCCGCTCGGCCCCCGCCCGCAGCGCGCTCCTGGCACAGTCGATGGCGGTGTTCCCGCCTCCCAGCACCACTACATGGCCAGCGATTCGATCGAGCTCGCCCGAGTTGCAGCGGTGGAGGAACTCGATGCCCTGAGACACACCGGGCAGGTCAGCCCCTTCGATCTCGAGGCGCCGGAGCCCCTGAAGACCGGTGGCGAGGATGACCGCGTCGTACGAGTCCGCCAGCTCCTGCACGTCTTCCCGACCGGTCGTGGTGCCGCAGCGTGCGACCACCCCCAGGCCGAGGATGCCCTCGATCTCCCGGTCGAGCACGTCTCGCGGGAGGCGGTAGGAGGGAATCCCGGTGCGCAACAGGCCCCCCAGGTCAGGTTCTCGCTCGAAGATCACGACCCGGTGACCGGCGCGAACGAGGTGGTAGGCCGCCGCGAGGCCCGCGGGCCCACCTCCGACGATGGCCACCCTCCGAGCGTCCCCGGTGCCCCCAGCGCCGCGCCGCGCCACCGGCGCCTGCTCGGCGATCCAGCGCTCCAGCCCGCGGGTGTCGACGGGTCCGTCGTGCTCACCCCGGTTGCAGCCAGCAACGCAGAAGCCTGGACAGACGCGACCGCAGACGGCAGCAAAGGGGGTGGTTCGGGAGAGCACCTCCGCCGCCGCTTGTGCCCCCTCCCGAGCCAGGGCCTGGGCGAAGCCGACCACGTCGTTTCCAGCCGGGCAGGCGGTGCTGCAGGGGGCAGCGCGTTCGGAGAAGATCGGCGTGCAGCTCCGCCACGTCCCGGTCTTCAGCGTCGGGGCAGGGCCCTCCAGGTGCTCGGTCAGCGGTGGAACCGCGCCAGCGAGCGTCGTTCCCCAGGGGGAGTCGGACCCGCCCTCGACCGCAGGCTCCTCGGCCGAGGCGTCCTCTGCGTCCAGCAGGCGAACCGCCTCCCAGGCCTCGCGTGCCGCCATGGCGTCGCGGGACAGCCCGAGCTCCCCATAGGCAGCCTCGAGCGTCTCGAGCGGCAGCTCCACCGCCCGGGCGAAGGCGCCAGCGATGGTCGTGTTGACGATGACGACCGCACGGGTGCCGATGCCGTGCTTCCGCGCGATCGCCGTCGCGTCGATCGTGGCCACCCGGAAGCCAGCGAAGCGCCCGGCCAGCGACTCCGGCGCTTCGGTCGTGTTGACGAGCAGCGTTCCGCCGTGACGGAGACCGCTGACGACGGCTGGCGACAGCAGGGTGGGGTCGAGAACCAGGAGGTGATCCGGCTCGTAGACCTTGTTCCGGTTGGTGATCGGACGGGCGATCCCGCCCTCGGGTGAGGAGACTCGGGCATAGGCCCGGACGGGTGCTCCCGAGCGCTCGCCTGCGTAGTCCCCGAAGGCCTGGACTGCCCAGCCCATGCGAGCGTAGGCGGTCGCCAGGATCTTCGCGCACGTGACACCGCCCTGCCCCCCTCGTCCGTGCAGGCGGATTTCCATGGTCGCTCCAACTTGGAGGCCGAGCATAGACGACCCGACCTCAGCCGCCCAGGGCCTCCAGCACGGCAGCCAGGGTCGGCTCGACCTCCAGCGGTCCGGACACCGCTGAGATGGCCGTCGCCGTGTCCTTGAGGCCGTTGCCCGTGACCAGAAGGGCGACGTCCTCGTCGGGGTCGATCACGCCGCGCCGCACCGCCTCCCGGACCCCTGCCGCAGCCGTGACACCGGCTGGCTCGCCGAAGACACCAGAGCGTCGGGGGACCTCGACCAGCGCCTCCAGGATCGCCTCGTCGGGGACGGCGACCCAGTGGCCACCGCAGCGCGCCACAGCCTTCAGGGCGCGGTCCGGGTTGCGCGGCGTCCCGACGCAGATGCTGTCGGCGATGGTCTCTGCAGGCTCGGGGACAAAGGCGCGGTCCTGCTCGAAGGCGTGGACGAGGGGGGCGGCGCCAGCTGCCTGGACGGCCAGCACCCTGGGCATGCGCGGACAGAGGCCGGCCCGATGCCCCTCCTCCAGGCCCTTGACGAGCCCCGACACGCTGCAGCCGTCCCCGACGCTGATCGCCACCCACGCGGGCATCTCCGACCCGAGCTGCTCGGCCAGCTCGAGGCCCGCGGTCTTCTTGCCCTCCACGAGGTAGGGGTTGACGGCGCAGTTGCGGTTGAACCAGGGCTTCTGGGCGGCGACCTCGGCGCAGAGCTCCCACGTGCGGTCGTAGTCCGCGGCGACTCGGAGCACCTGGGCCCCGAAGATCCGGAGCTGGGCGACCTTCGGCGCGGGGGCGCGGCGCGGCACGAAGATGGTCGCGGGGAGCCCCACGGCGGCGGCCATGCAGGCGGTCGAGCTCGCGGCGTTGCCCGTCGAGGCGCAGGTGATGCGCTCACTCCCAGCGGCCATTGCCAGCGCGACGCCCAGGGCGCTGGCCCTGTCCTTCGAGCTGGCGCTGGGGTTTCGACCATCGTCCTTGACCACGGCGGCGCGGACACCCAGCCAGGCAGCCAGGCGGGGGCTGTGGGTCAGGGGCGACCATCCGACCGACAGAGGTGGGATCACCGAGCCTGGCGCCAGCGGAAGCAGCTCCCGGTACCGCCACATGTCGCGGGGGCGAGCGGCCAGGGACGCAGCCATCCGCTCTCCGGCCCCGGGAACGTAGCGGACATCCATGCGCCCACGCGGGCCACACACGGGGCAGCCCCACTGCCAGGGATCGTCGGTGTCCTGACCGCAGAGCACGCAGCTCAGGCCGAGGACGTTTTCCGGAAGGGACAGCGGCATGGGGGCATCATCGCCCGACGGGCTACTCTGCCGCCCCTGGAGGTCCTGGTGTCCGTCACCTTCACGCTCAACGGCGAGCCCGTCACCCTGGATCCAGAGGGGCCGACCTCGGCGCTGGAGGCCCTGCGCGATGGCCTGGGCATCAGGTCCCCAAAGGACGGCTGCAGTCCCCAGGGCGCATGCGGCTGCTGCACGGTGTTGATCGACGGCAAGCCGGCGATGACCTGCCTGCGCGACGTGACCAAGCTGGACGGCAAGACCGTGACCACCCTCGAAGGCGTCGACCCCGCCAAGAGGCGCATCCTGTCCCAGGCCTTCACGGAGACCGGCGGGCTTCAGTGCGGCTTCTGCACGCCGGGCATCGCCTTGTCTGCGGTGGCGCTGTTGGACAAAGACCCGGAGCCCTCCGCCAAGCGCGTGAAGGCAGCCCTGGGTCAGCACCTCTGCCGCTGCACCGGCTACCAGGCGATCGTCGACGCGATCCAGACCGCCGGCCGGCGCTGGAACCAGGAGCCGGCGAGCACGCCAGAGACCCCCGATGATCGCTACCAGGGGCGGGAGCTGACGATGGGCGCTCGGGCCTATGTCAACGACATGGTCGTGGAGGGCATGCTGCATGGAGCCCTCCGCCTGACCGACCACCCCAGGGCCCGGGTCCTCGGCATCGACCTCTCAGGGGCCATGGCCGTCCCGGGTGTCCGCGCGATCCTGACCCACGAGGACCTCCCCGCGAGCACCACGATCGGCCTGATCCGAGCGGACTGGCCGGTCTACATCGGCCTGGGCGAGCTCACCCACTGCGTCGGCAGCTGCCTGGCCTCGATCGCCGCCGACAGCCGAGGCGCGGCCCGAGAGGCGGCGGCGAGGATCCAGGTCGAGTACGAGCTGCTGGCGCCCCTCACCGACCCGGAAGATGCGCTGAAGCCAGGGGCACCGCGCGTCCACGAGGACAGCCCCAACCACGTCGACACCTGCGTCGTCGCCCGCGGCGATGTCGACGCAGCGCTGGCGAGCTCGGCCCACGTGCTCGAGGAGACCTTCTGGACCCAGCGGGTCGAGCACGCCTTCCTGGAGCCAGAAGCCAGCCTCGCCGTACCGACCCAGGCCGGCCTCGAGGTCTTCACCCAGGGCCAGGGGGTGCACGAGGACCGCAAGCAGATCGCCGCGGTCCTGGGCTGGGAGCCCGAGCGCGTGGTCGTCACGCTGATCCCGAACGGCGGAGGCTTCGGAGGCAAGGAGGACCTGACCGTCCAGCACCACGCGGCGCTGTTGGCCTGGAAGACCGGCGCTGCGGTCAAGGTCACCCTCTCCCGCGACGAGTCGATGCGGCTCCACCCCAAGCGCCACCCGATGAAGCTGGAGTACACCCTCGGCGCCGACGCAGAGGGCCACCTGACCGCGGTCCGCGCTCGCATCGTGGGGGACACGGGCGGCTACCTCTCCGTCGGCGACAAGGTCATGGAGCGGGCCGCCGGCCACAGCTGCGGCCCCTACAAGGTCCCGGCGGTCGACGTCCGAGCCCTCACCGTCTACACGAACAACCCCACCTGCGGAGCCTTCCGGGGCTTCGGCGCGAACCAGGCCAGCTTCGCCATAGAGGGGCTCATGGATCGGCTGGCAGAGCGCGTCGGGGTCGATGGCTACGACATCCGCGAGCGCAACCTGCTTGCAGAGGGAGACCCCTTCGCGACGGGCCAGCTGATGGACAGCGGCGTCGGCATCCGCCAGACCCTCGAGGCCGTGCGCGAGGTCTACAAGGACCACCCGCGCGCGGGCATCGCCTGCGGCATCAAGAACACGGGCATCGGCAACGGCATGGCGGACACCGGACGCGTGCTGATCCGCGCAGTGGCGGCCGACCGCATCGAGGTCTTCACCGGCTTCACCGAGATGGGGCAGGGCCTGTTCACGGTCCTCCGCGGCATCGTCTGCCGGGAGCTCGGAGTCCCCCCAGAGGCGGTCACGGTCGTCACCTCCACCGAGTACGCCGTCGAGTGCGGCATGACGACCGCTTCACGCGCGACGATGCTCTGCACGGAGGCTTGCCTGCGAGCCTGCGACGCGGCGCGGGCCGAACTCGGCGAGGGCGGCCTGGTCCCCGGCCACGAGTTCCTGGGGGAGTTCAGCTGCGACTTCACCGTCAAGCCCGGTGGCGACGAGCCCAACCCGGTCACCCACGTCACCTTCGGCTACGCCACCCAGGTCGTGCTGCTTGATGCACAGGGCCACCTGGAGAAGGTGATCGCGGCCCACGACGTGGGTCGGGTGATGAACCAGGTCGCCTGCCACGGCCAGGTCGTCGGCGGCGTCCACATGGGGCTGGGCCACGCGCTCACAGAGGACCTCCCGGCCACCGGCGGCCACCTGGACTCCACTCGCCTGGTCGACCTGCGCATCCTGCGAGCCAGGCACACACCCGAGATCGAGGTCCTGCTGCTCGAGGTGCCCGACCCTCACACCACCAGGGGCGTCAAGGGCGTCGGCGAGATCGGGCTCGTGCCCACCGCCGGTGCCGTCGCAGGGGCGCTGCATGCCTTCGACGGGATCTTCCGCGTGCGCCTGCCGATGAAGGGCTCCGCAGCCGCCCGGGCGATCCTCCCCCGACGGCTCCGCGAAGACGACCACCCCTGAGTCACCTCCCGGCGAAGACGCTCGGGAAGCGCGCGAGGATGGCGATGGCGTGCTGGAGCTCGCGAGTGTCCACGGCCTCGCCGATCTTGTGCGTGTTCTGCTCGATCCCCGGACCGCAGCCGAACATCGCCGGGTGCTCGAAGGCCCCGGCGTCGACCCAGTCCTTTGCAGGTGTCACCTGGACGGACGAGCCCTTGGGTACGGGGAAGCCGACCCCGTCGGTAGAGAAGATCCAGCGGTCGACTCGGGGCTCCTGGCGAAGCAGCCCGCCCTGGTTTCCCTCTGGGACATGGGGACTCACGACCCTGCGGTAGGTCTCGGCGGCGGCCCGCACCGCCTGGTGCTCGGCGGGGGTCTCCCAGCCCATGTAGATCTGCGGGTTCCCGGGGGTGTAGCCCCGCCAGGTGTCCTCGTCATAGGTGGGCACGCGCACATCCACCTGCAGCCCGGCTTCGCGGGCACGAGCCACCGCTGGCAGACCGGCGACTGCTTCCAGCGCGCCCTCCGGTGTCTCGTTGACGGTGAGCCGGCGGTCGAAGCGGAAGGTGAAGGAGTCCGGGACGGCGCAGTCGCTCGGGCTCTCCAGGGTCGCCCAGGAAGCAGTGCGGGTCCCCTTGCCCAGGAAGCCGTGGTCGAGAAAGCCCTCGCCAGCTTCGTGCTGGCGCGTGGCCTCGACCAGGATGGCGGCGCCGAACTCCAGCGGGTTGAGCCCCTCCCAGGGCATCGAGCCGTGGCAGGAGCGTCCGGTCACGACGACCTCGATCTGCATGCGACCACGCTGCCCGCGGTAGATGCCCAGGGCGCCCTTTTCGGAGTCCCCGGTGCCTTCGGTGAGGATGACCACGTCCGGGATCAGCTCCGAGGGGGCGCCCGGCAGCACCTCCCGCACGAGGTACATGGGGCCGCCGCCGTCGTTGTCCTCTTCCGCGACGGTCGCGTAGGAGCGCACGATGACCCCCCGCAGCGCTCCATGTGGGGCCAACTCCAGCATGATCCGGCTCGCCACCACCTGGGCGATGACTCCGCCGAGCTGATCCGCGGAGCCGCGACCGAAGAGCAGGTGCTCCCACTCGTCATCGGCAGGCAGCCAGCCCAACTCGCGAGCGAGGAACTCCCTGTCGATGGGACCTTCGCCCAGGCCGTCGTAGGCGTCGATGCCCCCTCCGATCTTGTCGATCCATTGCGATCTCAGGGCCTTGACGGTGTCGCTGTGACCGTCGAGGTAGATCACCTTCTTGTCCGCCGGAGCGATACCGTCGTCCGGATCCTGCAGCGTCCAGACGAGGTTGCCGAAGGCGTCGAAGCCCACGTCGCCAGGATGGCGGACCGCGCCGATCTCGACGATCCGGCGCCTCAGGTACTCCAGCCGCGGTCCCTCGTGGTTGGAGAGACCGCAGGAGGGATCCGCCGCGACGTGGTCTGCGGGGATGCGGATGACCTCCGCCAGCAGCTCGCGGGCCAGGGGCAGGTTCTCGGCCGCCAGTCTGGCGACCATCACATCGAGATCGTTCATGTCTTCCCTGTTGTCCTTCAGTCCAGCCCGGCCAGTCGGGTCCCGAGGTCGGGCGCCTTCGCCGCGGCGAGCAGCGCCATGATGACGTAGACCTTCTTGCTGGCCTCTCGGGCCACGTTGACCCGGTGACGCGCCATGACGCCCGGCGTGACCTCGTCGCCGATGTCGGCGGGGAGGCAGTGCATGTAGAGGGCGTCTCCGCCGGCGGTGGTTGCCATGCGTCGCTCGTCGCAGATCCAGTCGGTGTGCTGGGCGTTGCGCTCCAGGCAGCGCCGCTCGATGGCCGACATCTCTGTGGAGTCACCGGCCTTGTTCGCGACGACGCGCTCCATCATCAGGTCGTATGGCCCCCAGCTCTTGGGGTAGACGACGTCTGCCCCTGCGAAGGCCGCGTCCATGTCGCCCATGCGCTCGAAGCTGCCGCCTCCGGCCTCGGCCCCGGCCACCGCTGCCTCCATCGCGCTGTCGAGGAGCTGGAAGCCCGGTGGATGAGCCAGGCGCACGTGGGCCCCGAGCCGCGGGAGGAGCATCGCCAGGCCCTGGGGCACGGACAGGGGCTTGGCGTAGCTGGGGGAGTAGGCCCAGGACACGGCGATGGTCTTTCCGGCCACGCCGTCGGGGAAGTGCTCGCGCAGCCACAGCGCGTCAGCCAGGGACTGGGTGGGGTGGTCGATGTCGCACTGGAGGTTGACCACCGGGACGCTGCGAGGGTCGCCGGTCGCCTCGAGGTAGTCGTCGATGCCGCGCTTGATCTCCCTCATGAAGGTGTTGCCTTCGCCAAGGATGAGATCGTGTCGGATGCCCAGGGCGTGCGAGTTCATGCCCAGCATGGCCCCGGTCTCCGAGGCGGTCTCGCCGTGGGCGACCTGGGTGGAGCTGCCGTCCACGATGACCGGGCGCATGCCGAGGCGCGAGGCGGCGCCAGCCCAGGCGGACTTGGTGCGGGTCGAGTTGTCGAAGAAGACGGCGTAGGCCAGCTCGTCGGGGAACAGCGGGGTGCGTCGTCCCGCGAAGTCGCGCGCCGCGAGGTGCTCGGCCAGCTGTAGCAGGGCTTCGAGCTGCACCTCGTCGAGATCGGTGGTGAGCAGAGCCGAGGCGCCGCGGAGGCGCTCGAGTCCAGGGATGATCATCAGGGTCCTCGCGTGATGCTTGTTCCTGCCTGGCCCCGGAAGGCTTCGACCAGCAACTCGGGCCGACAGATCACAGCCCGATGGCCACCGTGAGTCAGGAAGCGATCGCAGGCTCGGACCTTCGGGCCCATGCTGCCTGGAGGGAACTGACCCTGGGCGGCCAGCTCTTTTAGCTCACTCAGCTCCAGCTCGGGAAGGAAGCGTCGCTGGGGGCTCAAGAAGTCGGCGTAGACACCGTCCTCGCCCGTCGTGATGAAGAGGCGCTCTGCTCCCAGGCGCACGGCGAGCAGGGCGCTGACCCGGTCCTTGTCGATCACGCCCTCGATGCCCTCTGTGTGGCCTTCGGGCTTGCGGACCACGGGGATGCCGCCCCCACCGCAGCAGATCACGACCGTGCCAGCCCGGGCCAGCCGCCGGATGACGTCGATCTGGAGGATGCGAACCGGCGCCGGTGATGGCACGACCCGCCTCCAGCCCCTGTGGCTGTCGTCGATCATCGTCCAGCCCCGCTCGCGCTCCAGCTCCGCGGCCTCTTCCGGACTGTGGAACTGGCCGATTGGCTTGGTGGGCTCGGCGAAGGCATGGTCCGTGGGATCGACGATGACCTCTGTGACCACGCTCACGATGGGGCGATCGACGCAGCGGGACTCGAGCTCCTCACGCAGCGCCCGCTGGAGCATGTAGCCGAGGCTGCCCTGAGTGTTGGCCACCAGCGAGTCGAGCGGGACCTCGTGGATCTTCCCCCGGCTCATCTCCGAGCGCAGCGCCATGAAGCCGACCTGGGGACCATTGCCGTGGGTGATGACGAGGGCCTCGCCGTCGGCGATGAGTCGAGCGACGGGCCTCATCGCTCGCCGGGTGACGGCGAACTGGTTCTTCACCGTCGGCGGCAAGGTCGGGTCGATCAGCGAGTTCCCGCCCAGGGCGACCACGGAGAGGTTCATCGCATCCGTCCCCACAAGCGCTCGGCCACGCCGCGAGCCCGGCGGTCGAGCACGTCTGCCCCCAGCCCGGCGGCCTCGCCATCCCGCAGCACCGTCCGTCCGGCGACGAGCACCTCGCCCACCTGGGCGGCAGAGAGCCGAAACACGAACGATGACGCCAGGTTGTCATCACTCAGCGGTGGCCCCGGCGCCGGGTCCAGCAGGAGGAGATCTGCCTGGGCTCCCACCTCGATGCGGCCCAGGGTCACGCCCAGCTTCGAGCTGGCGAAGCGCCCACCGGCGGCCAGCGCCTCCAGCCAGCGCGAGGGGGCCCAGCCCGAGCCGGCCTCGTTGGCGCGGAAGAAGCCAGCCTGGAGCTCGGCGAACATGTCGGCGCCGATGCCGTCGGTGCCCAGGACGGTGCGCTCTGGGAAGTGCTCGATGGGCGCGTGACCGACCGCGTTGTTCATGTTGGAGCGCGGTTGGTGAGCAAGCCAGCACCCGGCGTCGTCCAAGCGCCGCAGCTGGTCGGGTGAGAGGTGGACCCCGTGGGCCAGCAGGCTTCCCTCTGGCAGCGCATCGAGACGCTGCATGCGGGCGACGAGGTCTTCGCCAACCTGGCGCTCGTCGTCGAGGGCCTCTGCGAGGTGGATGTGCAGCCCGACGCCGCCCTCGCGAGCCAAGGCTCCGCACCGCGCCAGCGTCGAGTCGCTCAGCGTGAAGTTGGCGTGGGCTCCGACCATCACGGCGCGGAAGGCGCTCTGCTCGCCGAGCAGCCCCTCGTGCGCGCGGAGCCCGGCCGCGGCTCGTTCCGGACCTCCGCGATCGGTGACCTCGTAGCAGAGCACGCGGCGCAGGCCCAGCTGCTCGAGGCCCCCGTCCAACAGCTCGAGGCTGCCCTCGATGGCGCTCGGCGAGGCGTGGTGGTCCACCACGGTGGTGACTCCGGCCCGCAGCGCGGCCAGCCCGCCGACGAGCCCGGAGACCTCGACGCTCTCCGCGTCCAGGGCCTGGTCGAGGTGCCACCAGACCTTGGTCAGCATGTCCGCGAAGTCCCGAGGCACCCCTGGCAGGACCGGCATCCCGCAGGCCAGCGCCGAGTAGAGGTGGGTGTGTCCGCAGACCAGGCCCGGCATCACCCAGCGCCCGCCCAGGTCCCGCACCTCGTCGCCGGCGAGGTCCCGCCCGACCGAGACGATCTCGCCGTCTCGGATCTGGATGTCGGCCTCTTCCACCCTGGGGGGATCTAGGTGGAGGAGCAGCCCGCCGCGCAGGATCACTCAGGCACCCCTCAGCTCCAGGGTGGCACGGTCCAGCTCGGGGACGCGCTCGTACTCCTCTTCCCAGGACTCGAGGTCCCAGAGCCGCTCGAGGGCGTCCACGGTCATGCCCTGCTGCTCGACCCAGGTGAAGTACTTCTGGTTGTGCCAGCGTCGGCGCACGGCCATCGTGCCCTCCAGCACTCTTCCCCGAGCCGGGTCGTGGAAGATGCTGGTGCGGTTGCGGGCCCGCTCGCTGGTCATCTCGCCGTGCTCGCGGTCCAGGCGCCGCAGGACAGAGGGGTAGCGGTCGAAGCCGTCGGTGGCCACGGAGATCACGATGTCCCCTCGGCCCAGACCGTAGTGGTGGCAGGTCCGGATCGAGGCCAGGAGGTTGCAGACTCCGCTGACACCGAAGACACCGTCGATCGAGGCCAGCCACGACCGGTCCAGCCCCAGCTCCGAGGCGAGGGTGTCATGGCCCTCCTGCAACAACTGCAGGCCGAAGAGACAGTCCCGATCGTCGACGCAGACGAGCAGGTCGGTGTTCCGGACGTTGTGGATCCAGGTGACGTGCTTGTCGCCGATGCCCTCGATGGCGTGAGCCCCGAAACCGACGTTGTACAGCGTCGGGCACTGGACCGGCTCGACGCCGACGGCGAGGCAGCCGCCGAAGCGGGCCTTGAGCTGGTCGGCGGCTGCCAGGGTCCCGGCGCTCCCCATGGCGCTGACGAAGGCGGCGATGTTCCTCCCCTCGCCCCGAGCCAGCAGCTGTTCTCCCAGAGAGACGGCGCTGCCGCCGGTGACGTGACGGTGGAAGCGGTAGTTCCCGAAGTCGCTGAACTGGTTCAGGATGCGGTTGTTCGGGTCACGCCGGAGCTCTGCGACCTTGTCGTAGATCTCCTTGACGTTGGACTCGCTGCCCACAGTGGCGACGATCTCGGCCCCATAGTCCCGAATCTTCTCGAAGCGCTCGGCGCTCATCTCCTCTGGAAGGACCACCAAGGAGGAGAAGCCCACCCGCGGCCCGACCCAGGCGCCGCCGATGCCGTAGTTGCCGGTGCTGGGGAACACCAGCGTGCTCCCGTCCTGGCGGATCTCCCCGGCGAGCAGCTTCTCGCGAAGACAGGAATAGGCCGGACCGACCTTGTGGCTCCCTGTGGGGAAGTGCCGGCCGCTCATCATCACGATGGTGGCCTCGGTCTTGCTGAGCTCGCGCGGGATCACCCGGTGATGCACCTCTCCTCGATGCTGCCAGGTCATGTCGAAGAGGTGGATGGGGTCCAGGGGATCCCCGCTGGCGTCCGCGGCCTCGCGGATGTACCGAGGCTGGGTGCTGGGGTCCAGCAGCTCCCCGAGGGTGGGGAGGACAGGCAGGCTCATTCGGGCTCCACTACAGGGGCAGGGACTGGCAGGAACAAGGTGGCGGCGTCTCGGCGGAAGGCGGACGCAAACAGCCGCATGGTCGTCGCGTCACGCAGGTCCAGGTCCCCTCGACCCTCGGTCGAGATCGGGCTGTCTCCCTGCAGCAGCACCTGGCCCTCCGGGGTGGCGAGCACCGCCCTCCCCTCGGACGTGGGCTTCCAGCGGAGCATGTCCCCACCGCGCCGCCAGCGCAGCGCGCCACAGGACTCCAGCAGGAAGCCGTCCCGCTCCGGGTTGTCCCAGAAGGCTCGGGCGCTGACGAAGAGGGTGGGCTTGACCAGGTGGGGTCCGCCGTCCTCTGGACACCACACGTCGCACTGACCGCAGAGGTTGCAGGCGTCCGCGAGGTTGCCGATCTGGTGGCGCTTGTCCACGAGCAGCGGCAGGCCCTCGCCGAGGCTGAAGTCGGAGCCGCTCCAGCTCAGGCGTCCCGGCTGGTGCTCGCCACGCTCGAGTTCGACCGCGAAGTTGGCTCCGTTCGGGCAGACGGGCACGCACTTGTCGCACGTCAGGCAGTCCAGGAGCACGAGCCGGCTGCCGATCTTGCGTGGCGCCACGGCGTTGGCCGAGCGGTGGTAGCGGGACTCCTCGGCGAGGCCATCGACCGCTGCCTGCAAGGGGTCACGGCCCTGCACGGCCCGCTCGTGCGCTCGGAAGCTGGCGAGGTCGGCCAGTTCGGGCTCGCTCATCTCGTCCTCGAGCGCCCTCAGCCAGGCCGTCTGGCGCGCGTAGCCCTTGCCCTTGAGGAGGTCGGTGCAAGCCGTGACGGGTCCCAGTCCACCAGCGACCGCCTGGGCGAAGTTGCCCTTGTCGATCCCGGCGCTGAAGGTGATCGGCAGCTCCGGACCGACCTCTGCCCGCAGCTCGCTGGCGAGGCTCATGGCCAGCACGTACAGCGGCGGACCGGAGAGGTACATCTCCTCCTGGTCGAAGGGAGGCTCCGCGCTGCGGCAGACCAGCGTGTTGCTGAACTTCACGCCAAAGCCCAGCCCCTGGCCCGACGCCTTGGAGCGCAGGTGCTCGACCATGGGCAGGAGCTGGGACCACTGGAGGTCCTTGGCGAAGGCCCCCGCGTCGAGCTGGATGTCGTCGTAGCCCATCCTGTCCATCAAGCCGCGGGCTCGCTCGTAGCCGAGCAGCGTCGGGTTCAGCTTGATCACCGTGTGCAGCCCCCAGTCCAGGGTCTGGGCGGCGATGGCCTCGATCTCTCCGGCGGGACAGCCGTGGAAGGTCGACAGGGTGACGCTGTCGCAGACCGCGGCAGGCACCGGCACGTCGGCCCAGCGCTGGAGCTCACCGGGGAGGCTCTCGCGCAACAGCTCGATGAGCTCGGAGGCGTCGCGGAGCTGTTCGACGAACGCGAGGACCTTGTCCGCGCGAATGCCAGCGAGGTCGTAGCCCAGGCTGAGGTCCCAGCTGGCCCCGACCTCCGACCAGAGACCCGGCCCGTGCTCGGAGGCCACCATGTGGACGAGCATCCACCCCTTCACGTACTCCAGCGAGGACTGCCAGGTGCGCAGCTCCTGGCTCCACTCCACGTTGAAGCCGAGGTGAGGTGCGTGGATGCAGGGCCGCGGGATCACGAGCTCGTCGTTCACCTGGACGGTCTTGAGCTCCATGAATCGACCGCCGGTCAGCCACGACATCAGGAGGTTCTGGGCGAGCTGCGTGTGCGGCCCGGAGGCAGGCCCGGAGGGCGTCGCGATGCGCTTGCCCATGTGGCGCATGGACACATCGAGGCCCGGTCGGGGGACCCACCAGTCGCGGCGCTTCAGCCCGAAGAGCGCCCCCCCCGCTCCGATCTCCAGATCGAGGCGGCGCACCAAGGCGCTCAGAGACAGCGGGTAGAGATCAGCGGAGGGCATGGGCCGCGCATTATCGCTCGACGGAAACCCGACGCCCACCGCAGCACGCCCGCCGTGATAGCCGCCCGCTCCTGCGTGGGCCCAACCGCGTGGATCCGAGGTGCTCATGACCCCGCCACCCTTCCAGATCGATGGCTTGACCTGGACCGTCCTCGACGAGCGCTCCGGCGTGCAGGACGACAAGGGGGTCTGGCGACGCGACGACTTCGGAGAGGTGGAGAAGCTCGACCCGTCGGTCTTCGCGCTGGTGCACCAGTGCTGCGAGACCGGCACGGACTTCATGCGAGAGGAGAAGCCCAAAGAGGCTCACGGCGCCTTCCTCGGGGTCCTGGAGCTCGTGCCGAAGCCACTCGGACGCTGGAACGCCGTCGGCTGGGCCCTGGTCGCCCTGGGCCATGTCCACGTGATCCAGGGCAGTTGGACGACCGCCAGGCAGGTCCTCAGCGACGCCATGTGGAGCCCCGGCGTCTTCGGGAACCCGTGGGCCCATCGCCTCAAGGGCCAGGTCCACCTCGCCCTGAGCGAGCGCGACCGGGCCATCGACGACCTCGCGCGGGCCTACATGGGCGCCGGGCGCGAGGTCTTCAAGGGCGCGGGCCCGGAGTGCATGGCCCTGCTCGAGCAGGTCCTGGAGCCAGAGGGCCTCTCAGGGATCCGCTGAAGGACCGCGCTGCTCGATGAGCCCGTCCGGGCCCCAGACGAGCGCCCCACCTGCATGGCTGACGACGGCACAGGCGGCGAGCTGCACGAGGCTCGAGATGATCGCCGCGAGGGCGAGTTGGCGCGCCCGCCTCTCATCGGCGACCAGGGAAGCAGCGAGGGCCAACAGCAGCGTGACCACCACGAGGACGATGAAGCGGGTGCCCAGGGTCTCGTGACGGTCCACCTGCTCGCCAGGCAGCACCCGGCGGGCCTCCTGCTCGGCGAGCTCACCGGTGCGGACCGCAGCGACGACGCTGACGAGCAGGAACCCCTGAACGAGCGGCACGAGCCACCACGCACGCCGGGGCAGCGCACCTCGCGCCCAGGTGAGCCAGACGGCCGGGGCCAGGATCGCCACGGCGACAGCGAGACCCACGGGGATGTGGACGAGCAGCGGATGAAGGGGGAGTTCGACCAAGTCAGGGCGCTCGGGGGGCCGCATTGCGACGGAGAGAAGGGCCGATTATGCGCGCGGGCAACAGCGAGGTCATCCCATGTCGAGATCCGAGACCTACAAGCTGGTCGACGCCGCCTGCGACTTCTGGTTCAACGACAACGCCCGGGTGACGAGCCCCTTCCCCAAGGACATCCAGGTCCAGCTCAAGCGGAACGCCCAGGACGAGTACGTCAAGTGGCTGGAGAACCTCGAGCCCAGCGACCACCGGGAGGTCGACGACGAGGAGCTCGCCGGGGTCTTCGAGCAGCTCTTGTTCGGAGAAGCCCTCAAGCTGGTCGGCGAGGACGACAAGGAGCTGCTGATGACCATCCACTACCCCTTCATGCCGAGGGTCGGAGACAAGGTCGACGATCGGGCTCATGGCGCGAGCGAGGTGGTCGGGCGCGAGCTGAAGGAGACGGAGGACGGCAAGCTCCACATGGTCGTGTCGCTGAGGGCGACCGAGGACGGCGAACCCTGGCAGACCGAGTTCGCCATCCCCGCCTGAGCGGCGCGGCCACGAGCAGCCTGGCCTAGCAGGGACTCTCGGCGCCCTTGCGAGCGTAGAACCACCAGTTCAGGACCAGGCAGGTCGCGTAGTAGGCCGCGAAGCCGTAGAGCGCGTACTGCGGGGTCTCGGCCTGGATCTGCGTCGCGAAGATCTTCGGGATCAAGTAGGCGCCGTAGGCCGCGATAGCCGAGCTGAACCCGAGCACCGGGCCGCGGGTGTCCTTCTCGAAGAGCACGCCGATCATGCGGAAGGTCGACCCGTTTCCGATTCCGGTCATCCCGAAGAGCACGACGAAGGTGATCAGGAAGGGGAAGAAGAACTGGGTGGGGTCCTCTGACTCCATCGCGGCGGTGACGAAGTACCCCGCGGCGATGGTCGCAAAGACCATGACGACGGTGCTCCAGTGGGTCACGCGGGCACCACCGAACTTGTCGCCCAGCCAGCCACCGACCGGGCGAATGAGTGCGCCGACGCCGGCGCCGATGAAGATGTAGGCCGCGGCGGACAGCCCCGTGGGGTCTCCGGCGTGCTCGCCGACCCGGATGATGCCGAAGACGTCGTCGATGAGCTTCGGGAAGGCGTTGGCGTAGCCGATGAAGGAGCCGAAGGTCATGACGTAGAGGTAGGTCATGATCCAGTTGTGCTTCAGCTTGAAGATGCCGAACTGGGCCTTCAAGGGCTCCTGGATGGCAGCCGGCGTCAGGAAGCGCATGCCGCCGAGCGTCACGACGACGGCAACCACCGCAACGATGAAGGTCTTGATCAGGACCGGGAAGCCGCCCCACGGCACGATGAGCAGCGCGATGCCGGCGTAGGCGCCGACGAAGCCGAGGATGGTCAGCCAGAGGTACTTGCCCACGGCGACCGGCGTCGAGCCCGTCTTGTGAAAGGGCAGGTTGTTCATCAGGACGAACGAGAGGATCACCATGGTGACCAGGATGGGCACCCACACCAGACCCGCGTTCTGAACCCACATCTGGGCGGGAACCTCGCCCTCGATGAAGTCGTAGGGATCGCCACCGACGGCCCCGAAGACCCCCAAGGTGATGACCCACGGGATCAGGAACTGCATCAGGCTGACGCCGAGGTTCCCGAGTCCGGCGTTGAGGCCCAGCGCGAGACCCTGCATCTTCTTCGGGAAGAAGAAGCTGATGTTCGACATCGAGGAGGCGAAGGCCCCGCCGCCCACGCCCGAGAGCGAAGCCAGGATGATGAACACATAGAAGGGCGTGTTCGGATCCTGCAGCGCGATGCCCGCACCCAGCGCCGGGAGGATGAGCAGCATCGTCGTCATGAACTTGACGTTGCGGCCACCACAGATGGCGATCATGAAGGAGTTGGGGATCCGCAGCGTCGCGCCCGCCAGACCGGCGACGGCCGGCAGGGTGAACATGAGCGCGCGATAGCCAGCGTCGTCGAAGGTCTGGCCGTCGTTCATGAAGGTGAAGTCGAAGAGCTCACCGTCAGTCGCGAAGTGCAGCTCCTGGATGTACTTGGCGACCATGCCCCAGTAGATCCAGATGGCGAAGCCCAACAGCAGGTTGGGGATGGAGACCCACAGGTTGCGGTTGGCGATCTTCTTGCCTGTCCGCTCCCAGAAGGACTCGTCCTCCGGGTCCCAGTAGTTGGGCCATTCCTGGTTGGTCTTGTCGGTCATTTCTCGTCCTCTGTTTCTGCGCGAACACACTGTCCACCACAAGCCACGGACTCATCGCCGCCCCCCAGCAGGGAGCAGGCGACGAGCTCGCCGTCGGGGAGCACGCGCACATGCACTCGCACCCCATGGATGGGACAGGTCACGCTCAGTGGAATGTCAAGGTCCGGATCCTCGATCCGGTGGGCGATGTCCGGAGCCCTCTTCACGGTCATCTTGCGGATGGTCCAGTGCATCCACGCGAGGCAGATGAAGGCCATGAGGGCAAAGAACATCCAGGTAGTGGTCCAGATCCCCGTGCCGTCCAGCATGTAGCCGAAGAGGATCGGACAGAAGAAGCCTCCGAGACCGCCGAGCACCCCGACGATGCCCCCGACCGTCCCGACGTCCTTGGGGTAGTAGTCCGGGATGTGCTTGTAGACGGCGGCCTTGCCGATGCCCATCAGGATCCCGACGACGAAGGCCAGGCCGGTGAACACCCAGATGTTCGCCTGGAAGTAGATGTGGGTGACGCCCTGGGCGAGCAGCTGCTTCTTCTCCACCTGCTCGTCGAGCTCGACGACGGCCTCCTGCCCGAACTCGCTGGTGGGCCAGATGAGCGTTCCCTCTCTCCGGGGACCCTCCTCGGGCATGGGCTGGAGGGCGTACCTCTCGCCACCGACCTCGATGACCTCGTCCGTCACCTCGGTCACGATGCCCCCGCGCAGCGCCATGATGCCCTCGCCGGGCGAGCGGACGTCCATCCGCGGCACGATGAGCAGCAGGCTGGAGATGAAGCACCCGCCCAGGACCCAGTACATCACCGTGCGGGCGCCCATGCGGTCCGACCACCACCCCCCGAGGGCGCGAACGAGCCCCGACGGCAGGGTGAAGATGGCCGAGAGCATGCCGGCCGTGGCGACCGAGACCGTGTAGACGTTGACGTAGTAGGGAATGAGCCACTGGGCGAGGGCGACGAAGCCGCCGAAGACGAGGAAATAGTAGAGCCCGAAGCGCCACACACGGATCCTCCTCAACGGCTCCAGGCGCTGCAGGAGGGTGCGCGGACTGGTCTCCTCCGGTTTCTTGGAGAAGGTGCCGAACCAGAAGATCAACGTCATGAGGAGGAGGCCCATCGCGTAGATGCGCGGCATCACCCGCCAACCCTCGATGTCGTTCACCGTGAGGTGTTCGAGGAGCGCTGGCGCTCCCATTGCCGTGATGGCAGCGCCGGCGTTTCCGGCGCCGAAGATGCCTAGCGCCGTGCCCTGCTCCCCCTTTGGAAACCACGCGGAGCAGTAGGCGATGCCGACCGCGAAGGTCGAACCCGCGAGTCCGAAGCCGAGGCCCCCGGCCACGAAGCCCGCGAAGCCATCGGCGTAGCTGTAGAGGAAGGCAGCCAGCGCCGCCAGCACCATCGTGACCGCGAAGACCGGGCGCCCCCCGAAGCGGTCGGTGAGCATCCCTGCCGGGAGACGGAAGACCGCGCCGGTCAAGACCGGAATGCCGATCAGCCACCCCATCTCCGCCTTCGACCAATCGTAGAGACCGTTCTCGGCGAGGAAGGTGATGAGGACGCCGTTCATCATCCAGACTGCAAAGCAGAATGTGAAGGCGACCGTGCTCAGCGTGAGCACGCTGATGGCGCGGCCTCGGTCTGTCACAAGTCCATTCCTCGGCGGATCAGGCCGCAACTCAGCTCAGTTGTTCTTCGGACGCTTCTCGCTCCAGGCGGTGGCTGGATCCCGGATCTTGTCCTTGTTCCAGTTCCAGATGACCTGCTGGTAGGGCCGGGTGATGTAGTGGAGCGGGGCGACGACGAAGTGGACCAGCCGTGTGAACGGCACCATGAACATGATGAGGAAGGCCCCGAAGATGTGGAGCTTGATCAGCCAGGGGAGCTCGAACACGGCGCTGGTCTCGGGCTGCAGCACGAAGAGCGACTGCAGATAGGGCGTGAGGTCCGCGGCGAACCAGGACGAGCCCCAGCGGAAGCCAAGGGCGACCACGCAGCCGAGGATGACCTGCGCCAGGAGCAGGAGCTCGACGGCGATGTCCATGTTGGACGTGACGACCTTGATCCGCGGGTCGGTGAGGCGCCTGAAGATGAGCTGCCCCAGGCCGAGCAGGATGCTGATCCCGAACACGAAGGCCGTCACCTCGAGGATGATCAGCCGCCACGGCTCAGCGTTCCAACCCAGGATGACGTTGGGGAGCAGGAAGGCGACGAGGTGTCCGCCCAGCACGACCAGCAGGCCGAAGTGGAAGGGGACCACACCCCAGAAGAGCTTGTTGCCCTCCAGGAACTGCGAAGACAGGGACGAGACCTTGAAGCCCGTCTGCTTCCAGCGGTAGATCGTGCCGATGACACAGACAGCGAAGGCCGCGTAGGGGAACACGACAAAGAGGAAGGTATTGAGAGCGTTCATGACTGCCTCGCAGAAGAGGGACGGTGGCCAGCGCCACGGTCGGCGATCTCCAGCTCCCGCTTGATCGAGCGCAGGAACTCGCTGCTCTGCTCGGGCGGGGGCTCGAAGACGAACTCGTAGTCCTCGCTGAGCACCTTGCGGAGTGCCGAGAGGACACGGCGATACATCGTGGCCCGGAGCTCAGAGGTCGCGATCAGCGTCTTGTGGTGCTTGACGTACAGGGCATTGCGCCGCTCGATCCGCTCCGGGTGGAACTCCTGGATCATGCGCAACAGAGCGGGGTGCAGGATCTGCTGCACGAACTCCTCGGCGAGCTCCTTGTCCTGCCAGCGGGGTATCAGTCGGAGCACGGTGGGCAGGTGGTCGGAGAGCTCGGTGCCGAGCTCGATGCCCACGTTCCGGTGCTCCCGGTTGAGGTTCACCAGGAGCTCGGCCCGCTTGTAGTCGTCTCCGAACATCACGTAGCCCACGTCGATGGTCGTGATGGACTGCACCTCGAAGGAGCGCGTGATGATCTCCTGGGTCTCGTTCAGCGCGATCTCCGGAAACTCGGGG
>DASCPX010000181.1:0-1819 GCA_036012755.1 Myxococcota bacterium | reverse complement strand
CTCCAGCTGCGAGGCGTTCAGCGCGTGGGCGATGACCTCGGTCTCCGCCTTCATCGTGGCCGTGCGCGTCCCTCCGGTGAGCGCGGCCACCTCGCCCAGGAAGGTGCCCTCCCGGGACTCCGTCGCGAGCAGGATCTCGTGGGCGGCGCCCAGTGCTCTCAGCAGGTCCTCGAAGAGCGCCCAGCACTGCTCGATCTCCAGCCGCCCGACCTTCGCCAGCAGCCGGTTGAGGCTCCCGATGGGGAAGTACTCCAGCACCACGAAGCGTCCGGCGCTAGCTAGGATCGGGTAGACCGTGCTCGCCAGCAAGCGTGTCGGGCAGTTGATCCCGTCAGCCGGGTCCGGGCCCCCGGGCCGAAACGAACTCAAGGCCAGCATGGTAGCTTCGGTGCCCACACGGAGGGGCAATGCCGCTCGACATCAATCGCGTCTTCAGCGCCTGCGCGGCGGTCTCAGTCCTGATGGCCGCGGCGTGCTCGCCGGTTCCGACGAGCATCCACTTTCCTGACGGCTCGATGACCGTCGAGTCGCTCGACAAGGTGCCCGTTCCGGCCGTCCAGGTGGTCGACAAGAACGGTCAGCCCATCGAGCCCGCCCCCATCGTCAGCTGGGACGCATCTCCCGCCAAGGTGGTCACCGTCGACGGGAACATGTTGGTTCCTGGCGAAAACGGGGAAGGTGTGGTCCGAGCGTCCGTCGGCGAGATCTCGGGCGAAACCTCGATCACCGTGGCCGTGCCCACCCTCGCAGACAAGCTGTTTGAGACCACGTCGCTAAGCGCTGCGCTGGGGCTGATGAAGTCGGAACTCGCGGACAGCTACGACGACCTGGATCCGGGCACCGTCATGCTCGCGTTCTGGGCCGCGAACAATCTGGAATGGTCCGACGTCAACGTGGCGAAAGACGAGACGTCCTACAAACTGGTACAGAAGGACTCTACGGCCCAGCGCGGCAAGCGGCTCTGCATCCGCGGCGCGATCATTCAGATCGAAAAGGCTGCAGACGGTCTCTTCGAAGGCCTGATGTTCGACGGCTACAACGACATCTTCAAGATCTACGCCGTCAAGGACACCGGAACGCTTGTGCAAGGCAACTGGGGCCGGTTCTGTGGGTTTGTCACGGGCAAATACAGCTACGCGAACAGTGGCGGAGGGACATCTCACGCGGTGAGCATCATCGGAATGTACGAGCTGCCCTCCAACAAGTAGACCCGCGCTTATCGATCAGTCCAGACCGGCCTCGTCGCGCAGGTAGCTCTCTGGGTTGGAGTGCACCGGGTGGTACTGGATCCGACGGCGGATCATCTTGGGCAGGTTTGGCAGGAGCTTCCGGTACAGGTCCGGGCACTTCATCATCTGGCGCGGGGTGAACCAGCGGCGGACGGAGTGGTCGATGACCGCCTTCCACTTCACGAACTCCGCGTAGAACTGGTCGCGCGGTAGGCGGGCCTCGCAGTCCCCGGCGCCGCGGTCGTGGTGAGCTCGGAGGACCTGATCGGCACCCGCAGCGTGCAGACGGACGCCAGCGGACGCTTCCTTGTCGCCGCGCTCCCGGTCGGAGCTCACGACTACACGATCGAGCTGGAGTGGCTCAGTCCCTAGGAGCGTCAGCTCTCCCGGCCCAGCCGCTCCGCCATCGAGCGGATCAGCCTGATGCCGATGGCCGGGTTGCCGGTCACGAGCTGCTCCAGCTGCGAGGCGTTCAGCGCGTGGGCGATGACCTCGGTCTCCGCCTTCATCGTGGCCGTGCGCGTCCCTCCGGTGAGCGCGGCCACCTCGCCCAGGAAGGTGCCCTCCCGGGACTCCGTCGCGAGCAGGAT
>DASCPX010000180.1:0-11422 GCA_036012755.1 Myxococcota bacterium | reverse complement strand
CGGCTCGGTGGCGGAGCCGTCGGAGGGGAGAGGTGCGTGCTCGGCACGTGGGCGTCGCCGGATGCATGCCTTCGCGAGCCCGAGCCCGAGACACCAGGGCGGAAGGGAGGCCTTCCGGCGACTCGAGGGTCGCGAAGAGGCCAGCGAGCGTGAGAGAATAGGGCAGTGAGAGGCGCTAATGCGAGCTATCCCTCACGCCCTCGGCGCTGTCGGGGTTCCAGACGACCTCCTTGCCGACGCGAGCCCTCATCACGTACCGGGCGGCCTTGCCCTCGAGCGTCTGGAAGATGGTCTTGTCGAGGTCGAAGTCCGGGATGGGCTCGACGCGTACGGCGCCCGCGTGGTCCAGGACGCTGCCCTGGGCGATGGCGGCTTTCCGCTGGTAGGTGGGCTCTGGGCGCTGATCGGCGGCTTGCTTCATGGTCTGGACCTCGCTGGGCGGCGTGTATCCGATGCCGGGACGCTAGCCCCGGAGCAGCCGGAACGGCAGCGCCAGGAGCACGAACACCAGGGCCGTGGCGGCCTGCGCGGCCCCGACCGGGAAGTCCCAGAGGAACGCCCCGAGGTAGCCGAGGAACGCCGCCAGTCCGCCGCCGACGAGCGCCAGGATGAGCGCCACGTTCAGCCGTCGCGTCGCGAGCAGGGCGGCCATTGCGGGCAGCACCGAGAACGCGAACACCGGCAAGGCTCCGAGCGCTCGGGTGGCGACGCTGGCGACCAGCGTGACCAGGGCCAGGAAGCCCAGCTCGAGCAGGCGGACGGGGACCTTCTGGACTCGAGCGCCATCCGGGTCGACCCCGACGAAGACCAGTCCACGTCGCGCCAGCAGCACGCCGACGATGGCGAGCGTACCGACAGCGCCGACCGCGACCAGGTCCTCGGGTCGGACGAGCACGGCGGTCCCGAACAGGATGGCCTTCACGTCGTGGGCCTCGGCCGCGATGCGGTCTCCGAGCAGGATGGCTCCGCCGCTGCCGACCAGCCAGACCAGCGCCAGGATGGACTCGCGCGACAGGTGGACGCGCGCCGGATTGATGGCGAACACTGCGGCGGCGAGCTGGCTCACTCCGACGGCCCAGAAGACGGGGTCCACCTCGGTCCCGGTCATCATGCCGATCCAGAAGCCCAACACCACGCCGAACCCGGCGGACTGGGTGATGGCGGCCGTCACGAAGACCATGCGGCGCAGGACGATGAAGACGCCCAGCAGGCCGAGCGCCGAGCCCGCGATGACGCCGGTCAGCACCGCGTCGCGGAACAGGTCCCAGGCCTCGAAGAAGTCGGTGACGGTCACAGGACCTGCCCGTAGCGTGCCTGGAACGCGGGGTGCGCGAACACCTCGTCCAGCGGCCCGCTGACGATGTTCTGGTCGTCCTTGTCCAGGAACAGGACGTTGTCGGCGTGGGCTCGGGCCACGTCCAGGAAGTGCGTGACAACGACGACGGTCAGCTCGTACTCGACCCGCAGTCGGGCCAGGAGCTCCATGACTTCACGCTCGGCGACCGCGTCCATGCCGACCGTCGGCTCGTCCAGGAAGACGAGCTTGCTGCCGGTCGCCAGCATTCGAGCGAACAAGGCGCGCTGCTTCTGGCCTCCGGACAAGCTGCGGAAGGTCCGGTCGGCAAGGTCCGCGATGCCCGTGGCTTCGAGCGCCTCGTCCACGGGGTTGGCCAGGGGGCGCAGGAAGCTCCAGCCGTGGATGGTCCCGCTCTCGACCAGCTCGCGAACACGCACCGGGTACAGCGGATCGAAGGCCAGACGTTGGGCCAGGTACGCCGGCTGGGTGGACAGCGTGACGCTGCCCGAGACCGGCTTCTGCAGGCCCAGCAGCGTGCGGAAGAGGGTTGTCTTGCCAGCCCCGTTGCGCCCGAGCACCGCCCAGAACTGGCCGGGCTCGACGGTGATGTCCACCGCGGGCAGCAGCGCCTTACGGGCGTACCCGACGCGCAGGGACTGGCAGGACAGCAGGCTCAATGGTTGGCGTGGTCGTGGCCTTCGGCCTCGGTGTACAGGACCCACACGGTCTCGACGGCGGCGGGTCCGAACGTCACGGTGGTCGCCTCGTCGATGTCGTAGTGCTCGGGCATCTCGTCGGGGCAGTCGGGGTTCGGGGTGCTGTCACCCAGGTCGGTCAGGCCCTCGGTGCCGACGAACAGGACGGCGCCGGCGTGATCGAGGTCGAACGTCGCCGAGTACGTACCATCGCCCAGGTCGGTGAGCGTGATCTCGCTGGGATGGCCGAGCTCGATCTCGTCGCCTTCGACCAGCGAGTGGTGTACTTCGCCGGCGACCTCGCAGGCCTCGTGGAAGACGTCGTGCTCTTCTTCTTCGGCGCCGGTGCAAGCGAACAGGGTGGTCAGGAAAATCATCGTAGCTCCATCGTTGGAATGGGAAGGGGGAGGGTGATCGGTGGGTCCTGGCCGTCGAAGCCGGTCCCGTCGAAGATCAAGGCGGCGTCGAGCGAGAACGCCTCGGGGGCGCTCCGATCGACGTCCAGGGTGAAGGGGCCGAGCGCGTCGCCCGACATGCTGGCCCACAGCTCCTGGCCGTCGACCGTGCCCTCGAAGCGCAGCTCGGTCACGTCGATCGAGAGGCGGCGGAGGCTCAGCTCGGGCAGGTCCTGAGGGCACGACGAGAGCGTCAGCGTCTCGCCGGCGAGCGCGTCGATCGTCCCGTCGATCGGCCAGGAGAGAGCGGTCTCGAACGACCCCCCGCCGATCTCGGCCTCGATGGTCGCGTAGTCGACCAGCTCGCCGTCGTCGGCATGACAGTGGCCGTTGTGGCACAGGCTGTAGCCATCGGGCGGGTCCTGCTCGGAGAAGGTCACGCCGCCGATCAGCTCTTCGACGCGCAGCTCGGCCACGTCCAGCTCGAGCACCTGGAACTGGACCCGGGCGCCCGTATCGGTCAGGACCAGGCCGTCGCCCAGATCGCGGGCCTCGGTCGGGTCGAAGGCCACGTCGAGCAGGACCTCGTCGAGCGACGCGTACCCGGTGCCGGGCTGCATCGTGCAGGCGGTCAGGAGGAGGATCACAGCGCCCCCTCCATGCTGTCGACCCAGGCGTCGATGTGGGCGACGTACGTCTGCCGCGGGAAGTCCGTGCCGGCCGTGAGGGTCAGCAGCGTGGCCTCGGCCTTGTCCGCGACCAGAGAGGCGCTGGTGGCCGGGTAGAACGACTCGATCAGGACGAGCTGGACCCCGGTCTCCTTGGCTCCGTTGACGGTCTTGGCGATGTGGCCGGGCGTGGGCGGGATGCCGGGCTTGGGCTCGACTGCGCCGACCACCGAGAAGCCGATCCAGTCCGCCAGGTAGCTCCACGAGCGGTGGTACCCGATGACCGGGGCGCCCTGGTAGCCGGCCAGACGCCGCTCCCACTCGGGCAGGTGCGCGTCGATGTCCGCGGCGAAGGCCTGGGCGTTCGCGGTGTAGACCTCGGCGAACTCGGGGTCCAGCTGGCCGAATCGGTCCGCGAGGCCGAGCGCGACGTCCTTCATGCGACGCGGGTCGTAGAAGTAGTGGGGGTTGCCCTGGCCGTGCACGTCGCCCATCGCCCGGTCGACGGCGCCCGCCGGCTTGTCCAGCACCGTGACGTACTGGCTGCAGTCGATGTTCCCCGTCGCACCGGACTGGACGTCCTTGTTGCGCGAGCCGGTCACCAGGGTCGGGAGCCACCCGATCTCCATCTCCAGGCCGACGTGGACCAGCGCGTCGGCCTTGGACAGCTTGACGGCCAGGTTCGGCTTCGCGTCGACGAAGTGCGGGTCCTGGGTGGGGAGCGCCATCGACGTGACCTTCACGTGGTCACCGCCGACCGCCTGGGAGACGGCCGCCAGGTCGGGCAGTGTGGCCACCACGTTGAGGTCGGCGTGGGCGAGGTTCAAGAGGGCGAGGAGCATGATGTTTCCTGGCTAGAAGGCGTGGCTGCCGTGGGCTCCGACCGCGAACTCGAAGGCCAGGAACACGCTGTAGAGCGGCGCGTCGATGCCGGTGTCGCGGGCGCCCTGGAGGCGGAGACGGGAGAACTCGGTGGGCCAGTACGTGGCCGCACCGGACCAGCGGTGGCGGTTGGCGACCCAGGCCGGGTCGAGCGGGTCGCTGCCGGTCGACGGCGTCCCCAGCTCGTGGCGAGCGCCCAGCCCGACGCGCTGGTTGCGCCAGGTCAGGGCGGTCAGGCCGGTCCAGTCCGTGACCAGTTCGCCCGGCAGCTGGCGGCGCCGCTGGATCCACTCGCTGGTCAGCGCGATCTGGTGTCCCGACGCGCGGGTGATGGGTCGGTACTTCAGCGTCACGTCGCCGCCGAACAGCTCGGAGCGGTTGTCGCGTCCCGTGCCGTTGGGGCCGACAGCCCAGGAGACACCGGCCAGCACCGACAGGTCGTCGTGCGGCGCCAGGAACGTCTTCGCCGATGCGGTGGTCTGCAGGTCGAAGGGCCCTTCGACCCCCGAGAAGTCCGACCACGACCGGTTCGTCGCGGCGCCGCCGAGCATCGTCTCGCTGACGACGAGCTCCAGGTAGAACGGCGTCGGCGCAAGCCAGCTGCCTTCGACGCCCAGTCCCCGGTTGCCCTCGGCGCCCATCACGCGACCGGTCACCCAGGGCTGGTCGGCGAAGTCCCACGTGTGGGGGTGGGTGGGGTTGTGGCGACCGAAGCGCGTCAGGAACTGCCCGGCGCGGATCTGGGTGCCGCCAGGCAGGCCGAGGGTGGTCGCGTAGACCTCTTCGATCTCCACGCCGAACTGGGCGAAGACGATGTTCCCGTCGAAGCGGAAGTAGGGGTCGACGGCCTGGCCCACCGACAGCTCGAGCTGTTGGAGGTTGAAGCCGTTCTGCTGGGGATCGTGCGCGCCGGTCTGCAGGGGATCCCCTGAGAAGCCGGCCGCTGCGATGTCCGCGATGAACGCGATGTCGGGGTTGAGCGCGTTGCCCTGGGCGAACGCACTCGCAAACAACAGATGAAACACACCCGTGCCATTGCTGGAGGAGACAAGGACGGGCGATCGAGCCCGTCGAGAACGTCATCCTCAGGCGGGCGGGCTGGTCTTCGGCGCGTCGACGAGCGGCGGGCCGCGGGGGGCCTGGCTCGGGTCGAGGAGCACACTCCGGGCGCTCGGGAGCAGCAGCGGCGCGGTGCTGGCTGTTGCGAGCTCGATGGTGTCTTCGCCGACGAGGTCGAACGCGCAGCCGTGTTCGTGGCCGTCGGGTGCGCTGACGTGGACACCGTCGGGGATGACTTCGCCGCCGTGGACCTCGACGACCTCGCCGTGTTCGGCGCAGACGACGTGCTGGGTCTCGATCTCGTGCACGGTGGTGGCGAAGCTGGCGACGAGCCAGGCGACAGCACCTAGGAGCAGGAGGACGCGCTTCACGGGTTCAACCTATCCCATGCCGCGCGGCGCAGCGAGCTTTCATCTCGGGTGCGCCTCGAAGAAGGCCCACAGCGCGTGCGCTGTCTCCAGGTCGTGGTTCTGTTCGCCGGCGAACGCGTCCCAGGTGTCGCTGGTCTGCTGGTCGATGCTCGGCGGCACATGGCCCCCGCCCTCGGCGACGTACCGGACGACATCGGCCTCGGTGCAGCTCCAGGTCTGCAGCTCGACCGTCGAGCCGTCGTCCTGGTCCAGATCGGCCAGGGCCTCGGTCGCTCCGTCCCCCGAGCAGCCGTCGAGTGTGTGCCAGTACGCCAAGGTGTCCTCGGCCGAGAGCATCTCGCCGGGGCCGGCGTTGCCTCCGTCCCAGGGCATCGTCTCGTCGGCGGTCCCGACGATGAAGGCGATGGGGATGGGGCCGGTCGGGTCGCCGCAGTCGTTGTTCGCGGGCTGGGCGGCGTTCACCACGCCGACGCTCGCGGCCAGCGACGTCGCCTCGCGAGCGATGCGCTGGGTCATCAGGCCGCCGTTGGACTCGCCATTGACGTGGATGCGGTCTTGGTCCACCGACACCTCCGCGGAGACGCTCTCCCTGTCGAGAGCGATGACATCGACAAGGCTGGCCACGGCGCTCGAGGAGCCGCGGAGTTCCCCCGGGCCCTGGAGAACCTGGTCGCCGCCTGGCGCAAGCTGCGCAACGCCGGCATCCGACGCTTCGTCTTCACCGCCGACCACGGCTTCCTGCTGCTGACCCACCCCAAGCGCCTGCCCCAAGGCCACCAGAACCAGCCGCGCTCCCGCTACATCCTGCGGGACGAGCTGCTCCGCGAGCGGGCCCTGCAGCGCGTCGCGCTCCACGACCTGGCCTACACCGGCGCCGGCGCCGACCGCGTGCTGCACATGCCCCGCGGCATCGAGCTCTTCGACCGCGGGGACCGCGACGTGCCCTTCGTGCACGGCGGCAACTCCCTGCAGGAGCGCTTGGTACCAGTGCTCACCGTCGAGCACCGCGGCGCCCCCGGCGGCGGCAGCGACACCGACTACCGCATCCAAGCCCAGCGGGGCGAAGGCATGGCCGAGTTGCAGTGCATCACTGGCCGCGTCGTGGTCGGCCAGGACCTGTCCCTGGGCTTCGGCGGAGTCGCTTCATTTCGGGTGCTGCGGTTGTGTTGATCGCTGCTTCAGCCAGTTGTCGCCAGGGCAGTACACGATAGACTCTCTTCCTCATGCCAAGAGGAAGATATGCCAAGGGATAGGGCGCCAAAAACTACAGTGGATCCGGCACGAGACTTGCTCAAGTCAATACGGCGGGAGGTTCAAGAACGGGAGGACGAGGCCGAGCGGTTGACGAGAGCGCTGTCACTCGTTGCCGAGCAACTCGAACACCTGCGAGGGCAAGAGGCTGGTGTCCGCCGGCTCATTGCTTTCAGTATTGAGGAGGAATGAGCGAGGGTTGCGATGGGTGCCTGCCGTCGTTGGGCTACGTTTCCGCGCCCGGCGCAAGCCGGGTCTGTTGCTTCGCCGACAGCCTGGGGGAAAGACGTGGCTCCATGCAGTAATGGCACCGCTCCAGTGGCCGCGTGGTGATCTCCGCGTTGCCCCCTGAAATGGTCGGTGCAGATTGTGCGGCAACTGCAGCTGCCGCCGGGGGCTGGGTAGCTGCTTCGAATTGCCCTCCGCGGGGCGCTCCGCCGCGTCTTTGATGGGGGCCTGGGTTTCGGCGGGTGGGCGGTTCAGCATGGCGTCGCTGGTGCGCGCGATTGCCAAGTCGGCTCTTTGGGTCCGCTGCGTCGGTGTTTTCTAAAGTTTGCGATGTTCCGCCGTTCCGACTGCTCCGTGGTCGGGATTATTGGCGCAGTCGGGTCTTACGATCAGGCTGCGGATGCGCTGGGCGTTGGTCAACCGCGTTTCCGGCAGACGGGCGTACTATCGATATAAATCGATACCATGAGTCGGCATATCTACTCGCGGCGGGCTGTTTTGTCTCGATTTTCGCGCCAGCTAAGGCTATAGGATGATGGCCCGTGGGTGAAGGAGTTGCGTCGTGCCGAGCTTGGCGAAGGGTCTGAAACTCGGGCGGGCGCTGCGCGGCATGACGCAGTCCGAGTTGGCCAGCGCGCTGGGCCGGGTGATGCAAGCACACGGAATCGACGAGAATGGTGCGGTGAAGTCCGGCTACATTGGCATGATCGAGCGCGGCGAGAAGCGTGGCGGCCTGAAAATCGAACTTGCTGCCCCTCGCGCCTTGGGGATGTCCTCCCCGGCCTTCCACATGCTGTGCCTCACCCCTGGCGACTTTGGGGAAGGCGCTGTGGCGGCGTATGAAGCAAGACTATGCGCGGAGATTTTGTTTGGTCTCATCACGGGCGCCACGATCCCTGAGCCCGAGGTGAAACAGGACCGTGGTGTCCACGTGCAACCATTCCCTCGCACACTGATTCACCTTGACGATGAAGACCCGCTAGAGTTGTGGGAGCTCAAGAGGAAGTTCCAGGAGCGCGGCGACGAGATTGACGACCAAGCCGCATTGATCGCCAAAGTTGACGCCCTGCTCGATGCCGCGGTTTCCCGTGAAAAATCCCGGACCAGAGATCAACGATGGCGAGGGCTCAACAAGTTGGAGGCTCGCTTCGGACCAGGGTGCACCGAGCGCCAAGCGCTTACTCTCATTGACGATCTCATTCGGCACTACGACGACCACCCAAACCTAAGGCCCCTTCTTGAAGCAGTGCGCGAACTGGCGCGTGATGGAACTGTCTCGGACCGGATCTTGCGGAATATTTTCCCCCACGATTACGACGCCGAGAAATGAGTAGTCTCCCTGCCGCTGTTCGCACTCGCCGCAACTTCTTTTCGCTCCAGGAACGCCCGAATGAGTAGTGGTCAACCAATTCGACCTGGGGACTACTACCGCCGCTCGACCAGTACCCTCATCGCCTTCCGCACTGGCGCCCCCAGCCAAATCCACTGCCTCCGGGCCAAGGGCCGGCTGCTTAGCTGTTCGAGGAAAATCGGGCAACACGGATCTTGGCACTACAGCCGCACAACCGTGAACCTCTTTCGACCCTGGGTTCGCCTGGCCCGAGCTCGCCGATCTGATCCCGAGTGGTTTTCCTCCCAGTTTGCCTCAGACCCAATGCGGCGGTCAGTCGGGCCAGCAGCCTGGGCCCAGTTCTCAGACGACCTGGCCGACTGGGATAGGCTTGCACCGCTCCTCGGCCGGTTTCGGGGGAACCACCACGCCCTTTTCAACGCGCTCGTGACCGGCGGCTCTCAACTTGAAGAACTCGCAATCCGAGCACCTATGCTGACATGGCTCATCGCCAACGGCTTTCTGGTCAGCCCGCGGGGACCGAGCAAACGTCATCTTGGCAGGGTGCGGCGTCTCATGGCCAAGTTCACGCCGGCCGCAGTCCTGGACGACATGGGATTCCCTCACTCGCCTGGCGTCATTCGAGCATTCGAGCGCGTTCCGGCTGTTTCCGTCTCGAGCACGTTCGCCCTGGACCTAAAATCCTTGCTTGCCCGCGACCCTCAGCGAACCTTGGCCGCGCTGGGAAATATCCAGCGGATCAACTCCGGTGTCATTGGTGCGCTGATGGTTCAGCGTGAACTCGGCCTGCAACTGCGTCAGCGTTTCTTGGAGGAAATTTCGCGACAAACAACCTTTGATCGGCGCCCCCGGAAGCTCCACCAGGTACTCACGGCCCTGGAGGCCTGCGGCGTCGAGCGGCAGGAGCTCGTCTCGGTCAAGGGGCTGCATCGATCCGTCTGCAAAGCCCTCCGTCGGTATCAATCGCAAGGGCCAGCAAAACCGATAGAATTCGCGGCGGTGCCTTTGCCCGGGGAGCCCGGGTTGATCGAGTTCTTGCCTGACTCAAAGGCTACTTGGGAATTGGGTCGAGAGTTGGGAATCTGTATCGGGCGTGCCACTTGGACCAATCGGTTGAAGGAAGGCGCCTATCTGGCCTACCGTCTGGCGTGGCCGGAACCGGCGGCGATCGTTCTTCGAAGGACACAAGGGGACGGCGGACCGAATGAGGCACCACAGCACGGGATTGAATTGGCGGAGTTCCGTGCCGAGAACAACCGTCCGCCCTCATTGGGGTGTTTCCGAGTTCTCCGCGAATGGCTTGAGGCAGTTTGGGCTGAGCCAAATTGGGGCAGGTTCTCAGAGGAGATCGGTGATTGGGAAGAGCTTTGACCGGCACCCAGACTCCAAGAACGCTGTACCTCCCGGGTCGCGGTGACACCGTAGGACCGGAAGAACTGTTGCCACCCCCGGGCGACGTGGTCGAGGCAATCTCGTGGCCAACCACCTTCCTGCGAATACCGCTCGATGACGACTTTCTCGCTAGGACGTTTGCTGATCAAGTCGAGTTTCTGAGCGCTCGAGTATCGCCAACCGACTTGGTGCTTGCCCACTCGTTCTCGGCATGGATTGCGCTTGCGTACGCGGTTGGCCTCGCTGAATCTGGTGACCCCCTGCCGGAACTGTTGCTGATCAGCCCTGTTCTCTTTCAAGGTGGCACTGGACGACTCGGCTATCGCCCCCCAAGATCGGCCAAGATCCGCAAGTGGATGCTTGGCCACGATTCCGCCCCCGAACCAGCAGTAGACCATCTCCGAGCCCGCCTCCACATCATTTCCGGAGCGGACGACCCACAATGCCCAGCGTCTCAGGTTCGACTCTTGGGGGACGCTGGCTTCCGGGTAGACCTTATCGAGGGCGGAGGGCACCGCCTCACAGAGAACTGCGCCCGCGCCAAACTCAAAGACCTGTTGGGGATGCACGCCGCCAATAGAGGTCACAAGAACGCCGACGGGGCGAGCGAGCGAGACCGCACGATGCTGCCCTGACGATATCGAAAGGAACCACGCGTGGTTACACCTCGCCGATTTCCCCAGGCAACCAGGTACCAACGGGCTTGCTCACCGGCTTGCCGTGCAGCACCATGCAGAGCCTGCACATAGGAAAGAGAAAGGTCTGGTGTCCAACCGGCACTTCGACCCATTCAAGTGAAACCTCGTGCGTGAACAGAGAACCGTCTGTGTCGTCCTCGACGTCTGCGTTGAGCAAGGCGACGCGCTGCTCGGCGGTCCTCCTACAAGTCCAGCAGGATAGACCGGCACCCGCCCGAGCCGGCGTGCTGGACGGTGGCTTGGCGGAAGACGACGTCTCCGCGCTTGCGGCCCTTGTAGCCGGGCGCGACGGTGTCCTCGGACCGGCGCGAGGGCTCGGGCAGCTCCTCGCCCACGGGCAGCGCGCGGTGGCGCAGGGCCTTGACCGTGGGGTCGACGTCGAAGACGTGCCAGCCCTCGCCGAGGGTGTCGTAGGTCCGCACCGCCGGGTGCTTCAGGACCTCGTCGAGGCCGGGCAGTTCGGCCAGCAGCCAGCTCGCTGCCGGCCGGACGAGCTCCAGGTCCACAGCGTCCAGCGCTCGCGACAGCGACGACGGCGACACCAGCTTCTTGCGCCCCACCAGCGCGCCAAGCTGACGGGAATGACGCCCCGCGGCGTCTTGCCAGAACTTCTTGAACCCGACGCCGGCGCCGGCCGCAAAGAACACCAGCAGCGTGAGCCAGACGTCGAGTCCGCAGAAGCCGCCCTCGCGCCGGATGCGCACGTGCTCTGCGAGCTCATCGAGCCTCCCGCGCTGCCGGAGGTCAAGCAGCTGCACCGCTCCCTCCGTGACCGAGTCGGGGAGCCGGGAGAAATCCTCCGGGTTGAACGTGACCTCGAGCCTTCCACCTGCCATGCTGACCTTCCTCCGCTGGAGGCGGTCGCGGGATGTGCATGTGCCAGATGGCCCGCGGCCGACACCCTCGGGACCATCCCAGGGGATCGGCTTCTCTACAACGTCAGTGCGATGGATGCAGGCGTTCTCGGCCGACTCTCATGGATCCGGAACCAGTGGGGATGTGACTGGGACGAGCTGAAGTAGCCCAGTTTCTCTCCGTCGAAGGTCTCGTGAAGGTAGTTGTAGCGGAACTCGCAATCACGCGTGGGCTCGCCCATCCACGTGTGTGACAGCGCGAGGCCACCTTCGTAGCGGAC
>DASCPX010000179.1:0-177197 GCA_036012755.1 Myxococcota bacterium | reverse complement strand
AGATCGCGTCGGCGTCGGCCAGGAAGATGCCCTCGAGGTCCTCGCGCCCGTGCACGAGGTAGACGGCGCCGGGGCGGTCCTCGCCCTGCTCTGGGGCGCCGATGACGAAGTCGTCGATGCCGTCGGCGTCGATGTCCCCGGGCGCCGCGACGGTGGTGCCGGCGGCGCCCTCGCCGTCTTCGCCCCGGAAGCCGATGGCGCGGTCGTCGTCGATGTTTCCGCCAGCGGTGAAGGGACCGGTGATCAGCCAGGCGGCGCCGTTGCCGTCGACCTCTGGGGCGCCGGCGAGCAGATCGGCCTCGCCGTCCCCCGTGACGTCTCCCGGGGCGGCCAGGGCGGTGCCGAGCTCGTCTCCTGCGAGCCCGTCGAAGCGCACGGCGACGTGGTCGAGGTTCGACTCGCCGGTGACGGGCCCGTCCAGGATCCAGATGGCCCCCTGGATCGTGACGAGATCGGGGTTGTGGTACCGGGCGCCGATGGCGACGCGACCACCGCCGAGGGCGACCATGCTGGAGCCGGCGCGGCTCTCGTGGCGGGAGCCGTAGACCATCGGCAGCTCGTCCGTGATGGTCGTCTCCTCGGTCGGGATGGAGAGGATCCAGACGGCGCCGTCGACGGTGCCTTCGGACTGCACCCGGTGGAGGTCGTCGGCGACGAGGAGCTCGGGCGTGCCGTCACCGTCGAGGTCTTCGATGGCCAGGGAGTTGCCGACGTCGCGGCCGTCCTCTGGTCCGCGGATGGGCACTGCCAGCTGCTCGACCTCCCAGGCACCCTCCAGCGGGAGCTCCTCGATCCACAGCCCGGTCTCACCCGTGTCCGTGGTGTCCTCTGGGATCACCTCCTCGGCGGGGGCGATCTCGTTCCGCTGGAGGCAGGCGAGGACGAAGATCAGCATCCGGAACAGCATAGGGCTACCCTTGTCTCATAGCGATCCGATGTGTCTATCGATGCTCCTGTTGCTCTCATCCGCCTTCGCCGCCAGAGGTGCGCTCGAGCAGGAGTCCGTGACCTCGCCTCGCGAGAAGATGGTCTTCGCTGCCACCGCCATCTCCGAGATGCGCGAGGTCCGCGACGAGCTGGAGGACTGGAACAGCAACAGCCGTGGCCCCAGACGTGTCTGCCTCGACAAACAGCTCCGCACGCTCGATCACCTCATCGAGGCCAGCGAGGAGGCCAGCATGGCCATCCCCGACGCCCTCGCCGAGGGGGCCGCGGAGGTGGCCGAGTTGGAGTTCCGAAAGGTGACGGTGGCCCTCGGCCGCACGCGCGAAGTCCGCGACATCGCAAGCGTCTGTGGGACGGAGCCGATCACGGTGGGCCCGGAGATTCCCGCTGCCTGGAAGGCGGGCTGGACCGGGGTCCAGGAGTAGACCCCTACTCGATCGCCCAGAGCTCCTCCCAGGTGCCGTCTGCGATGTCCAAGACCCAGACATCGTTCACGAAGCTGGGAAGGGTCTCGTCGTCGGAGGGGTCTCCGCCCATGATGTAGAGCAGGCCGTCGTGGAGATCCGTGACCTGGGCGTCGCGACCCGCCGGGCCGCCCTCCGCGAGCCGTCGCCAGCTGTGGTCGAGGGTGTCGAAGGCCCAGACGGTGTCGTCGTCGCCGCGCCCCCCCCAGACGATGAGGTCGCCATCGAAGAAGACCATGCTGTGAGAGGCGCGGACCCCGGGGCCCTCGCCGGATGCGGGGACCCCTGTCCAGGTCCTGGTGTCGAGGTCGAAGCTCCAGACGTCCTCGTGCCGGGTGTTGTCGTCGTCGATGCCGCCCTGGAGCCAGAGGGTGGCCTCGCCGTCCCAGGCCAGGGCATGTCGGGTGCGGGGACCGGGATCCTCGGCCGGCGTCACCTCGTCCCAGATCCCGCTCTGGGGGCTGTGCAGCCAGGCATCCGAGAGTGTCTGCTCCTCTCCAGAGTCGTCGGTGCGGCCCCCGTGGAGCATCCAGACGTCCTCTCCGACGACCTCGGCCGCAGCCTTGTAGCGACCCCCGGGAGCCCCCTCCATCGCGGTCCAGCTGCCGTCGGACAGCCCCCACTTCCAGAGGCGGTCGTTCTCTTCGCCGCCGCCGCTGGTGCCGCCGAAGACCAGGGCCTCGTCGCCGAAGCGGACCAGGGTCGAGCGGAACAGGGACTCGGGCGGGTCCTCCAGCCTCTCCCAGGTGCGCTGGTCGATCGAGAAACGCCAGGCGTCCATTCGGCGCCCCTCTTGGGAGCTGCCTCCGACGATCGACAAGGATCCACCCGAGTCGTCGAGGCATCCCACGTGGGAGTAGCGCTGGGATGGCCCCAGCATCGGCTCTGTGTCGCCCGTGCAGGCCAACAACCAGATCAACGTGGTCTCTCCGGGAAGAGGAGGAACGCGAGGTAGGTCCAGAGGACGACCATGGTGAGACCGCCGGCCTCGACGAAGACGAAGAGGCCGACGTGGAGGCAGAGGCCCCCCAGCAGCCACCAGCGGCGCAGGCGCGGGATGAAGGCCAGGAAGAAGGCGGCCTGGAAGACGAGGGTGGCCCAGGTCGCTCCGATGGTGCAGGTCTGGAACCACTCTCTGGCCAGGAACTCCTCCATCGGAAAGCGCCAGGCGGCAGCTTCCGACAGGGTGTGGAAGATCGCCACTCCGTCCTGCCACCTCGAGTCCATGGCGTTGACGATGCCGGTCTTCACGTAGAGGATGCAGAGTTGGAGCTGGAACAGGCGCAGGGACCAGTGCGCCGGAGGGGGCTGGGGTCTCCAGCCCAGGCGCTTGCGCAGCCAGACGTCCACCGACCACGCCCGCCCCGTCGGCATCAGGATCAGGTAGAAGCCGAAGACCCGCATCATCGCGTCGCTGCTGTCCGTCCACACACCGTTGCGGTTGATCATCGACAACAACAGCAGCCATGCCAGCGGCACCACCACTCGGCTCCCGAGGCCAAGGACGACGAGCGCGAAACAAGCCAGCGTCGCGCCGAAGATCAGCTGGACTTCGCCGAGGGACTCGGCGCCGAGCCAGCTGTAGACGGTGAAGTGGTACCACTCCGTGTCCGCCGCCTGGGCGGCGATTGGGTAGGTGCCCTCCGCGGTGAACATCCAGTCCAACTCCCCCCACATCGGGGCGAAGAGCCAGATGAGCAGCAGGCCCCAGCCGATGCGCAGGGCCGCCATGACGCGGGGGTCGCAGGGGGAGAACCACCAGCGGTCCCAGCCTTCCCACAAGAGGCTCAGCGCGTACACGCGACCTCGATCAGCGTCGTTGTGGTCTGCTTGCGCGCACCCTGTAGCCCCTTGATCCACTCCCGCATCGTGCGGTGTTTCTCGCGGTGCCTGACGAGGCGGATGGCCTCGACCGTCTCGGGTGCCTGGCGGCAGACTCACGCGGCGTAGTGCTGGCGGTAGCGGGTCGGCTCTCTCTCCCCGGCGACCGTGTCGCGGGTCTCGGCGCTGGTGCTCGGCTGCAGGTCGATCTCGCTGCCGTCCTCGAGCACCCCCGTGTGGACGATGTCGCCGTCCCAGCGCGCGGGGTTCCGGAACATGTTCCAGTGCTGGTCGAGGTTGGTGACCTCGACCCACTGGATCGAGATGGGTTGGATGAGCCTGGTCTGCTCCGGCCAGGGGCAGATGTAGGCGACGACCATGCCCAGGTGGAAGACGAAGAGCACGGACAAGGCCGCGCGGAGGGTGGGGGAATCCGGTGAGAGCGCGGTGCGAAACTAACCGGGGCTCGGTCCCTTCCGGGGTTGGGGCTCAGCGCTGGCCTCTCCAGATGGCGTAGGATCGGCGAGCCGATGGACGAACTGCTCGAAGAGAAGCGTCTCGGGACCTGCGACGCCGGACGGGACGCCAACGCAGCCTGCCTTGCGCTGTCCAAGGCGGCCCGCGCGCTGTTGCTCTATGACGCCGAGAACCAGCTGATCCGTGACTTCCTGATCGAGCTGCGCGACCGGATGTGGGCCTTCGGCGAGATGCACGGGGCTCTGGACATCGACGTGCTCCCCTTCGAGCTGTCCCGAGCCGGAGAGGCGGTCTACGCTGAACGGGACCGCGAGCGATCCCTGGCCTGGCGCATGTTCCGGGACGGCGTGCGTCGCCTGGTCATCCGCCCGGACGTGACCTGGGAGGAGCTGCTGTCGCTGCTCGAGATCCTGTCGATCCGATACACGGGCATCCGCCAGCAGGAAGACGACATCGTCACGCTGTTGTGGCGCGCGGGCTTCGTGAACATCGAGGTCCACTCGGTCGAGGGCGTCATCTCGCAGGACGAGGAGACGACCATCCGGACGGGCTCGCCCGGCCGCTGGACCGGGCCGCGGTACTCGGCGCCGCAGGACTGGGACAAGCCCTTCCCCGACTTCGAGGAACGCGTCGGCGTCGCCTACCGGGCCGTGGAGCTCGACGAGCTGGACGCCATTCGCGTGGAGCAGGCCCCCTCCAACCTCGTCCCGCTCGGGAACCGCCTGGCCGAAGAGCTGCTGCGGGCGGCGCTCGATCCTGGCGACCCCACGACTCTGCTCGACGTCGTGCCCTACCTCGAGGTCTTTCGCGACTTCCTCGTCGAGGAGGGCCGGCTCGAGCAACTCGCCAAGCTCCTGGTGCTCGCCGAGCAGCTGTTCTCGCCGGTCCCACCGCCGATCTATGCGCTCCGTGCGCAGCTCGGGGAGAGCACGGTGCTGCTGAGGATCCTCGAGAGCCAGACCCGCCACGTGACGCCGCCCGAGGTCGTGATCGAGCTGGTGACGAGGCTCCCGGAGGCTCCCTTCGATGCCCTCATAGACGTGCTCGGTGTCACGGACGACCCTGCCGTCCGGCGCCTCGCACGCCAGCTGTTGGAGCCCACGATCCCAGGCCGAGAGGACGCCCTGGCCGAAGCCGCGTGCACCGCCCCACCCAGGGTCGCGTCCGACCTGATCCGGGCGGCTTCTCGAGCGGCGCCCACCCTGGCGCTCAGCCTGAGCGCCGAGCTCGCGGTGGCCGGGGACGACGCCGAGCTCGTCCTCGAGATCCTGGTGCAGGTCCAGAAGATCGAGTCCGGTCGGGAGGTCACAAAGGCGCTCGTCGGTCTCTTGGAGTGCCGCATCCCAGAGGTCCGGCTCAAGGCCATCGACGAGCTGACCGTCCGTGTCGAGCGCGGCGCATACGACAAGCTCGTGGCGGTCGCCGAGACACACGCGGCGGATGGCATCACCAATGTCGAGGCCGAGAGGATCGGCCTCGCGATGGCCACGCTGCTGCCAGAGATCGCCAGCGAGCAGTTCGAGGAGTGGATCCAGCCCGACGCCAACGTGCTCCAGAGGCTCGTCTCGCGGAAGGCGCGGGGTTCGCTGCGGTGGGTCGCGGTCTCCGGCTTCGCCCGCATGCCGCGTGACAGCCGCGGGAGTCGACTCCTGCACTGGCTGGAGTCCAACTCCACCGGAGCCCTGCTCGCCCACACGCGGGCGGCCATCAAGACGCGACGGGAGGCCCTGCATGGAGGTTGACGAGCTGAAGGGGGCCCAGGGGCGCCTGAAGAAGACACTTCAGCAAGGCCGCGGGGAGGGCCGCGGCGAGATCGCCAAGACCCTCCGCGACCGCGGACAGCGGCTCGTGACGCTGTGGACCGGTCTCCTCCGCCTGACGCGGGTCCACATGCTCGACAACGAGGCCTTCGTGCGCCCTCTCCGGGGCTTCACCGTCGTGCTGAGCGAGCTCGTGGCGATCGTCGGCGCCGTCCACGTCATCACCGTCGAGGACCAGATCTACGTGAACGACGTGCGCGTGCGGCTGGACCACGGCATGGCAGAGGGGCTCCCCCTCGCGGAGCTCCTGGACCGGCATGGTCTGGGTGGCGTCAGCTTCCATGGAGATATGAGCGTCCCTGAGCTGAGGGACCTGCTCGTCTGCTACTCGGCCCGCCCGGACGACTCGGACCCGAGGGGCACGATCCAGCAGGCGATCAGGGTCGCCGGCATCCACACCGTCGACGTCGCGGGCCCCTTCCGCTTCCGTAGGCTCGGGGAACAGACGCTGTCCGAGGCCGAGCAGGCCGCTGCCGACGATCGGCGCCGCAGCGGGGTGGTCGACGATGCCTGGCAGAACCTGGGCGCCGGGCGCATCCCGAACGCCTTGCCCGTCCGCCGGCTCGTGACGGAGATGCTCAAGGCCGGGATCACGGCCGATGGTCTCTGGCGGGAGCTCGGGGACGCTTCCCCCGAGTGTGCCCACTGCATTCGCGTGGCCCTCTGCTCGCTCATCATCGGGGACGCCCTGGGCCTCAACGAGCGCACGGTCCAGGACCTTGGCGTCGCCGCGGTCTTTCACGACATCGGCTACGCCGCGCGCGAGGGATCGGTCCGCGGTGCTGGCATCCGCAGACACGTCGACGGGGAGCCGCCCCCCTTCGTCCGCCACGGTGCCGCCGGCGCGATCCTGCTCATGAGGCAGAAGGGCTTCCGCGACGAGAAGGTCCGGCGCATGCTCGCGGTCCTCGAACACCACCGCGACTTCGCCGAGGGACCCTCGCTGTTCGCCCGGATCATCCGGATTGCAGAGGACTACGACAACCTCGTCCGGCGAGGAGGCCTCTGGCTGCCGCCTGCCGTGGCTTTGGAGCAGATGCGGGCTCACTCCGGCACGCGCTACGACCCCGTCCTGCTCCAGCTCTTCGTGAATCGCGTCGGACGCTATCCGCCGGGCTCCATCCTCGAGCTGGAGGACGGCCGACAGGTCCGCTCGGTGTCGTTGGCCCGCAGCGCAGAGACCTGGGACAAGCCCCTGGGCTATCTCTATCGGCGAGCCAACGGCCAGTGGCCGCGAGAGCGAGAGCCGATCGACCTCGCCGAAGAGGGTGAGATCGTCGGCGTGGTCGAGGACTAAACCCGAGGCGCGATCGGTCCGAGGTGGGATCCAGACTGGAGATCCCATGTTCCTGCTTCTCGCCTGCACCTCTGCTGACCTCGCGACTCTCGATGCGAAGCTCCAGGCCGCTTGGGAGGACAGCTCTGCACTGGACTCGGGACTCGGGACCTGGTCGACGATCTCGTCCGGCGCTCCCGTCGCCGACGCAGGCGAGGACCAGGAGGTCGACCTCGGCCAGCTCGCCAGCCTCGACGGCAGTGGCAGCTCCGATCCGGACGAGGACAAGGTGACCTGGGCCTGGACGCTGTCGTCGGTGCCGGCGGACTCCGCCCTGACCGACGCCGATCTCGGCAACGCCGACAACGCGATGTGCTGGTTCACCGGCGATGTCCTTGGCGACTTCGAGCTGCAGATGACGGTTAGCGATGCCACCGACAGCGCCTCCGACAACGTGGTGGTGACCTTCGTCGCCCCGGACAACAGGCTGCCGATGGCCGACGCCGGGACCGACGCGACGGGCACCGTCGGCGACACGCTGTCCTTCGACGCGAGCGGGAGCTCCGACCCGGACGGCGACGACCTCGTCTACCGCTGGCGCTTTGGCCTGACCCCAGTGGAGAGCAGCCTGACCAGCGGTGACATCGAGGGACGCTACACGGCGACGCCGAGCTTCGACTCGGACGCTGCTGGCACCTATGACCTCGAGGTCCGGGCCATCGACGAGGGCGGGTTCTCAGCCGACCTCGCCCAGGCTGTCGTCAGCGCAGCCCCGAACAGCCCGCCCGTTCCGGACACTGCCGGGAGCCCCTCGCGGGTCGCGTTCACGGACTACGTCCAGATGCAGGGCGTGCACAGCTGGGATCCGGACGACGACACGCTGTCCTTCGAGTGGAGCTTCGTGGCCGTCCCGACGGGCTCGGTGCTCACCGACACCGACTGGGACAGCGGGTCCACCGATCACGGCTCCTTCGCGCCGGACGCCCCGGGACTCTTCAGGATCCAGCTCACCGTCGACGACGGGACCGACAGCGCCGCTGCGGTCGTCGGCGTCGAGGTCAAGGCCCCGACCGCCGACAACCCCCCGTTCATCGATCTCGCCTACGACCCGGGGGCCGCTGTCGGTGACACGGTGAGCCTCGACGCGAGCGCCTCCTACGACCCCGAGGGCGAGACCCTGTCCTGGCGCTGGTCCTTCGCCGGCGTCCCGGCGGCCAGCGCGCTGACCGACGTGGACATCAGCGGGCGCAGCACGGACAGTGTCACCTTCGTCCCCGACGAGGCCGGAACCTACGAGCTCAAGGTGGTCGCGAGCGATGCCGGGAATCGTCGCTCGGCGTCCCCGGAGGTCATCGTCGATGTCGACCCCGAAGACACGGCGCCTGTCGCGGATGCCGCGGCCGACCAGGCGGTGCCCCTCGGCTCAGAGGTCTATGCGGACGGGTCCGGCAGCTACGATCCGGAGGGCGGGGCCCTCACCTACCAGTGGTCGTTGTCCTCGCTCCCGAGCGACTCGGGACTCACCGCCGCGGACCTCGCCAAGCCCAAGTCCCCGGTCGCCACCTTCGAACCCGACGTCGCGGGCGACTACGTGCTGCGGCTCGTCATCGACGACGGCACATACGGCGACGCCGACACCGTGACCTTCACCGTCGAGTGATCAGAGGTCCGTGGCGCCCTCGTCGATCCAGGTCTCGATGGTGCTGAGGTCGCCGCTGCCCAAGGGCCCGCCGGTGCGCGGCATCTGCTCGCCCTTTCCGCCCACCGACGACTGGGTCCCCGAGACCTTGTGGAAGAGGTAGCTGTTGCTGCTGTCCCCGGGCTCGACGAGGTCCATGCTGCCCAGCTGCCCCGACGCCACGTCCACGATGTCGTCGTAGCCATCGGTCGACAGATCGAGGCTCCTGGCCGGAGAGGAGCCGCTGTGGCAGCTGATGCAGTCGCTGTCGAAGATCGCCTGGATGTCGTCGAAGCCGTAGGTGTAGACGGTGACGTCGACCCAGTCGCGGACGAGCTCGGTGCCGTCGTCGACCTTGAGCTTGAGCTCGTAGTCGCCCGCGGCATCCGGCGTGAAGCTCGCCGAGCTGGTGAAGCGACTGTTGATGTCGGGGTTGGTCAGGCTCGAGCCCGAGGGCAGCGAGATCGACTCCCCGAGCACCCCCTCCTGGTCCTCGCCGGCGTCCGCGATCGGCGCCGTGTTCGAGGCGGTGACGACCACGTCGACGAGGTCGGTCTCCTCTGCGTTGACCTTGTCGTTGCAGGCGAAGCGCAGCTCGTAGGTGCCCGCGACGTCCGGGACGAAGCTGCCGGACGTGGTGTAGTGGTCGGTCCAGTCGGTGTTCGTCAGCGAGCTGCTGCTCGGCACTGACTTGAAGCCCCAGCGGTACTTGAGCGAGTCGCCGTCGGGGTCGGAGGAGCCGCTCCCGTCGAGCTCCGCGTCGTTGCCGAGGCTCACGCCCTGGTCGGATCCGGCGTCCGCGGTGGGCGCGGCGCCGCTGATCGTGTCCCAGGCAGAGGCCAGCCCGACGTCACGATCGCAGAGCCCCTGGTCGCAGACCTCGAGCACGATCTCGTAGTCGCCTTCGACGTCCGGCTCGATCCAGGCCCGCTCCTCCTCGACGACGAGCTCCACCAGGCGGCTGTCTCGAGGGATCCGGCCGAGGCTCCAGTGGACCGAGCCCCCGGTGCTGTCGGAGGCGTCGAAGACATAGGGAATACCTGGGTGACCGACCCTATCGGGTCCGATGTCGGCGACCGGGAGCTCGGGCGCGGCGCAGGCGAGGAGACAGGATCATGAGTGCCTCCGAAGAGAGGCATCATCTCAGGTTCCGGAGTCGTCGGGCAGGTCCTCTTCGATCTGAGCCTGGAAGCTGTATGCCGCTGGGTCGGGGCACTCGTCGCCTTCGCAGTTGATCACGTCCACCGTGGCGGTGAAGCCGATGGTCGTGTCGTACTCCAGCGTGCCGGAGGCCAGCGCCTGGAAGGTGGCCGTGTGGGACTCTCCAGCCTCCAGCCCCATGAGGTACCAGTCGTCGGTCTCAAGCGCGACGTCCTCGTTGTCCACCGCGAGCAGGACGCCCGGGTAGTGGAAGAAGCCCTCTGTGCCGGTGTTCGTCAGGGTGACCTGGACCTCGCCGGCTTCGCCTGGTGACCAGGCCCCGTCCTCGTCCTCGTCGACGACGGTGCCGTCCGAGAGCGAGAAGCTGCCCTGGGGGATCACCGAGGTGTCGTCCGGCCTGGGATCAGTGCCGAACTCGCTGTCGGAGGTGTCGTTGGTGGAGGGGCCGTTGCAGGCGAAAAGGATGAACAGCATGGTTGCCTCAGTGGTGGGCGTTCCAGCGGCCGACGGATCTTCCGCCCGCGTACATTCGGCCCTTCATCTCCGTGCCGGTGAGCTGGCCGGAGTACGTGATCGCGCCAGCGCTCGACACCGCTGTGAGTTCGACGGACCACCCCTTGCCCTTTGGGACGACCTGACCGGTGACCCTGCCGGAGATGGTCTCTCCGCCGTCGGTCCGCGCGGAGCTCCCGGTCACCTTGCCGTCGCCGTCCACCGACAACGTCAGCGCGAACTGGCCGCCGTCGGCCTTGCCGACCCAGAGGCCGCTGAGTGAGAGCGCCTTCGGGTACTTCGGCGGGGGAGGCGGCGGCTCTTCTACGACCGGCTCGGGCTCGACCTCCACGACCACGGGCTCCACGACGATCGGCTCGGGCTCCGGCTCCGGCTCCGGCTCTTCTACGACGGGAGGGCGAGGCTTGGGGCGGGCCGCAGCGACGCGCGCTGCTTCGGCGGCGGCGGCGGCGGCGGCCTGCTCGGCCTTCCTGGCCTCTTCCTTGGCGAGGCGCTCGGCCTCTCGCTCCTCGTCGAGGAGTCGCTGCTCCTCCTTGAAGTCCTCCAGGGCGTCAGCGACGGCGGCGTCGACCCTCTCGGTGATGGCGCTCTCGTCGATAGTGGCTGCTTCTGCGGGCACCTCGGTGATCACCACCTCTGGCGGGGTGCGTGAGTCGAAGTACCAGTAGCCCCCGGCGGAGGCACCGGCGGTGAACAGCGCGGTCGCCGCGATCGCGAGCCATGGCGTGGGGGGCGTTGGGGGCGGGGCCGGGGCCCTCTTCGCGGCGGGTGCGTCCTCCTCGCCGAGGTTCGGCTCGAAGCCCTTGGGCGCCGGGCCGAGCTCTTCCAACACGGCGCCAGCGTCGCTGAAGCGGTCCTTCGGATCGTCTGCGATCATCGCCGCCACGAGCGCCACGAGCTTGTGCGGGAGCTCCATCTGGTCGGTCGCGCCGTCGTCGCGCTCCTCGCCGGGAGCTCTGCCGGTGAGGGCCTTGTGGAACAGCACGCCGAGGGCGTAGACGTCGCTCGCGGGCGTCGGCTCGTTGCCCTCGCGCAGCTCCGGGGCGAGGAAGAGCTCGCCGGTAGCGTCTTCGACGTCGGAGAGCAGCACGCCGAAGCCATAGCCGCCGAGGCGGATCAGATCGCGCCCCCTCTGGTCCATGTCGAGGACGACGTTGGCTGCCCGCAGGTTGCGGTGGACCATGTCGTTTTCGTGCATCGCGGCGAGGCCGGCGGTGGCGTGGTGGAGCACGAAGAGCAGGCGCGACATCGGGAGGGGCCCGACGTTGAGGACCTCTCGAAGGGTCAGCCCGTGCATCACCTCGGTGGTGCAGAAGGCCGTGCCTTCGGGGCCACGACCGAAGTCGTAGACCCTCGCGAGGTTCGGGTGGGCCATCTGGGCGAGGCGCTTGGTGTCGCGGAGGAAGCGCTGGGCGATGAACTCGCGGCGATCTCGCGGCATATCGGTCGGCTGGAGCACCCGCAGCACGACGCGTCGGACCATCGGCTCCTGGATCGCCAGGAAGCGCGCGACGTTCCCGTGCAGCCCGATCTTTTCGGTGACGCGGTAGCGCCCCGCGTAGATCACCCCCCGCTCGAGGTTGAGCGGCTTGTCCGCCGTGGCCTCCAGGAGCTCCTCGCTGTAGGCGGCGACGGAGTCGTTCTCTTCTTCTTCCTCTTCGTCCCCGCTCTGCAGCATCTGTGGCGCGATGCGCACCCGGATCGGGCGGGCGGTGTTTGTCTGCGGATCGTCCACCGACTCGTAGTCGCCGCTGTCCTCGTCGTCGACGTACTCGTAGCTGTCGTCGTCGTCTTCGTCTTCTTCGTCGATCGGGGTGAGGTCATCGCCGTCGAGCCGCTCGAGGTCGTCCTCGGAGAAGGCTGTCAGGGCCCCGTCGGGTGCCATTGGCGCCGGGGGGATCACGATCGTGGCGGGGGCAGCAGAGGTGGGGACCGGGTCCGGGATCGCGGCGATGCGCGTTTCCGCCTCGTCGTCCCAGTCGTCGGGGTGGGGGCCGTCCTCGGGGAGGGTGACCCACCCCTTCTCGGGCTGCTGCATGCCGCAGGCGCGGCAGCGCTCGTCCTCGGTGTCGACGACCGCTCCGCAGCCGCCGCACGCCTTGGGTTCGAGTCTGTCGTTGAAGTCGAGGTCCGAAGTCGCCATCGAGACGATGTTACCGCGCTCCGCGTACACTCGCGCCGGCCCGACCAAGACCATCTTGCTCCACCCCTGCCCAACTGACCGGTCCAGAGACCTCGCGCGGGCGCTCGTGCTCGAGGGACTCGCGCTGAGCGTGGATGTCCTCATAGGCCGCCGGTGGAGGGCCACGCGACCCTGAGGATCGAGACGCCGCACGAGCGGGTGGGGGAGTTGAGCGAGCGCTTGCGGCGCTCCACGGCGGTCCAGCCCTAATACAGCCGGCGCATCGGTCCGATCCCCTGGTGGGCGAGCGACAGCTCCCCTCATCTACCCACTGGAGGAGACCGCATGACTCTCTCGCTGGCTTTGATCGCCGGTAGCGCCTTGAATGGACCGGTTGAAGACGATGGCCCGAAGCTCGCCGAGCTCGCGCCCCCGGACATGGACGATCCGGCCAGCGAAGAGGAGGATCCCACGGGGGATCCCGATCCTGGCGCAGAGGAGGAGGAGGATCCCCCGGAGGTTGACCCCTTCGACCCCGCCGAGTCCGGCGAGGCCTGGGACGGTGCCATCGAGCTGGTGGCGGTCGTGGACCTTCGACGGATCGACGGGGAGACCCGCGCCGCCCTGGAGCTGCCGAGCTCGGGTGTCGTCTACGTCTACACCCCGAGCGATGGTGACATCGACAACACCTTCGTCCGCCTCGACGGCCACCCGGCGATGCGCTGGGACGCCGTGTCCTTCGTCGGCACGAGCTTCGACCCCAGCCCGCACCACGCGATCGTGACGAGCGAGTTCTGGTCGGACGAGGTGCTGCGCAGTCTGGAGGTCATCCACGAGGGCGCTCCGATGCCGAGCTCCAGCGTGGTCATCGACGAGAGGTACGCCTCGGACGACCTCCGCGACGCCTCCAGCCATCCCTACGCCCCCTACTTCGTCGTCACCGTCGCCGAGGAGGGTCTGCAGGGTCCCTACGAGGTCAGCCCCTTCGGCCCGATGGCCGTGAGCGTGCCCGTCAGCGCCGACCCGTGGTCCGACTTCGTGGACTACGTGCAGGCCCCCGCCGACTACGGCAGCTCGGTCGGTCACGCCTGGGCTCCGGACGACATGGACGCGAGCGACGCCTGGCGCGCTGGCGTCGATCTCGGCGAGGCTTGGGAGTACGAGGTCACCTGGCTGCAGAACAGCCCGATGTGACAAGCGAGACCTCGGCGATGTGCGACAGGAAGTTGCGCATCGGCCTTGGTCCTACTCAGTAGTGGTCAGATCATCAGGGGGTCAGACCCGCCCTTTGCGGCGGGTCAGACCGTGACATTGGCTTCGACCGTGACATTGGCCGTCATCGCCAACATGCGGGACCGGTGCCCGTCCCTCGTGACATGGGAGGCTGCCGACTGCACCTGGGAGCTGAACGGCGAGGCCACCGCCGAGACAGCCGAGGACGGCGAGTGCACCACCCTCGAGGAGTACGCCGAGGCCTGCTGGGAGCTGGCTGAGACCGCCGAGGACGAGGCGGCCTGCGAGGAGCTCGTGCTCGACCTCGCGGATTGCCTGGCCGGTGGCCCCGAAGAGGACACGGGCCTGGACGCGTAGCCTGAGCAGCTCGAGCAGCTCAGTCCAGGTCGAGCCCCACCATCGTGTGGGCGCCGCTGTCGTCGCGGAGGATCTTGATGTCGATCGGCGTGGTGCCGTCGATCGACGGCAGCGGGATCTCCACGCCGCCGAGCACACCTACCAGGGAGTCCAGGGGCAGCATCGCCTCGATGAGGTTCGTCGTGGACTCCTCGGTCGCGCCCCAGTCGTTGTCGCGCACCATCATGTCGATCGTCGGCTCGCCGAGGCCCAGGTCGAGGACGCCCTCGTAGGTCGTGGGCGCGGCGTCGATCTGGAGGTCGACGGCGAGCTCGAGGTGGTCACCCAGCTCCCCGCCCGGGGTGTCGAGGTCCACCGCGAGCTCGCCGACCTGGATCTGCAAGCGGCCGCGCTCCTGGCCGATCAGCGGGGGCAGCTCCGCTCGGGCCCGGATCGTGCCCTCCTCTGCCTTGAGGCGCGTGAGCAGCTCAGGGTCGAGGGTGCCGTCCTCTGTGGAGAGCTCGATGTCCAGCAGGCCCGCCTGCCACATCTGGAAGAAGAGCGCGTTCACGAAGTCGTCGGAGATCGCCACCGACAGGTCGGCCTTCGTGCTCGGCGAGGGGCTCCCACCCTCTGACAGGAGGTAGCCCGGCGCACGAGAGGTGACCGAGGCGGGCATGTGTGTCTCCATGTCCATCGCCAGCTGGATGCCGTCGGTGTCGACGAAGGCGTCGGAGAAGGCCAGCTCGCCGGTCAGCGCGCGGCCGGAGATCTGTGTCTCGAAGGACAGGTCGAGGCCGTCGAGCGCGGTCTCGACCACCGGCGCCAGCAGCTCCTGGGCGGCGGTCTCCAGGGCGCTCTCCATCTTCTCCACCACCGAGTCGACCAGGAGCATGTCCTCGATCTCGCCGGGCAACAGCGAGGTGTCGAAGCTGAAGCCGATGAGCTCGATGTCGAAGCTCTCCACCGTCAGCTTCAGGCGCTCGCCGTCGCTCCCCATTCCGAGGCCGGGAGTGATCTTGATCTCGTCGGCGCCGACGCTCACCCAGACGTCGAAGGGGTTGCCGAGGATCTGGCCCCAGCTGCTCACGGCGACGTGGAAGGCCGGGATCCGGAGCTCGATGAGCAGGTTGTCGACCGTCGGGGTCGCCCTGAGCTTCGGCTGCTGGAAGCTGACCGTGTCGATCACGGCCTTGACCGTCATCAGCCAGCCGTCCTCGTTCATGACCGGGTTCATCGCCATCGCCTGACGCGTGATCTCGTCGGGGTTGATCGCGTCCTGGGCAAGCAGCATCGCGAAGTCCAGCGCGCCCTGGTTGACCCGGGCGACGATGGCCTGTTCGACCGGCTGGTCCGGGTCGCCGAAGCGGCCGCTGATGATGGCGTGGCGCTCGAAGCGGATCTCGCCGTCGTCGCGGAAGCCGACCGCCTCGATGACGGTCATGCCGTTGTCGACAGGCACCTCGACCTCGAAGCCGCCCCACATGCTGACATCGGCCGGGATTCCGTTGACCTCGACCTCGTCGAGGTGTCGCGCGACGCCGGTCACGCGGACGGTCTCGCCGGTGGTGTGCTCGCCCGCGGCGGGGGTCCTGAGCACGAGCTCAGGCTCCCGCCAGTCTTCGAGCAGGATGCCGTCCTTGCATCCGGTGGCCAGGAGGATCAGGAAGGTCACGAGGCGTGCCTTCGGTGCCTGTAGTCAGCTGTATACACCACGTCTGCCGTGCTGGCAAGGGTGATCAACGGCTCACGCGCAGGTTGATGCCCGCCCGGCTCATCGAGCTCTTGTACGTGCCGTTTCCGTGGGGGTACTGGTAGCCCTCGTCGGCCTTGGCGTTGGTGTCGAGGGTGACCCACAGGGCGCTGGAGTCCGTACTCCTCGGGGCGCTCACGACCTGGGTCAAGGAGGCCGCCAGCTCGATCCCAGGCCGGATCTGCACGCCGGTCATGGCGGTGACGCGCAGGCTGTCGAAGTCGGCGTTGCTCGGGCTGAGCATGTGGTCGGGCACAGAGGCCTGGTCGTAGAGCAGGCGACCGCCGACAGTCCACGCCGGGCGGGGCTCCAGCTTGACGTCGACTCCGCCGAAGACCGCGTTTTGACCATTGACCGCTTTGGGTCGGTCACCCTCGATCGACTCGGCGGTCTTGGCGTCCACCCCCGGGTTGTTCTCTGCGATGTTGGACAGCGTGATGTCGAAGGAGTCGTGAGCGGCCCAGCCGACCCAGCCCCCCATGGCCTCGAGGCGGAGGCCCTCCCGAGGCGTGATCGCCAGACCAATGTGCACTCGGGAGGGCAAGTGGTAGACGGCGCGAGCGTCGGCCACCACACGGGTGTGGCAGACCCCCTTCGACTCGGCGCCGAAGCGGCCGATCTCGTCGTCCGCCGGGGGACAGCCGAACTGGATCTCTGCCTTGCCTCGGTGATCGAGGGTCGCGCCGTGGTGGTAGGCGACCCCAAGGGTGACGAGGTCGTTGCCGACGTTCACTCCCACGGCGCCGGTCAGCGCCGTCGCGGTCAGCTCCTGGAACTGTGCGGTCGCGGCGTACTGGGGATCCTCGAGGTCCGCGTCGGTGTAGGGGCTCGTCTCGCCCATCTCGAGCAGTGACTGGTGGAGATCGGGCACCGTGTCCATGTCGACGGTGCTGGACCAGATCCCTCCGACACCGGAGAGCGCCCCGCCGACGCTGATGTTCGGGTGGGGATCCCAGGCGATGGCGCCGCTGAGGTAGGCGGCCGCGACCGTGGACTCGCGCAAGGAAAAGGAGCCCACGCCGCGGGCGTCCTCGAGGCCTCCCCTCGCATAGGGAATGGCGAGGGCGAGGCCGAGTGACGGCCCGCGGCGTGGGCTGTGAGCGACGCCCATGAAAGGCACGGCACTGGCGCCGCTCCAGGTCTGCGATCCGCCGTTGGGCTCGTCACGGTCAACCGTGAGCGAACCCCACATCGGGGCGACCTCCAGGGAAAACGAGGTTGTGCTCCCCACGGCCAGGCCCGATGGATTCCACCAGATCGCGGTCGCATCCGTCGAGGTCGGTGTCCCATGAGGGCCACCCACCTCGACCGTGTCCAGGGACGCCGCGAAGGTAGAACCCAGCAGCATGGAGAGCACGGAGAGGGTGTTTGCAGGGGCCGTGCCAACCCTGGATCCGCCGTCGTGGCGGGCCTTCACGAGGATCGGGGCAAGCCTGCCCCGGCACGGATGTCCCGTTAGTGGTGCGCCGATGCCCCTACTCGGCCCCGCGGAGCTCCACACCCGTCGCCTGCGCTGGAGCGCCCGCCGAGCCGGGTACGCTGAGCGACACGTCGGCGACGTACACGTCTGGGAGGGCGGCTCCGGTCGCCCGCTGCTGTTGATCCCGGGCTTCGGTGTCCCAATGGTGTGGCAGTGGGGACCCCAGCTCGCGGCTCTCTCCAAGGTCCGACGGGTGGTGGCCCCGACCCTGCTCGGCTTCGGCCAGAGCGGCCCACCGGGTGTCGGGCGCGTGCTCGAACGGCAAGCGACCGCGGTGGTGGAGTGTGTCGCGGGGGACTTCGATCTCTGCGGGCTGAGCTACGGCGGCTTCGTCGCCCTCGAGATCGCGCGGCGCTGGCCCTCCCGGGTCGGCAAGGTGGTGCTCTCGGACTGTCCCGGTCCCTGCTTCACCCCAGACGACGTCGTGGAGCTGTGCCAGCGCTTCGGGGTCGGGTCGGTGCCGGACCTGCTCCTCCCCACCGACGTGCGCGGAGTGCGAGCCCTCGTCCAGCTCGCCTACCACCGGCCCCCCTGGATCCCCGACTTCGTGCTGGCGGACGTGCTGAGGACGACCTACCGCCATCGGCGCCAGGAGCAGCTGTCGATCCTCGAGGATCTCGTCGCCCGCACCCACGATCCGCCCTCGCTCGAGGGTGAGCACGAGACCCTTGTCATCTGGGGCGAGCACGACCGCTTCTTCCCCCTCCCGCGTGGACGGGAGTTCGTGGGGCGCCTCCCCCGGGCCCGGCTCGAGGTCTTCAGGGACACGGCCCACGCCCCGAACCTCCAGGCCTCCGGGCGCGTCTCACGGTTGGTCGTCGACTTCCTCACGAGCTGATGGCCCCCGCTCGAACCACCCGGGGCGCCGTGCAGGCACCTGAGGCGGCCTGGGACGCCCCTCTGGCGAGGCGAGGCCTTCGATGCCGAAGAGCAAGGAACCAGCAGGCTCGCCGTGCTCGTCGAACTCAGCAGCCAGCGCTTGTAGGGCCGAGCGCTCGATGCTCTCTTCGCTGACCGGGCCGAACAGCGCTTCTCGCAAGGCCATCGGCTTGTCGTCGGTGCCGGGGAGCCCTCCCGCGAGCTCGGCCGCCGGCGCGACCTGGACCCCGAAGACACGCTCGCGGAGACCCGGGCGGTAGGTGCCCTCCGCCTCCTCCAGGCGGGCCTCGACCTCCTCCAGCCGAGGCGCGCTCGTGAAGCCCACGACCACCGGCATCGCCCCGTGGGTGTCGAAGAGCAGGGCCTCTGGGAAGACCTCGCACAAGGTGGCGAGGAAGCGCCGCATGCCCGGCTCGGACAGCGTGTCTGCGTGGATCTTCAGCGCGAAGACCCCCCCGGGTGCGAGGCGCCTGCGGACGAGCGAAAAGAACTCGACGGTGCCCAGCTCGACGTACTGGGCGTAGGTGGCGACGTCGCTGTAGACGACGTCGTAGAGCGCCGGGGAGGCCTCTAGCAGGTGGCGCCCGTCGGCGTGGAAGAAGCTCGCCCGGTTCGTGGCGAAGACGTCCCCTCCGATGAAGGGCAGACCCGCGGCGAGTCCGGGGAGGGCCGGGTCGATGTCCGCGACGGAGAGGTCGTCCACGGCGCTGTCCTCGAGCATGAGCTTCGTGTTGATCCCCGTGCCGAAGGCGATGAGGAGGACACGCGAGGGCTCCGGGTGGAGGACCAGCGGGATCTCCAGCTCCAGCGGAAAGCCGGGGACGCGCTCGCCGTGGGTGTGGACCCACCAGGCCCCTCTGTGGTCGCCAGCCCTTCCACGGGGTGTGGTGCGAGTGAGCGCGGAGGTGCCGGCGGCGGTCTCGACCCAGCTCTGCACCTCTTCTCGCGGCTGCAGCTGGAGGCCGGCCCAGGGGGGCACGAGGAGCACCGGGAGCACGAGCAGCGGGGCGACGCGCAGGTAGCCGCGCCCCAACACGGCCGCGACGATGGCCACGCAGCAGGCGCACACGGCGAGGCTGCGGATCGTGCCCCCGGCAGGCAGGAAGCCCATCCACAGGACCGCGAGCACCGCCGCGACCGTGCCGGCGGCCCAGGCCTGTCCGACCCCGCGGCCGAGGCCAGCTCGAGCCCGCATCACGGCGCTGGCGACGATGGGGAAGGCCGCTCCGCTGGCGACTCCGGGGAGCATGGCGGCCAGGAGGTAGATGGCCAGCCGGTCTGCGCTGACCTGCAGCCCGGTCATGGCGAAGACCCAGGTGTTTCCTGGCCCGAGTCCGACGTAGTGACCGACGAGGACCTCGCTCGGGATGAAGCGCAGGGTGGCCAGGGCCGCCGCGGTCGACAGGGCTGCCAGCGCCGCGCAGGCCGCGAGGGCAGGGCGCTCTCCGCGTCGCCGGAGGCGTGGCTCGAGGAACAGACCGCCGAGCCCCAGGCCCACGAGGTAGGCGGCCAGTACGAGGGGGAAGGTCAGGGCGCCGGGGTTGGGGCCTGTCTGCTCGAGCAGCCGGGTCCAGCCGATCTCGGCCATCATGCCCAGGGCGGCGAGCGCCCCGTAGGCCAGGGCTGCCTGGCCACCGGTGACCGGGTCGACGGGTTCGGGCAGCGTCTCCACCGAACTGCTCGCGCTCACCCCGACGAGCACGCACAGCGCCGCGAGTCCCAGGCAGGCAGCGGCGAGCCCCAGCGTCAGGGAGAAGCCGATCAGCGAGGGCAGCCAGAGCCCGGCGGCGAGGGCCCCGCAGGCGGCGCCGAGGGTGTTCGCGGCCAGCAGTCTGCGGACCTCGCCTTCCTTGCCCAGGGCCCGGGACAGGGCCGGGAAGGCCATGCCGCTGGCGAAGGCTGCAGGCCCGACCAACAGAGCGGTGCCCGCGGACACGAGGCCCCAGCCGAAGCCCTCGAAGAGCCCGGCCAGGGGCAGGAACAGCAAGCACCAGAGCAGGCCGAAGCACTCGGCTCCGGCATATACGAAGGCCGCTCGGCGGGTGTCGGCGAGTCGCCCCCCGAAGCCCGAACCCAGCGCCATGCCGCCCATGTAGACCGCGACGACGGTCGCAGCGGCCGGGGCCGTGACGCCGAAGAGGAGGGACATCCGCCGCGTGAACACGACCTCTGCCGCCACCGCTCCGAAGCCGCCCAGGACGGCGGCAACCCAGACGAGTCGGCGCACCTGGTCCTAGTCCGTGCGTCCGTGCAGCATCACGATGCTGGTGCGGTCGTCGCCGCCGAGGTTGGCAGTGACGGCGTAGCGGGGCTCGCCGGGGACCTGGTAGGCGCCGCACTTGTTGGTCATCTGACGCCAGACCTCGACGACCTGTTTCACGCCGGTGGCGCCGACGGGGTGACCGAAGCCGATGAGCCCGCCGCCAGGGTTCACGGGGATGCGACCGGAGATCTGTGTGTCGCCATCGGCGAGCTTCTGCCAGGCGCGGCCTCGCTCGGCGAGGCCCAGGGCCTCCATGCACTGGAGCTCGGCGACGGCGAAGCAGTCGTGGACCTCTGCGAGCTGGACGTCTTTAGGTCCGATGCCGGCGTCGGCGTAGGCGCGCCAGGCGGCGTCGCGCATGTTCCTCATCTGGCTGAAGTCCGTGGATCGCCCCAGGGCGCGCGTGCTGTGGCCGTAGCCGAGGATCTCGGTGCAGTCCTCGATCGGCAGCCCCATGCGCCAGAGGCCCTCCTCGGTTGCCAGGATCACGGCGCTCGCGCCGTCGGTCAGGGCCGTGCAGTCCAGGACGCGGATGTGCTCGCGGAGCTCCTCGTCCTCGAGGAACTCGCGGTTGTGGCGGCCGACGGTGGATGCCTCTTCGTAGGTGATGGACACCTCGTGGTTGAGCGCCAGGGGGTTGAGGTTGGCGTTGGTGTAGGCCTTGACCGGGACCCGTGCGAGGTCCTCGTGGGTGCAGCCGAAGCGCTCCTTGTATGCCTTCGCGCGCCTTGCGAACATCCAGGGGAACAGCGCGAAGTCGAGCTTGCTCTCCTCGCGGTAGTGGGCCGCAGCCGCCATGTACTCGACGCCCTGGGTGCCGGGCACGTTGGTCTCGATCTCGACTCCGACGACCAGGGTGACGTCGTCCGAGCACTGCAGCCCGTCGATGGCTCGGGCGATGGACGCTGCTCCGCTGGCGCAGGCGGCCTCGACGCGCTCGAGGGGGCGACCCTCCAGGGCCGGCTCGACGCGAGCCAGCATCGAGCCGAGGTGGCCCTGGCTGCAGAAGAGCTCGCCCAGGAAGTTGCTGACCACACCGCGGTCGATCTCGCGCGGGTCCACTTTGGTGACCTCGAGACAGCGCTGCACGGCCTCGGCCATGTGCTCCTCGAGTCCGGGGTTCGTCCGCTCGCCGTAGTCCGGGTGCTTGCGGTCGATGAACTCCGGACGTCCTCGACCGAGGAAGGCGGTGTGGGCCCCCCCGACGACGAAGACCGGCGAACGGGGTTTCAAGGTGCTGCTCCTGAAGGCGGCGTGGGGATCATCGCAGATGACACCGCGCTTCCTGCAATCCAGCGGATAGACTGCGCCGATGGGCAAGTCTCAAGAACGGACGAAGGACGCCCCGGGCGAGGCGGGTCTCGGCACGGACGAGCGACAGCTCCTGGGCCAGGTCGGGGGCAACCAGGCGGCGCTCGCGGCGCTGGGCGCTGGTGGTCTCGGGGTCATGGCCTACGGCAACAGCGCGGTCCGGGACAAGGTCTCCGGCGCCAACACCGGGGCCAGGAACAAGGTGGGAGGGGCCAACACGAAGGTCCGGGACAAGGCCTCGGCTGGAAAGGCCGCGGTGCGCAAGAAGCACGACGAGCGGGACAAGGACGAGGGCAACGGCGGCCCCGGGTCCCAGCGCGCCACCTTCATCGATCACGACGACAAGGCACCCGAGATCAAGCACGATCACGGTCACCTCGACGACGGCAGCGGCAACATCGACGAGTCCAAGCGCGAGGACCCCACCTGGGGTGACCGCCTCGAGAAGCTCAAGTGGGTGGCCAAGCTCGAAGCCGCCGAGCTGCTGCGACCGGACCTCGTCGATGCCTGCGCGACCTATCGCCACTTCCTCTTCGGCGGCGGTGCCACGCGCCCCTTCGACTACGAGCGCTTCGTCGAGGACGACTCCAGCGGCCAGACCGTGGTGGCCTCTGCGGTCGAGGACGCCCAGCTCGCGGCTACCCAGAAGCACGACCAGCTCCTCGGGGGCAAGCCGCCGACTGCGGGCAAGACGAGCTTCCGCATGCGCACGGGGGCCGTCGGTGTCGGCAGTGACGGCCGCTATCCCTACCCGAGCACCGAGAACTGGCAGAAGGCCATCGGCGGGCACACGATCTGGATGGAGATGGACGTCACGGTCGAGGTCTACGAGGCCAGCCGAGTCGATCCGCCGGGCGTGCTGCCTGGCGGACCGCCCATGTGCACCCCAGCGGGGGACACACAGATCACCTACGGTCGTCGCTTCGAGGTGAAGCTCACGATCCACGCAGAGGACATGTACAACTTCAACCCCGGCGCAGCGGACCTCGCCACCGGCACTCCGGACTCGGCCAACGGTCGCTTCGAGATCACCGGCCTGGGCCAGGAGTTCAAGTCCACGGCGAAGATGACCCGCGACGTGAAGTTCGAGGCGACGATGGACCCGGTGACCACGACCTCGCCGGGGGCGCCGACCACCAGCGAGGGTGGTCGGACCTCGCGTCCCGGTGACGCAAGGCAGCGTCCGGCCGCGCGATGAACTGGCTCGTTGTGAGCCTGGCCTGCGGGGGCACACCCGAGGTCGAGACGCCGAAGGAGGAGACGGTGGAGGTTCGAGAAGACCGCGCCTCGCTGGAGCGGCACATCGCGGTCCCAGAGGGCTACGACACGGTCCGCTGGGTCGCTCGAGCGAAGGGCACGGTGGGCCTCGGCCCGACCGACCTGGTGCTTCTGGCCTGGTTCCCTGCAGACGAGGTGGATCTCTCCGTGCTCGGTGACAGCACGGGCACCGCTACGGTCCATCCCGACGAGGAGCTCGCGCGGGCGCTGGGGATCACCGGGTCCGTCGATGGCGCGACCTACTCCACGACCGCCTTCGAGAACATCCGCTGGAGAGGCGGCTTCGCGGTGGTCGCCGACGAGGGGCTGTTGGTGGAGCTGCACTCCAACTGATCAGACGCTGCGGACCCTCACTCGCGGCGACCAGCGGACAGCAGCAACATCGCGTGCGGTATATCCGCCCGCATGAAGTGGTTCGTTCGTGGAGACATCGACGGGTTCTTCGGGCTCGCGCTCGACAACCTGGTTCAGCTCCTGCTCATCGACGCTTTGTGTCGGTTCGTGCTGGGCTTCGACGCCGAGCTCGTCTACGGCAAGGTCCTGCCGGGCTGCGCCGTGTCGCTGCTCGTCGGCAACCTCTACTACGCCTGGCAGGCCAAGAAGCTCGCCGATCGAGAGGGTCGGACCGACGTCTGCGCGCTGCCCTACGGCATCAACACGGTCTCGCTGTTTGCCCACGTCTTCCTCGTGATGCTGCCCGCCAAGTTCGTCGCGGAGGCGGCAGGCGCCGCGGATCCCGCCCAGGTCGCGTGGCAGGCGGGCCTGGTGGCCTGCTTCGGCAGCGGGCTCATCGAGCTCGGGGGCTCCTTCTTCGCAGAGAAGCTCCGCCAGATCACCCCACGGGCGGCGCTGTTGGCCACCTTGGCCGGCATCGCCCTGACCTTCATCTCCCTGGGCTTCCTCCTGCGCACCTTCGCCCGGCCCATCGTCGGGCTCACGACCCTGGGAGTCGTGATGCTCGTCTACTTCGGCCGCGTGAAGTTCAAGGGCGGCATCCCCGGGGGCCTCGTCGCGGTGGCGCTCGGCACCCTCATCGCCTGGATCATCGGCATCTCACCGGTCGGAGAGCCTCCTACCGGCAGCGCCGGGCTCCACCTGCCCGTCCCGGTCATCGGCGATCTGATCGAGGCCTTCTCCAGCGGGCACGCCGTGGCCTTCATCAGCGTCATCATCCCGATGGGGCTCTTCAACGTCGTCGGCTCCTTGCAGAACATCGAGTCCGCAGAGGCCGCGGGCGACCGCTACCCCACCGCGCCGTCGCTCGCCGTCAACGGCGTCGGCACGCTGGTGGCCGCGCTGTTCGGCAGCTGCTTCCCCACGACCATCTACATCGGCCATCCCGGCTGGAAGGGCCTCGGCGCCCGCGCCGGCTACTCGATCCTCAACGGCGTCGCCTTCACGGTGGTCGCGCTCTCCGGGACCCTGGCCTGGATCAGCTGGGCCATCCCGATCGACGCCGGAATGGCGATCGTGATCTGGATCGGCGTGGTCATCACCGCCCAGGCGACCCAGGCGGTGCCCAAGAGCCACCACCCCGCGGTGGTCATCGGCCTGTTGCCGGGCGTGGCGGCCTGGGGCGCCATCGTGGCCAAGAACTCGCTCAGGGCTGCGGGCCTGGGCACCCCTGATGCCCCCTTCACCCCTGATCTCATCGACGCCTTCAAGGCCTCTGACACCTGGATCGACGGCGCCTTCGCCCTGGAGCAGGGCTTCATCTTCACCGCGATGATCCTGGCGGCCATCACGGTCCACATCATCGAGCGGGAGTTCCGAAAGGCCTCTGTCTGGGCCTTGGCGGCGGCAGCGCTCAGCGTGACCGGGCTGGTCCACAGCTACCAGTGGACCCTCGGGGACACGGCCCTGCACCTGACGCCCAACTGGCCCTTCGCCGGGGCCTACCTGGGGCTTGCTGCGCTGTTGTTCGTGGCTCCATTGTTGACAGTGGAGACAGAGGGCCATCATTGAGCCGGGTCTGCGAGGTCTGCCGCAAACCCGTCGAGCGAGGCCGCTGTGCGGAGCACCCGATGTCCTCGCCGATCGATCTCGATGACCCGGCTGACGCTGGCTACCTCGTCGAGCGCAAGAGGATGAAGATCCGACAGGCCTGGCGGGGGGTGCAGGCCTTCGCGCTCGTCGGCACCCTCGTGTCGCTCTTCGCCATCGTGCCCGTCTGGACGTTCAGCCACGTGGCGGGGGTCGTCATGGCGCTGGTCTTCCTCGGCATGCTGGTGACCGCCGCGGGCACCTGGTTCGTCGGGGTCTTCCAGGACTGATCAGGGCACGATCACCAGCTCGTGCTCGTAGCTGAGGGTCTCTCCGTTGTCCCAGACCTCGACGAGGCGGATGGTCTTGAGGTCGTCCCAGACCGCGTCGACGATGTAGAGCTCGTAGCCGCCGTCGTAGATGGTCTCCTCGTAGTCCACGTGGAAGTGACCAGCGAGGTTCATCGCCACCTTCTCCTCGACCGCCGAGGTGAGCGTGTAGACGGTCTCGGACTGCTCGATGTCGAAGCCGCCGGGGATCAGGAACATCGGGTTGTGGGTGGCCATGACGACGGACTCGTCGGCCATCGCGTGCAGATCGGAGAGCTCGTCGGAGAGGAAGGCGAGGGTGCCCCCTTCGAAGTCGTGCAGGTCCCCGGTCTCGCCGATGACGGTGTCATCCGAGCGCGACGCCCAGTCCAGCACCACCAGCCTCATGCCCCGGTAGGTGAAGCCGTAGTTCTGGAGCCAGATGGTCTCCTCGGCCTCTGGGTCCCAGACGGGGATGTCCATGCGCGTCCAGTCCTCGCCGAGCTCTTCCAGCTCCAACAGCTGCTCCGCGAAGATCTGATCGAAGCCCTCGCCCCAGCCGGCGTGAGGTTCGTTGTCGCCGATGACGGGAACGTAGGGGACGTCGAGCTCCTCGAGGGTGTCGTGAGCGTCCTGCAGGGGCTCGCCCCAGCCGATGTCACCGAGCACCACGACCAGCTCGATGCCGCGCGACTCGGCGTGCTCGTCGATCCAGGCCACGGTCGAAGCCAGGCGCTCCAGGGCGTCAGCGCCGCCTGCGATGTGGGGATCGGCGATGGCCGCGATCGAGAAGGCGAACTCCGGGTCGGGGGGCTCGGGGATCCCTGTGTCGCCGGGGTCCGTGCAGGCGAACAGGGAGAGGATCATCGACGCCTCGACCAGAAGGGTACCAACAGCAGCAGCAACAGCGCGATGGGGGTCGGTCCCCTGCAGCAGCCCCCCGGGTCGTAGGGCTCGCGGTCGTCCTCTTCCTCTTCTTCCTCCTCGGGCGCTTCCGAGTCGTCCGGGACCTCTGAGTCGATCGGGACCTCTGTGTCGGCTTCGCTGTCCGGGGTGCTGTCCCCGCCGGTGTCGATGGGCGTGGCCCAGCACTCCGGCAGGTCCTCGTAGACCTCGACCTCGAGCGAGAGATCGAAGGACAGGTCGTTGCTCTCCGGCTCGGACTGCTTGACCATCACGGCGAGGACGTTGTCGCCGCTTCGGTAGACATTGCCTGGGAGATCGAACTCCAGGACCTTGTTGTCCGAGCCGGTGTAGTTGGTGAAGTCCGGGTAGTCGAGGATGCCCATGTTGGGGGTCAGGACCAACATGGACCCGTTCAGCCACACGGCGGCGCCGTCGTCGTAGAGCACCGTCAGCTTCGTAGAGGCGATGGGGTCCGTGGTCGAGAAGGTGTGGCGGAAGTAGAAGGTCGGCTGCCCGACCGCCAGCTCCGTGGCCTCGTCCCCGTCGCCGAAGCCCAACTCCGCGGCTCCTTCGGCCCAGGCGCTGTCGTCGAAGGTGTTGGAGTACCAGTCTTCGGCCAGCTCCCCGTCGGTGTCGGAGTACTTCCAGGTCGCGCCCATCTCGACGAGGGTCTCAGAGGACGTGCGCACGATGCTGACCGCGCCGTCGCTCGTGTCGACCTCGTCGCCTGCCGTGATCCGCACTCGGGCCCTTCGCGTGCCGTACTCGGGCACCGTCCAGTCGTAGGAGCCGTCCACCGCGACGTCCTCTGCGAGCACCTCCCAGGTCTCCCCGTCGCAGGTCCACTCGACGTCCACGCTCTCGAGCTCGCCGACGGCGGTCCACTCGATCGTGTAGATCTCGCCTGGGTCGAGGGGCTCCTCTCCGTCCGGGCCGTGGAGCAGGAGGTCGTCGCCCTTGACCAGTGTGAACTCGTCGGTGTAGTCGCCGTCCACGCGCAGGTTTCGCAGGGTGAGGTGGTCGTCGTCGATGTCGACGAGCACGCTGCCCCACTCGACCTCTGAGACGTACATGACCGGGTGTCCGCCCGGTCCGCCGATGTTGGTGCCGCCGTGCCCGGCCACGACGTAGACGGCGCCCGCGTTCGCCGTGATGCCCTCGGCCTTCTCATAGGGCCCTTGTCCGCCGAGCGTGCCGTCGTCCGCATCCAGGATGCCCGCGTCGGTGGTCGGCGTCTCGTAGGCGCCGTCGAGCAGGTAGCTGCGCTCGTAGTTGTGGCTGTGCCCGTTGAGGACCAGATCGACTCCCCCGGCCTCCAGTATTGGGACCAGGTTCTCGCGCATCGCGATCTGTGGCTGCTGCTCGTCGGAGTCGTGGGTGCCCTTCGAGTACGGCGGATGGTGGAAGGTGGCGATGACCCAGTCCTGCGTCGTCGCGGCGAGGTCCTGCTCCAGCCACTGCGCCATCGCGCCATCGGCGGTGCGCTCCGTGTCCGCCGAGTCGAGCACGACGACGTGTACGTTGGCGAGATCGAAGGAGTAGTAGGCCTCTGTGCCGCTGGCGACGCCACCGAGCTCTCCCGAGCTCGGCAGGACGAAGCCCTCGAAGTAGGGACCGGACTGGTCTTCTGAGTTCGAGGTGAAGGCCTCGTGGTTGCCGATGGTCGGCCAGGCCGTCGCCGAGTCCAGGAAGTCCCCGTAGACGCCGAAGAAGTTGTCGGAGAACTCCTCGTGCGTCCCGTCGTTGTAGGCGATGTCCCCGACGTGCAGCATCACGAGCGGGACGTCTTCTGCGGTGGCATTCCGGAAGGTCTCGTAGACGTCGAACTGCGCCTGCATTCCCGTGCCGGAGTCGCCGATGACCCACAGGCGCATCGTCGCCGGGTCGCCGACAGGCGGGTTCGTCGTGAAGCTGCCCCCGCCCAGCACCAGGCCCGCGTCGTCTTCGACCTGGTAGTCGTAGGTCGTGGCCGGATCGAGGCCCGTGATCTCGACGTCGTGCGCAAGTCCCGAGGTGCTCGTCGCCACCTGGTCGAGCTCCCCGCCCTCCGCGCCCCAGAGCACCTGGCCCTCGCTCTCCGCGTCCGTCCACCAGAGGATGTGGGTGGATGTGTCCGAGGTCGACTGGAGATAGGGCGCCCGGTCGACGTCGGTAGCCAGCGCGAGGGACAGCAGGATCATCGGGACAGTTTCACTCCTTCTGCAGCCACCGCACGGCGCGATCGTAGATGAGCATGCCCAGGATACTCAGGACGCCGATGGCTGCGATGCCCCACCAGATGCGATCTGGGTGGTAGGTCGCGAAGAGGAGCTGTTGTGCCTCTGGCACCGAGCTGCCGAGCGCCTCGGCCAGGGTGGGCATCACGTCGGTCTTCTGGAGCCCCTCGATGTACACGGGGTCCTGGTCGAGGACCTCGACGAGGTGGCGCCTGGCCAGGTTGACCTTGTCGCCGTGCTCCTCGTAGGCGTTGCCGGCGAGGATCGAGCCCGCGACCCAGCCGATGGCCAGCGGCACGTTGGCGTAGCCCATGAAGAGGCCCTCCTGGCCCTTCCGCGCCAGGGTGGCCAGGTACTCCATCTTCTTGGGGCTCGACAGCATCTCCCCGATCGAGAAGACCGCGATGCCGGCCAGGCAGATCCAGCCGACGCTGGCGGTGCCCGCGAGCAGGGCCCCGACTGTGGCGACCAGCATGCCGATGACGATGCTGACCAGGGGCCGCACGAAGCCGGACAGGTACGCGAAGCCGACCATCGTGAAGACGATCAGCCCGGGGTTCAGGTTGATCATCCACTCCGGGTTGATCTGCTGCCCCTCCTGGCCGAGCCGCACCAGCTCCGGGGCGCTGGCGGAGAGCCCGGCCTCGATGCTCACGAAGCCACTCAACAAGGCGATGATCCAGGCGGAGATCGCGAGGGGTCGGCCGCCGAGCCGCAGCCCGCGAGCGACCCCGGCCACCATTCCGGCGAGGCCGATGGCGAGCAGCCCTCCCCAGCCTGGCAGGACGTAGAGCAGGCCAAGGGCGAAGGCGCCCGAGAAGGCCAGGGTGAGCACGATGTACGAGGAGTCCGGGACCTCCGTCGCCTTGCGCCGGTCTGGTCGGAAGGCCAGCCACACGCCAACGGCGCAGACACCCCCGTAGATCAGGGCGAGCACCGCCGCGAGAACCACCGGGACCCAGGGCAGGGAGAAGGCATTGCCAAGGGCCTCGATGACCATCGAGCTGTCGACCCAGTCGTCGATCACGTTGGGCAGCAGGTCGAAGACCTGGTTGAACATGAACCAGAAGCCGGAGAAGACCAGGCAGAACCACAGCACGCGGTGCTGGAAGAGCCCCGCCACCGAGACGACGAAGACGCTCAGCGGATCCGTCCGACCCCGGTCGAAGGAGCCCTTCGACGCCACGTAGATGCCCATGGAGCCAGCGAAGACCCCTGCCATGACGAATAGCTGCACGTGCTGCAGCGTGAACTCCCGGATCGCGTAGAAGCCGGCGATGCAGGTCAACAGCACCCAGAAGCCCAGGACCACGCGGGCCCAGTTGGTGCTGACGGCATTGGACAGGGTCGACCAGTTCAGCTCCTGGGCGGACTGGTCGACGGCGTCCTCGTCCTGGGTCGGGTCCTTGTAGAAGGGGAGCCAGAGGTAGTTGATCGCCACGATGCCGGCGCAGCTGATGAAGACGTACTTCCAGTCCAACAGGCGCAGGAAGCCGGCGATGACCGGGCCGAGGAAGCCCCCGACGTTCACCAGCTGGTAGAAGACGCCCCAGCCGACGGAGGCGTTGGACTGCTTCAGGGTGGCGGCGAGGGTGCCCTGGACGCCTGGCTTGAAGATGGCCGTGCCCGCCGCCAGGAGCATGCAGCCCGCGTAGAACAGGCCGTAGTCTTGGAAGAAGGCCATGAAGAGGTAGCCGACGATCTTGATCGCGATGGCGATGGCGATGGTCTTCTTGTGGCCGTAGCGGTCCGCGAAGCCGCCGGTGAAGACCGGCAGCATCGACTGCACGAAGGCCCAGCCTGCGTAGATGGTGCCTTTCTGGACGTGCGTGAACTGGGGCCCGCCTTCCTCCAGCGCGAGCACCATGTAGATCGCGACGACCGCGCGGACGCCGTAGTAGGCGAGCCGCTCGAACATCTCCATGATGTTGACGATCCAGAAGCGATTGTCCAGGCCCTTGAGCTGGGCGGACAGTCCGGGTGCGGCCATGGTCGGGTTCCTCGATCCCGACTGCCTATCCGATCAGAGCTTGCGGACGAGGTCCAGGTTGCCGTCGTAGAGGCGGCGGAGGTCGTCGATGCCGTAGCGGAGCATGACCATGCGGTCGAAGCCCATGCCGAAGGCGAAGCCGTTCCACTCGTCTGGATCGTGTCCACAGGCCCGCAGCACGTTGGGGTGGACCATGCCGCAGGGGATGACCTCGATCCAGCCACTGTCCTTGCAGATCGAGCAGCCATCTCCAAGGCAGAAGATGCACTCGATGTCGAGGTCGAGCCCGGGCTCGACGAAGGGGTAGAAGGCTGGCCGGAAGCGGGTCGGCACCCGGCGTCCCATGAGCCGCTCGACGAGGCCCTCGAGGGTCGCCTTGAGGTGGCCGACCGTGACGTCGCGGTCGATGTAGAGGCCTTCGCACTGGTTGAAGGCCGCCAGGTGCGTGGCGTCGATGGTCTCGTTCCGGAAGCACTTGCCCGGCGCGATGATGCGCAGTGGCGGCTGTCGCGACTCCAGGGTGCGGATCTGGACGGAGCTGGTGTGGGTGCGGGGGATCTCGCCGGTGGTCAGGTAGAAGGTGTCCCAGACGTCCCGGGCGGGGTGGTTCGCCGGGATGTTCAGGGCGTCGAAGTTGTGGAAGGCGTCCTCGATCTCCGGGCCGCTGGCGACCTCGTAGCCAAGGCCGTGGAAGTGGTCGACGACCTCCATCAGCACCTTCGTGATGGGGTGCAAGCCCCCCTGGAGCCTGGGTGTCGGCAGCGTCGGGTCGATCCAGCCCGCCTCCAGCGCGGCCTCCTGCGCGGCTCGCTCCAGCTGCTCCTTGCGAGCCTCGAGCGCAGAGGTGACCTCCTTCACCAGCGCGTTGACCTTCATGCCCCAGCCCTTCCGCTCCTCTGGCGGGAGCTGGCCCGTCTTCTTCTGCAGCGCCTTGATGGCCCCCTTCTTGCCGAGGAAGCGGACCCGGAGTGTCTCCAGCGAGCGCAAGTCGGCTGCCCCGGACAGGGCCGTGGTGGCCTCGTCTCGGAGGGCAGCGAGATCGCTCACGAGCCCAGCTCTTTCTCGATCACGGCCACGAACTGGTCCTTTGGCACGGCGCCGGAGAGCGGGATGCCGTTGATGAAGAAGGCTGGCGTTCCGGTGACCCCGACCTCTCGCCCGGCCTGGAAGTCCTCCATGATCTCCGGCAGGCTGTCCTCTGGCTTCGAGGTGCAGTCTGTGAAGGCGTCGGCGTCCAGTCCGATCTCGGCTGCGTAGCCGGCCAGCGCGGCCTCGGAGTAGTTGCCCCGACGCATCAGGGCGTCGTGCATCTCCCAGTACTTGCCTTGGGCGCCGGCGCAGTTGGCTGCGATGGTGGGCTCGAGTCCGCCCGCGCCGCCGGAGAGCGGGTAGTCGCGGTAGACCAGCTTCACCTGGCCCGGGTAGTCGGTCTCGATGAGCTCGACGAGGGTCGGGTAGATCTTGCGGCAGTAGCCGCAGTTGTAGTCGGCGAACTCGACGATGGTGACCTTGGCGGTATCGGGCCCCCGTGAGGGGTCGTCGTCGACGCTGACGTCCATCCTGGGAAGGTCCGGATAGGGCAGCTGCGTGTCGATCTCGTAGAGGGCGTCGATCTCCTGGAGGTAGACCTGCATGCGCTCGCCCTGGCGGCGGTTGAGCAGCGCGATCTCGACCTGGTCCTTCACGGCCTCGAAGGGGGCGTTCCGGAGCTGGCGCGCGACCAGCGGGTAGAACTCCTTCACCTCGTCTTCGGTGGGCCTGGCGACCTTGTCCTCGACCTCGACCTTCAGCAGCTCCTCGAGGGTCATGGAGCGAGAGGCCGCCTCGGCCTCCAGCACCTTCAGGGTCGTCGCCTCCTGCAGCGCGGCGGTCTCGAGCTGGTATCGGCCCTGGAGGTACTCGATCTCCAGGAGCGCCAGCTCGCTCCCGATCTCCGCCTGGAGCTCTGAGTAGGTCATCTGGCCGCCCTTCCAGGTCGCGACGACACCGTCGCCGTCCTGGGCGATGGCTGGCGTACCCATGGCGGGCAGGGGGGGCGGGAGCGTCGAGGTGGTCTCGGGCTCGGCGGTGCAGGCGAGTGACAGCAGAAGCATTCACGCGAACTAACCGCGGATGGCTGTCCAGAGAAGGATCGGCCCGGGAGGATTCCCAGGCCGATCGACGACGTGACGGTGAAGCCGAGGCTTCGGAGGAAAGTGGGGGGGCCTTCCCCGACCCCTCACAACGAGGGGCCGGGGACGCTGCGCGTCCTAGTCGCGGCGGCGGAGGAGGAGCGTGCCAGCGAGCGCAAGGAGCGCAGCGGCGAGGCCGGTGGGAGTCTGTGCCGAGCTGCAGCCGCCGGTGGTGACGGCGTAGCTGGGCGGGGAAACGGGGGCCCAGGGGACCTCGTCGTCATCGGACGAAGCCACCAGGGTGTCGACGTAGCCGGGGGCCGAGCCGTCCAGGTCGCTGCCATCGCAGTCCTGGTCGACGCCGTCATCGCTGACTTCGGCCGCGTCGGGGTGAACGTAGGGGTCGGTGTCGTCGCAGTCGACCTCGAGACGCCAGCCATCGCCGTCCCAGTCGTAGTCGTCGTCTCCGCGACAGTCGGTGTCGATGCCATCGTAGGGGGCGTCGTGGGCGGCCGGGTGGACGTCGGGATCCTGGTCGTCGCAGTCGACCGCGTCCGACCAGCCGTCGCCGTCGCCGTCGCGGTCGAGCAGCCCGTCGCAGTCGCTGTCGAACTCGTCGCCGCTCTCTTCGTAGTGAGAGGGGTTGCGGCTGGCGTTGGAGTCGTCGCAGTCGTCTCCGCCGAAGATGGCCGAGTCGTGCCCGTCGCCGTCCATGTCGAAGTCGGAGTTGCGGCGGCAGTCATGGTCGATGCCGTCGTACCAGGCGTCGATGGCGTACTCGAAGGAGTCCGGGTCCTGGTCGTCGCAGTCGCGTCCGTAGACGTGGCCGTCGCCGTCCTCGTCCGGGAGGGCCCAGGCCAGATGTCCACCGTAGGCGCCCATGTCGGGGGCGGTGAGGTCGGGGTCGACCTCGCCGGCAGGGCCAGAGTCCAGCGCCGGGCTGTAGCTCCAGAGCGCGTAGTCGCCGCCCTCGGGGCTGCGGAACATCGGGTCGGCGGCGAAGGCGCCAGCGCCAAAGTGCACGTTGCCTGCGATCTCGACGCCGCTGTTGTCCCAGGTCACGCCGTGACGGTAGGTCGCGGAGCCGGAGCCGGCGTTGGCGATGGCCTCTGCGGTGTTGTGGGCGATGATGCAGCCCTCGAAGTGGGCGTCACCGCCCTCCATCGCGACGCCGCCACCGACGGCGGCCTTGTTGCGGGCCAGGACGGCGTAGCGCATCTCGAGGGAACCATCGGACATGTAGACGGCGCCGCCCACGTCGGCCCACTCGGCGTCCTTCCAGATGGCATTGGACACGAAGACGGAGCCGCCGTCGTTGGTCAGCCCGGCGCCGGAGACAGCCTGACCGGCCGACAGCACGCTGCGGGTGATGGAGACGGACGCGCCGGAGCTGACGAAGATGTGTCCACCGGACTCGGCGATGCTGCCGTCGGACTCGATGTCAGTGGCAGAGAACGAGCCGCGCTGGATCGCCATGCTCCCGCCGCTCCCGGTGGCCTCGTTGTCTCGGAAGCTCACGGAGGTGACGGTGAGCGAGCCGCCGTCGAGGTGCATGGCGCCGCCGCCGGTGCGGGCGAAGCCGCCCTCGAACGAGGAGGTCTCGATGCTCGCGCTGGCGTCGTGGACGGACAGGAAGCCGCCGCGCTCCGCGGAGCAGGACTCGAAGGTGGAAGCGGAGACCGCGAGGCTGCCATCGGAGACCGCGATGGCTCCGCCGGAGCCGGCCGCCCGGATGTCGCTGAAGCGGCTGGAGCTGACCGACACGGTGCCGCCGTAGACGTGCATCGCGCCGCCGGAGTCACCGCCTGTGCGGACGACGTCCATGCCATCGAAGCTGGCGCCGCCGTCGAAGATCTCGATCGGGCTGCCTGGGGCGTCCCAGTCGGAGACGCTGGTGTCGGTGAGCGAGACCTCGCCGCGGACGACGGTCAGCGCGGGGGCGCTCATCTTGCCGTGTCCGACGAAGCGGGTGTTGGAGCCGGTGACGGTGCCGCCCTCGACGACCATCGCCTCGGCGATGTTCAGACCGACGAAGCTGACGGTCGAGTCGAGGAAGTGGATCGACTCCAAGGTCACGCCGGGCGACGCCTCGATGGCGAGGTCCCGTCCGTCGATGACGACGAGCTCGTAGTCGCCCTGCTGGATGAGGATCGAGTCCCCATCGGCGGCGGTGTCTACGGCCTCTTGGATGCTGTCGAAGTCGCCGTGGGGGCCGACCGACCAGGTTGCGCCAAAGGTGGGCGTGAGCAGTGCGAGAAGAGTCATCCGTGACCTCCGGGGTCGTCGCGTTTCGTCGCCCAGGAGGATCGGAAGAACCTGCTCGGAGGATTACCCCCCGCCGACCGCTCGGACGACTTCTACGCGGTCGTCCGGCTTCAGCTCTACGTCTCGGAGGGATCGCCTGGGCACTACGATCAGGTTGACCGCCACCGCGACGGCCTCGACGCGAACGTGGAGATCCTCGAGGAGGGTGTCCAGGCGGGTGTCATCGGGGACCTCGCGGGTCTGCCCGTTCACTGTGATCGTCAACGCCGTCGCGCTCCTGCCGGACGCTTCTTGCGCTCGAAGGCCTCGGTCCGGCTGTCTTCGAACATCTTCGGGTTGTTGCACTGCAGGATCGCAGCCTGCCGGCTGATGAGCCCGGCGAAGGCGTGGGCGCGGAGGCTGTCCTCCATCGTCTGCATGCCCTCGCCCCGTGCCGTCTGTATGATCGACGGGATCTGGTAGAGCTTGTTCTCTCGGATCAGGTTCCGGATCGCCGGGTTGACCAGCATGATCTCGTGCGCGGCGACGCGTCCCTTGCCGTCCTGCCGCTTCAGGAGCGCCTGGGAGATCACCGCCATCAGAGAGGTCGAGGTCATCGCTCGCACCTGCTGCTGCTGCTCGTGCGGGAAGACGTCGATGATGCGGTCGACGGTCTCAGCGGCGGAGTTCGTGTGCAGTGTCCCGAAGACCAGGTGACCGGTCTCGGCGGCTGTCAGCGCCAACGAGATCGTCTCCAGGTCGCGGAGCTCGCCGACGAGGATGACGTCCGGATCCTCGCGGAGGGCGGAGCGCAGCGCGGCGGAGAAGGACTTCGTGTGGGAGCCGACCTCGCGCTGGTTGATCAGGCAGCGGTTCGGCATGTGGACGAACTCGACCGGGTCCTCGACGGTCAGGATGTGCTCGCTGCGGGTCTTGTTGATGTGGTCGATCATCGAGGCCAGCGTGGTCGACTTTCCGGCGCCGGTCGGCCCGGTGACCAGGACCAGGCCCTTCTTGAAGTCGGAGATGCGCTCGAAGACCTTCGGCGCCTTGATCTCCTCGAGGGTCAGGACCTTCGAGGGGATCTGCCGGAGCACCATGCCGACACCCCGGGTCTGGGTGAAGACGTTGATCCGGAACCGCGCGAGCCCCTTCAGGCCGATCGAGAAGTCGACCTCCAGCTCGTTCTCGAACTGGGTCTTTTGCTTCTCGCTCATCACCGAGTAGGCGAGGCGCTTGGCGTCGTCCGTGCCCAGCGGCGGGAGGTCGAGGCGCTTGATCTCGCCATCGACGCGCATCGCCGGGATCTCGAGGGCGCCGATGTGAAGGTCCGATGCGCCGATCTTGACGGCGAAGGTCAGCAGCTCGTGCATCCGGACGGACATGACAGGGGATCGTACCCTCTCCTGGTGACATTCGGCGACAGCCTTGCTAGAATTATAAGATTCGAGGATCAGTATCTGGTCGTCGTCGACAAGCCTGCGGGGCTTCCCAGCCAGGCGGGAGTGGACGGTCGGCCTGGTGTCTACGAGCTCCTCGGAGAGCGCCATCGGTACGTGGGGCTCCACCATCGCCTCGACGTCAGCGCGAGCGGGTTGATGGTCTTGTCCTTGTCGAAGAAGGCGAATCGAGGTCTCGCCCACCAGATCCAGGCTCGCCGGCTGGACCGACGCTATCAGGTGCTCGTGCTCGGCGATCCCGGAGACGAAGGTGTGTGGACGGCGCCCATCGACCACCGCGAGGCGGAGACTCACTGGAGGGCACTTCGGCGAGGTACCACCTCGCTGATCGAGGCACGACTGGTGACCGGTCGCACCCACCAGATCCGGCTTCACGCCCTCGGTGCCGGGCACCCGGTGCTGGGGGATCGGCGACACGGCGGGGCCGCAGGTCGGCTGTCGCCGCGGCTTGCCCTCCACGCATGGAGGCTGGGACTCCAGCACCCCGTCACGGGTGAGGCGCTCCGCTTCGAGTCCCCGGCGGAGTTCGCGTGAGGGAGCGGGCGATCCTGCTGGTCGCTGTCGCTGTCCTGCTCGCGCCCTGGGGCGAGGTGGGGTGGGTCTGGGACGACGCCCTCCTCATCGCGGAGAACGAGAACCTCGGCTGGAGCAGGATCCTCACGATGTGGGGCGAGGACCTGTGGGCCGGGGTGCCCGGGGAGCACACCAGCCTCTTCTACCGGCCGCTGATGGTCGCGACGCTGGTCTTCGATCACAACGTGCTCGGGGGCAGTCCGCTGTTGTCCAGGCTGCACTCCCTCGCCTGGCACCTGCTCTGCGTGGGGCTGCTTCATCGCCTGCTCCGAGGACGCCCCGCGGCCCTCGCCGCGACTGCGCTGTACGCCCTGCATCCGGTCGCCACCGAGCTCGTCCACTTCGTCGCCGCGCGCAACGACACCATGGCCATCGCCGCGATCCTCGGGCTGCTGTTGGTCTTCGAGCCGCGCGAGGTCGGCGCTCGGCGGCGCTTGCTGGGTGCGGCCGTGCTCTTCGCTGGGCTGCTGGCCAAGGAGAGCGCGGTGCTCGCGCTGGTGGTCTTGCCGCTGTACGACTGGAGTCGCTTCGGTGGGCTTCGCCCCCGGCGCTACCTCGAGGTGGGTGTGGGCGCGCTGGCGGCGCTGCTTCTGCGGGCGCTGGTGTCCTTGGACAGTCCGGGTCTGGGTCTGGAGCCGATGTTGATGCTGACCATCGCCGCCGAGTACGGCATGGCGCTGCTGAACCCGCTGGCGAGCTCTCCGGCGACGGCGCCTAGCGAGCTCGTCGATCTGGACCTCATCGGCCTGGTGTTCCTCGGGCTCCTCGTCTTCCTGGCGCGGGCGCGCGCCTGGACGCTGGCCCTGACGATCGGCGGGCTGGCGCTGGCCGTAGTCGGCGCTTCGTTGAGCGACGGCCTGGCATGGCGGTACCTGGCTCTTCCGCTGTTGGGCATCTGTTGTGGCATCGGCCACTGGGAGACCCGGCGGCCCTGGGTCGGCTGGTTGGTGCTGGCGGTGGTCGGTCTCGTCACCTTGGTGGTGAAGCCGATGTGGACGGACAGCGTGGCTTTCTGGACCAGCGCTCACGCGAGGGAGCCCCAGGCGGCGACGGCCTGTGGTCTCTTCAAGACCCTCGAGCTCTCCGGCGACGACGCTGGCGCGGCCGAAGTCCTGCCAGAGGCCATCCCGCGGCCCCACTGCTGCTACAACGCCTCGCGCTTCTGGCTCGATCGCGGGGATCCGGAGACGGCCCTGAGCTTCGGCGAGGAGGCGCTGGCGAGGGGCTGTCCCCAGAGCTCCGAGCTCCTTGCGCCCATGGGCTTGTCTGCGGCCCTCTCCGGCGACTGGGACAGGGCTCTGCGCTACGCCACCTACGACGAGGGCCGCGACCCCTACGGCTACTCGAAGGTCGTGCTCACGGCCGAGGGTCTCCGTCGCGACGACCGCACGGCCCTGGAGCACTTCGGCGGGGACCCCGGGCTCGAGGAGCGAGCTCTGCAGCTGATCTCGCAGTCGAGTCGCTGAGTCGTCGAGGGGGGCGTCCCGGTTTTTGCACGTCCGCGATTCACTTGGGCGCTGATCCCCGGATACAAAGGAGCATGATTCCGCTGCTCCTCGCCTGCGCCACCGAGACGGTCTCGGACAGCGAGGTGCTCGGGGACTCCAGCGGACCCGCCCTCCCGGAGATCGACGCCCTCGACGCTCTGTCGACCCGCGTGGTGCTGCCCGGCCAGGTCCACACCCTCCTCGTCGAGGACCTCGACGGGGACGGTCACGACGACCTCGTCGGAGGCATGCCCGGCTACCACCGGGTCGGCAACGAGGGGGCGGTCGCGCTCATGTCGGGACCCCTCGAGGCCGGCGAGCACAGCGAGCTCGATGGTCTGCTCGTCGGCAGCGAGGAGGCCTCCTCCCTCGGCTCCTCCCTCGCCACCGTCGACCTCGAACAAGACGGCACGCTCGAGCTGGTCGTCGCAGCCCAGGGCCAGACCGCGACGACTCGTGACCAGGGCGCGGTGCTCTTCATGGGGGTCGCCCCCCTCATCGACGGCAGCCTCGATGGCCACTCGACCGGGCGGGCCCTGGGCCGCGGCATCGGAGACCACCTCGGGCAGGAGCTCGCCGTGGGGGACTTCGATGACGATGGCCTGCCGGAGGTCGCAGCAGGGGCGCCCTACGCATTCGTAGAAGACCGCTTCGGCGCCGGCGTCGTCGTGCTCTTGGGGGCCCCCATTGAAGAGGACTACGACCTCGACACCCTCGACGGGATCGAGGGCTCCTTCGATCGCGGAGAGCTCGGCTGGGCTCTGGCTGCGGGTGACCTCGACGGCGACGGCATCGACGACCTCGCGGTCTGCGCCGCGAACCAGGGCGACGACGGCGCGCTCCTGGTCTACTCCGGCCCGATCCAGGGTGTCCTGACCTCGATGGACGGGCTGACCATCGACGCCGAGCGTGACGAGCCGGACTTCACCCGCGGGGTAGAGGCCGGGGATGTCGACGGAGACGGCTTCGACGACCTCCTGGTCACGGTGGGTCCCGAGTTCGAGGCATCCGCGACCCCAGCCACCACCTGGCTGATCCCTGGCCCGCCCGAAGCCGGCAACATGCCGGATCGGGCCCTCGCCAGCTTCGTGGCCTCGGAGATCGAGCTGCTCCACACCCAGGGACAGCACGTCCTTGTCGAGGACATCGACGGCGACGGGCTTCACGACGTGGTCATCGGCAACACAGAGGCCCCCTCGGAGGGCGGCGAGGCCACCGCCGGCCACCTGCGGCTCTGGTACGGACCGCTCACCGGCCAGCTGGTGGAGCCAGACTGGGAGCGTGCCGGCACCTCCTACGGCCAGGCCCTGGGTCGAGCCCTCGGCTTCGGCGATCTGGACGACAGACCCGGAGGGGAGATCTCGATCAGCTCCTGGTCCACAGAGGGTGACTCGATGGTGCTGCTGCAGCCCCTGCCTCAGTTGTAGGGGCAGCCCCCGAGCCGCCGCCTGGCCCCGCTCGGCCCGCCTCCGACGACCAGCGGCACCCCTCCCTGTGTGGCCTCCGCCGGGCCGAGGTCGAAGAGGAGGGTCCGACCGTCCTCCGCGACCGGGGGACCAGCGGCCTCGATCAGCTCCTCGCGCAAGACCGGGTAGTCCTCGTCGAAGACGGCGTCGCCCCGCAGCACCACCCAGCGGATTCCCCCGCGGCTCATGCAGTCCAGCGCCACCGGCCAGCTCTCGGCCTTGGCGTCCAGCACCGGCCGGTAGCGATCGAGGCCGGTCGAGCCGGCGTTGATCGCGACGGCCAAGGGCGCCTCGTGGCGGGTCTGGGCGTAGAAGATCAGCGGATCCACCAGGGAGCTGTGCCTCCAGGAGCGGGGAAGCTCGACCAGCGAGCCGTCCCATCCGATCTCGTCGTAGATGGACAGCTCGGGCACCTCGAACGCCCTCGCCACGATGGGCTCGTCGACCACCGAGTGGCGCTCCGCCAGCACCGCGGCGAGACCCACGACCCCGACCACCAGGCTCCGCCGGCCCCCGATGCGCGCCAGCAGCGCCGCGAATCCGACCGCGGCCAGCGGGCCGAAGACGGCGGTCTGCTGCCACAGCGCCGGGATGTGCCCGTAGGTCGGGATCAGGGCGGCGCCCGCCTGGTAGAGGTAGTTGACCAGCAGCAGGTGGCCCGCGTGCGCCGGGTGGCCCAGCGCCATCCACGCCGAGACCAGGCCAGCGGCGACGACGATCCCCACCCATCGCCTCGCGCGGGCCACGGCGACGCCAGCCAGCCCCAACACCAGCGGCGCCCAGCCGAGGTACGAGGTCTGCACCAGCAGGTCACTCTCCCGGAGCGCCAGGGGCCGAGCGGCCGCGCGGGGATCCAGGAGCCCGTGCAGTGTCGCTGGCTCGATTCGAAGGTGGGCTCCCACCCCGGTCGTCATCTCCGTGCGTCCCGGCAGCAGCGACAGCGAGTCAGGGTCGAGGGCTGCGTGGTGGGCCAGCGCCCACACGCCGAGGAGGCAGAACGCCATGCCAGCGAGGCAGCCCAACAGCACCCAGGGGTGTCGGCGCTCCTCTCTCCAGAGAAACAACGGAGCCGTCATGACACCCATGATCACGGCGAAGACCGCGTAGGACTGGCATCCCAGGCTCGCCACAGCCAGCCCCAGCACGCCGGCGATGGCCCAGCCGATCGAGCCCCTGCGGCCTGCTCGCAGCAGGGCCAGGAGCACCAGCGGAAAGACCCAGACCGCGAGGCGTTCCTGCACGCCGCTCTCCATCGGGTAGCCGAGGAGGAATGGAGAGCTCTGCGCGCAGAGCCCCGCGGCCACGGCGGGCCAGCGAGCACCGGTCAGCTCCCAGGCCAGCCCCGCCGTCGCGGCCCCCACGGCGAAGAGGGACAAGACGACCCAGGTGTTGCTGGCCACGACCGGCCCCGCGAGCAAGGTCAGCGGCGCCATCGCCAGCGCCGGCACCCACATCACATCCAGCAGGATGCCGCCGTCCGGGGCGTTCAGGTAGTCGGTCCAGAGCCCGGGGGAGACGGTGGCGTGCCAGTAGGACCAGACGTGCTTGTAGATGTCTCCGCGAGCATCTCCCGGCAGCGAGCTGGCGAAACGGGGGAGCACCCGCGCCATCGGGAGCAGGGCCCCGAGCAGCAGCATGGCGGCAGGGGCCAGGAGGCGCCGTGGGTCAGAGGTCCGCAAGTTCCTGCAAGACCACCCACTGGGTGCGAAGAGCCGCGGTCGCGTCGTCCATGTCGAGGTACTCGAGCCGGTCGTGGGTCGTGTGGTAGTGGATGTCCGGCTGGCGGGTCGCCCAGAAGCTGTCCAGGCCCCTCGACTCGAAGGCGAAGTGGTCGCTGGCCGGCGAGGGGTTGCCCGAGTCACGCGCGGGCAGCCCCTCATCGAGGGCGGCCTCCATGCCGACGACCCGGTCCTCTTCCCGAGTGGCCGCGACGTAGTAGTCCCCGCTGGCCGACCAGAGCACGTCCAGCGTCATGACCGAGGTCCCCGCGAGGACCTCGTCGAGGTGGTCCTCCACATAGGCCTGGGCCCCCTGGAGGCCCTGCTCCTCGCCGCTGGTGGCGATGAAGACGACCTCGCGCCGCGGCTGCTCCTGGGCCATGCGCTCGGCGAGCAGGGACAGCGCCGCCGCGCCCATGGCGTTGTCGAAGGCCGACTCGCTGGGATCCCAGGAGTCGTAGTGGGCCACGACGTAGACCCGCCCTGAGCCCGTCCCGGGGACCCGGCCCACGACGTTGTAGGAGGTGTGGTCGTAGAGCACGGACGAGTCGATCGACAGCGTGATCTCCTCGCCGAGCTCGAGGTCGTTGCCGTCCCGCTTGCCGAGCGCGACCGCGGGCAGCGAGGAGCCATCGAGGGTGTGGCCGACCTCGACCAGGTCCGTGCCGTCGGCGTCGATCGCCTCGCTCACGTGCACCAGCCCCACCGCGCCGCCCGTGAGCGCCGAGACGAAGGCCTCTGTCCGCATCATCGAGCCAGAGCGCGACAGGGCGATCTTGCCGCCGACGTCCCCCTCCACGCTCTCGAGCACGCCGCTCACCGTGCCGCTCGGCGAGGGGCTCCAGGCCCAGGTGGCGTACTCCACGCCGCCCTGGTTCAGGCTGGAAGCTCCACGCTGCCAGGCATCCCAGGCGAAGGGCTCGCTCTCGACCTCCTGGAGCCCCGTCGAGAGGAACCAGCCATCGAGCAGCGCCCTGGCGTCCTCCTCGCTCGAGGTCCCCACCACCCGCGGGCCGAGGTCGACCAGCGCCTGGGTGCGCTCGGTCAGCAACTCCACGGTGATGGGGTCGCGCGAGCCGGTGTCGTCAGGGGAGGTACAGCCCCACAGGATCAGCGCGACCACTCAGCCCATCCGTTGGGGGTCTCCCAGACGCGCACGGCGACGACCTCGACGCCGGTGTCGGCGAGGAGCTCCCCGGCGACCCTCGCCAGCTCGGCGGCGAGCACCTCGGCGGTCGGCGGCTCGTCGGTCCAGTAGACCGGTCGGCCGTGGGCTTCGTTGCTGGCGGCGAGCATCTGTATCGCAGGGTCGGCGTCCCCGCGCATCAGGATGGCCGTGTGGTCCCACCAGCGATCGATCCAGCCACCGACCCGCTCCTTCACGACGCCGAAGTCCACGACCCTGCCGCGGTCGTCGAGCTCCGGCGCGACACAGGTGATGTCTGCCGTGTAGCGGTGGCCATGGAAGGCCGCGCACTTGCTCTCGTGGCGGGGGATCCGGTGCATCGCGTCCCAGGCCAGGCGGCGGGTGCAGGTGATCACGGGCAGCCGATCGTCACGTCGTCGAGCTCGTGCACGTCGGTGATGGTGCTGGTCCCGGCGGTCCAGCCGACCAGGATCGCCGCCGGCATCGGCGAGAGCGTCGTCGAGGTCGCCAGCGTGCCGTCCAGCCAGATGTCGAGGTTGCCGCGGTCGTACTCGACCTCGACCGTGATCCAGCCCTCGTCATGGAGGTCCCAGGGGACCGTCTCCTGCTCCTTCAGCGTGCTGCACTCGGCGATGCCGAGGTGCTCCGTGTCCTGCGTGTCCAGGGTGATGGCCCAGCCATCGAGCGGCGCCGCCCCCAGCGAGTCACCCGGGTCTCCCACCACGTTGGGGTTCGACTCGTTCAGCAGCACCAGCGCCATGCCCTCGCCGCCGGTGCCCTCGCCCAGCGCCGCGTCGAACTGGATGCGCCACTTGCTGCCCGGGACGGCGGTCCCGAAGATGGCCGAGCCGGCCTCCCAGCTGTTCGTGGTCGTGAGCTCGATGAAGCCGTCGCTGCCGTCCCACACCTGGAGCGCGTCGCCGTTGAGGTTCAGCTTCGTCGGCGCGGTGAAGGTCGAGCTGAAGTAGTCCGGATCGACGACCCCGTCGCAGTCGTCGTCCCGCCCGTTGCAGACCTCGTCGCTGTCCGGGTTCACGGCCGCGAGGGTGTCGTCGCAGTCCGTGGCGTCCTCGACCCAGCCGTCGATGTCGTGACAGAGGGTCTTGCTCACCGTGGAGTCTCCGAAGCCGTCGCGGTCGCTGTCCTGGTACCAGGTGGGGGCGTCGATGGCCGATGGCTCGTCGCGGCTGCCGTCGCAGTCGTCGTCCTTGCCGTTGCACAGCTCTGGCATCGAGGGGTTCGCCTCGGGGTCGGTGTCGTCGCAGTCGTCCTCTTCGGCGACGTAGCCCTCTGGGGCGTCGCAGACCTCCAGGGCGGTCTCGCGGTCCCCATGCCCGTCACCGTCGGCGTCGTGGTACCAGGTGGGCACGACGTGCTCGTCGATCTCCGTGTCACAGTCGTTGTCTGCCTCGTCGCAGACCTCGAGCGCTCCGGGGTAGATGGCGGCGTCGGAGTCATCGCAGTCCAGACCGTTGTCGATGAAGAACTCGGGCGCCCAGCAGGCGACGATCGCGACCTCGTCCGTGCCGTAGCCGTCCTGGTCCGCGTCGAGGAAGAAGGTCTGCTCCAGCCCCTCGTCGATCTCACCATCACAGTCTTCGTCCGTGCCCTCGCAGTGCTCGACGGCGCCCGGGTAGGCGTAGGGGTTGGAGTCGTCGCAGTCACCGCCGGTGGGCGCGTAGCCGTCGGGGATGATGCAGGCTTCGATGCGCTGGGCTTCGGCTCCGATGCCGTCACCGTCGGCGTCGCGGTATGCCCGCAGCTCGACCCCCTCGTCGATCTCTCCGTCGCAGTCACCGTCGAAGCCGTCACAGAGCTCGAGGGCGCCGGGGTAGATCTCGAAGTTGCCGTCGTCGCAGTCGTCTTCGATGCAGAACCCGTCCTGGTCCTTGTCGACGCAGACCCAGCCCTCCGGGGCCAACTCGGCGGTCCGGATCTCGCCCATGCAGGCCAGCGCGAGTCCGATGATCACTGGCGCACCCAGATGTCGGTGTAGGCCGTGCCGGGGTTGTCACCTGTCGTGCAGCTGCTGATGCCCTCCAGCGTGCCGAGGCGGACCGTGTCGGTCGAGCTGCTGCGGTCGATGACGAAGTCGTAGCCGCCGATGTAGTTCGTGTTGCCCGTGTAGTCCGTGGTCGACATGCCACAGATGCTGCTTCCCCAGTTCAGCGGGACGCCCCAGGACTCGGAGGCGAACTGGAAGCCAAGGTTGTTGCAGCCTGTGAGCGACGATGGGTAGGTGCAGTGGGCGTGCGCGCTGCCAGAGTCGTACTCGAAGAGCACCTCGATCCAGGTGAAGCCTTCGCTGTTGTAGTAGGTCGTGTCGTAGCCCGTGCCGTAGACCGAGACGTCGTCGCCCACCAGCGTCCAGCCGCCTCCGTCGGTGGTCATGTCACAGGTGTAGGTGCCGGCGTCGAGCTCGTAGTCGCCGTCTGTGGCGGAGGCGTTGTCGGACAGCACCTCGCTGCAGTCCTCTGCCGGGCAGTCCGTGCCGGTCCCGAGCACCCCCTCGTCGATGTCTGTGTCGCAGTCGTCGTCCTCTCCGTTGCAGGTCTCGGAGGCCCCGGGATTGATGTCGTAGTCCGTGTCGTCACAGTCTGTGTCGTCGTCGGTGTAGCCGGAGGGCTCGTCGCAGTCCTCTGTCGTGGTGGTGGCGTCCCCGTAGCCGTCTCCGTCGTCGTCGAGGTACCAGGTGTCGACGTCCAGGGCGTCGTTGTCTATGTCGCCGTCGCAGTCGTCGTCCTCGTCGTTGCAGTACTCGTCGGCCCCCGGGTAGATGTCGCCGTCCGTGTCGTCACAGTCTGTGTCGTCGTCGGTGTAGCCGGAGGGCTCGTCGCAGTCCTCTGTGGTGCTGGTGGCGTCTCCGAAGCCGTCCTTGTCGTCGTCGAGGTACCAGGTGTCGGCGTCGACGGCGTCCTCGTCGATGTCCGTGTCGCAGTCGTCATCCGTGTCGTTGCAGTACTCGTCGGCGCCCGGGTACACCGAGTCGTCGCCGTCATCGCAGTCTGTGTCGCTCTCGGCTTCGCCCTTGTCCGCGCAGTCGAGGTCTGTGCTCGCCGCGTCCGAGCTGCCGCCGTAGCCGTCCTTGTCACCGTCGCGGTAGCAGAGGTCACCGTCGTCACAGTCCTGGTCGATGCCGTCTGCCTTGGTCTCGGTGGCGCCCGGGTAGACGTCTTCCGCCGCGTCGTCACAGTCCCCGTCGATCTCCGCGTAGCCGGTGGGCAGGCTGCATGCTTCGGTCGGCAGGTCGCTGTCGCCGTAGCCGTCGGTGTCCGCGTCCGCCCAGTAGGTGGTCGTCACGTCCTCGTCGACGGTGCCGTCGCAGTCGTTGTCGGCCTCGTCGCAGACCTCTGTCCCGCCCGGGAAGGAGGTGGCGTCGGTGTCGTCACAGTCGTCGGCGATCGACACGTGGCCGTCGGGGGCCTCGCAGGCCTCGGTCTCGGTCTCCGGATCGCCGAAGCCGTCGGTGTCCACGTCGGCCCACCAGGTCGTCTTCACGTCCTCGTCGATCTCCTCGTCGCAGTCGTCGTCGAGGTCGTTGCAGATCTCGGCAGCGCCCGGGTAGATGTCCGCGCTGGAGTCGTCGCAGTCGTTGCCGGTGAGCGCGTAGCCGGCCGGGCGTCCGCAGGCCTCGAGCGGGGCGTCGGGGTCGCCGTAGCCGTCGTCGTCGGTGTCCGCGTAGAAGGTGTTCTGTACGTCCTCGTCGATCACCTCGTCGCAGTCGTTGTCCAGACCGTCGCAGGTCTCCTCGGCGGCCGGGTGGATCGTGCTGTCGTCTGGCTGGCAGTCGTCCTCGTTCTGCCAGCCGTCGTCGTCGCGGTCGAGGTCCTCTGCGATCTGCCCACTGTCGCTGATGTTGGACTTGGTGCAGGCGAGGACCAGGAGGAGCATTGGACGAGGGTAGCCCGCGCGAGGCCGTATCGCGGTAGGGTTCTGCGGGGACCGGAGGTCCAATGCGCGCGTGCGTGCTCCTCGCAGACGGCTTCGAGGAGATCGAGGCCATCACCGTGATCGACGTGTTGAGACGTGCCGGCATCGAGGTCAGCGCCGTGGGCGTCCACGCGCCCTGGGTCCAGGGGGCTCATGGAGTCGTCGTCCAGGCGGACCACGTGCTCGGCGGCGACGGGCTGTGGGACGCGGTGATCCTGCCCGGGGGGCTACCCGGTGCGACGACCCTGCGAGACAGCGAGAAGGTCAGGGAGCTCGTGCAGGCCCAGTCAGCGGCCGGGCGCGTCATCGCGGCCATCTGTGCTGCCCCGATCGTGCTGGGCGCCGCGGGCGTCCTCGAGGGTCGGGACGCGACCTGCTACCCGGGCTTCGAGGAGGAGCTCACCGGCGCCAACCGGCGCGAGGAGGCCGTGGTCGAGGACGGCCACGTCATCACCGCGAGGGGACCAGGGACAGCGATGGACTTCGCGATGGCGCTGGTCTCGCGGCTGGTGGGGCGCGGCAAGGCCGACGAGCTCCGCGCCGGGATGTTGGTCAGCGGGTAGGGATCGGCTCGCCGGCCAGCCACTTCTTCATGACCTCGTCGGTCAGCACCGGACCCGTCACGTGCACGTTCGAGTCCAGGGCCTCTGCAGTGGCGGCTGGCTCGCAGACCACGCTCACCGGCTCCAGCACCGAGCTGTGGCACATGTAGACGTCGTCCTCGCGCACGTCGAGGAAGGCCACGTGGTAGTCGAGGCCGACGAGGTTCAGCCCCGGCTCGAGGCGGTCGAGCACTGCGTCGTTGGAGCGCCCCCAGGTGGTCACGTCCTGCTCCGAGAAGGTCTGGACGATCTTCTTGCTGGCCTGCTGTGCGAGCTTCACGCGCTCCACCTGGAAGCCCGCGTCCTCCAGGGTCGTGCTGACGAAGTAGCCGCAGGCGATCTGCCCTTCGCGAGGGGTCTGGGTGGTGCCGTAGAAGCCCCAGGTCGTTCCGTACCAGGCGGGCCAGATGTCGTCGCGCAGGGCGCTCAGGACGCGCTCGCGGGCCTCTTCGGCGGTAGCACCTCGCTCGGCCATCGCCAGGCGATCCGCCTCGAGGTGGGCAAGGACGGCCTCGTAGTCCTCGAGGAGCGGGGCGGCCTCGACCTGCTGGATCTTGAAGGCGAGGTTGGCGTCGGTGCAGGCGAGGGACAACAGCAGCATGAGGGGTGGGACCGCGCCGGGCGCAGGCGGTTCGTGCAGATCCTGCGCGCAGCGCGACGAGGGACGGACATTTCATCGCTGGAACATTTCATCGTCCGATCCGTGCGATCCTCTGGAACATGCTCGCCCTTTTCGGAACCGCGCTCGCCGTGCCGGTCTTCACCGCGGACCGGCCAGAGGACGTGGAGGTCGCCACGGCGGCCTGGGCTGCGGCCGAAGCTTGCAGCGGTCGCACGCCGATGGCCGCAGCAGAGGTGCCGATCTACCGTGATCTCGTCGATCCGGAGGGACCTGACGGGGCTGCGGACACCACCATCTCGGCGGGGCTGGTGGAGCTGCACCTACGGCCCGAGGCGGACAACGCCGTGCTCGCTCACGAGGTCTCACACGCCTGGATCCATGGGGCTGACGCCTGGATGGTCGAGGGCCGCGCGGAGCTTCTGGCCCTCTGTGTGGCCGAGCGCATTCCCGATCACGTGCGCTTCCGTCACTGGGGCGGACAGCCGCCCCTGCCTGACGACATACGGACCTGGACCTCCGCGGTGGACTCATTCGACGAGCTCAGCTCCGCCGAGGTCGAGGCCTACTACGTCAACTCCCAGCGGCTCTTCGAGGCCATCGGTCTGGTCATTCCCCCGGAGCGTTTCTGGGCCGACCTCGACAGCACGGAGGCTCTCTACGAGGAGCTCCGCGCCAGGGACGGAGGCCTGCTGGTGCTGGAGGCGCTCTTCGATGTGCGGAGCCAGAGGGCCGCCCTCGGCGATCCGGATCGGGATGGGCTGACGACGCTCTACGAGACGCTGGGCGGCACGGACCCCTACAGCTGGGACACCGACGGCGACGGCTGGTGGGATGGCTCGACGGGGTATCCGGACCACGCCATCGTCATTCCCCGCGATGGGTCGGTCGTGTGCTCCCCCTGGCGACCGCCCGGTGCCGAGCGCATCGATCTGCACGGCGGAGGGAACCTGCACGGGCACGACACCGCTGGCGAGCGCTGGCCCGACTCGACCCTGAAGCGAGGGGTGCGGATGTCCCCCAACCACGCCGAGCACCCCGGCGGCATGTGGTTCGCGGTGGAGTCGGACGGCGTCGAGGACCTCGTCCCCAACCCTCTGTGCAGGGTCCACGAGCGCTACACGCTGCGGGATCTCACGGGGGGGCTCGCGGAGCCCCTGGCGGAGTTCGACACCCACCTGCTCGAGTTCTTCGACCTGCTGGAGGAGGACTTCGGAGCAGCGCCGCGAAGGGCAGGGATCGAGCTGCGCGATCGCTACTCGCACCTGGCCCGCTTCGGTGACATGAAGGGTCCCGTCACCGTCGAGGTCCCCGCTTCGGTGATCCGCTCCGCGGGCGAGCTGGAGCAGCTGGACTTCCTCGCAGCCAACATCGCTGCAGCCTTCCGCTTCGGCTTCGAGCCGGCGCTCACGGACATGGCCGCCAGCGCCGCCTTTGCCTGGATCACGACCAGGACACCCGTGGTCGGCCAGCCCTATGTCGCCGCGGAGCGTGAGCTCATCCGTGACTACGTCAAGCGCGCTCGTCGCTGCGACGATGGCTGGATCGGCCTCGCCGAGTGGCGCTGCTGATCGTTCAGGGGTCGCCCTCTGGTTCGAGGATCTCGGCGACGACATCCGCTGGCTCGAAGGCGTTGTCGGGCCACTCCGCCGCCAGCTCCAGGCCAGGCTTCAACAGCGCGACCTTCACGCTGTGGCTGATCTGGCCGCCGGAGAAGGTCAGCGCCAGGACGCCGAAGAGCGCGGGCAGGGCGTCGTTCATCAGCTCGTCGGGGCCTGTCGCCAGCGTCCACGAGCCGAAGTCCGCGCCGAACATCTCCCCGTAGGCCTTCAGCGCATCCGGGCCGTCCCGGGCGGCGTCGAAGGTGAGCGTGAGCAGCAGCAGGTCCACCCCGCCGGTGCGGTCCTCTGCCTCCTCCTCGTCCCAGAGCTTCTGCACGCCCGCCATCCGGCTCATCGTCAGCGGGCACGCCGTCGGAGACTGGCAGTGGGTGTAGACGAAGCCCACCACCACCCAGGAGTCGCTGTAGCGCCCGAGGCGGAAGGGCCGCCCTTCGTGATCGAGGCGCGCGAACGTGGTGCTCGCCGAGCGGGCGACGACCCTGGTCATGGTGACGACCTCTCCCAACACCAGCGACCCCGCCGTGATGATCCCGATCCACCGTGGCAACGAGGCCCGCAAGAAGGAGCAGCTGGACTTCCTCGCCGCCCAGGCAGCGGCGCTCTTCCGATTTGCGGAGATCGAGGCCCTGACCGACGCCGCGGCCGCGGGTGCCTTCGGGTCGTGGCTTACCGGGCGGGGGGTGCCCAATTCGCCGCTGGTCGAGGCCAGCCGCAGCGAGGTCAAGGCCTGGCTCAAGCGGGTTGAACGCTGTGGTTGGGAGGCTCTCGCCCAGGGCGCGTGCCCCTGAAGGTGTAGACTGCCGAAATGGAAATCCAACAGAAGGGCGAGACCTGCCCCCGATGCAACGGCCCACTCGATCCTGCCACCGGGACCTACAGCGGTGACGGGCTGATCTGTGAGGAGTGCAGCGACAATGTCGCGATCGACCAGGCGGACGGCCTCGAGGAGGCGGCGGTCGTCGAAGGCACGTTCTGGGGTGGCTTCCTCGCAGGCTTCTTCGGCGGCTGCATCGGCGCCATCCTGGTGCTCGCCATCGCGAAGGGGGCCGAGACCAAGAAGGGGGCGAAGATCGGCTTCGCCATCCAGTTCGCCGTCGGCATTCTCCTGCGCCTGGCCCTCGAGATGTGATTAGAGACGGGGCCTCGCTGGAAGGCTTATGCGTGTTCCCGTCTCGCTCCTGGGCAAGCTCGTCGACATCCCTCCAGGGGTGTCCGTCGAAGAGCTCGCCGACCTGATGAACGGTCGAATCTCGGAGGTCGAGGGCATCCACCGCTTCCCCTCGCGGGAGAGCTTCGTCGGCGTCGTCATCGCCCGCCTCGTCGAGGTCGCCGACAGTGGTGACGACTACGATCGCTGGCTCGCGGCCCACTCTGGTGGGTCGATCCACCTCGTCGTGGGGAACAAGCACGGTGTGCTAGCCGGCCAGCGCTACGCCGCGGTGCTCGCAGGGTCCACGACCCCGCTGGGCGAGCCGGTCCTCGCTCGGCCGGTCGAGGGTCTCGCCTCTGACGGCATGCTGCTCAGCGAGGCGACAGCTGGCATCGGGGCCGACGCGGCGCACCCCCTGGGCTTCGGGCCCGACGTAGAGGACGACGCCGATCCCTTCGACGCTCTGCAACTCGACGATGTCGTCCTGGAGTTCGATCTGGAGCCCAACCGCTCCGATCTCTACTCCTTGCTCGGCATGGCCCGCGACGTGGCCGCCATCTTCGGCACTGACGTCCACGAGCCCCCGGCCGCCTCCACCGACTGGGCGCAGTTGAAGGACGTCGCAATCGACATCCGCACGGAAAACTGCAGCCGCTACCTGGCTCTCCAGATCCACGATCTGGAGGTCGGCCCTTCGCCCCAGTGGCTGCAGAACGCCGTCCGCAAGCTGGGCATGCGGCCCATCACGAACATCGTCGACGCCGCCAACCTGGCGATGCTCGAGCTGGGGCAGCCGCTCCACACCTTCGACCGGCGCCAGCTGAAGACCGGGGTCATCGGGCTGCGCATGGCGACCGACGGCGAGAGCATCACGACGCTGGACGGTGTGCAGCGCAGCCTGACGAGTGAGTGCATGCTGGTGACCGACGGGGACGAGCCGGTGGCGCTGGCCGGCGTCATGGGCGATCTCCACAGCGAGATCGGCGACGACACGACCGACGTGCTCGTCGAGTCCGCGGCCTTCGACATGTTCACCGTTCGACGCTGCTCGCGGCGGCTGGCGCTGCGCACAGAGGCATCTCTGCGCTTCGAGAAGGGGCTCCCAGAGAGCGGTGTCCACCGGGGCGCGGCTCGCCTGGCCAGGCTCCTGACAGAGGTCGGGGGCCCGAGCGTGCGTGTCGGCGCTGCGGTCGATGAATGGCCCTCGCCGCGAGAGGCGGTCACGGTCGCCTTCTCTCCGGACGAAGCGCGAGCCCGCATCGGCATGGACGTGCCTGACGCGCTGATCCGCGCTCGCTTCGAGAAGCTCGGCTTCGAGGTGGACGAGAGCTGGAACGTGCTCGTCCCGGACTTCCGCCCGGACATCGACATCCAGGAGACGCTCAACGAGGAGGTCGGGCGCATCCACGGCTATGAGCACGTCGTGGCCGAGCTGCCAACGGCGCCGCTGGCCGCGCCCCGGGACAACCCGGTGTTCACCAAGGGCTTCGCGCTCCGGCGGGCCCTCACCGGTCTCGGCTTCGACGAGGTCTACCTCGGCCAGTGGATCGGCGATGCGGAGGTCCAGCGCTACGGGCTGCCCCTCGAGACGCTCCTGGAGCTGAAGAACCCCCTGGTCGAGCACTACCGGTTCTTCCGTCCGAGCAGTCTCCCCGACCTCGTCGAGGCGGTGCGCCTGAACCGGAAGAGCCTCTCTTCGGTGAGGCTCTTCGAGATCGCGAAGATCTACGGTCGCGTCGACGGCCAGCTCGTCGAGCGGCATCACCTCAGCGGCGCCGTGGCCGAGGGCGACCTCGACCGCGCCTTCTACGCCGCCCGTGACGCGGTGCTCGCCGCGCTGGGGCTGCTGGGTGTCGAGGTGAGCGTGGAGCTGGGCGCGGCCCCGGGCTGGTGCCTGCCGCGCTGCTTCCATCCATCTCGGCAGGCTGTGCTGACCAGCGGGGGAGCGGTCATCGGGTTCCTGGGCGAGCTCCACCCGACCCTAGCCTCCGAGCTTGATCTCGGGGCACCCTTCACGGCCTTCCACGTGGACTTCGAGGCCCTGCTCTCAGGGGTCCCGGAGACGCCGCGCTTCACGCCTCCGCCACGCTTCCCGTCGATCGAGATCCACGTCAACGTGCTGGCACCTGCCCGGCATCTGGCCTCGACCCTGCTGGAGCAGGTCGCCGAGGTCGGGCTCCAGCGCCTCGTCCGCCACAGCGTGCGGGACGTCTACGCCGGCCGCGGCGTGCCAGAGGGCTGCAAGCGCGTCACCGTCGAGCTCGAGTTCAACCACCCCGAGCGCAGCCTGACCCAGGAAGAGGTCCTCTCAGAGGTGCGCCGCCTCGACGGGGCCCTCGCGGGCCTGACCGTGGAGATCTAGGTCTCCTTGGGCGTGGTCGTCGACAGTCGGTCGATGGCGTGGACGGGCGCGCTGGCGCCGGACATCAACGGCGCGATCGCCTGGAGCACCATCCGGTGCTTCTGCAGGGTCCGCTTGCCTTCGAACTCAGCCGAGACGACCTCGATCTCGAAGTGGCCGCCGGCTCCGTGCACGTCGACGTCGGCGCCTGGGATGGCTTCTCGGATGCGCTCCCTGATGGACTCGAGGAGCTCGGCGCTGGCGGCTTGGCGGTCGTGGCTCATGGGCCCAACCTATCGCACCGATCACGGGGCGGTAGGATCCGGTCATGCCCTTGTCGATGGCCGAATACGCGGTGCTGAAGGACTTCTCGGTTCTCTATTCGGGTGGCCTCGACTCTTGCGTGGTGCCGATCATCATCGGAACCAACCAGCGCGAGGATCGACGCGGTGGCATCCACCTCTTGACCTTCAAGCACGACTACGCGGCGCTGTTCAACGAGTGGTCGCGGCGCCACACCCCGGAGCTCCAGCGGGTGCTCGGCTTGCGCGTCCAGCACCACCTCGTCGACCACACGAAGATCTGGGACCGCATCGGGGCCAGCCGTTGGATCCGCGACACGCTGAAGTACGGTGGTCACTGGTGCATCTGTCTCGGATGCCAGGAGTCGATGGGGACCTACACCATCCTCTACAATCTCGAGCGCGGCATCACCAACACCTTCATCTGCAGCTCGGTCGGTGGCGAGTACGCCGTGATGTCCATGCCGGTCACCCGCGACAAGAACATCGAGTTCTACAAGCGCTACGGGGTGCGCTACAACGCCCCCCTGCTCGATCTCGGCGTCGGCAAGCCAGAAGAGCGCGAGGTCCTGCGTCGCAACGGCATCGACGCCGGTTGGGGCGCTCGCCGCTCGCACCAGGGCTACCAGCCCATCTGCCTCATCGGCTTCCAGCACAGTCTCGACATCGTCTTCGACTTCCACACGACCTACCCCCCGGATCGTGTCGGTACCTTCCTCGACGACAAGTTCCTGATCATGGACCAGATCATCCGGGGTGCCCTCACGGACAAGGGCTACGACCCGGACGAGCTCATCGAGGCGAACATCGCCCGCTACCAGGAAGAGGAAGCCCTCATAGCAGAGGTCCGCGCCACCAGCTGATCAGTCCAGCAGGTCTTCGATGCGCTGCCTCTCCGCGAGCAGGGTCCCGCGGTCCGCCATCAGCCTCGCCCGGTCGGTGGCGACCGTGTCGCGCGCCGTGTCGACCGGGTCCAGCGCCGCCTGTGCCCCCATGGAGCTCGACAGGTCGAGGCTCGCCGTGTCGACGCCGAGCAAGGTCGAGCGCATGTCCCCGAGTCGCACGGTGACTCGGGCCCAGCTGTCGTCGGTCGTGCCGGTCTGGACGCCGAGGATGATGGTCGTGCCGTCAGCAGGCGGATTCCGTTGTAGGCGGTGACCCAGGCGACGCGGTCGATCTCTGTCGCCGCGGCCACGTACGCCTCCTGCAGGTACTCGCGCTCGTTGTCGTCCATCGTCTCGCCGCAGAGGCCGCCGCGAGCTTCCGAATCCGCCTCAGCTGGCGCTCCACCTGCATGGTCGCGTCGAGCCCGGTCGAGCTCAGCGCGATGCCCTCGTCGATGTTCGCCTCGAGGGCGTGGTAGGCCTCCGCGTCGGCGTCGGTCCGCCCCAGAGGCTTGCTCCCCTCGATGTCACAGTCGGCGAGCTCGAGCATCTCTGCCTCTTCGTCGAGCAGCATGTCGTGCTCGGCGGTGATGGAGTCGAGCTCTGCGTCGAGCTCTGCGAGGGCCTCGTTCAGCGTCGAGAGCGCCGCGCGGGCGTCGTCGATCGTGGAGACATCTACGTCCTCGAGGCCTTCTTCGCGGCTCGCTCGGCGCCGTCTTCGATCTCGTCGATCTCGTCTCGCAGCTCGGCGAGCTCGTCCGCGATGGAGTCGCATCCGCAGGTATCAACCGAGGTGCCGATGAGGGCACCCCCGGTCGGGCTCTCCGTGGGTGTGGAGAGGCTGGGCTGGGCACAGCCATCGAGAGCGAGCAGGAGCTCGGGAGAGAGGGTCATGAGTGCGTCCTTGTTGTGGGGACGCGTCATCGGAAGCCCGTCTCCGGACTTCAGCCGAACTGGATTACAGCCGGTATCAGCGATCCAGGTCTGCGAGGATCGCCTCGGCCTCGGCCCCGTAGACGGGGTGCCACTGCGCCTGCGCGAGGTGCATGCGTGCGCGATCGAGGTCTTCGAGCTGGTTGGCCAGGATCCCGGCGGCGATGCGAGTTCGGGCGATCTCGTCACCCTCCTCCATGCCGTCGAGGATGAGCTCGTAGAGCGCCAGCCCCTGCTCCATCGCGGAGACGTCGTTGTCGAGGACAGCCCGCAGCTCGAGGCGCATCGCGAGCTCCTCTGCAGAGGCGTGTTGGATGACCGGGATCTCGAGGACCTCGGACTCGGGGATGGAAGCGTTGGCGAGAGAGAAGAGCACCGCGTGGATCATCAGGACCTCCTGAACCCACTGTCTCGCTACGGCGTCTCGAACGCTATTTCACGGTGTGTCAGTCGGTTTCATCCGGGGCATCGTCCCCGGGCGGATCGACGGTGAGCTGAGGAGTCTCCTCGAGGTCGGCGACGCGTGTGCCCATGAGGAGGTCCGAGATGCGGCGACCGTCGCGGAACAGGACCAGCCCGATGTCGATCCACTGGGGGATGAACAGCGTGAAGACACCGATGACGACCATCCCGGCGTTGATCGCGTTGCGTTTGATCGAGGTCTTGAGGTCGACGGGGGTACCGTCCAGGTTGACCAGGCGCTGGCCGAAGGCCTTGCGTCCGATGCTCACCCCGGGTGTGCCCAGGACGTCGTCCTCGAAGACGGTCGGGATCAGGCTGAGCGCGAACATCACGATGTTTCCGATGCCAGGGAGCAGTGTGCCGATCGCCGTCATGATGCCGTTGCTGATGACGCCGTCCACCAGCGCAGCGAGAAAGCGCTTCGAGAGGTTGGCCTTCTTCACGGGTGCTCCTGTCATCGGTCCGAGACCATAGCAGCCCGATCAGGCGTCGAGACAGCCACCGTAGAGCCTGGACATGATCTGTACGGATGCCTGCATGCAGCCAGGGCAGGCCTCGACCTTCCTGCGGTGGGGCTCTACCCGATCGCCGTACCAGATCTCCTCGATGGACGACTCCAGCACGTTGCCGACCGGTTCGTGGTCCATGCCACAGCGCACCACGTCGCCGTTGGGCAGCATGTAGATCAGGTCGCGCAGCTCCCGGCAAGGGAAGCTCCGATCATTCCTGGCGATCTGGCGCTCGAAGGTACGCCTCGTCATGAACCTCGACAGCAGGTGATCGACGAGAGGCAGCTCGGTCCGTGTGCCGACACGGTGGTCCTCGATCCGTCGTAGCCCCTCATCAGCGTTGGACAAGAGGATGATCTCCTGCTGGCGGATTTCCGGGGGCGTGGTCCCCACCAGGAAGGGGTCGACGTTCACCCCCGGGATCAGGTCGGCGCCGACGCTCTCGGCGTACTCCACCATCGCCTCGAAGTCGCCGAGCGAGTCGTCGGTCACCGCGAAGTTGATGCCGAACTGGAAGCCGCGCTTTTGTTTCAGCTCGGCGACCTTTCGCACCGTGTGGTCGACCTGGTCCCAGCTGCCCTCGACGCCGCGGATCCGGTCGTGGACCGCCGCGGTGCCGTCAACGGAGATGCGGAGCTGCAGGCCCGGCCAGCCGACTGTGTCGAGTGCCTCGACGATCCGGTCCGTCAGCATCCCGTTGGTGCCGAGCTGGAGGATGTAGGGATCGATCTCGTCCCGGACGGCGGCCAGCAGGCCGACGATGTCCTTTCGCACGAAGGGCTCGCCGCCGAGGATCTTGACGATGTCCAGGGACTCGAGCTGCTTGAAGACCGGGAGCCACTGGTCCAGGGTCAGGTCCTCGTGGTCTCGGACCTCCCACGAGCCGCAGCCGATGCACTTGAGGTTGCACTTGAAGGTAGTGATGATGTGGGCCGCGTGTGGGGGCGGCACCCACTCGGGGCGCACCCTCCGCATCGACGCGGACACGGCGATGTTCTTCCATGCTCGCGCGCGGGCAAGCGGTCGGCTCACATCGTCACCAGGGAGTCGGGGTTCACCCAGCGCTTGATCAACAGCGGCGTCATCTCGCCTCGCAGCGTCATCTCGCCAGCCACACCCGCCATCTTGACGAGGTTCACCGCCTGGGCCAGCTGGACCAGCGGCGCGGGGTTGGCCTTGAAGCGCTCCGAGGTGTAGAGCTTCCAGATGAGGTCCTTTGGCAGGAAGCTCTTGTTGCAGAGGACGAAGAGCGCCAGCCAGCGGGTGTCCTCCTTCGGTCGCGGGTAGTCGAGGTCCACGCGGAACTGCTCGAAGGCGTGGGTGTTCACCCCCTCGATGTGTCCCTCTGTGATGCGCCCCTCGCGCAGCAGGCGTCGAGCCATGTGGGTGTTGGGGTAGATCGTCAGGCCGAAGAGGAAGAGCTCGAAGGGGCGCTGGAGCTCCATGACCAGATGGAAGAGGTCGTCCTTGTCCTGCTGGGTCGAGTAGGGGTCGTCCCAGATGATCTGCAGGTTGCTGGTGACGCCGACGGACCGGAAGACCTCCTGCGCGTCCAGGATCTGCTGGTTCGTCGTGTTGCGGTTGTAGAACTCCTGGTTCACCCGCTCGGTCGCCTGGATGCCCATGCAGAGAGCCCGCAGCCCGGCGGTCTTCAACAGGCGCAGCGGCTCGAGGCGGACCATGCGCGGGTCGACCAGGACCTCGAAGGGGATGCCCACGCGGGCAGGCCACTTCTGGGCGAACTCCTCGATCCATTCCGCACGGATCGGGAAGACCTCGTCGTCGAAGCGGACGACCTTGATGTCCTTGCAGATCTTCGTCGCGTACTCCATCTCCTGGATGATGTGCTCTACCGAGCGGACGCGGTAGCCCTTCCCCTTGCCCTCGTAGAGCGGCTTGGTGAGCGTGTTGCTGCAGAAGGTGCAGGTCCAGTAGGGGCAGCCACGTGATGCCAGGAGCGTGTACTCGGGGTTGTCGATGAAGGGGTCGCCGACGGAGACCTTGTCGCCCGCGATGTGGAACTTGTCGTCCCGGGTGTGGAAGTCCCGGAAGGGCACGTCGTCGAGCTCGACGAGGGGGGCGACGTCGTTGCGGTAGACGGTGTCGCCCTCGCGAACCCAGAAGCTCGGGCAGTCGTGGACGGAGACGCCTTCATCGAGTCGGGTGAAGAACTCCTTCACGATCTGGTCGGTCTCCCCGATCGAGATGTAGTCGGCGATCTCGATGCACATCTCGGGCAGGAAGGTCGGGTGCATGCCGCCCCACAGGACCGGGAGCCCGAGGGCACTGCGCACCCGCTCGGTGAGGTACTTCGCCATCCGGTGGAAAGCGCTGGCGCGCACCGAGATCCCGGCCACGTCGATCCCTCGGTCTCGCAGCAGCGACAGGAGGTTCTGGACCTCGACCTCGGCCGGCCATGGGAAGCGGTTGTTGACCCAGTCCTTGAAGTAGATCTCGGTCACCTGGAAGCCCGCCTCTCTGAGCGACGAGGCGACGTGTCGCACCCCGTTGTTCTCCAGGGCGTAGAGGCTGATGATGGCGACCTTCAGGCGACGCATTGGCTCCCTGAGCATAGTGGGCGCAAGCAGTTTTCGTTGCGGGCTGTAGGATGCCGGCATGCTCGTAGTCGTCGGCGCCAACGGGCGCACAGGGAGCGAGATCCTCCGCCTTGCGATGGCCCGCGGACGCCCCGTCCGCCCCGTCGTACGCGACGACCGCGACCTCGACAATCTCCATGGCTTCGCGGATGTCCAGGATGTCGCCTACGCCGATCCTCGACACATCGACGCCCTTCGCGCTGTCATGGACGGGGCATCAGAGGTCATCAGCTGCATCGACGCGCGGACCAGCGGCCCGGGCTCGGTCATCTACGCTGGCATCGCCGCAGAGAACATCGTCCGGGCTGCTCACGAAGCTGGGGCCGAGCGAATCCTGCACCTCAGCGTCATGGGGGCCTATCGGTGGTCCTACGCGCGGCTCAACCGGCGGGCCTTCTACGTCGAGGGCGGAGTGCGCAACTGCGCGGCCCCCTGGGCCATCGTACGGGTCAGCTGCACCCACGACGAGGTCATCGAGGGCCACGTCGTCCCTCCGGATGGGGCCCGTCCGCATGGCTTCGATGTGGCCAGTCGCTACTCGCCGATGCACCGGGCCGACGTCGCGAAGGTGGCTCTGGCCTACCTCGACCGCTTCGAGGTCGGCCGGTCCTGCGCGGTGGGCGGTCCGAGGGTCTACACGGGCGAGGAGATGGAGCGCCTCGTGGCTTCGCGGCGCCAGGGCTCGGGCTGGAGGAAGACGCGCTTCGCGGCGCTGCCTCCGGGTGACGTGTCGGTTGCGCCCGAGACGACGCGGAGCTCAGTGGGTTTCGTCCCCGGAGCCACCTTCGAGGACGCCCTCGACGGCGTGGAGCCGGATGTAGAGCCCACCGACAGGCCAGGGGTCTACCCCCGCGGTGACCCGCCGCCGCACTCGACGGATCGTGGTGGCGGACTGGCGAAGGCAGGTCCCGACCTGCGGCGGGTGATGCACGCGCAGCTCGCGGGGGACCTCGAACGCATTGGGATCTCGGGGGTCGAGAGCCTCGACTTCCGCAGCGCTCGCGCCGGAAAGCGCTGGGTCAAGGCCCACGACGGCGAGGTCGGCGAGCTCCGGGGCGTGCGCGCCCTCGGCCCCGACGACCAGCTGCTCCACAGGGGCGACGTCGATCTGTTGCGCGACAGCCTCGCCGACGAGTTCCGCTGCTGGTGGAAGGGCTCGGGCATACCCGAGACCGTCTGGCGACAGCTCGACATGGGAGTCCGACGGCGGCTCTCAGAGGACCGCCACTTCGAGGGGGACCCGCTGGTCGTGGAGTTCCTGGCCCAGAACGCCTGATCAGGTGGCGACGAGGAAGCCCATCTGGATGAGCCACAGGTAGAAGGCGATGCGCGGGATGCGCAAGAGCGAGACGGCGAGGAACTTCCAGAGGGGGTAGTCCAGGGCGCCGCAGGACCAGCAGCCGATCGAGTAGGGGATCGGTGAGACGGCCACCAGCGCCAGCGCCCAGGTGCCGTAGCGCTGCACGAGGCCATGGACGTAGCGGCCTCGGCCCTCTTGCAGGAAGCGCGAGAGGCGCTCGGTGGTGCGCAGGCTGCGTCCGAGGAAGAAGCCGATGGTCCCGCCGGTGATCGAACCGGCGAAGGCCCAGGCCACGACCTCCCAGAAGGGCATGCCGCCGAGAAGTCCGAAGGCGGAGAAGGCCTCGTGGACGCCAGGGACGGGGATCATGTCCGGGTAGAAGAAGCCGAACGCCACGCCGAGGCCGCCGAAGCGCCCGACGAAGGCTTCGCCGAAGCTCACGAGCTCTGCGTGGAAGAGCTTGCTGGTGACGCCGAGCGCGACCATCAAGAGGACCAGCCCGATCGCCAGCTTCCTCAGCAGCCGCCTGGCGTCCAGCTTCGGCAGCTCGTCGGTCAGCGCTCACCTTCCAGTGCCGACGCGATAACCCGGGTCCATGAACATCCTCTTTCTCTGTGTCGCCAACAGCGCCCGCAGCCAGATGGCCGAGGGCCTGGCCCGCTGGATGGCACCGGAGGGCACGCGCGTATGGAGCGCCGGCAGCGAGCCCACGCGTGTCCGCGAGCGCGCCATCATCGTCCTCGACGAGCTTGGTGTCGACATTCGCAGCCACGCGGCCAAGGGCATCGACGCCATCGACCTCGACGAGATCGACCTGGTGATCACGCTCTGCGGCGAGGAGCACTGCCCGGTCCTGCCCCCTGGCGTGCAGCGGGATCACTGGCCCATCGACGACCCCGCTGGCTACCCTGACGAGCCGGTCGGGCGGCAGTTCCGCCGCTTCCGCACGGCTCGCGACCAGATCCGCGGCCGCCTGGAGGCCTTCTTCGGCATCTAGGTCCGGAACACCGCGATCTTCAGCGGCGGCCTGCCGTCGAAGCTCGGGAAGTCGGCCTCCGGCACGATCACCTCGATGTCCCGGATCGGGCGGCCTGCCTTGTCTGCACAGCGGCGGCAGATCCCGAGCCAGTCTTCGAGGTCGATCTTCGCCGCGTGGTTCGTGGCGAGCACGGACCCCCCGGCGGTGAGACAACAGAGCGCTGGCTTGAGCAGGCTCGGGTAGTCCCGGAGGAGGTCGACCGCGCCCAGTGGGCTCTTCGCAAAGGTCGGCGGGTCGAGCACGACGAGGTCGAAGCGACGTTGGTCGCGTCTCTTCCAGCGCCGTCGGGCGCCGCGTCCGCGCAGCTTCAGCCCTCCCCACTGGCGCACGGCGGCGAAGTAGTCCTCGCGGATGCACTCGACCTGGCGCCCGTTGTGCTCGGCGACCTCTGTGGCGAAGTCGAGGTAGCGGGCGCTGTGGTCGAGGTTGACCACCGTCTCTGCCTGCACACAGCTCAGCCCACTCCCGCCCGCATAGGCGAAGGCGTTGAGCACCCGCCCCCGGGCGTGCTCCTGCAGCCAGCGACGCCCTGCTCGGAGATCCAGGAACAGCGGTGGATCCTGGCCGAGCGAGGCCGCGGGCCACCGCATGCCCAACTCCTCGAAGGGGAGGGTGGACAAGGGCGTGCCTCGGCGCACCCAGGTCACCTCCCCCAGCTCGTCGATGGCCTCTCGCTCCGCACGGTCGACCTCGTCCTGCATCCAGGCGATCAGGCCCCCTCCGTAGCGATCCACGGCCAGATTGGGGCGTCCCTCGGCGACGCCGTGGAAGAGGCGCCACGCCGTGGTCCCGGACAGATCGAGGACCTCACGTCGTGAGGCCGCGGCGGCGAGTCGGTCGCGCACGAGGAACCCCTATCTCGCTGATCAACCTCCATGATCGGAGCGCTCTGATTGGATCGAGCCATGGATTCGGCCACATGAAATCATGAAGTTTCGGACCGCCGAAGCCGATGAGATGGGTGAGTCCGGAGAGATCATGTTCGGCAGCAAGCCAGCCGCGAGACGGCCAGCCACCCGGAGAAGCCGTGAGCCCACTGGCGAGGACCTGCTCTCGGATGCTGTCGTCGAGGGCGACGCCGTCCTCATGTTGCTCGGCGATCCTCCGAGCGTGGTCCCCGGTCGCCTCTCCGCGCTGGGCGAGCGCCACCTCAGCGTCACCGTCCAGGCACACTCGCTCGCGGATCGGCCGGCCCAGGGCCACCTCGTCCTGGTTCAGCTCATTCGCGATGGGCGCTCGGTGGCGTTTCACGCCCGGGTCCACAGCGTCGAGCCCAGCGGCCCCGGCCCCGTCCTCATGCTCGATAAGCCCGAGCGCTTCCTGGTGGTCCAGGCCCGGCGCGCCTTCCGTATCCCGGTCAAAGGTCTCGGCGTAGAGATCGAACTGGACGTCGACGGCCCTCGCGCGGGCACCCTGCTCGACCTCTCCCTGGGTGGCGTCGGCGTGCAGTTGCTGGGGAATCCTCTTGCAGTCGGGGCAGAGGGCTCCCTGCAGATCCGGTACGAAGAACAGAGCGTCCTCGTCGCGGTCCACTGCCTTGCAGTGCACGGAGACGTGCACGGATTCGAGATCCTCCAGGGCGGAGATCTGGAGAGAGAGAGGCTCCGCAAGTTCGTCATGGCCGTCGAGCGATCCTGGATGCTCATACAACGGCGCGTGCGGTAGCGGTCTCGGGGCAGGTAGGCTCTGGACATGGTCCTCACTCTCCTCCTGGCCTTCGCCTGCGGCTCCGACACCGAGTCCGCCGCGTCCGACCCCCTCGCCGAGGGGGCTGCACCACCGGCCGAGGAGGGCGATCCGCTCGGCGTCCCGCAAATGCGCGTCTTTGACCCCGACGTGGACTACGAGGAGGTCTGGACCCCCGACGAGCTCGAACTCGACGAGGACGGCAGCGGACAAGACGGCGGCGAGGTGGCCGAAGCTGGCGAGGAGGTCGTGCTCTTGCCCCCCCTCGACGAGCTCGAGGCGCTCGACTTCGGCTCGCGAGAGTCCATCGTCCACGAAGCCAGCGGCGCTGTCACCGGCGTGCGCGTCATCCTGGCTGCCAACATGTTCATCCGGGGCGTGCCGTGCAGGGAGGCCAAGACCGCAGAGGCCCACGCCGACGGGCGGTGGAGCTGTGTCCTGTCCGAGCCCTACGGCGTCGGTGACTTCAGCTTGCGCAGAGGCGCTCGGGCGACCTTCCACGAAAACGGCAACCTGGCGGAGGTCGTGCTCGGCGACCTCGCCTCTCCCGCGGAGTCCGTCACCGTCGCGGGGGTGCCCTGCCTCTCCGCTGCCCTGCTCCACGACAACGGCAACGTCGCCAGCTGCACCCTGGCCCGGGGCAATCGCTTCCCCGGTGACGTGCTGTTGCCCAGGGGCACGAAGGTCGACCTCCGCAGCGACGGCGGCCTGGTCCGCGCAGAGGTCTACGAGGACGTCTCCATCCGCGGCACGCCCTACGCTGCCGGCACGATGATGTTCGACGGCGTCGGTGGTGTCTCCGGCCACCAGGTGGGCGTCTTCGGGAGCTAGCCAGTGAGCTGAGGCGCCCCTGCCACCCTCACGGCGTCGAGGTCCGCGAAGAGGCGGTCCTCGGCCTCCGCCAGCGCAAGCAGCAGCTCGGCGAGCTCCGACCACTCCTTGTCGGGCTTGCCGCGGGCCCTTCGCGAGGCGTGCAGCGCGAAGCGTCGCCACTGGTCGCCGAGGTCGGTGGCCTGATCGGACATGGCTGACAGCGCCGACCACGACAGGAGCTCGCCGGCCTCCTGCAGGAAGGCCGCGAAGAGGTAGCGGAAGCCCGCGCCCCCGGTGCCGATCTCTTCCTGCATCCGCACCAGTCCCGCCAGCCACTCGCGCGCATCCTCTTCGCCGAGGCGCCGCGGCCAGGCCTCGAGCTGGCCTGCGAGGTGACGGACACCGCGCACACCGAACCAGGGAAGGATGAAGGGGATCCTGCGCATGCGCGTGCAGACCTCGGCCAGGCCCTGTTCCGTGGCTCGGCGGAGGTCGGGCTCGGGGTCGATGTGGGTCGGGTAGTACATCAAGCCGCTGCCCAACAGGGCGTTGGTCCCGCTGAAGCGGGCCCGGACCAGCGCTGACTCCGGGCACTCGTGGACCTCCTCCATCACCGGATCGCTGATGAGGTAGGTGTCGCCTGTCTTCTCGAGCACGATGAGGTTGTGGCCGTTGAAGTGGACCCGCATCGGTCCGGGGATGTAGGGCAGCCAGTAGATGTTCACCTGCAGCCCCACCGGCGTGCCCTTCACCAGCGCCGCATCCAGCGCCGAGGCGCCCGCCCGGCGGTCTCTGAAGGTCGCTCGCTCGATGCCGACACCCAGGCGCTTGCAGGCCTTCTTGAAGATGGCGCCAGGGAAGCTCCGAAAGGTCGTCAGCGGCTGGCCCATCACCCTCGAGAAGCTGAAGTGGGCGAAGAAGATGCCGCTGCCGATGCCGAAGAGCATGGGCTCTGAGAGCGCGAGGCCCCGGTGACGCAGGAGCGCGGCGGTGACCCCGGACTCGCAGTGTCCGGCGTGGAGGTGCTCGAAGCTCAAAGCAGCTCTGGGGTCTCGGGTAGGCCCCCAAGAGCCTCGACGCTCAAGCCCAGCGCGTCTGCGTAGCGGGAGTGCAGGTCGATCGAGGCGGGCAGGCTGCGAAGGTGACGCTTGATGCGCCAGCGCCACAGCCCCGTCTCGTTGGACAGGAGCATCAGGTCCATCTGGGCCGCCACCATGTGGTAGCCGAGAGTGGAGGTCCGGCCCTCGCGCGCCGCCTCCCAGGCCTTCTGGATGCGCGCGTTGGCCCGCTCGGTCGCCACCTGTGTCGCAGCGATCTCGGCCTCCCATCCGATGCTCGGGACTCCCTTGTAGGTGCCGTCCTCGCCGACGGCGTAGGTCAGCCGGCGGAGCTGCCCCTCGTAGCAGGCGCCCGGGTCCTGGGGCACGTCGTCGGACTTCATTGGGCCCTGAGCAGCGCCCAGGCAGCGGAGAAGCGCCCGCTCTCCGGCACCAGCAACAACACGGTCTGGCCCGGCTGGAGCTCGCCTGATCGGAGGAAGTCGTCGAGCATCACGAAGATGCTCGCGCAGCCTGTGTTTCCGCGCTCTACCAGGTTGCTCCGCCACTTCGAGGTGGGGATCGGGAAGCCGACGCTGTCGAGCTGCGCGTGGGTCTTGTCGCGGAAGAACTCGGAGCTGTAGTGAGGCAGCAGGTAGTCGACATCGGAGGGGGCGAGGCCGTGTTTCTCCGCTGCCCGCAACAGCGCGTTGGCGCCGGCGACCACCACGTGCTGGCCGAGCAGCTTCACGTCCTGGTGGAGGTTCAACAGCCCCTTCGTCAGCGTCGAGGACATCGAGTCGAGGTCCCACATGCTCGTGAGGCCACCGGATGGTGTGCGCTCCGCGCCCATGTACATGCAGGTGGGGAGCTCGTTGGCGTAGCTCGTGAGCTCGATCCACTCGACGCGCAGAGAGAGCCCGTTGGGACGGGGCTCGTTCTCGACGAGCATGGCCCCGGCGCCGTCGGAGAGCATCCAGCGCAAGAAGGACTGGTCGAAGCCGACATAGGGCTCGTCCTCGTCGACGCCGCGCGCTGCAAGCTCCGCCTGGAAGTGCGCCTGGCGCAGGAAGGCGCTGGTGCGTTCGCTGCCGCTGGCGACGGCTCGCCTGGCGTGTCCGCCACCGACCGCCATCGTCGCGTACTTCAGGGCGGTCATTCCCGCGCAGCAGACACCGCCAGTGGTGACGATCTCGCAGGGATGGGACCCAAGCTCTCCGTGCACGCTGGAGGCATGGCCGGGCACGATGTGCTCGACGATGCTCGTGCCGCAGGCGAGCAGGTCGATCGTGGTCAGATCGATGTCGCGGGTGGCCTCGCGGATGGCCTTGGCGGCCATGCTCGCGCTGCTCTCCGTTGGCCTGCCCTCTTCATCGAGAGCGTAGTGGCGGGTCTGGATGCCGTTGTTCCTGAGGATCCGACGCTTGATCCGCGGGGAGCGATCATCCAGGAAGCCCAGACGCGCTTCCATGGCGTCATTGTCGAGGGGCGGTCCGGGCAGGTAGCTTCCGGTCTGCGTGATGAACGCGGGCACCACCGCTCATAACCGTGCCTGCTCCCGGAGCCACGGGTCGACCCACCGCCCGAACAGCAAGCGGACCAGCATGCAGGGCCCCAGCAGGGTCAGGACCGCCGAGATCGTGAAGCTCATCTGGAACCACGCGAACAGTGTTCGGAGGATGCCCTGTCGCGGCGTGAGATGACCGATGGCCGCCAGAAGAGGGAAGAACGTGCGTCCGACGAGCTGCTCGCCGAGGGCGTGGGTGAGCGAGATGGGCGCCTCGTCGACGTGCTCGCCGCTGGCGAAGCGCTCGCCCAGGCCCCTGACCCTCTCGACCGTCTGCGCTGCGATCTCGGCCTTTCCGAGCGGCTTCAGGGCGTCACGCTTGCCCGTCAGCATCCAGGCCAGGGTCGTGAAGTAGCTGGCCAGAACAGAGCCCGAGTGCACCGCGACGACCCGGTCGGTGATGTCGCCGCCGGCTTCACGGATGCGCTCCGCGAGGCGGCCCCAGCCGCGAATCCACATGTTGCGACAGGCGACCAGGGTCAGGACCCGGCGGCCCGCGAAGAGCGCCGGGTGTCGGGACAACAGGCGACAGAAGGGCGGAGAGGGCTTGAGGAACCACACCTGCGAGGCCACGATCACGAGGTCGAAGTCGCCCTCCGGGGGCTCGAAGTCGATGTCGACGCCCTCTTCGAGGAAGGTCTCGGGGAACTGGCCGAAGAAGGCGCTCACGCTCCATGGAAAGGGGTAGGCGACGGCTGGCTCGACTCGGCGGTAGACCAGCTCGACGCCGCTGGCTTCGAGGGGCTCGCAGAAGGCCCGCATGCAGCCCTCGAGCTGTCCGCTCTGAGACCACCACAGGACCAGGACGCGCTTCATCGCGTGAAGCACACCCGCGCGGAGAGGCCCCCGGCGGAGCGGTTGAGGTGCACGTACCTTCCCGGGTGGTCCAGGGCCTCGACGATGCGCAGTCCCGCCGCGACGGGGACCAGGCGGCGCTCGCGCTGTGGATGGTCCATGCGCCAGCCGTACAGCGGCGTCCGGTCCGCCGGGTCCAGGGGGAAGGTGCCGAGCTCGACCCGGTCGACTGTGGCGGTGGCGCCCTCGCGCGGTCCGAGCAGGATGAAGGCGGCGCCCTCGCCGAGCTCTCCCTCGACCCCGACTGCGTTCACGCGGTGACGCTGGTCTACCGGGCTGCCGCTCATCACGTCGACACCCCCGACGAGCGCCCATTGCAGCCCCTCGTCCATCGCGATCACGGCCTCCAGCAGCGCCGCCTCGAAGGACAGCTCCTCTTGGGAGACGGTCACGCTGGGTCCGGTACTGCCCAGGACCGCCGCCACGAAGAAGGCCGCCGAGTTGCCCACGCAGCCAGCGAAGGCCATGGGCGAGCAGCGCGGCCGGTGCGGATCGAGCACGCTCGTCATCAGGGGCACGATGTCGGCTGTGTTTCCGAGCCCTGTCCCGAGGAAGACGCCGAGGCCCTCTGGGGTCGACTCGACCGCGTCGGTGGCGCCGAGCTGGGCGATCTTCACGAAGGGGCCGATGCGCCTGAAGGTGTGACCGAAGCGCTCCTTGTGTCCCTTGGCAGTGGTGACCGAGGCCCACCCGTGGATGCCGACGCTAGGCATCGGCGATCACCATCGCGACGCAGGAGCCGCCGAAGCCGAAGGCGTTGAAGAGGTGAGCCCCCGATAGGGCAGGGATCTGCTGTGTGATCGGAGAGACGCCGATGTCCGGGTCGAGCTCGCAAAACCCCCGGGAAGGCGGGCAGAAGCCCGCTCGCAGGCAGCCCAGCCAGAGCGCCGTCTCCAGGGCTCCGGCGGCGCCGAGGGTGTGGCCGAGGCTGCCCTTCAAGGAGGCGAAGGGCGGCGGGTCGCCGAAGGCCCTCGCGACCCCCCGGCCCTCTGCGAGATCGTTGTCCCTCGTGCCGGTGCCGTGGGCCTTGATGGTGACGATCTCGTCGTCGCCCACGGCCTCTCGGATGACCCGCTCGACCGTCGAGCCGTCCGTGGCGCTGGCGGTCAGGTGGGAGGGGTCGATGCGATTGGAGGAGCCCCGGACTACGAACGGCCCCTCACCCTCGGCGTCGAGGATCACGACCCCGCAGCCTTCGCCGACCTGCAGCCCGGCCCGGGTGGTGTCGAAGGGGCGGCAGGGCTCGGGATCGCAGAGCATCAGGCTCTTGAAGCCCTGGACCGTCAGGCTGGACAGCAGGTCGAAGCCGACCACCACCGCTCGGCTGCAGGTCCCCGCGCGCAGGTGGGCAGCAGCGCTGGCCATGGCGGCGGCGCTGGAGGTGCAGGCGGTGCAGAAGGTGAGGACCGGGCCGAGGGCGCCTGCCTGTCTGGCCACGACCGTGGCCAGCTCGCCCTGGCCGCGCTGACCGAAGTCGGGGATGGCCTCCGGATCCTCCACTCGGGCGAACAGGAGATCCACCTCCGCGTCCACGAAGAAACCCCCGGTCGTGCCGGCGAAGACCCCTACGATCCCTGGGGACTTCGGGGCCATCGCCAGGGCTTCGTCGACCGCGACGGCGACCATCTCCCGAGCGCGTCGCTCGATGGGGACGTCGAAGGGGGCCTCTGCTACGAGGATCTCCTCGGCCCGGAGGAGGTGCGGTGAGCGCTGGGCGAAGCCGAGCCCCCGGTGGCCTGCGCGGAGTCCGGCCACCCCCTCGTCGTTGGAGCAGCCAAGGGCCGAGATGGAGCCCCAGCCGCTGAGCGCGACCCTCACCATCCCTTCGTCGTGGCGATGTGCTCCGCGAGGGAGTCGACCGAGCGGAAGACCGACTTGGCGGCCGAGAGGTCCTTGATGCGCACCCCGTACTCGTAGTCGATGGCAGCGGCGATCTCGACAGCATCGAGGCTCCCGAGGTCGACTTCGCCCTCCCCGTTGATGAGCCGCTCGTCGTCCGTGATCTGCCCGGGCTCGATGTCGAGATCGCAGACCTCGACGATCATCTCCTTCAGACTCTGCTTCAGTTCCACCCGGGTCACCGGCGCCGTCTATCCCGTTGGGCCTTGCGGCTCAGTCCAGTTCTGCGGCCAGGATCTCCGCCAGGGCCTCGCCGAGGGCCCGGTGCGTCGGGCCGGAGGGGTGCACGTTGTCGAAGAAGCCCTCGGGGCCGAGATCGGCGGCCTTCAACGCCTCCGGTCCCTCCACCAGCGGCGCTCCCGCGTCCTCGGCCACCCCCCGCATCACGGCGCGGTAGTCCGCGATCCAGCCAGGCACCGGCTGGCTCTCGAGGTCCATCGGGGCTGGGAGCAGCAAGAACAGCGAGCGCACGCCGCGCTCTTCGGCGAGCTCGGCCATCGCGTGGAGGTTGCGCTGGTAGTCCACGAGGTCGGAGCGCGGCTCGCGGCCCAGCCCCGGCTGACCGTGCCCCTGGTCGGGCTCCAGCCAGCCGATGGTTCGCGGTGGGAGGAGGGGGGTCAACAGCCGCTTGGCCATTCGATACGCGGCCGATGGCGAGCGCTCCGGCGCCAGGTTCGTCTGGTGGTAGAGGTCGGACCAGATGTTGGTGATGACCAGCCAGTCCGGGTCGAGGTCTTCGCCGAGGTCCTTGACGATTGCCAGCGAGTGCTTCGCGGCGTGGCCCGGGATCGCGGCGTTCATGGGTGTCACCCGCCGGCCGAGCCGGGACTCGAGGGCGGCGGCGGCCACCGACAGGAAGACCTCGTCCTCCTCCACCCCGTAGCCGAAGGCCGAGGAGTCCCCGACGCTGACGAGACGGAGCTCTCCGGGGACTCGGGGCTCCGGGTCCTTGCCTCGGAGGCCCAGGCCGTTGATGTCGCAGAGGACCCCCTGCATGGTCCGCGTGTTCGGCTCGAAGAGCCAGCCGTGGCCGCCCTCCCGGGGCACGAGGTCGGGTCGGGGGGGCAGCGAGGCTGCTCCCTCCAGGCACTGCCCATCGCAGCTCTGTGTCGGCAGGGGGAGCGTTCGGGGCGGCAGCATCCGCTCCACCAGCTGGGCGACTCCCTCGCCTGCGGCCAGCAAGAGCACCGTCACCACGCTGGCCATCACGAGCTTGCGAGATCGGGTCATCCCCGTTGGGATGCTCGAGATGCCGATCCGTCACAGTCGCGGCCTGGCCGGTGTAGCTTGGGACAGGGAGAGCGCGTGCTCGTCGGATTGCTGCTAGGGACGACGTGGCGGACCGCGGAGCAGATCCTGGCTTCGGACGGTGTCGCCCATGACCAGTTCGGCTCCAGCCTCGTCACCGCTGGCGACTTCGACCGCGATGGCTTCGACGACGTGCTCGTAGGCGTCGACAGGGTGGGCGACAGCGACTTCACCGGCGCAGCCTACCTCCTCTACGGTGGTGCCGAGGGGGTGCCGGAGGGAGGCTGCGGCAGCTCCGGCGCTCTCGTCCTGGTCTTGTTCGCGGGGCTTCGGTCGAGGCGGTCCAGGCGGTCCGAACGCACGACGACATCGGCGCGACGGTGACCTGGCGGGTCGGTCGACCGTAGCGTGAGTCCATGCTCATCCCAGTCGTCCTCCTCGCCTGCGGCGATCCGCGCCAGATCGCCGGCGACCCCGGCGCGGAGTGCGACACCGGCGTGGAGATCGGGGACTCTGGTGGCGACTCCGACTCGTACGACAGTGCCTCCCACGACAGTGCCTCCCACGACAGTGCCTCCCACGACAGTGCCTCCCACGACAGTGCCTCCCACGACAGTGCCTCCCACGACAGTGCCGCCGTGGACTGGCCGGAGCCCGAGTGCGAGGTCTCCCGCTGGCACCTCGGCGACGTGGTGCTGGAGGTCGAGGATGACTGGGCCCTGTTCTGCGAGACCGGGTTCAACGCCATCAAGCCCGAGATGCGGCGGGCCAGGGGCTCGCCACGAAGCTGGGTCTGGAGGCCATGCCCGCGGGCGGCCCGGGCCAGGTCATACAGGAGCGAAAGAACGCGGCGAGGCAGCTCGAGAGCGCCTCGTCCGAGTGGATCGACCAGGCTGTGGCCGCGCTGATGGCGGCCGGACCCGAACAGTGGCCAGCGGAGGGCCCGCTGCGTGCGGCGCTCGATGACTACGCGAGCAAGAAGGCCTTGGTGTAGCCGACGCGGTCAGCCCTGGACGAGCTCAGAGGCCGTCGCGGACGCTCGCTGATCAGGGTGCGGAGTCGAGCTGAGGGTCTTCTTCGCGGCACCACAAGCCGCCGAGATGCTCAGACCCCCAGTGTGCGTTCCGGACGCCGACGGTGTCGATTCGCCCGCCCTCCAGGTCGAACAGGCCGATGAGGATGTTGTACTCCCCCGAGTTGCGGCCGTCGTCTACCACGTGGAGCTTCCCGTCGGCGACGCTCAGCCCCCAGACCCAGGTGTCCCAGTTCTCGAGGTCGGTCGTCCCCAGGTTCTCTCCGGTGACCGCGTCGCTGGTCGTGAACTCATTGGTGGAGTGCCAGGTCGAGTAGAGCAGCCCCTCGTGCAACGTGAAGCGGGTGCCAAAGAGCAGTTCCAGGACCACGCAGCCCTGGTCCGTGCCAGCCAACAGGTCTTCGGGGCCAGCGTAGGAGCAGAGCCGTTGGTCGATCCCCTCTGTGCGGACAACGCGAAGATCCTCGCCAGCGTGGCTGACCATCACGCTGTAGTCCAGATCCCGCTCGTCGGTCTCCTGGATTCCCGACGACAGGTCGAAGATGTGGAGGTCGGAGTAGTAATCGAAGCCCATGAACCGGTCTCCCACGCGCTGGAGACCGTGCGACCCCCATGGTTCGAATCCCGGTTCGAAGGTGGAGAGGACGTCGTGCTCGGCCGTGGCGAGGTCGATCCGCCACAACTCTGTGGTCGCGTCGTCCTCATTCTTCTCTAGCGAGTAGCAGACCGTGGTCGCCTCCGCCTCGGGCACCACCGACGGTCTCGGCTCATCTGTTGGTGTGCACGCCAGGGGCATCAACAGGAACATCGGCTCTTCCTACGACCTGGCCGAGGGTGTGACCTCCGGTGTCCGGCTACATCGTGATCATCTGCTGGGGGTTCCACCACCGTCTCACCAGGGTCGCGGTGAGCTCCCCGTCGCGCCTCATGCGGTTGGCGATGCGGGCCGTCTTCACCAGGGTCGCCGCGTGGGCAGCCAGCACCAGGTGGCGAGGGGACTCCTTGCTGAAGTCGCTCTCCATGATCCGTCGCAGCACGCCGTTCGGCATGGTCTGGCTGGCCTGGAGGACCATCAGGGCGAGCCACCAGGTGTCCTCTGGAGAGCGAGGCCAGCCAAGGTCCACGCGGTACTGGGAGAAGGTCTTGGTCGCCGTGCCCTCGACCTGGCTCGGGTCGAGCTCGCCGCGCTCCAGCATGTCCTCGACCATCTTGCTCCCGGGGAACCAGGTGAGGCTGAAGAGGTAGAGGTCGTAGGGCTTGGGCACCTCTTGCAGGAAGCGGAAGAGGCTCCGTTGGTCGTCGGACGTGGTGCCCGGCACGTCCACCATGCAGAGGTAGCGGATGTAGAGGCCCGCCGCGGTGAGCAGCTGCACCGCTCGCATCGTCGTCTCCCGGTCGGCGCGGCGTCCGAGCCGCTCCCGGTTGACGGGCTCGTTGGACTGGATGCCCATGTGGACCACCCGGGCGCCGGCGGCCGTGATGAGCTCCACGTACTCCTCGTTGACCACCGTGGGCTCGGTGAGGATGTCGAAGGGCAGTCCGACCTCCTCCGGATAGCGCTCGGCGAACTCGCGCAGCCAGCTCCTGGACAGGCCAAAGACCTCGTCGTCGAAGCGCACGCGGCGGATGCTCGGGTTGAGGCGCCGACGCTCGGCGAGCTCGGCCAGGACGCTGTCGACGCTGCGGAAGCGCAGCCGCGGCCCCTCGGCTCCGGTGTCGAAGGAGTTGTGGCAGAAGGAGCACTTCTGGATGCAGCCGTGGCTGCACATCACCTGGTAGAGCGGGTCGGCGGCCATCGGGTCTCCGCGGGCGACGGAGCCCCTCGACAGCACCCACTTGTCCTCGCTCGCGTAGTCCCGCCAGGGCAGGGAGTCGAGGTCCTCGACCAGGGGCTCCAGCGGGTTCTGCGTGCCTCCGAAGCGCATGCTGGGGCAGCCGCGCCAGTCCCCTCCCGTGAACCACGCCTCGACGAAGCGGGGAAAGGCCACGTCCGCCTCGCCGAGGCAGAGCGCCGCGGCCATGCCGTCGCAGCGCTCGGGCCGCACCGTGACGTGCCAGCCGCCGAGGACGATCGGGCGCCCGAGTCGGCGCAGGCGGGTGGTGACCATGCCGGCGATGCGCTCATAAGCGCTGGCGCGCAGGGAGATGCCGATGAGACCGACACCCTCGCGCTCGAGGAGCTCGGCGAGCTGTTGGAGCTCGTACTCGGTCGGCTCCTCGAGGTGGTTGTTCTTCCAGTCCTTGAAGTAGACCTCCACGACCCGTCGACCCTGCTCGCGCACCGCGGCGGCGAGCTGACGCACGGCGTTGTTCTCGATGTCGTAGAGGGACACGAGCGCCAGGGTCTGCCCCTGCGGAGGTCTGTCGAGGGGCGAGGCCATCTGGTGCGACTCTATCTGGGCTAGGCTGAGGTCATGGTGTGGCGGTGAGACTCTGGGGCGCGCTCGTCGCGCTGGCCATCGTACTGGTCGTCGCGGCGTCCTGGCCGCTGGTGCAGGTGATGGACACCCACCTCCTCGGTCGGCTGGGCGACCCGGACCTCGGCGCGGGCATCTGGTGGTCGCACTCCTTCGTGGACTGTGTCCTGGAGCTGCGCAATCCCTTCTTCAGGCCGGAGCTGGCCTGGCCGGAGGGGCAGGACGTGCGGCTCTTGCTGTGGAATGTCGGCGCCCAGGTCCTGCTCTTTCCGGTCCACGCTCTGCTCGATCCCGTGCCGGCGCTCAACGCGGCGGTGCTCGTGGTGGGGGTGGCCAACGGGGTCGCTTGCGGTTGGGCCGGGTGGAGGCTGACGCGGGATCCTTGGGGCGCGGCAGCCGCCGTCGTCGTGGGCACCGCCTCGGCTTATGCGATCTGGGAGTCGGGTGTCGGTCGCACCGAGCAGGGTCTCTGGGCACCCCTGGCGGTCTGGCTCGGCGGCATGCTGTGGCTGCGTGACGGAGGGGGAAAAAAGGCCGTGCTCGTGGCGGGGATCGGCCTGGGCGTCACCGGGTCCTGCTACTGGTTCTACGCCTGGTTCGGCGTGCTGTTCACGCTCCTGCTGGCGGCCTGGTGGCGCAAGCCCTCGGCGCTCGGGGTGCTCGGTGTCTCCCTGGTCGTCGTGCTGCCGTCACTCGCCCTGATCGCGCCTGCCTTCTTCGAGGAGGGCAACCACTACGCGCTGTTGATGAACCGCCTGGAGCCCCTGGCCCAGAAGAACGCGGGCGCGCTGGAGGTCCCGGGCGCTTTCCTGCTCCAGCTCACCACCGAGCCTGCGCGCAAGGTGCCCATCCTCCTGGTCCCCGCGGTGCTCGGCGCCATGGTCTTCCGGCCTCTCCGGATCCCCGCGGCCATCGCGGCCAGCGCCGTCATCTTCGCGCTGGGGCCGGTCCTCGTCGGCTCGCGGGGCTTCCCGCTCATGTGGGGCGATCTGAGCTTCGCGCTCCCGGCTGCGCTGATGGACTGGCTGCCCGGTCATGAGCGCTTCTGGTGGCCCTATCGGTGGCTGGGGCTCGGCTTGCCAGCCTTCGCCATCTGCGTCGCCGGACTCGTCGCGCGGGCGAGGCGCTTCAGGCCCGTGGCGGTGGCTGCGCTCGCGATCGTCTGCGTGGCCGACGCCCGGGTCGGGCTGCGAAACGACAGGCCGGTCGAGCACGTGTGGATCGAGTCCAACATCCCGGAGATGCCCGAGCTCCACGGTCCGATCCTCGTCTGGCCCCTGGCGCGCGTCCCCAATGACCTCATCGGCTACCAGGTCATCCACGGCCAGCCCCAGGGCGGCGGCATCGCCTGGGACATGAGCCCCGCGATGCGCGGCGCAGAGTGGGAGCGGCGACTCGTCGAGCTCGGCGTCTTCGTGGCCCTGGAAGAGGCGAGGCGAAACCGACCCATCACGGGCGACTGGAGCGAAACGGCCGGCTTCCGCTACGTCCTCGCGACGAGGCCAGGGCTCCGCCAGCACCTGGGCGAGCCCCTGTGGACCGACCGCGGCATGAGCCTCTTCGCGCTGCCGAGTGACGCCGAGGCTAGTCCCTGATCGACGCCTGGGTGACGTAGTCGAGCTTCGGGAACTCGGTCTTCAGGTAGGCGTTGCCCATCTTCTGGAGCTTGCCCTGGTCTGGTCCGCGGCCGCGGGGGCTCCCCTCGCCGTAGCCGTTGTAGAGCGAGTCCACGACCTCCATGCCGTCGGTGATCTGGCCGAAGGGCGAGAAGCCCATTCCGTCGAGGCTCGAGTTGTCGCCGAAGTTGATGAAGATCTGCGTCGTGCGGCTGTTCTTGCCCGAGGTCGCGAAGCTCACGAAGGTGCGCCGGTTCGACTTCGTGACCGCGTCGTCCAGGATCGAGGCGTCCTTCCAGACGGTGTTGAAGGCCGGGTCGCCGTGGATCCCGAACTGCACCATGAAGCCATCGATGTTCCGAAAGAAGGCGATGTCGTCGTAGTACCCGTTGTCGACGAGGTTGTAGAAGCGGTCGGCGCCGGTGGGTGACCAGCTGCGGTCCACGCTCACGGTGAAGCTGCCCTTGCTGGTCTCGAAGACCGCGTCGAAGTTGGCCGGGGCGGTCGCGTTCCAGTCTGCCGGGGTGGGCACCGAGGCCGTCGGGACCTCGGGCTCCGCGGCCGGGGTCGCCGGCTTCTCGATCCTGGGCTCGCCGTCCTTCGCGACGGGGACACTGGTGGGCTCGGGCTGTCCCGAGCAAGACAACAACAGCGACAGCAGCATGGAATCTCCTTGGCCCCGCCCCTATCCTGCCGGCTCGCTCAGCGCGGTTTGCAGGTCAGGAAGTCCACGTCGCAGGACAGCGTCACGTCCACACCAGCCATGACGGTCAGCCGTCCAACCGGGAACTGGTGCTCGCCGAAGCGAGCTTCGATCTTGTAGTGGCCGGGGCGCACCTCTCGGGCTCCATCTGCCCGCAGCGCCAGCCGCTCACCTCCGGGCTCGCGGACGAGGATCACCCTGTCTGCACCGGTGAAACGCACGTCAACACCGGCGGACCGCGGGGCGACGGCTTCGGGCACGACCTCCGGCGCCTCCTCGGGGGCGTGCAAGCACGCCTCGCTCGTCGGTCTCAGGACGCGGCGAGCCCGGAACTGGGCGAGCCCGGAACTGGGCGAGCCCGGAACTGGGCGAGCCCGGAACTGGGCGAGCTTGTTGCACATCTCCGAGGGTTCCGGAGAACCGGGGCCGATACGCGACGTTTTGTTGCACATCTCCGAGGGTTCCGGAGAACCGGGGCCGATACGCGACGTTTTGTTGCACATCTCCGAGGGTTCCGGAGAACCGGGGCCGATACGCAACATCCTGTCGCCCGCTGCAGAGGGCCTGACCAGTAGGGGCACCAGGGGTTGGTGTTCGAAGAAGGGCGCCAGCGCTGCCTTCCACGGACGTCGTTGTGCGCCCGTCCGCCCGCCGGGCTGGGGGGCCGTGTTCCTGACGCGACCTCTGCAGGTCGCCCACTGGCCGCGACACTACGCCGCGTGCAGTCTCGCGAGGGTGCGCCTCAGGGTCCCGGTCTGCAGGCCTGTGCCCTCGCTGCTCGCCGCGTCGGAGCGCTGATTCACCCGGAGATCAGCCAGAGGTGGAGATGCGGAGCCACCAGGGCTTCCCAGAAGGCTCCCAGGACCACCAATCCGACCGCGACGGCGAGCAGTGCGGCTGCGGAGGTCGCGATGGAGCGCACGGGCTCGCTGTCGAGGGCGTGACGGAGGAGCCCCTTCGACAGGAACACGCCGGCGAGCCCGGCGAGCACGAAGGCCGCAGCCTCCAGCGCCAGGTGTGGGAGGCAGGTCCCGGCGACTCGGAACCAGGCCTCGACGAGCGGGGGACCCCCATCCCAGGTCCGGGCCAGCCAGCCGCAGGTCGCTCCCCAGACTCCGGCGTTCCACGCGACCGCCAGCATCACTCCGCCCTGCCGGAAGAAGAGCGCGATGACGAAGAAGAAGAAGAGGACGAAGAGGTTGGCCTTCAACAGCGGGGCAGCGCCCCCGAACTGGAGCCCGGGGAAGTTGGCGCCGTAGCCCTCCAGCTGCTTGGCGAACAGGAGCTCCACGAGGTCCAGGGGAAGGAAGAGGCCGAGCAACGAGAAGCCCACCGTGGTGCCCGCGAACAGCGCCAGCAGGAGCGCGCAGATGTGCAGGTTGGCGCGGAGAGGGCGCTCGCCGTCTTCGTAGATGCGGCGGCGGTTCTCCACCAGCAGTCGCTCCAGCGAGTCCACCGATGCGATGGCGACCAGGAAGACCGCCACCAGGCTGGCCTCGCTCGGAAAGAGCCAGACCGCGAAGGCAGCACCGAACAGCGCCAGCCACAAGCCCTCCGCGAGCAGCCACCCCACCCCGGGCACACCCCGCCGGTACAGCCGGCCGAGGACGAGCATCAGCCGGCGATGACCCGGGTCGCGTGGGTGAGCACCAGGAGGTCGCCGGCGCTGAGCTCGACCTCGCCGGGGCCGACCCTGGCGATCTCTCCGCCCCGGAAGCGTCGTGCTGCCCTCTTCAGCACCACCTTGCCCGGCCCCTGCCAGCTGAGGTGCTGGCGGGAGAGCTTGCGGTCGGTGAGCCGCGTGCCGGCGTAGAGCGCGTGGGTCGGACCGTCGCTGTCCGAGGCGCGACCGAGGGTGTCCCCGACCTGCATCTTCAGCGCCCGCCCATCCTCTGGGCCGCCGAGCACGGTCAGCACCTCGGCCGGCTGGTCGGTGCCCGGTCGCCCCGCGAGGGTCGCCGCGAGGTCCATCGCCAGGACGGCACAGAGGTCGTCGAGGTGGAAGCCATCGTTCAGCCCGCTGGGCCAGTCTCGCAGCCGAGGGCTCAGCGTCAGCTGCTCTTCCCCGGGCTGGGGGCTGAGCGCAGCGAGCGTCGCCTCGAACTGGTCCAGACGCGGCAACGTCGCCCGGATCTGGGCTGTGGTCTTGCCGCCACCCTCGACCTGTTTCAGCGCTGCAACGACGTGCTCGACCCCCAGGTAGCCACCACCCTGCGCCATCGACAGCTCGCGCGCGCGCTCCAGCAGCACCGTGGCATCAGAGGCCGGGCGAGGCCAGCCCTCGGGGCGCCAGGTCTCCAGCCGCAGAGGAGAGCTGTCGGCGGCCTCGAGGGTCGCGACGCGCCAGGACCACTTCGACCAGCGGGCCTCTGGGTGGCGTTGGCCCCAGGCGCGCACCTTTCGGCGTCCCTCTGCGACCGCCTCGGCCAGGGTCGCGTGGGTCGCCAGGGCCTGGTAGAAGCCGTCGCCGAAGCGCTGCAGGGCCTCCACGTCGACCTCGCCCCAGGGGGCGATGACCGAGGGCGCACCGAGCTCGATCAGCCGCTCGCCGAGCTCTACGGCGTGACCGACCGGGCTCTCGATGATGGCGAGCACCACGGCCTCGCAGCGGGACAGGGCGAGTCCCAGGCGTCCCTCCGTGCCTCGCTCGACGTGGGGCTCCAGGGCCTCGTAGCTCCCACCGCTCATCACGATGTGCAGGACGAAGGGCTCGCTGGGGATGTGGTTCTCGAACTCGTCGAGGGTGATCTCCAGGCTGGGGGCGAGCTCGCCGAGCCGGCCCGTGATGCGCCGGCAGCCCTGGTCGTTCGGCGTCGGGCACCAGTGCAGCACGTGGAAGGCGCCTTCGGGTCTGGTCGGCTCCGCCGTGCCCGGGGTCAGGCGCCCGATGACGACGCGTCGCTGGACCTCTGCTGGGGCCTCCTGATCGAAGAACAGCCGCTCCCAGGCGAGCCTCTCGAGGGCCGCCGGGCAGACCACGATCAGCGGCGTCTGGCCATCGAGCTCCTCCAGCTCCGCCCACGGCGCGTACTCCCGCAGCAGGTCGGCGAGGCGCAGGCCCTCGTCTTCGCCGGTGTCGGTGCGGTCGAGGTCGTCCTCCGTGACGTCGACCTCGTCGCTCTCGGCGAGGACGAGCAGCTCCCTGGCGGTTCCCTCCGACAGCGCTGCCTCCACTTCTCCGACGCCAAAGACGAGGTCGTCGCCGCGTTGCTCGAGTCGAAGGAGGACCGCCACGACCGAATGCTACGAGAGCGCGGCGAAGAAGGCGGCCAGCTTGGCCGGATCCAGCGCTCCATCGGTGCGAACGCCCGTACAGAGGTCCAGGGCATAGGGGCGCACGCGGCGCACGGCCTCTGCGACGTTGTCGGGCTTCAGGCCCCCTGCGAGGACGACATCTCGGGGCGCGAGGGCCTCGACGATGCGTCGGGAGATGCTCCAATCGTGGGTCCGACCCGTGCCCCCGAGCACCTTCACGTCCGCCGTCGGATCCCCCGTGTCCAGCAACACCGCGTCGACCAGCGGCGCCAGGTCCCGTGCTGCCTGTATGGACTCCTCGCCGGTGACGAGGACCGCCTTGAGGATGCGCAGGGAACCGAAGCGCTCGCGGAGGAAGTCGTAGCCGGACAGCGGGAAGTCATCGACGAGCTGCAGGGTGTCGCAGCCGCAGGCCTCGACGTGCTCGATGACTCCGGGCACTGTCGACCGAGCGGACAGCAGCACCGTCGAGACGAAGGGGGGCACGGTGGCGGCGATCTCGCGGATGCGCTCATCCGGGATCGGCCCCCAGCCGCTGGGCATCTCGGAGACGAGCCCCAGGGCTCGGGCCCCGTGTTCGATGGCCAGGCGTGCCTCGGCCTCGTCCTGGATGCAGCAGATCTTCACGGGGAGCATGGCGGGTCTGCTAACCGCACCCACCCTCTCCAGCTTTGCGTTTCGTTTTTCTGGCGCAATACCCTCTGGGGGTATAGCTTAGATACCCCCACCGGGTATTCGAAGATGAGAGACGAAGCCTCCAAGAAGCGGTTGTTGACCCGCCTGAAGCGGGCCGAGGGCCAGATCTCCGCGGTGCGCCGCATGGTCGAGGGCGACGCCTACTGCGTCGACGTGCTCACCCAGATCTCCGCCGCCCGCGGCGCTCTCGGCAAGGCCGGTGAGATCCTCCTGCGCTCCCACATCGAGAGCTGCGTGGCCGAGGCCTTCGCCTCTGGCGACCCGACCCAGAGCCAGGACGCCATCGAGGAGCTCATGGACGTCTTCGCACGCTACGGAGGCAGGGCATGAGCTTCATCGAGGCGATCTGGGACGTCCTGCTCGAGCTGGCGCCGTGGCTGCTGCTCGGAGCGCTCGTGTCCGCCCTGCTCCACAAGTGGCTGCCACCCGACTTCATGCAGCGCAACCTCCGCGGGCGTGGCGCGGTCGCCAAGGCAGTGCTCTTCGGCGTGCCCCTGCCCCTGTGTTCCTGCGGAGTCATCCCTGCGGGCATCGGGCTCAAGAAGGACGGCGCCAGCGACGGGGCCTCCATCGGCTTCTTGATCGCCACCCCCCAGACCGGCGTGGACTCGATCTTCGTCGCCGGGAGCTTCCTCGGGTGGCCCTTCGCGCTCTTCAAGGTCGCCGCCGCCGCCGCCACCGGGCTCGTCGGGGGCTGGCTCACGGACCGCTTCGGGTCCACCGGCACCGACGAGGCGCCCCCCACCCACGACAGCGGCGATCGGACCTGGCGGGGGGCCTTCGACCACGGCCTCCAGATCATCCGGGGCATCTGGGGCTGGTTGGCCTTCGGCGTGGTCGCCAGCGCGGCCATCACCGTGCTCGTCCCCAACGAGTGGCTCGCGGCGCTGGGTGACTACGGCGGCCTGCCCGCGATGTTCGTGGTCCTGCTCATCGCCGTACCGCTCTACGTCTGTGCCACCGCGAGCGTGCCGATCGCGGCCTCACTCGTGGCTGGGGGCATGCCCGCGGGCGCCGCCCTGGTCTTCCTCATGGCTGGACCGGCGACGAACATCGCGACTCTCGGCGCCATCAAGAAGACCTTCGGCCTTCGCACCACTGCCATCTACCTGGTCACCATCCTCGTCGGCAGCATTGGCCTTGGCTGGGCCTTTGGTTTCCTCATCGAGGCCACCACCGCCCCAGCGCACGAGCACGGGGCGGCCTGGTGGGCGACCGCCAGCGCTGTCGCGCTGACCGCGATGCTATGTTGGTTCGCCGTGGGCGACCTCCGGAGAAAGCTCACCTCACCAGGCGCGAAGGCCCTGGAGATCGGCGTCGAGGGCATGACCTGTGGGGGCTGCGCCCGTCGCCTCGAGCGCGTGCTGAACAACACGGACGGCGTCGACGGCGCCACCGTCAGCATCGAGACGAACACGGCCCATGTCGAGGGCGAGGTCGACGAGTCCGTCGTCCGGGCCGCCATCGCCGCGGCTGGCTTCGACGCCGTCTGAGCGGAGTGGCGAAGCTCACTCTCGGCGAGGCACGCAGAAGCTGGTCTGCCAGGCAGCGACTGGGTGCGGGCGATGCCCTCGACACCGTCCCCGGAGGCTGGAGCCGCTCTCTGGGCGGAGTCGATCCCTACTTCGCCATGCTGGCTCGTTCCGGCCGCCGACGTGCCCCTGGCCCTGGCTGTCAGCGAGACCTTCTCCATGCGCGGGCTCCTGCGCAACCTCGGCAAGCTCGGCCAGTCCGAACAAGACCTCCGGCGGCTCGGCGAGCGTGTCCTCGAGGTCCTCTCAGAGGGTCCCCGTAGCCCTGGCCAGCTTCGCGCGGCGTTGCCTGGCGAGGTCCTCTCCTTCGGCGAGGCCGGCAAGAAGCTCGGCGTGACGACAAACCTGCCTCCGGCCCTGCGACTGCTGGAGTGGGACGGCGCCATCCGACGCCGCCACGCCACCGGCCGGGTCGACAGCGAGCGCTACACCTGGGAGATCCCGGATGTCTCCCCCCTGTCCCTCGGTGAGCGACCGAGCGGCGAGCAGGCTCGGATCGAGGCCCTCGCGAGGCGCTTCTTCGAGTGGGCGGCGCCCGCCACGCTGGAGGAGTTCACAGGCTGGTCCAAGGTGGCCAAGGGCAAGGCGAACAAGGCGATCGCTGGCCTCGGGCTGGCCCAACACGAGCTCGAGGGCGAGACCGTCTACGGCGACCTCGCCGAGTCCATCGACGACGGGCTCCACTTCCTGCCGGCCCAGGACAACCTCCTGTCGCTGCGAGCCTCGCCGGCGCTGCTGGTGCAGCCCGAGCACCACGACCTGGAGCTCATCGGCCTGGGCCGAGGCTTGACGCCGCTGTCGAAGGCCCGCTGGATCTTCCACCGGGTGATCGCTCGCGCGGGTCGCATCGTCGGCTTCTGGGAGTGGGACCGCGACCTCGGCGATGTCGTCCTCGTCGAGATCGAGGACGTCGGGGCCTCGCCAGGGGACCTCGCCGCCTTCATCCGGGACGACCTCGACGGCGAGGCCAGGGCCAGCGGGGTGGACGGTGTCAAGAGCCAGAAGAAGCGAGTCGACTGGGTGCGCACGCGCCGTTAGGTCCAGGGGCTTCGCGGAGAACCGCCGATGATCCTGCTTCTTGCCGCCTGCGCAGCCCCAGAGGACACCGACCGATCGCTGCGTCGCGGTCAGCGGCCGTCGCTGGACGACACCGCGGTCGTCGACAGCGCCGAGACCGGCTGGATCGACACCTCGCTCCCGGATGACACCGGCGACACGGGTGACACACAGGACACCGAAGACCCAGAGGACGACCCCTGCCCGAGCGGCGTCATCTGCGTCGACCGGGACCTGCCCTACTGGGACGACGACAGCACCGGCGGGGGCTCACGGGACTTCGACTCCTACAGCTGCGCCTCGAGCACCGACGAGTCGGGGCCAGAGGTCATCTACCGAGTCATCCTCGATGAGCCTGGCTTCCTCGCCGCCGACCTCCGCGAGATGGGCAGCGGCGCCGACATCGACGTCCACATCCTCGGCTCCCTCGATCCCGACGACTGCTTCGACCGCGGCCACTGGGCTGCCGGCGCCCTGTTGCCTAAGGGCACCTACTACGTCGTCGCGGACACCTGGGTGGACTCCTCGGGCAGCGAGCAGAAGGGCAGCTACGGCCTGCAGATCGGGGCCGTCACGGCGGGGGACCTGGCGGACGAGGGGCTCGACGAGGCCACGGCAGAACTCGGACTGGAGGCCCTCGACAGGGCTTGGGAGGAGGGCCACACGGACCACCTCGTCTACAGCATCATCGACTTCTCGCTGTACTCGGCCCAAGAGCGCTTCTGGGTCTGGGACATGGCAGCCGAGGAGCTCCTCTGGAACCTCCACGTGACCCATGGCGACAAGTCGGCCGACAGCTCCGACCCCGGCTGGGCGGTGAAGTTCAGCAACGTGCCGGAGACGCACAAGTCGAGTCTCGGCATGATGGTCGCTGCAGAGGACTACTACGGCTCCAACGGCCACAGCGTGCGCTACGACGGGCTCGAGGCTGGCTACAACGACAACGTACGCGACCGCGCCATCGTCTTTCATGGCGCCACCTACGCCCGCCCCGAGATCGTCGATCAGTACGGCATCCTCGGCATGAGTTGGGGCTGCACCGCCGTCGACGACCGGGTCACGGACGACGTCATCGCCGACATCATGGGTGGCTTCGTCTGGAGCTACTACCCGGACGGCGACTGGTCGGTGAACTCGACCTACCTGCCGTGACATCCTCGCCTGCATGTTCTGGCTGATCTCGTGTACGGGGGGCGAAGTGGCGGAGGTTCCGGGGCCTCCGACGCCGCCCAGCGTGCTCTTCGTCGTCATCGACACCTTGCGAGCGGACCACGTCGGCGCCTACGGCCACCACCGCGCCACCACGCCCGCGCTCGACGAGCTGGCCGCGGGGGGCGTCCGCTTCGCCGACGCCACCATCCCCGCTTCCTGGACGTGGCCGGGCCACGCATCCCTGTTCACCGGCGAGCCCCCCTGGGTCCACGGCGCTCACCACGCCGAGCCGACCGGGGACTTCAAGGTGACGGGCAAGGAGAAGTCCGTCGAGGGCATCCGGCCTGGCATGAAGACCTTCGCCGGCTACTTCCGCGACGCCGGGTACTCGACCGTCGCCGTCGCCGGAAACAACCTGCTGGATCCGCGCTTCGGGCTGGTTCGTGGCTTCGAGGAGGTGCTCGCCAGCGTCCCGGACCCCATCGTCGTCGAGCGCGCCAGCGAGGTCCTCGCAGAGGAGCGCGACGCCCCCTTGCTGCTCTTCGTGAACCTCATGTCCGCCCACGCGCCCTATGCGCCCTCGCCGGCCCCCTGGATCGACGAGACCGAGCGGAGCTGGTGGGACGGAGGAGCTCCGGACTGGCTCCTCCCCTTCGTCAAGGACCATGGCGGGCAGCCGGTGCTCGCCTTCACCAAGGCATCTGGCTTCGGCGTGGGGCACCCCCTGCTGGACGGCACGATCTACGACATCCCCCCAGCGGGTGTGGAGTTCATCGGCGAGGTCTACGACGGGGGCGTCAACATGGCGGACGCCCACCTCGACGTGCTCGTGCGGCGCTTTGCAGCGGCCTGTCCGGACGGCATCGTCGTGGTGACGAGCGACCACGGCGAGTACCTCGGCGAGCATGAGCTCCTGAACCATCACAGCACGGTCTACAGGCCGGTCACCTGGGTGCCGCTGGTCATCTCCTGGCCCGGACACCTCGAGCCTCGGGTCGTCGAGGAGCCAGTCTCCGCCGAGCAGATCGCAGGCACGGTCCTCGCGCTGGCCGGGATCGAGACGCCGCTGTCATCGCTCCTGGAGTCCCCCAACCAGGGACCAATCCGGGCCCAGTCGTGGGTGGACCTGTACCGCGCTGGACGCTTCGGCGGCATCTTCGAGCACGGCTGGAAGCTCTACCGCGAGGGCGACCGTGCCCTCGTGCTCGGCGAGGACGGCAGTCGCGAGCTCTACGACTTGCGGAACGATCCGCTCATGGTCTCGCCGGTGCAGGGCGACATCACCGAGCTGGAAGCGGCAGCCGCCAGCGCCTTCGAGAGCTTCGTCGGCGTCGAGGTCGACGAGGGCCTCGACGAGGCTCTCAAAGCGCTCGGTTACCGGGAGTGATGTCCGAGCTGCTCTCCCATCGCGGCGTGCGCCTGCTCGGCGCGCTCGCCACGTGGGTGTTCGTGCTGGCGGTCGTCGGCTGGGTCGCCTCCATGCTCTTGACCCCGACGGGCGGCGGACCCTTCTACGGCTGGCAGGGCGGCGACGCAGCCGGAACGCAGTGGTACTACGACTGGGTAGCTCGCAGCGTGTTGGCCGGTGAGCCGCTGGACGTCGTCCGGGACTTCGACTTCCCCACCGGTCGGATGCGGGCGCACAACTTCCCCGCGCTGGGCGATGCGCTCCTGGTCCTTCCCCTGCACGTGCTGTTGGACTGGCCCGAGCAGTGGCAGGCGACCCAGATCTTGGTCGTCGCGGTCTCTGCTCTGGGGCTCGCCTGGCTGGCCCGGGGAGTGGGCTGCCGCCACCTCGGCGTCGCGTACGCCGGGGCCATCGGGGCCTTGCTGCACCCGATCTTCTTCGAGCTCCACATGGGTCGGACCAACAGCTGCTGGATCGGGCTCGCCGCGGCCGCCGTCGCCGGTGCCCTGGAGATCCTGCGGCCTGGCTCCAGGCTCTGGACACGAGCGCTCTGGGTGCCGGTCGTCGCGGTCATCGGTGGGCTCTGCTCCACCTACCCGCCATTCCTCCTGATGCTCATGCCCTTGGGGATCGCCCTGGTCCTGCGCGACGGGCTGCGCGCCTCCCAGGGTCAGGGGCTCCTCGTCCTGCTCGCGGTCGCCCTCGCCATCGCCATCGCGGTCCCGGATCTGCAGAGCATGAACGCCTTTCCTCGGGAGCGGACGGCGAACGTCTTCGAGATGTGCTTCCGCGACGGCACCATGCCGCTGGGTGACTGGTGGTCGTGGGGCGGCCAGCACCCCGCGGCCCGGCCGAAGCTGCTGATCTCGGCTGGGGCCTGGATCATCGCGCCGCTGGCGCTGCTTCATCCTTCGAGCCGCCTGCCAGCCCTGGTGGGCCTGCCGCTGGCTCTGCTGCTCGCGTTGTTGGGATCCGGCCCTTGCCTCGAGCTGTCGTCCGGAGCGGGGCTGATCGAGGCTGGCTCCAGCTGGGCAGCGGACTCCCGGGAGCTGTGGGCGCCGCTGCAGGTCGTTCACGTCCCCGGGCGCTTCGCCCTGGCCGGTGGAGTCGTGGCCGCGGTCCTTGGCGGCCTGGGGCTCGAGGCTCTCCTGCTTCGGGCTCGCGGTCGCTGGCGCATCGTCCTTGGCGTGGTCGCGGCGCTCCTCGGCATCGGGCTGGTGGTCGTCGCCGGCTCCATGACCGTCAGCGAGCTTCGAAACGCCGGACGGTGGGGTCGGGCGACCGAGACCCGCGCGGCCGGGCGAATCGCCGAGATGGACGCTGGTCTCGCGGTCGCCGAGCTCCCCTTCGCCATCGACGCCCAGTTCCCCTCTGTGTTGCGAGCGCCGGGTCCGCCACGCCTGGCGCCGCTGGCTGGCGGGGGTCCGCCCCCGGAGAGCCTGGCCATCGCCTGGCTGCAGGACCTGGGCTCCGGCCACCCCCTCGGGACCGCCCCGACCCGCGAAGAGGTCCGCGAGGCCGGTGTCGGGCTCGTGGTCTTCGACTCGACCCACTGCTCCCTGCCCCTGGTGCCGGAGTCCGCCTGCTCGTCGGCGACAGTGGAGGCCTTGGAGGAGGTGCTGGGCCCACCGACCGAGGACCCGGGTGGGATCCTCGTCTGGGATCTCGGCGCAGGCTAGCTCGCGGCCGGAGAGCTGACGGTGCTGCCGGCCGGTGTCACTGCTTGACGCAGATCATCCCCACGCTGGTCTGGGTGGTGCCCCATCCGCCGCCGCTGACGGGGTGGTTGACCGTGAGAACCGTGCCCGCAGGTGAGTTCGTGGCGATCACGTTCAGGCCCGCCGCCGTGTTCTTCGCGCCTTTCCAGTCCGCTGCTTCGCTCGTGTCTGGGAGCCGGTCGACGACGAAGCAGCCCCACTCGCCGTCGCCAGCTTGGGCTGCTGGGATCGTCACGCCGAGGCCGAGGCCGACGGCCAGGCCACCCAGAACCATCAGGATCACTGCCTTCTTCATCTCGCTCTCCTTCTGAGGGCAGCGAGCCTAGCACGGCAGGCGTTCCCAGGATCGGGCCTCGACCTCGCTGAGCTGCTCGACCCCTTCGGCCCCGTCGTCGCCAGGCTCCGTACCGAACCAGGCCTCCAGGATCTCCTTGCACATGTCCTGGGAGAGCGTCCGGTTCGAGAGGCAGATGACGTTGGCGTGGTTCCACACACGCGCCCCGGCTGCGGTTTTCGGGTCTCCACACAGGGCCGCGCGGATCCCCCGCACCTTGTTCGCGGCGATGGAGATGCCCGTGCCGGTCCAGCACAGGAAGATGCCCTCGTCACACTCGCCGGAGGCAACCGCGCGCGCGGCTCGTTCGGCCGTCAGGGGCCAGGGGCTGTCTTCGCCGGTTCGCAGCGATCCGAAGCGCACGACCTCGTGTCCCCGCCGCTCGAGTTCGTCGAGGATGGTGGAGTGGACCGGGTAGGGTTCGTCTGATGCGACCGCGATACGCATGCCACCCCGGTAACACCCCATAATCGCGCCCATGCTCGTCCTGTTCCTCGCCTGCACCGACTACGAACTCACCCCTGACGGGGACGTCAAGCCTGGCGAGGAGGAGGAGGATGTCTTCGGGCAGATCGAGGTCGAGCCCGAGGCGCTGGACTTCGGCGACGTGCTCATCGGAGACAGCCGCTCGAGTGTCGCGACGATCACCAACGTGGGGGAGGGGGAGCTCGTGCTCGACGAGCCCGTGCTCTCGGAGGGCTCGGTCACCTTGGACTGCGGCTGGCACCACGTCCAAGTCATCCTCTACAACGGGCCGAGCCACTACCAGGTCGACCTGGACCCGATCCCCAGCGATGTGTTCCCGCGGGTTCGGTCGGCCCTGTAGGGATTGGATCAGGACCAGCATGTCCCGATCCCAAAGGGGCACGCGTGCCCCACCCAACCCCGATTTCGCGCACTTGGCGACGGCACGCCCATTGCATGATGTGCACCGATGCTGCTGCTTGCCCTGGCCTGCTCCGACTACGAGCTCTCCGCGAAGAACGACGCCCCCGGTGGCGAGGACGCCTGCGCCGTCGACGAGGCTGGCAGCTACGCCCTCGACGTAGACGAGGAGTGTGCCTTTCCAGCCCTGTCCGGCAGCTTCGACCCGGTCGTCGAGTGGCGATGGGAGGGATCCCTCGGAGCCCCCGGCTACGACGACGTGATGATGATGCCGGCGGTCGGGGACGTCGACGCCGACGGCCTCCCAGAGGTGGTCTTCACCTCCTACGCCAACAACTCCTACGGCGGGGCCGGGGCCCTCCACATCCTCGAGGGCACGGGCGAGGAGACCTCTGCCTTCACGAACATCGGCGGCTACAGCCCCGTGGCCTCCAGCGGCGTCGCGCTGGGCGATCTCGACGCCGACGGCAGACCCGAGATCCTGGTGATGAGCACGGATGTGCGCGTCCTCGCCCTGCACTCCGACGGCAGCCTGGTTTGGGCCAGCGAGTCCCTGTCCGGTCACACCACCGGCTACGGCTACCCGGTGGTCGCGGACCTCGACGGCGACGGCCTGGCAGAGGTCGTCGCCGGACGGGCCATCCTCGACCACACTGGCGCCACAGTGGGCATCGGCGCCTACGGCTACGGCGGCTCCTACGCGATCCCGGTGGTCGCGGACCTGGACCTCGACGGTCAGCAAGAGGTCCTCGTCGGCAACGCTGCCTACAACCGCGATGGCAGCGCCAAGTGGGCCAACGGCATGGCGGACGGCTGGTCCGCGGTCGCCGACTTCGACGCCGACGGCTTCGGCGAGGTCGTGACCGTGCAGAACGGCGCTGTCTGGCTCGCAGACACGGACGGGACGGTCATCTGGAACGACCCCGCGGGTGTTCCCGGCGGTGGAGGCGGCCCGCCCACCATCGCGGACTTCGACGGAGACGGCGAGCCCGAGATCGGGACCGCCGGCTACTCGGGCTACGTCGTGCACGACACCGACGGCACCCAGCTCTGGCTCCAGACCACCCAGGACCAGAGCTCGGCGCGCACCGGCTCCGCGGTCTTCGACTTCGAAGGCGACGGTCAGGCCGAGGTCGTCTACGCGGACGAGCTCGTGCTCTACGTCTACGACGGGGCCACCGGCGCGGTGCTGATGGCAGAGGACCGCCACTCCAGCTGGACGCTCTTCGAGTACCCGGTCATCGTCGACGTCGACGCCGACGGCGAGGCCGAGATCATCCTCATGAGCAACGACTCGATCAACGCCGGCTGGCAGGGCATCACGGCCATCGGGGACCTGAACTCCAGCTGGGCGCCCACCACCGAGACCTGGAACCAGCACGCCTACCACATCACCAACGTCGAGGACGACCTCTCCGTCCCGGCCCAGCCGCTGATGAACTGGCAGACCGGCCACAACAGCTACCGGGCCGGCGGCCTGCGGGAGCGCCCGGGCATCCCGGCCCCGAACCTGCGGGTCGAGGTCGTCGACATCTGCTGGGACTGCTACGCCGGCACCGTCGACGTCACGGTGGTTGTGATCAACGACGGGCTGACCTCGGCCGGCGACGAGGTCGACCTCGTGCTCCAGCTGCGCAAGGAGGGCGGCGAGCTGCGCACCCTGGAGGGTCTGACCATCGAGGTGCCACCCATCGGCGAGGCCAGCGCCGGCATGGTCTTCCACGCCTCGCTGCCAGAGGTCGGCATCGAGGGACTGCGGGTCGAGGTCGACCCGGGAAACACCATCGAGGAGTGCGACGAGGACGACAACGCCTGGTTCGAAGCGGTGGACTGCGCGCTGTAGCTGGCCGGTTCCCGCCGGCCTCCTATTCGGGAAACAGCTCGCCGAGCCAAGCCGGTGGATCTGGAGCTCTCCAGATCGCGTGGCCGCGCTCGACGAGCATCACGTCCCGTAGAGGTCTCTTCGTCTCCGAGTTGTCGACGACGAAGGCGCGGTCCGCGCTGGCGACTGCGGCTTGTGCGATCGGCGCCATCCGCTCGTACCGGGCTCGGACTTTTTCTTCCGGGACGGGGTGCCCGCCATGTCGGACTCGACGTGCCACACGTTCGACGGCCAGCGCCGCGCTCTCCAGGCAGACGAAGCTGACCCAGACCTCGTAGCCGGACGCCTGCGCGGCGTGCAGCAGCTCCAGCTTGGAAGGGTGCGACGCCACGGTCTCCGCGACCAGGGAACGCCCCGCACCGAGCAGCTCCGATCGGCGCTCTGCCGCGATGCGCGCGGCTTCGTAGCTCTTCTCCGGCCCGGCATCCGGCCATCGCTCGAGAGCGATTCGATTGGCGTTGACGAACTCGGCCAGCAGCCGAGGTTCGACGCGGGTGGCGTGGTACGTCGACTTCCCGGCGCCGTTTGGGCCGATGATCAGCCAGAGCAGCGGTGGCCGGGCGGTCACTCCTCCCGGGCCAGCCGCTTGGCCAGCGCCCGGTCACCCCGGGGCTGGAACACCTCCCGCTCGAGCTGGCCGAGCACGGCCATGCGCTCCTCGGTGTTCAGCTCGTCGAAGGCGAGCTCCGCTCGAAGAGCCGCGCACACGCGATCGTGCTCGATGGCCCCGGTGCGCTCGATCGCCCGGCCGATCCGGGCCCAGTACTCGATCTGCTGGGTCATCGACCGTGAAGACACCCGGCTCTCGTGACGCGCGGCTTCGACGAGGTCGGTGGAGAGCTTCACGGCGCTCGACATCTCGACCCCAGGTTGCAGTGTGCAACCCACTCTGCCCGCGGTCGTCGTCCGGTCAAGTCAGTAGGGCAGCGACGCCTCTTCCCAGGCGATGGTGCCGCCGTCGAGGTTGTAGATCGTCGTGTAGCCCTCGTCGAAGAGGTCTCGTGAGGCTGGGTTCACCATGTGGCCGGAGCGGCAGTAGAGGTAGATCGGCTCCGACCGATCCTCCGGGAACTCGTCGAGGTGGTCGAGGATCTCGTTGTAGGGCACGAGCGCGTCGGTGCCCTCGATGTGGGTCTGCTCCGGGATGTGGACGTCGACGAGCACCACGTCCACACCCTGGGTGGCGTCGTGGAACTCCTGCGGAGTGAGCTGGATGAGCTCGGGTGGTGCGAACAGCAGGCATCCAGAGAGCGAAGCGAACAGCATGTGTCGTCCTAACGGCTGTGGCTGGAGAGGAAGTCCCAGATGACTTCGTTGCCCCAGTCCTGCCAGGCAGGCCCTACCCGTTTTGCGCTCAGGTACTGGTGGCCCTGGGGCCAGACGTGGCCGCCCCCGTCCACCCGGAGGTGTTCGAGGGGACAGTCCGGGTAGCTCAGGCGGGTCGTGGTCGTGCCGTCGTCGTCGACGTCGTCGAGCAGCTCTCGGAGGTAGCGCTCGTCGTCGACGCCGTCCTCGCCCGCCGGGGTCGAGACACAGCGGAACTCGTCGTCCGGGTTCCCCCCTCCGGCGTTCCAGCTCCGCAGGTTCTGCTTCCAGCCGCTCGCGCCGGTGCCGTTTGGGTAGACCAGCGCGAAGCCCTTCTCCCTGGCGAAGGCATGCAGGCACTTCGGGTCGTCCAGGTCGCCCTCGGGACAGCTCGAGGCGGCCTCGGAGATCTTGCTGCCGCCGCCCCCGTGGAAGTCGACCAACAGCGGGATCGCGTCGCCGCCCGCGTAGCCGTCGGGCAGCACGATGTAGTAGTCCCGGTCGCCCCAGCCCTCCATCGGGCAGGTGAATGCCCCCCCCAGAGGAGAAGCTCGCCTCGCACGCGCCCGTGTCGAGGCGACCGTTGCATGCAAGCAGCAGCAGCATGATCCCAGGCTACGACAGCTTCTTGACGTATACACACTGTCTACTTAGGTATACAGCGCGTATACGCACCGTCCGGAGAGGCATGATCCTGTTTGCATTCCTGGCCTGTTCCACAGAGACCCTGGCTCCAGACGACGAAGACCGCCCGACCGCCGACCCCCTCGACGAGGACGATGGCAACGACGACGACGACGGCAACGACGATGACGACGGCAACGACGATGACGACGGTGGGGATGACTACCCCTTGACCGACGGCGAGACCTGGACGGTCACCGCGCGGACCTTCACCCACGACCCCTGCGCTGCAGCGGACTGGGTCAGCCACGGCGAGGTCGGCAACGAGGTCACGCTGCACGACGACGGCGGAGGCAAGTTCACCATGGCCGGTGACGAGCCCCCGGACGACCAGTGCGATCTCGATGGCTGGGCCTACGACTGCGACAGCCGCAGCGACGAGGACTACACGCCACAGGACTACGGCCTGGCCGCCGTCATCGTCTTCGATGCGCTGGTCTACGGCGAGTTCGTGGACGAGGCGACCATGACCATGAGCGCCGATGTCGTGCTCAACTGCGAGGGCGCGGACTGCGGCGTGGTCGAGACCATCATCGGCGGCAGCGCCTGCGAGCTCACCTTGCAGATGGACCTCGCCCGCAACGACTGAGTCGCCGCATCCCATCGACAGTGGTACTGCCACTGCAGGAGGTCCGGATGTCTCGCATCGTGATTCGCTACTGCGTGCCTTGAAACTACAAGCCACGCGCCGCCAGGTTGGCGGACCTCATCGAGAAGGACACGGGTGAGAGCTCGGACGTCACCCCGGGCAACCGGGGCGAGCTCACCATCTGGGTCGACGGCCAGAAGGTCGCCGAAAAGGACAACAGCGGCTTCCCTGCAGAGGACGACGTCGTCGTCGCCGTGAGACGCGCGCTCAATAGCTGAGCTGCCTGCCGCGTAGAACAAGGCATGAGACAGAACATCGCGCTCTCGCTGCTGGTGTTGTTGCTGGTGGTGTCCAGCTCGCGCTTCCAGTAGTTCAAGCCCGGAGCGCAGTCGTCGTAGGCCTCGAAGAAGCCCCAGCCCTCGCCAGAGGAGGGATAGGCGTGGCTGGCGAAGCCGTCGAGGTCGTCGAAGACCCCTGGCACGGCCGAGTCCATGGCGGTGATGAACTCGAGGCTCGTGATGCCCGCGTTGAAGCCGCTGCCGCCGCACTCGCAGTCGACGGCGCCGCCGGGGGCGAGGCCCGCGTTGATCACCTTGATGCGCGGATCCCCGAGGGCATGGAGCGCCGCGGTGACGTCGCGAAGGAGCGCGGCGTACTCCGCGGCGGTCGTCTCGTAGCCCATCCAGGTCCCGGCGTCGGAGTCGCAGGTCCACTCGTAGCAGAGGTTGGGCTCGTTCAGGAGCTCGATCCAGATCGGCCAGTCCTCGCGCAGGGGCAAGCCCGAGACCACCGCCGCGAAGGATTGGGCGTAGCCAGTGTAGGAGAGGTGACTGGAGTCGTCGCTCCACTCGCGGACCTCCGTCTGGCCCCAGTGCGGGTTCATGCGGATGACCGGCACCAGGTCGCGGGCATAGACCCCGGCCACGGCGTTGGACCACGCCGTCTCGGGGCCGCTCATGCCGGGCACGACGCCGACGAAGATGAGCTTCACGTGCCCACCTCTGCCAGCCAGATCCTGGGCGAGGTCCCACTGGTCGGTGCTGCCCTCGCTCACCAGCCCGATGCCGATGGGGTTGTCCGGTGGCTCCCCCGAACTGCCGGTGTCTCCGGTGTCCTCGACAGGCTCGCCGGTCGCCGTGACGCTGCCCGTGCAGATCGGCGTGGAGCCGTCGTCCGCCGTGAAGGTGAAGGTGTAGCGGGCCGGCTCGCTCAGGGTGAAGGCGTAGCTCCAGGTCTAGGGCCCGTCGCCGCTGATGTCGGCGCTGAGCTGCTCCGAGTCCCCACCCGCCACCGCCATGTGGATGTAGACGTAGCCCGTGTTCGCGGTGACGGAGACGTCCACGCGCTGGCCGGTCTCCGGGTAGTCGGGCGCGATCGACATGCTCGCGTCGGCGGCGGTGCAGCTGGTCTCTGGGGGCTGGATCTGCTCCTCGCCCGTGTCTTCTTGCGAGTCCGGCTGCGAGTGGGTGTCCTCCCCCGGATCCCGTCGCGGACGGTCGGGTCCCTGCGATGCGGGGTCCGTGCAGGCCAGGGCGAGGGGCATCGACACCGCCGCAGCCTACGATGTGCGCGTGCTGGCCGATGTCCTGTTCCACCCCCTGACCCTGCTCGCGGTCCCGGTGTTGCTGTGGTTGCTCACCCCGGCCCAGAGCAGCCCGGACCAGGTGCGACCCGGTCGCGAGGTGGCGCTCGCGCTTTGTCTGGGGATCCTGGTCACCTTGGCCACCGCCTTCTGGTTGTGGCCGCTGCACACCATGGGCGGTCCCTACACCAGCAACGACTTCACCAACTACTGCGCCTCGGTGGCCGCCTTCGGCTCCCCGTTGGATGGGCTGGATCAAGCCGGCTGGCACATGACCAGGTCCCTGACCGTGGGCGCCATACCCTCGCTGTTGGCGGGCTGGTTCGGCACCCTGGACGGGCTCACGGTGGGAGCCTGGATCGGGTGCTCGCTGGCCGTGGCCGGAGTCTACGGATGGGCCCGCTCCCTGGCTTCTCCGGCAGCGGGGGTGGCGGCCGCCGTCTTGACCGGGTGCTTGCCGTCCTTTGTCGTGATGACGCACACGGTCAACTTCTACCCCCTCATGATCGCCCTGTTGGTGCTCAGCGCCGCCGGGGCCGCGATCGCCCTGCGCTGGTCGACCACCGCGGCGCTGATCTGCGGGGCTGCGGGTGCGGGTGCGGCCTTCCTCGCGGACACTCGCGGGCTCGTCTGGGGGCTCACCGCCACGGCTCTCGTCATCGTCGCGGCGCTCTGGGCACCGAGGCGCCTCTGGCCTGCTCGTCTAGGCATCGTGGTCGCCGCGCTCGTGGCCTCCTTCGCCCTCGGCCGGCTCGCCTATCCACCCGGGTCCTACCCCCTCGAGGGCGAGGTCGATGCCCGTCGCCTCTACTGGGACCTGGGCCATCGCGACGAGATCTACGAGCCGCCCTGGGTGACCGAGCACCAGTACGTCTGGGGCCGCTCTCCACCTTGGGAGATCCCCGAGACCCTCGCGTTCTTGTGGGCTCAGCGGGACTACCCGCTGCCCGACCACCCGCCAGAGGCCTGGGGTCCGTTGCCGGTGCCCACGCTCAGCCCGACCCGTCTGGAGCCCTGGTTCCACCTGGGCCTGGGTGGCACGGCGGTCGCTACACTCCTGCTGCTCCGTCGCCGTCGCCGCCTGGCGGCCCTGTTGTGCCTGGCACCCTTCGCCGCCTCCTTCCTGGGCGCCCGGGACACGGTCGAGGCCCACCCCCGCTTCGTCCTCACGGGCACCATCGCCATCGCCGTGTTGGTCGGTGTCGGCATCGCCGCCGGAGCGCGGTTGTTGGACGGCCTGCGCCCAGGACTCGCTACTCGCTACCTCCCACCCTGGGCGGCGCCACTCCGCCTCCTCGCCATCGCCGCCGTGTGCTGGCTGCTGGTCGCCGGCACCTTGCCCAGCGCCCTCTCACCCCACGCAGAGGGACGAATGCTGTTCCAGGCCGAGGACCAGTGGCACAGGGCATTCTTCGAGGGGGGTGAGCAGCTGTCCCAGGTCACCCGAGAAGTGCAGGCCTGCGAGGAGCTCTTCGCAGAGGAGGCCGCTCGCGGGTTGGAACCCGCCGGCAGCTTGTTGAGCTGGGCGCGCCTGCGGCCGAGGAACTGAGAGACCGGCTCAGTGTCCGCCCGGACTGAGTCCCGGGGCGTTCGGGATCGCGCCCTCACAGATCCCGCGGTCGTCTCGGCGAACGACCTCCTCGCATCCGGCCAGCACGCCGCCGTCGCCCGTGCACTCCCGGCCCTCGACGCACAGCACCACCTCGCCGAGCGCCATTCCGACCCGGCGGGGGTCCATGTCCGGCAGGGCCGCGAGCTCCGCCATCGCCTCCTGCGAGGGAGCGCTCTGGGACCAGGCGATGAGGGCGTGGTCGATGCAGGCGAGCCTGTAGGTGGGGGTGTGCTCGGTGCAGAGGGCGATCTGGCCGTGGATGTCGGGGTCGAGGTGGCGGTCGATCACGTCGAAGCGGCAGGACTCGTCGGAACAGAAGGCCAGCGCCGCGTCCCGGTCCACCCGCTCCGCGTGTCCCGAGATCCAGGCGGATCTGCACCTCTGTTCCCACACCCCGGCGGCGCTGCACTGTCGCTCGGCCACCGCCAGGTCGGAGGCGCCCATCGTGTCCAGGTAGTTGCAGTAGGCCAGGGCGTCGGGGTCTGCCTGGTAGGCCGAACAGCCAGGCGCCACCAGGCCGGACACCACCTCTTCGGGCTCGCCTCCGCAGGACCACAGCAGCCACAAGCTCGTCATTGCGCGCGCAGGTGTGGGGTCGTGTAGGGGCGCATGCACATCCCGCGGTCGACGCCGGAGAGGTGCTCGCAGAGCCTCAGCGCTTCTTCATTGGTGAGCTCGCCGGCGTGCAGCTCGACCCACTCAGAGACGGCCAGGCCGCGGATGAGCGGATCCTGGATGTCGCCAGCGAGCTCCTCCACCTTCTCCACGGTGGTCTCGGCCCGGATGGCCTCGAGCAGGCAGCGATCCGGCTCCTCCGAGCAGTCGACAGAGGAGCCGCAGGAGCCGGAGAACAGCAGCGCGAGGGTCCACAACGGCCACGTCTTGTCCACGGGGCGGAGTCTACGCCGAGGAGGCGCTAGGGCACCCAGCTGGGGCCTTCGTCCTCTGCGACCGCCACCCGCCATGCCCTGGCCCTGCCCAGGTCGTAGCCTCGCTGGAAGGCTGCGCGGTCATCGATCGACAGCCGCGCGACCAGCTCGAGCTCCTCGCCGAGGTGACCGTATTCCTGCCCATAGGCCAGGCCGGCTCCTTCGATGAGCACCCCCCGCCAGGCATCGGGCAGCATCGCCTCGCCGCCCGCGAAGAGCTCGCCGACCCCGGTCACCTGCTCAGAGGGGCGGAAGCGCACGAGATCCCGGCCCAGGCCCGCGCAGAGGGCGCAGTCGCCGACAGCCAGCGGGCCAGAGAGCAGCAGGGCCTCCACCTCTGCGGAGCTCTCCGGGTGGGGGAGCTCGAAGAGCTGCAACAGCGAGGCGCGGGTGACGAGGACCTCCGCTGCCATGAGCTCGCGCTCGGCCGGGCTCGCTCGGCTCAACAGCGCTGCGACGCGCCGGGCGGTGGGCTCTCCCTCCTGGCGTCCGAGCTCGAGCAGGAAGGGGATCTCCCGCCCGACGCCGCTCATGAGGAGCTCGGGCTCGGGGTGAGCGCGGACCTCGTCGAGGACACCCCGGACATCGTCCTCGTAGGCAAGCCGCCTCGCCACCTGCATGCCCCGGATGCGGTGGTGGTTCACCCGGGAGACCCACTCCTCCGGGGCGACCCGGTCGAGGACCTCTGGCGGCCGATCGTGGGCGAGGTCCCGGACGACGATCTTGTAGATGGTGGGCCGCAGATCGGAGGCGCTGGGGCTGTCGGCGGGGGCCTCGTAGGCGAGCCAGGCAGCGCGGGCGGCGAGCCCCGGTCCAGCCGCCACGCACACCAGCGCGATCGCCACCGGGAGCCAGCGCCGGTCTCTGAGCAGCTGGTCGGCCCCGGCCGCGGCCATCAGCGACAACAGCAGGGCTGCTGACATCAGGTAGCGCAGGTCCACCGGGCGCGGGGGCTCACCCTCGACCACGCCGATGTGGAACGAGGACAGCACGTAGAGCAGCACGGAGGCGCCATAGAGGGCTGCGAGGATGCGGGTCTTCGGGTCCTTCAGGGCGCGCGCCGCCAGCAGCCACGTGGCCCCCACCGAGAGGACCCCGAGCGCCGCCGGCCAGGCCTGCTCGGGGACGAAGTGGAGGTCGTCGACTCCGAACAGCGTGGCCTCGCCGAGCTTGCCGAGGAGCGTGCCCGGGTCTCCCCGAGGGGTCATGCGGAAGAGCAGGAAGGGGTCGGCGTCCACATCCAGCATGAAGACACCCAGGGGCAGCGCACCCAGCACCAAGCCCAGCCCGACCAGCGGAAGTCGCTTCCATGGCCGCAGCACGAGGAGGATCGCCGGCAGGGCGAAGATCGAACCCAGGCAGAACCAGGCCCCGACACCGGCCACCGCACCCAGGAGCACCCAGCCTGGCGGCCGCTCGGCCTTCAGCGCGACGAGGCCCTGCAGCAGCACGAACAGGACGACCTCAGCGTGGTTGCCCCAGCCCATGAGCAGGGTCTGGAACAGGGCCGCCGGCAGTCCGATGAAGAGCACCAACCAGGCCCAGGCCCCCAGCCGCCAGCCCCCCGCTCGCAGCAGGGCGAAGCCGACCAGCATCGTCGCCGCGCTCCAGAGCGCCGGGATGGCCTTCCACGCGAGGAAGGACTCGCCGGCCAGCTGGAAGCTCGCGGCGCCGCCGAGCGCCATTACCGTGCAGCCCCCGCAGTGGGGGTTGTGCTGCATCTGCAACAACAGGGCGCCGTTGCCGGCCAGCAGCTCTCGCCCGACCGTGGGGTTGACCAGCTCCTCGTTGTCGAGGAACCAGAGAGGGTTGGCGGCCACCATCGCCAGCCCCAGGACGACCAGGGCCAGCCCAGCGAAGACAGCGATCAGCCAGTGTCGTCCGATGCGGCGACTCTAGCAGGCCTCCATCACCGCCGCGGCGCCCAGGCCTCCGGCGGCACAGATGCCCAAGAGCGCGGTCTTTGCCTGGGTCGACTCCAGCTCGTTCGCCATCGTCAGCACCATGCGCGCTCCGGTCGCGCCGAAGGGGTGGCCAAGAGCCACGCTGCCGCCGTGGACGTTGAGCTTCTCCGGGTCGACGTCGCCGACCGGTCCCTGCCTTGCGAGGCGTTCCTGGGCGAAGCTCGCCGAGGCCAGCATCTTGAGGATGGAGAGCACCTGTCCCGCGAAGGCCTCGTGCATGTCCACGAGGTCCACCTCGCCGAGGGTCAGCCCTGCCCGGTCCAGCGCCTTGGGCATCGCCAGGGCGGGGCCCATCAGCAGCTGGTCGGCGGGGTCCACGCCCACATACGCCCAGCTCTTGAAGCTGGCCTTTGGCGCCAGCCCGAGCTCCCTCGCCTTTTCCTCGGAGCAGAGGATGACGCAGGCGGCGCCGTCGGTCAGGGAGGAGGAGTTGCCAGCGGTCAGCGTGCCGTCCTTCGCGAACACGGGCCGCAGCTTGGCCAGCTTCTCCATGCTGGTGTCGGCGCGCACGATGGTGTCCCGGTAGACGGTCTCCTTGCGCGGAGGGGTCACTGGGACGACCTCGTCGTCGAAGCGGCCTGACTCCATCGCCGCGGCGGCCCGGTGGTGGCTGCGGACCGTGAGCTCGTCCTGCTCTTCGCGGGTCACGCCGTTTCTGCGCGCCATCTTCTCCGCGGCCTCGCCCATGACCTCGCCGGTGCTGCGCTCGGCGACCTTGGGCTGCTTGGGCACGATGTCCTTGAGCGACAGCTTCGTGAGCAGGCCGAGGTAGTCGGAGAACCCGCTGCGCTTGTTCATCGCGACCGGGGCGACCTTCCTCACGAAGCTCGCGGGCATCGGCAGCACCGCGTTGGAGGTGCTGTCGGAGCCGCCGGCGATGATCACGTCGGCCTCGCCGCGCTCGATCTTGGCGACGGCGGTGGTGATGGCCTGCAGCGACGAGGCGCAGGCCCGGGTCAGGGTGAAGGCCTCGACCTCTGGGGGCAGCCCCAGGTCCAGGGCGATCTCGCGGCCCACGTTCGGCGCGGTCGGGGGCAGGATGACCCCACCCCAGACGATGGCGTCGATCTCGCCATAGGCGATGCCGCTGCGCTCCAGCGCGCCTCGGACCGCGTGGACTCCGAGGTCGATGGTGTCCATCTGGGTGTACTCGGCGAAGGCGCGGACGAAGGGGGTTCGCGCGCCCCCGATGACGACGGCTCTGCTCATCTCAGGCTCCCATGAGGTTGCCGCCGCAGACGCGGACGAGCTGCCCGGACATCGCGCAGGCGCCGGGGCTGGAGAGGAACACGACCAGCTCTGCGACGTCGGCGGGGAGGCCCCCCTGCGAGAGGTTCGCGAGCCGCCGGGCCACCTCGCGAGTTGCCACCGGGATGGCCGCTGTGAGCCGGGTCTCGATGAAGCCTGGCGCCACGGCGTTCACCGCGATGCCCCTGCGAGCCAGGCGGGGGGCGAGGGTCTCGGTGAGGCCGATGACCCCGGCCTTGCTGGTGGCGTAGTTGGTCTGGCCGACGTTGCCGCCGATGCCGGCGATCGAGGACAGGAGCACGATGCGGGCGTCCTTGCCCAGGGCGGGCACGATGGCCTCGTTCATGCGCAGGATGGCCGCGAGGTTCACGTCCAGGACCAGGTCCCACTGCTCCCTCTTCATCCGGCCAAGGGTCTTGTCCCGAGTCACGCCCGCGTTGTGGACCACGACGTCGATGCCGCCGAAGTGCTCCTTGCAGAAGGCCACGATGCGCTCGCCAGCGTCCTCGTCCGTGACGTCCAACAGCAGCGGCTTGCCCCCGACAGCCGCGGCCACCTCTGCAGCCTGGGTGTCGGCGGAGGGGTGGTCGAGTACGACGACCTTGGCGCCCTCGCGGGCCATCGCCTTGGCGGTGGCGGCACCGATGCCCCGAGCCGAGCCGGTCACCACCGCGACCTTGCCGTCGAGCGGGCGGACGGCCTCGAGCTGGGCCCTGCGCACCGTCTTGCTGACCACGAAGGCCTGGCCGCTGACGTAAACGCTCCGAGGCGAGGCGAGCCAGCGGATCAGGGCCTCGACGCGGTCCTCTGCCCCGGACTTCACGGCCACGTAGTTGGCGGTTGCGCCCTTGCGGCCGACCTCCTTGGCGAGGCTGCGGGCGAAGCCCTCCAGGGCCCGCTGTGCCGCGCTCGCCTCTACGCTCTCTAGGCCCACGTGGGGCCGGCCGAGCACGATGACGCGGGCGCTCTTCCGCAGGCCCTTCAGATTGGCCTGAAGCAGCGTGTGGAGCTGGGCGAGGCCGGCAACGCTGCGGATGCCGGTGGCATCGAGCAGGACGACGTCGGCCCCGGGCTCGTCTTCTGCCAGGGCGTGAGGGGGGCGGCCCCAGGCCTCTCCGGCCTCGACGAAGGGCTCCAGCTGTCCGACCACCGCGGGCTCGGCACCGGCGCGGGCGACGGTGTGGGCGAGGACCTCGACGAGCTCGCCGCCATCAGCGATGAGCACGCGGACCTTCTTGTCCGACAGCGGCCGCTCCTTCCAGGGCTCGAGGTCGCGGGCGAGGACGGGGGGAAGCGAGACACCGAGCGCGCCGACGAGCTTGCGGGCGGTCGGGTTCGCCGAGAGGGAGACCAGGCGATCAGCCATTGAAGGCTCCTGTGAGCAGAGCGGGGCCGCCGGGCTGGGAGCCGACGTAGATGTCGGACCCGTGGACGAACACGCGGATGCGAGAGGGGAGGCGGACGGGGCGGGTGAAGCGGGCCGAGAAGCTCTTGAGCTTGTGGACGTCGCCCGCGTAGCGGTTGGCGATCAAGGCCTCTGCGGCGATGGCCGCCGTGCAGAAGCCGTGGAGTATCGGCCCCTTGAAGCCGGCCATGCGGGCATAGGGGGCGAGCCAGTGGATGGGGTTCGGGTCCCCGGTCAGGGCGGCGAAGCGCCTGCCGAGCTCGGGCTTCAGGCGGCGCTCGAAGATCGGTCGGGCGCCCAGCGGTACGCGGACCCGGTTCGATGACTTCTTCTTGCTGCCGCCTGCCTTTTTGCGAGGGATGAAGGCCGTGAGCGTGGCCTCCAGGGCGTCATCCTGGGTGGCCGGTCCGGTGATGGCGGAGAGGCGGACCAGCGCCTTGCTCTCGTCCTCTTCGATCGACTCCACCCGAGCCACGCACTGCAGCAGCTCGTCGCTGGGGATCGGACCCCTCACGGTCCAGGAGCAGCCGGCGTTCACCACGCTCTTGAGGTCGTAGGGGATGCCCTCGAGCGCTTGTGTCAGGGCAGGCCATGCCCACTGGGGGAACATGTGAGGGGGCAGCTGGCCCTTCCAGGCCTTCGGCGAGCCGCCCACCGCGCGGACGTAGTCGTCGACGAGGGAAGCTGGGCGCGGCGCGATGTGGTCGATGGTCTCGGGGCCAGGCAGCTCCGAGAACCCGGCTCCGACGCCGGCTCCGACGAGGCGCAGGGTGGAGACGATGTTCCGTCGTTGGTGGAGGAGGTGCATCAGGCTGGCCTCACTTGGCTGCTTTTTGGGCCGGTTCGGCGAGGATCGACAGCAGCCTGGGGCCCGTCGTCGTGATGACGTCGTGGTGGTAGCGGCCCCTCGGCTCTGCCCGCTCCAGCCAGCGCTCCAGGAGCTCCCGGCGACTCTCGTCCTTCTTGGTCTGCTCGAAGATGGTCTCGGCGACGGCGGCGTCCGTGAGGATGCTGCAGAGGCGCTCGGCGTGAAGCATCGCCAGGGCGAAGTCGCGCTTGGGGTCCCACTGCTGCATCACGGATGACCACTCCCCGAGGGCGTGCTGGCGGAGCTCGCCGAGCTTGGCCGCGGTCAGTCGGGTCAGGAGGAACTGGATGGTCTGCTGTGCGAGCAGGCGCAGCCCGGCCGCCCGGCGCTCCAGCGGGTCCTGTGCCGAGAGGCTCCTCCAGCGGGCTCGGGCCGTGTCGCGCACGAAGCGCTTGGGGTTCTTCACCGCGCCGAGGAGGTTGTCCTTCATGGCCATCAGGGCCTGGATCTGGCTGGTTCCCTCGTAGATCGGGAAGACCATGGCGTCTCTCAGCAGCTTCTCGACGCGGTACTCCTTGATGTAGCCGCTGCCCCCGTGGATCTGGATGGAGCGGCGCGAGATCTCCACGACCTTCTCGCCGGCGAACCACTTCAACAGGGGCGTGAGGTGCCGTGTCCGGCGCTCGTAGTGCTTGCGCTTTCTGTCCAGCTCGTCCAGCTCGTCCTCGCTCAGATCCATGCGCTCGGAGGCGATGCGCATCTTCTGGGAGAGCTCGTCGTGCCAGGCGGCGTCCATGGCGATGGCTCGGGTGGCCTGGATGTCCGTCCTCATCTCTTCGAGGAAGTCCGCGATCATCTCGTGCTGGTCGATGGTCTTGCCCATGCTCGGGCGCTCGGAGGCGTAGGCCTTCGCTGCCCTGTAGGCGGCCTCCATCGGGCCGAGGGCCTCGAAGCCCACGCCGACGCGGGCGCCGTTCATGAGCATCAGCATCTGCTTGAAGCCCTCGCCGCGCTCGCCGATGAGGTGGGCGGGGGTGCCCTCGAAGCTGATGCTGACGGTGGCCGAGGCGTCGTGACCGAGCTTGTCTTCGCAGCCGTCGATCGTCGCCAGCCACTTCTTCTGTCCGTCGATGATCTCGAAGGCGGGCACGAGGAACATCGACAGGCCCTTGAGGCCCGCGAAGGAGTCGCTGTCGTCGGTCTCTTCGGTCCGCGCGATGACGAAGTGCCACTTGCCGTGGCCAGAGGTGATGAAGATCTTCTGGCCGGTGACGGTCCAGTTGCCCTCTTCGTCGAGGTCTCCCCGGCAGCGCAAGGCCGCCATGTCGGAGCCGGCGCCGGGCTCCGTGATGTCCATGGAGCCCCAGGCCTCTCCGCTGGAGAGCTCGCGGATGGCATCTGCGAAGCGGGTCTTCGTGATGCGCGGCGGGTCCGACTGGAACTCGGTCGTGCCCTCTCGCACCGAGTACATCAGGGCCGCCAGGGCCATGCCGCCGTGGAAGCCGACGTGGGTGCAGATCGACACGTCGGCCCGCGCGAACATCTCGTTGTTCATCTGCAGGAGCAACAGCGGCGCGTTCATGCCGCCGAGCTCGCGGGGGAGGCAGAGGCCGTGGATCTCGAGCTCCTTGAGGCTCTCCATGATCTCGTGGACGACCTCGGCCTCGATGACCTCGCCGTCCTCGACCCGGGGGTGCGCGCGGTCGAGCTCGGCCCAGCGCGGGTCGATGGCCTCTGCGGTGAACTCGCCGACGAGGGAGAGGATGTCCCGGTAGAACTCGAGGGCGCTCTCGGCGTCTTCGAAGCCGTCTTCGGCCCTGTAGTCGTACTCGGTGAACCTGACGATGGGTTCCCAGTCGATGCCGGTCTGCACGTACCAGCGGAGGTCTGCGTTGTCGTCGTAGAAGTTGGGCATGAGTCAGTCTCCCGAGGGGGTGCTCGGTGGGTTCAAGAGTGCGGTGCGCGCCATTCGGATGAGCTCTCGCTGCTGGGCGTCGACGGTGGGCTCCGGGGCGATGAGGCCGCCGACCTGCTCGCCCACGGCCACGACCCCGACCGCCGCGCTGATGACCAGCACGACGTAGGCTTCTGGGTCGATGACCTCGCGCAGCTGGCCGCCGGCCTGGCCGACGCGGATCGCCTGGGTCAACAGCGCGGTGAAGGGCTGGATCGAGTGCCTCAGCTCCTCCCTGAGCTTGCCTGGACGATCGAGGGCCTCGCGCAGGAGCAGGCGAGCCCGGTAGGGGTCTCGCCGGAAGAAGTCGAAGAGCGCACGGAGCAGGGTGTCGATGCTGGCGGCGGCGCCCATCAGCCGTGGGAGCTCGTCTCGCCAGTGGTTCATGAACTCGGCGAAGACGGCCTCGCGGAGGCCCTTCTTGCTGCCGAAGTGGTAGACGAGCGTCGGCTTGGTGATGCCCGCCGCGTCAGCGATCGCCTGGATCGGCGTGGAGCTGCCTCGCTCCGCGAAGAGTCGCGTCGCCTCCTGGAGGATGCGGGTGCGAACGTCGTCTACCGGTTGATTCACAGCTCTCTACCAATTGGTAGAGACGGGTCTATCAGATGGTCAGAGCCCTCGCAAGCTCGCCGGGCTTGCAGGGCGGGTTAGGCCTGACGAATGAACGGTCATTCAGAGTACCCGCACCTCCTCGAGCCCCTCCAGGTCGCCCACCTCACCTTGAAGAACCGGGTGCTGATGGGCTCGATGCACATCGGCCTGGAAGAGGAGCGGGACTACGGCCGCATGGCGGCCTACTTCGCGGCCCGAGCCAGCGTCGGGCTCATCGTGACCGGAGGCATCGCGCCGAACAGGGCCGGCTGGGGCAAGCCCTTCGCCGCGAAGCTGGCGGGCCCGGGAGAGGTGAAGCGCCACCGGCAGGTCACCGACGCGGTCCACGCCGCGGGCGGTCACATCGCCATGCAGATCCTCCACACGGGCCGCTACGCCTACCACCCCTTCTCGGTCGCGCCCTCCCGCATCAAGTCGCCGATCACGCCGTTTACCCCGCGGGCCCTGTCCACCAGCGGCGTCGAGGGCCAGATCGAGGACTTCGTGCGCTGCGGCGTGCTCGCCAAGGAGGCTGGCTACGACGGCGTCGAGGTGATGGGGAGCGAGGGCTACTTCATCAACGAGTTCATCGTCACCCGCACGAACAAGCGGACGGACGAGTGGGGTGGGCCCTACGAAAACCGCATCCGCTTCCCCATCGAGATCGTCCGCCGCCTGCGCGAGGCGGTCGGTCCGGACTTCATCATCGTCTTCCGGCTGTCCATGCTCGACCTCGTCCCAGAGGGCTCGACCTGGGAAGAGGTGGTCATCCTGGCCAAAGCGCTGGAGGCAGCCGGCGTCAGCATCATCAACACCGGCATCGGGTGGCACGAAGCCCGCGTGCCCACCATCGCGACGATGGTGCCTCGCGCCGCCTTCACCTGGGTGACCCGCAAGCTCAAGGCCGAGGTCGGGGTCCCGCTGGTGACCTCGAACCGCATCAACACCCCGGAGACAGGCGAGGAGGTGCTCAGCCGTGGCGACGCCGACATGGTGAGTTTGGCGAGGCCGCTGCTCGCCGATCCGGACTTCGTGAACAAAGCGGTCGAGGGTCGCGCGGACCGCATCAACACCTGCATCGCCTGCAACCAGGCCTGCCTCGACCACGTCTTCCAGAACAAGCGCTGCTCCTGCCTCGTGAACCCCCTGGCCTGTCACGAGACCGAGCGCACGCCGAAGCCGGCCAGCCAGCCCAGGCGCGTCGCCGTGGTCGGTGGTGGGCCCGCGGGGCTGTCAGCTGCCAGCGTCGCCGCGGAGCGCGGGCACGACGTCGTGCTCTTCGAGGCCACCGCCGAGCTCGGAGGCCAGTTCAGGTTGGCCCAGAGCGTCCCGGGCAAGGAGGAGTTCGCGGAGACCCTGCGCTACTTCCGGAACCGGCTGGATGACGCCGGGGTCGAGGTGAGACTCGGGACCAGGGCAACCGAAGGGGACCTCGGGGACTTCGACGTCGTCGTCGTCGCCACCGGGGTGAGCCCACGGAAGCCCAGCCTCCCTGGCATCGAGCGCCCAGAGGTCCTGAGCTACGTAGATGTCTTCGAGGGAGCGCCGGTCGGCAAGAGCGTGGCCATCATCGGGGCTGGTGGCATCGGCTTCGACGTCGCGGAGTTCCTGACCCACACCCACACCGAAGGACCTGCGCTCGAGGCCTTCCTGGCGGAGTGGGGCATCGACCACGACCACGTCGAGCGCGGGGGCTTGCGGCCGGTCCAGCAGCCCCCACCCCCGCGCAAGGTCGTGATGATGCAGCGCAAGAAGGGCAAGCTCGGGGCTGGCCTCGGCAAGACCACGGGCTGGATCCATCGCACCCAGCTCGGCAAGCGCGGCGTCGAGATGCTCGACGCGGTGGTCTACGACCGCATCGACGACGCAGGCGTGCACATCTCGGTGGGCGGCCAAAAGCGCGTCCTGGAGGTCGACAACGTCGTGGTCTGTGCCGGGCAGGTGAAGGCCGGTGGATTGGCGACCCTGGCGGAGCTCGACGTAGAGGTCCACACGATCGGTGGAGCTCGGATGGCTGGAGAGCTGGACGCGAAGAGGGCGATTCGGGAGGGAGCGGAGATCGCGGGGCGGATCTAAGCTCCGCTGGTGCTGCTCATCGCTACCGCTGTCGCCGCTGAGGTCCAGGTCGTCCACGAGGCTCCCTTCGAGCTTCGTCACGTCGTCCTCGACAACGGGCTCGAGGTCTTCCTCCAGCCGCGGGCCGACTCCACTTCGGTGCTCGGCCTGGTCGTCGTGCGCGGCGGCGGGCGCTTCGAGAGCCCAGAGACCAGCGGGGCCTCCCACCTGCTCGAGCACATGCTGTTCACGAAGACGGAGCTCTGGGACGAGCGCGGGGTGCGCAACTGGGTCGAGGACCTTGGCGGCTCCTACAACGGCTACACCTACGCCGAGTCGGTGCGCTACCACGCCTGGCTGGGCGCGGATCACCTGCCGGAGCTCTTGTTGTGGCTGGAGCAGGTGGTCTTCCACCCGGAGCTGCTGCCAGCCGAGCTCGACAAGGAGCGCGAGGTCGTCTTCGAGGAGCGCGGGGGGCGCGACGGCTGGTGGATGACCCAGGTCCACGACGCCGGCGTCGGGCGGTCCCTGCGCGAGGCCGCCAGCGAAGCCTACTGGCCAGACACGATGCTGCCTGTGCCCCACATCGGAGAGGACAGCTCCCTCGATGGCATGTCACTGCCGGATCTGGAGGGCTTCTACGGACGCCACTATCGGCCCGACAACGCAGCCCTGGTCCTGGTCGGGCGACTCGAGGTCGAGTCCACCCTCGCCCGGATCGAGCAGGGCTTCGGCCTCCTCGACAACCCGGAGGGCTCGGCTCCGACCGCCCCGAGCGCCCCGAGCGCTGCCGGAGCCCCCACAGAGGACGTCATCTGGCAACCGGCGGTCTACGACCAGTTCGAGGTGGCCATCACCGCGCCGACGGTGGGCAGCTCCCACCCGGACCACAGGGTCACCGAGCTCGCCGCGAGCTACCTCGAGGACCTGCTCTTCGAGCGCATGCGCACGGACCGAGCGCTGGTCTACGGCGTCTCGGCATGGAACGAGGACTGGCTGGACGCGGGCTTCCTGTGCATCCGGACGGAGCTGGACCACGAGAAGGTGGACGAGGCGCTGGAGCTGATGCACATCGCCCTGGACGAGCTCTCCAGCGGTGAGCTCGAACCCGAGCGCCTGGCTCGCGTGCGCGCCCAGCACATAGGCCACGCCGAGCGCTCGCTGGAGGAGGGCCCGGTGCGGGCCTCGCGCATCGCCGGGTTCTGGCTCACTCCGGTCCCAGCGCGGGAGCTCAGGCCGCGACAGCTCTGGCGGGCCAGCGAGGCCGACATCCTGCGGGTCGCAGCGGCCTGGACGGCAGGGTCACGCACGACCTGGGTGAGCCGTCCGCCCGTGACCGTGGGCCAGGCCTGGGCTGTGGCCCTGACCCTCATCCTGGTGGGCTCCATCGGTGCCCTCCTCGCAATGCGCCGCCGGCGGAGGGCCGGATAGGGGAGCCTGTGTTCCTCGATCCGAAGAACGGCCCCGAGTTCGACCTGCCGCCTGCTGGCGACGTGCGCACCTACGCCGTCGCTTCCCTGCCGCGGACCGGGAGCACGCTGTTGTGTCGGGGTCTCTGGGACACGGGGCTCTGCGGCGCGCCCAAGGAGTACCTCAACCCCATGCAGCGCCGGGACTGGGGCCTGCGCGCCGGTCGCCGCCACTACCGGCTGTTGATGGGGCCATTGCAGGTGCTGGCTCGTGGCGACATCCAGGAGCACCTGGCCGAGGTCCGCGCTCGTCGCTCCTCCGGGGGCTGGTTCGGCCTGAAGATCCACCGCCACCACTACGAGCGCTTCCGGGACCTGCTCGCGGTCGATCGATGGGTCTTGATCACGCGCCGCGATCGACTCGCCCAGGCCGTGAGCTGGGCTCGGGCCATCCAGACCGGCCGCTGGGCCAGCTGGCAGAAGGGCCTGCTCCCGCCTGTGTATTCGCGCTCTCGCATCGCCCGCTGCCTCGAGCAGATCGAGGGGGCCGAAGCGGCCTGGCGCGCTGAGCTCGGCGAGGTCCACGAGGTGGTCTACGAGGACCTCGTCGAGGACTTCGAGGCCACCCTCGGCAGCGTCCTGGAGCACCTCGAGCTGCCACCTCCGGCGACCCTGCCCGCCCCGTCCCTGTCCCGGCAGGCCGACGCGCTCTCGGAGCGCTGGGTCGAGCGCTACCAGGCGGGCTCCTGAGCCCGAGGCACCACCTCGGCGCCGTCGTACGTCGTAGCCTGGCTCCGGAGCTGCGAGCCCCCGTCGCCTGGGACAACGCCGCGAGGCTCTACGATCTCCACTGATGCCGACCTACGACGACGTCCTCGCCGCTCGGGAGCGCACTCGAGCCCACCTCCACACGACCCCGGTGGTGACCTGCGGGACCCTCGATGAGCGAGCTGGCGTCGAGCTCTTCTTCAAGTGCGAGAACTTCCAGAAGACCGGCTCCTTCAAGCCGCGCGGGGCGCTCAACGCCGTGTTGCGCCTGCCCGAGCACACCCCCGGCGTGGTCACCGACAGCTCCGGCAACTTCGGCCAGGCCCTGGCCTGGTCCGCCCGGACTCGGGGCATTCCGTGCACCGTGGTCATGCCGAGCGACGCACCCGATGTGAAGCAGGCTGCGGTCCGGGGCTACGGCGGCCAGATCGTGCTCTGCCCGCCCACCCTCGCAGGCCGCCTGGAGTTCCGCGGTCGCATCGCAGAGGACACAGGCGCCACCTACGTGCCCCCCTTCGACCACGACGACGTCATCGCGGGCCAAGGCAGCTGCGCCCTGGAGCTGTTGGAGCAGGTCCCTGACCTCGACGCCATCGTCGCCCCCATCGGCGGCGGAGGGCTGGTCGGCGGCATCGCGCTGGTCGGCCAGGCTCGAGGTGTGCGGGTGTTCGCCGCAGAGCCCCGTGGAGCCGACGACGCCGCGCGCTCCAAGGCTGCCTCCCGGCGCATCGTCGAGCCGAACCCCAAGACCATCGCGAAAGGCCTGCTCGTGAGCATCGGCGAGCGAAACTGGCCCATCTTGCGGGACCACGTCGAGGACGTGCTGCTCGTCGACGAGGACGCCATCGTGTGTGCGATGCGCCTGGTCTGGGAGCGCATGAAGCTGGTCATCGAGCCCTCTGCCGCCGTGAGTCTGGCGGCGGTGCTCACCCACGATCTGCCAGGCGGCATCGAGCGGATCGGGGTCGTGCTCAGCGGAGGCAACGTCGACCTGGGCGAGCTCCCGTTCTGAGGGGCTACTCGGCGAGCCAGATGGCGCTGGGGTAGGGCCCGGACTTCAACGTCCCGGCCTTGGACAGGCCGCTGGTCACGTCGAAGACCTGGACCTCGGAGCTCCCGGCGAAGGTGACGTAGGCGCGGGTGCCGTCTTCGTTCACGGCGACCCCGTTGGGGGCCATGTGTTTCAGCGCCATCTCGTTCCCGACCACGTAGCCGCCAGTGCTCCCATCCACCGTGAGCAGGCGCAGGGAGCCGCAGAGGTTCGTGTTGTCGCTGCAGCGGCCCTCGCTCACCCACTCGGTCAACACGAGCACGCGGAAGAGCGTTTCGGAGTCCTGGATGATGGCCACGTCGGTGGGGGTGTCCCAGTCGGTGCCGACATCGGACTCGAGGACGAAGTCCACCAGCTCACCGGCGTGACGGCGGAGGTTCACCCGCCCGCAGCTGCCGCCGGCGGTCCATGCGACCCAGTTGCCGTCGGGGGTCGCGTCGATGCGGCCTGGATCGTTCAAGCAGGTGCCCCCCGCGCTCGTGTTGTCGATCACGGCGGTCCCGGCGGTCAGCTGGTTCGTCACGACGCTGTTGATGATGCCGCTCGAGCAGCCGTCGCCCCCGTAGAGCGTCGCCATGACGTAGAGCCCGTCGTCGACCACCGCGATGTCCGCTACGCCCTGAGCCGTGCTGATCGCGCCGACGACCTCGTGGGTGTCGAGGTCGATGGCCTGCAAGGTCCCGGGATCGCAGGGCTCGTCGGGGTTGCGCGTGCCCACGACGAGGTGCTGTAGATCGCTGGTGATGGCCATCGCCCAGGGGCCCTCGTCGCCGTCGAGGAAGACGGACGTCTCGTCGTCCGCGTCGCAGGTGTCCCCGAAGAACCGGATCTCGTCCAGCCACGGGTAGGCCACCGCGAAGCCGTCGACGAGGCCCATCACGGGCTCGATGTCGTTGCGCCAGGTCGGACCGAGGTCCGGGTCGTCGACGCCCGCCGGGCAGGTCCCGAGCTCGGCGCCCGTCGTGCCGTCGAAGGCGTACCAGGCCGCGTCGAAGCCGGAGAGGACGAGGCCGTCGTCCCAGCCGCAGCCGCACCAGTTCAAGGCGGCTCGCGAGAGCTCCGTGACGTCCTGGAGGTAGAGACCGGTCTCGTCGGAGTACACGAACTCGGCGTCCTCGGCGACCACGCCGCACAGGGGCTCGTTGTCCGTGTCGTAGTCGTCGGCGTCCTCGCCGAGGCGCAGGTGGGGCTCCACCATCTGGGCGCAGATACCGCAGAGCGCCGGGAAGTCGTCGCTCTTGAGATCGTAGGAGTCGCCAGCGTCCGCCTGGTAGTTCAAGAGCTCGACGCGGGTCATCGACTCGCAGCGCTCGGCCGCGTGGGCGTCCGCGAAGCCCAGCGCCAGGGAGCGCTCGTCGAGCTCCTCGGAGTCGTGGCTCCACGGCAGCGGCGGGTCGGCGGAGGTGGCCAGCTTCGTCGAGGCCTGGTTCCCGATGGTGCCGTGCACGTAGGCGTCGTTCGGCTCCATGCCGAGGAGGCTCGGGAGGTCTTCGCCCGAGGCGACCTTCGTGCCGTGCTCGTCCGTCGTCCCGTACCAGGCGATCTTGGCGCCGACCGCGCTGATCTCCAGCAGGTGCAGCGTGATGGCGAACTTGTCCAGCTTGGTGGGGACGGTCTTTTCCTGGTAGTGGTCGTAGCCGACGTAGGCGGTGCTCAAGAGCGCTGGCCACATGAGGTTGGCGATGAGCGCTTCGTTCGTCTCGTGGGCCGTGTCGGGCCACTGGCCCTGGTGGAGGCCCCAGCCGGTGAGCACGCTCTCGTTTGTCGCGAGCTGGCCCCAGCACGCATCGGTGGAGGGGTCGCGGTCGGACAGGGGCAGGCTGGAGTCGGCTGGCTGGAGCTCGTCGTGGACCTGGCCGGTCTTCTCGTAGACCTCGCGCATCGAGTTGACGGAGCAGGCCAGCATCGCCTCCTCCTGGACCTCGTAGCCGCCCTCTCCCCACATCTGGCTCTCGAGGAAGAGATCGCCGATGGCGTGGGTGTTGTCGCCGGTGAGCGGGTCGACCCACTCCACGTTCTGGCCGGCTGGAGGCGGGGCGCACATCGGGTCGTCCCACGAACCGAGCACCGGGTGGATCTGCATGACCGACTTCGAGCCGTGCACCATGCCCGCGATGGCGGCGAGCACGAGTCCATCCGCCATCGAGTCCTGGAAGTCCTCGGCCTCCACCGACCCCCAGCGAGCCCAGGTGTGGCCCATCGAGAAGGCGTCCTGCAGGAAGTGCTGGGCGATGGCCTCGAGCACCATCGCCTCCTGCTCGCAGGCCAGGAGCCAGTCCTCGAGCCGCTCTGAGTCGTCGCCGAGGTCGTCCGCCAGCTCACCGCAGGTCTCGGCGCGCTGGAGCGCGAGGCTGTGGTAGTAGTCCCAGTACTCCTGGGCCTGGGGGAGGAAGTGGCTGGAGTTCAGCGGCCCCTGGTGGGTCGCGTAGTCGTGGCAGGCCTCTGTGTTCCAGGAGTCCTCTGGCGGGCAGTGCTCGTTCCCCGTGACCCAGTCCCACAGCGAGTAGCTGAAGTCGGGGAGCTGCGTCATCGCTGGGATCGACGTGATCCGCGAGCCCTTGTGCGAGGGCTGGATCAAGACGGGTGTCAGGCCGACGTACTCGATGGCCGACTTCTCCGAGACGATGTCCTCTCCCTCGGAGTAGGTGTCGAGCTGGAAGTCCTCGTCGAGCTCTGCGGGCAGGCCAGCCATCTCCCGGGCCTTCTTCCAGATCTGTGCGTGCTCGTGGTAGCTGCCACCGATCCAGACTGAGCGCGCGTTGGAGTAGGCGTCCTTGCAGGTGGTGTTCGCGAAGCCATCGTCCTCGTAGCAGTGGGAGTCCCAGGCGACGGCGGTGGGGACCAGCAGCAGGATCACAGGGCCTCCACGTGGTCGTCGAAGCCGTAGGCGCAGGAGCCGGGCACCGTGTAGATCGCGTCGGTCAGCGCGTCGATTTCGCTCTCTCCGGCGGCGCGCAGCTCGAGGTAGGCATCCACGCACTCTTCCGGACAGCACCAGGGCGAGCCGTCCTCCCAGGGGGTCCTGGTCTCGCAGTGGGGCACGTTCTCGAGGCAGCCCCTGATGTTGCGGAGCTCTGGGTCGTGGCAGACCATCACGGTCGTCAGGCACTGGGCGGCGGACACGGCCGGGTCCCGCTTGTCGGGGTCGAGGATCAGCTCGACCCCGTCGGTCTGGGCGAGGACGAGACCCTCGTCGCCCTCTGGCAGCTCCAGGCCCTCGAGGAAGTCCCAGGTGGGCTCGGTCCAGTCGCCCTCGTAGACGACCTCTTCTGGACTCGAGCCGCAACCCTTGCAAGCGATTCCGAGGATCAGGAGCATCTCACCTCCGCCGGGACTCTACCGTTTCACTACCAGAGCCCGTCCCGCACCGTTCCAATGAGCTCGCCGAGGGACTTTACGTCCTTCAGCTTCTTCTCTCCCTCCAAGGTCTTGCAGTGCTCGTCGTAGAGCTCGTACCAGGGGAAGCCCGCGTCTCGGTAGGCCTGGACGGACACCGGGGTCGGGGGCATCTCCTCGCCTGTGATTCGGGTCCACTGCAGCGAGTCCACGATGTGGACGAAGCAGCGGGTCGCGCGCCCGATGTCCCAGACGTTCGCCTTGTGGGGGTCGGGGTAGATCTTCTGACGCATCGAGCCTCCAGCTGCCAGACCCATCGAGGACTTCGCGCTCAGGCAGACCGCCAATGGGGCGCAGGGGGCCGCGAACGGAGGGCCACCTCCGGCAGCAGAGCGCGCCCTCAGGTAGACCTGGCTCGCGAAGACCCCGGGCTTGGGCGGGACGACCTGGAGCTGGAGCCCGCCGACGGTCTCCTCGCCGGTGACCTGGCCCTCGACCGTGGTTCCGCTGCCCAGGGGCATGGCCACGAACTGGCGGACGCGGCCGTCGCCGACGCAGATGCCGTCGAGCCAGGGCTGGGGAGGGGACACGAGGTAGTCCTGGGGGTGGCGATGGAGGTCCTCTGACCACTGCTCGCCAGTGAGCGCGCAGACCTTGCCGATGCCGACCTTCAGGGCATGAGGCGGCCAGCAGCTGATGCTCATCCACATCGCTTCGCGCTGGTACATCGGCAGGAAGACGCCGCCCTGCTCTCGCCAGCTCTGGGGCACCGTGTCGGCGTAGTCGTCGACCCGGCGGAGGGGGAAGGCGCCGAAGCCCGGGGGCAGCGGCCAGGTCTTGTCGTCATCGGAGATGCGCAGGGTGCGCTGGAAGGTGATCGACAGCCCGGTGGGAAGGACGAGGCGGTCGTGCTTGATCTGGAACTTCATCGAGGACTCCGTGTTGGGTTCACCGATTGGACGAGCCCTCGGATCGTGCTGTCACATGCATCTAGAAGTGGATGTGCAAGTTCTTGAAGTTGAACGGTTTTCCAGGTTTCTTCTGGAGCGATGTGACGTTTCTGGCTCCCGCTCGTCTACCTTCGTGGGCATGGACCAGGCATTCCGCGACCACTTGAAACGAGGCGACCGCAAGGCAGCTGGCACCTGGCTCGTCCGTCACCACGCGCCCGAGGTCCGCGGCCTCTGCTGCGCGATGGCGGGCTCGGAGGGCGAGGACCTGGCCCAGGACGTCTTCATCAAGGCCTTCGCCGGGCTGCCCGAGTTCCGGGGCGAGGCCAGCGCCAGGACCTGGATCCTCGCCATCGCTCGAAACCGCTGCCTGGACCACCTCCGCCGGCTGCAGCGCGCTCCGGTCGAGCTCGACGACCAGGTCGACCTGGAGGGGCCTATCGACGACAGCCCTCTGCCCAGCTGGATGGTGCAGAACCGGGACGCGGTGCGTCGCGCGCTGGATGTACTGGGCGAGGTCCCTCGCGCGATGATCCAGCTACGCTTCGTCCACGGCCTCGACTACGGGGAGCTGGGCGAGGTCTTCGGCATCCGCTCGGGCACCGCGCGCATGCGGGTGAGCCGTGCGCTGGCGAGGATGCGGCTCGAGTTCGCCCCCCCGATGGAGGCCGTCTGTCTCTGCGCCGAGTCCGAGGAGGCCCCGGTGGGCGGCACTCCGGCCGCGGCGCCGGTGTCTGTCCAGCACTCGCGCCGCGCCTATCGCCCGCCGCCTCTTCCGGACTTTGCCGGGGTCCTACAAGAGCTGTCCGGCAGCTCGGGTGACTTCGAAGCCAGCCTCATCGGGCTCGCTTCCATGGGTCGCTGAGGCCTTCAGGCCAGGCGCCAGAGCCCCACCCGCTCCCTCATGGCGTAGGGGGCACCTCGTAGAGCGCGGCCTCCTCGTCGCCTCGCTGGATCGCCATCACGAAGCCCTCGCGGGGCTCGAGGCCCCGCCGCATGCCCTCGACCACGCTGTGTGAGCCCGCCACGCGGATGATGTGCTCGCCGATGCCGGTGGCGGCGACCGCCCCGACCTCGCTGTCGGCGTAGCCCCCGGAGCCGACCAGCGGGGAGTCTCCCACCCGACCGGGCAGCTTCCAGGCCAGCCCGGAGGTCGACAGCCCGACGGCACAGGATCCGCCTGACACTCCCACCATGCCGACCGTGTCGTGGTCGGCCTCGTGGAGCTCCCAGAAGGGCCGCTCGCTGCCTTTTTCCTCGAGCCACGCGCGGTAGCGGCGCCGGGAGTTCTCCGAGTGCAGCGCCTCCACCTCGTGGCCCTCGCGGATGGCGAACTGGCGCGCGCCTTCGCCGACGAGCAACACGTGGCGGGTCTTCTCCATCACGTCCCTCGCGACCGAGATGGCCCGGGGGATGTCCTGGAGGCTGCCGACACCGCCGCAGTCGAGCGTGTCCCCGTCCATGATCATCGCGTCCAGGGTGATCACGCCGCTGGCATCGGGCAGACCGCCGGCCCCTTCGATGCCTTCAGGGGTGCCTTCCTCCAGGCGAGGGGCACGGCACCGAGACCAGCGAGAAAGGTCCTGCGTTTCATGGCGCGATGGTAGATGGCAGGATGGTGTCGCACTTCCAAGGGGTGCCCCCCATCGAAACTCAGTACTCTCTCGCATGGCTCGCTGTCCCTGTCGCTCCGGCAAGACCTACAAGCGCTGCTGCCGCCCCTGGCACCAGGGCGCGCTGGCGCCGACCCCCGAGGCGCTGATGCGCTCGCGGTACTCGGCCTACGCCATGGGGCACATCGACCACGTCTTGCGCACCCAGACCCCGGTGCCCCCGCGCGAGCAGGTCGAGGCCTTCGTGCGCAGCACACGCTTTTCGCGCCTGGTGGTCGAGGAGGCTCGCGGCGACACCGTCACCTTCACGGCCACGCTGGAGCAGGGCGGCAAGGACGCCAGCTTCCGGGAGCGCTCACGCTTCGAGAAGGTAGGCGGCGCCTGGCTCTACACGACCGGGGAGCGCCTTGGAATAGAGGGCTGACCCGCCGCCCCATTCCGTTTTGCCCATCCCGGTTTCGGAGACGTGAGAGGGCTGCCCATGCGTATCGCTTTTTCGGGGGGCGGCGGGTCGCGCCACTGCTCATCTTCCTTCGCAAGCCCCGTGCCAGCCCCTCCGGGCCGGATCTGGCCCCGGAACGGGACAGGGTGTCAATCGAGCGCGACGTCGCCGGCCATCGCCGACACGCTGTCTCAGCCCGCCTGGTCGATGCTGCAGATGAAGGCGTGGGCCTCTTCGCAGTCGTCGTTCACCCAGTTCGTGGTGCTGGGGCTCCACGCCGGGCAGGTGCCGAGGCCGTCCTCGCCAGCCTGGGTGACGTACCAGTCGTCGAAGTTCGGCCACGTGTAGAAGTAGGTCAGGTAGACGTCCGCGGTGGTCGAGGGCGAAAAGAGGGTCGCGTCCTGTCCTTCGCAGTAGGCCAGCGCCGCGTTCCAGTCCCGGACGTCGTCGCAGAAGAGCAGCTGCCGCGTGAAGAAGTCCCGGCGCAGGCAGGAGTCGCAGCCGGCCCCCTCGTCGATCAGCGTGTCGCCGTCGTCGTCCAGGCCGTTGCAGGTCTCGGAGGCCCCGGGGTTCAGGTCGGCGCGGGTGTCGTCCTTGTCCTCGCAAGGCCCGTAGCCGTCGCCGTCGAGGTCCTCGTCCTCGCCGCGCTCGCAGCGCACCCAGCTCTCCAGGTAGTGGTCGCGTTGCACGATGTAGCCCTTGAATCGCTCGACGGCCTCGAGGTGCTCCTGCCAGCCGACACTGCGCGAGGGGTCGTCTCGGAAGGCCTCGTGGTTCTGCTCGGACCATGCCTCGACCAAGGCGACGAGCTCCTCGCTGTCGTATGCCTCCGCGATGTACTCGACCTCGTCGACGTGGCGGGGCGCCGACTCCGAGTCGCTCATCACCTGTCGCCAGGCGTTGCCGTTGTAGAGGCCATGCCCGTAGCCATCGCGGGGGTCGAGATCGTAGGGCGTCACGTCCCAGGCGTCGTCGAGGTCCCAGTTCGCGAAGAGCACCCCCCGGGTCGGGTGCTCGTAGAGGTAGAAGTTGTGCTGGCAGCACCAGTAGCCGTCGTCGTTGCCGAGCACTCCCTCGATCGCCCAGCCCCGCTGCCACTGGGCGACGTCGCCGATGTCCTCGAGCGCCTCGACGGAGGAGGCGGTGGCGAAGCGGCGCACGATGGTCGAGTCCGACTGACCCTCGTTGGTCTTGGCCTCGATGCCGTACTTCCACAGGGTGCCGTCGGCGTAGGACTTGCCGAAGTTGCGCTCGAGGTACTCGCGGTCGAAGTACTCGATGTTCGCGTAGAGCCCGTAGTACTCGCCGTTGATCACCAGCTTCGCGTTGTTCGCGCAGGCCGCGGGGACGTCCTCGAGCCCGCGCAACAGCGTCCACGCCAGCCGGTCGCGCAACAGCGTGGGCTCGTACCAGCTCGAGTCCAGGGCGATCTTGCGAACACCCTCGTAGCGGCCCTCCGGGTCGTCCTCGTTGAAGCTGATCACGAACTGGAACTTGTCGCTGATCCAGCTGAAGTTCGGGTTGCCCTTGAGCCGGACCTGCACGTCGATGACGTCCTCGCCGTAGCGAAAGACAGCCGGGTGGTAGTCCTTGCGGCCGCTGGCGTAGTCGTCCTCGATGTCCTCCCAGATCTCCGGATCGATGTCGAGCTCGAAGGTGGCCAGCGTCTCCGGGTCGTAGAGCGAGGAGCAGGGCGAGCTCGCGGCAGCGCCTGGGATCTGTTCTGGAGGCGCCGTGTCCTCGACGATGGGCGGTTCGGAGTCCTCGCCAAGGAAGGTACTGACGACGGCCGAGCCGGTGCAGGCGAAGAGGACAGTGAGCACGGGCGTGAAGGTAGCACCGGGATCCGGACACCCCACCTGGGACAAGGCGGCCCCGGTTTCGAGCCGAAACAGCCCGTGCAATCGGGCACGTGCTTTGCAATCTTCTCCCGGCATGCTCCTTCTCTGTCTCGCCTGCTCCGACTACGAGCTCTCCAGCGCCGCGGATGTCTCCCCGGGCGAGGACGTGCCCATCTGCGAGGATCCGCTCGAGCGTGGGGACTACTCCGTCGACATCGACGACACCTGCATGAACGAGCCAGGGGTAGGCAGCTTCGACCCGGTCATCGAGTGGCAGTGGACCACCAACACGCTGAGCCCCGGCTGGGACGACATCATGTCCACCCCCGCCATCGGCAATCTCACGGACGATGACGGTGACGGTGATGTCGACCAGGACGACATCCCCGACGTGGTCTTCACCACCTTCTCCGGCGGCGCCTACACCAGCGCCGGGGTGCTCAACGCCATCAGCGGTGACGGCGGAGCCATGCACTTCGCCACCTCCGGGGCGGAGGGGCACGGGATCTACAGCGCCAGCGGCGTCGCCATCGGCGATCTGGAGGCCGACGGCATCCCAGAGCTCTGCGTCGCTGGCACCTCTGCTGGCGTCGTCTGCTTCGAGATCATCGGCGGGCAGCCCGTCTTCAAGTGGGCCGCCGGCACAGAGCTCTACTCCGTCGGCTGCCCCGCGATGGCCGACCTCGACGGCGACGGGCTCTCAGAGGTCGTCTTCGGGCGCACGATCATCGGCTTCGACGGCACGGTGCTCGCAGTTGGGGCCGGGGGAGTGGGCCGAAACATGAGCTTCGCGGTCGACATGGACGACGATGGCCTGCTCGAGGTCGTCGCCGGCAACACCATCTACGAGCTCGACGGCTCGATCCTCTGGAGCGACACCGGGACCGACGGCATCCCCGCGGTGGCCGACTTCGACGGCGACGGCATGCCCGAGCACGTCCGGGCCGGTGGCAGCCTGGTCACGGTCACCCGCCTCGACGGGGTCTGGGGCTGGTCCACCGCCATCCCCGGCGGCGGCACCGGTGGGGCCCCGACCGTGGCGGACTTCGACGGGGACGGGCTGCCCGAGGTCGGCGTCGCTGGCCTCGCCTACTACACGGTCTTCGACACCAACGGCGAGGTCTTGTGGTCCAACCCGGTGAGCGACTACTCCTCGTCGGTGACCGGCTCCAGCGTCTTCGACTTCGAAGGCGACGGCAACGCAGAGGTCGTCTACGCCGACGAGCACACCCTCTGGATCTTCGACGGGGCGACCGGCGCCATCGAGATGGCCCAGGAAGGCCACGCCAGCGGCACCCTGTACGAGTACCCCCTCATCGCCGACGTCGACAACGACGACTCCACCGAGATCATCGTCGCCTCCAACAACTACGCCTTCAGCGGCTGGAACGGCATCACGGTCATCGGCGACATCGGCGGTAGCTGGGCCCCCGCGCGGCCCGTCTGGAACCAGTTCGCGTACCACATCACGAACGTCACCAACGACGGGCTGATCCCGGTCGATCCTGTCGAGAACTGGACCCTCCACAACAGCTTCCGCGCCGGCGGCACAGAGCTCGGCCCCGCCCACTGGCTCCCCGATCTCCGGGTCGGGGGCCTCGAGTGGTGCCTGGAGGCCTGTGATCTCGACGCCCAGGCCTCTGAGGTGCTGGTGGCCTTCTCCATCGAGAACCGCGGCCTGCTGGACGTCGTGGACGTCGAGGTCGCCATCGGGTCCACGGTGGTGATCATCCCCGAGCTCGGAGCAGGCGAGGCCGTGTGGACCGACGAGATGTGGCTGTCCAAGCGCGACTGGGGGGACGAGCTCCAGGTCACCGTCGACCCGGCCGAGGTCTATGGCGACTGCAGCCCAGAGGACAACAGTCGGTCCTTCGACTGGCCCTGCCCCTGAGAGCCAGCGTGACGAGTCGGCTTCGAGGAGGCCGTCCGGAGGTCCTCTTCGAAGCCGACCCGTGACGCGGGCGGACTATACAGTGTGTATACGAGCAGTGTATACGCTTGACTACAGCTTGACGCGATAGCGGTCTCCATGCCTGCGCGCTTCGATGGAATCCTCCAGAGCCTCGGGGACGCGGTCGTCGCCTTGGACGGAGAGGGCCGCATCGTGCACGCGAACGAGGCCGCCGGCGAGCTCCTCGTCGGCCCGCTGGTCGGTCACAAGCTCGTCGATGTCCTTCGCAGCCCCGCCGCCCACGCGCTGCTCCCCGACTCGGAGGGAGAGTTCGACATGCCAGACGGGCGCTCGCTGTACCTGCGCGCCACCCCTCTGCCCGACGGCACGGTGCTCGTGCTCCGCGACCACACCCGCCTTCGCCAGCTGGAGACGGTTCGCCGAGACTTCGTCGCCAATGTCTCCCACGAGCTGCGGACGCCGGTGGCTGTCATTCGGGCCAACGCCGAGGCCCTGCTCGACGGTGCCCTCGAGGAGCAGCCCCAGCCCTTCGTCGAGGCCATCGCCCGGAACGCCGATCGGCTCAACGCCCTGGTCGTGGACCTGCTCGACCTGGCGCGCATCGAGGAGGGCCGCGATCCCCTGGATCTCCGGCCCGTCAGCCTGCGCGACCTCGGGCGCCGACTGGGCACCGAGTACGGGCGGCTGGACGTCGATCTGCCAGAGGGTCGGATCGCGGTTGCGGACGACCGCGCCCTGGAGCAGGTCCTCGTGAACCTCGTCGACAACGCCTGCAAGTACACCGACGGAGGCGTCTCGTTGCGCGCGGAGCCCCGTGGCCGCTCCATCCGCATCGAGATCCGCGACGAGGGAGCCGGCATCGAACCCCACCACCGACAGCGTGTCTTCGAGCGGTTCTACCGGGTCGACCCGGGGCGCTCCAGGGAGCTCGGGGGCACCGGTCTGGGCCTGTCGATCGTGCGCCACCTGGTCTTGACGATGGGCGGACGTGTCGGCGTCGAGGCCAATCGACCCCAGGGCTCGGTGTTCTGGGTCGAGCTCCCCGCAGCGACCTCTGATGCCGTCGCCGAGACACGCCACCCGGTCGAGCAGGCGAGCGATGAGATCGTGTTCCCGGCCCGCGCCCCGTTCGCGGCGCCAGAGACCGTCGAGGCCATTCGCGAGAGCCTGCTGCTGATGGCCGGACGTGTCGAGGAGATGATCGCGAGCGCCACGCGGGCCTACGTCGAGCGCGATCTCGAGCTGGCTCGCGAGACCATCTCGGCGGACGAGGCCGTCAACGAGGACGAACTCCGGGTCGACCAGCTGTGCCTGGCCCTGCTCGGCGCCGAGCGGCCCTCGACCGAGCTTCGTTTCCTGGCGGCGACGCTGAAGATGGTCACGGACCTGGAGCGCATCGCGGACCTTGCGGTGAACGTCAGCGAGCGCGTCCTCGCGCTGGGTGGGGCAGAGCGGCCCGGCCCGGTCGATCCGATCCCGAAGATGGCCGCGACCGTCCAGGACATGGTCCGAGGCGCCATCGACGCCTTCGTGCGCGAGGACGTCGACCGCGCTCGCGCCGTCCTGGCCCGGGACGACGAGGTCGACGCGCTCTACCACCACTTCGACCGAGCGGTGCTGGAGGCCATGCGTCGGGACCCGAAGGTGGTCGAGCCAGGCATCCACGTTGCCGCCATCGCTCGCACGCTGGAGCGGATGGGCGACCACGCCACCAACCTCGCCGAGCAGGCGGTCTTCATGATCGCCGGTCGCGACATCCGACACCGCGGCTGATTCGCAGCGTAGGGTCAGGGCGATGCCTCGCGCCCGGCCCATCTGCCAACACGCCGACCGGGCACCGGTCCCGGCGGTCCTGGAGACCTTCGCCCGCTTCTGGGCGGAGGAGCGAACCGGGTTCCTGCGGTGGCGGGGCGGCGAGGCGCGGCTCGTCCAGGGCGAGCCGCCCACCGGAGAGGATCTCCAGGCCCTCGTCCACGGCCTCTACCAGGACGACCCGCCCGAGCACCTCGAGGCTCACGTCCCGCTGGAGAAGACCGCCGGGTTCTTGGCCAACGAGCTGTGGTTCGCGGCGCGAAAGGCCGCCAGTCGCCGTGTCCTCAAGGGGCGTAGTCGTGACTGCCTCGTCCCTGGCCCCGCCGGGCAATGGGGAGGCAAGCTACCGCTCCGCTACGCCACGAAGAAGGTCGTGGAGCGGGTCATGCGCGAGGAGATGCAGCTCCGCGCCACGATGGAGATCCCGCGCGAGGTCCGTCGAGAGGTCCTCGACGAGATCTGCGCCCTGTTGTTGATGGGTGTGCTCCGGCTCCAGGGGGCCGTGGCTCCCGCGGTCGACTCCGGGGACCTCGGCCGGCTGCGAGATGCCTGGGCGAGGGTGCAGTCGTCTGATGACTGGAGCGTCTTCGAGCTTCGCCCCTCGGACGACGAGGCGGTCATCGAGAGCGCCATCGCCCGTCAGATCGGCCACTTCCAGGCCTTCGACGTCGATCCGCGGCTCGCTGGGGATGGCCAGGATCTGGCTCGTCGAATCATCAAGCGGCTGGAGTTCGCCGCGGAGGGGATTCGAGGTGGATCGGCCCTCGGGCCAGCAGATGACGTCTCGGCAGAGGATGGCTACGCCGCCGGCATGAGGCGCCTGAAGGCAGAGGTCTACGGCGAGGCGGTCAAGTGCTTCGCGAAGGCCAACAAGCGCTTCCCGGGACAGCCTCGGAACGCCGCGTGGATGGCCTACGCGATCTACAAGGACGCCTCCAGGCCGGAGGCGGACCGGAAGATGCAGGCCGTCCAGCTCGCCGAGAAGATCTCCCGCGTGGACCGCAAGGGTGACGCTCTCTACGTGCTCGCGCGCATCGCCTACGACGGCGGCGACCACCTCGACGCCTGGACCATCCTCGGCAGGCTCATCAGCCTGAACCCGAAGCACAGGCGGGGCCGCAGGCTGCACGACCACGTCTCGAGCGTGCTGGGCGGGGAATCCGACTGACCACGGTGTCCCTGCGTTAGGAATTCTCATGCTCTTGCTCGCCTGCACCGGCTCCGTCGATCCCGAGAATCCACCGGTCGAGGAGCTCCCCGTCGTGGCCGAGCTCCGGGTCCTCGACCTGGACCGCTTCGGACACATCAACAAGCTCCACACCTTCGAGTCCGGGCTGATCACGGCCGAGGTCGACCTCGACGTCGACGCTGTCACCTGGGCCGAGCTGGGCGAGTTCCCAGTCGTAGATGGGGTCTCGGTGCTGGACACCGCGCTCGTCGCCGGCACCCACAGCCTCTGGATCGAGACGCCGGAGGGACGCTCGGAGGAGGTGGCCTTCGACGTCTACGAGGAGACACCCAACGTCACGGGCGCGCTGTTGTGGTACTTCCCCAACGATCCCTGGGATCTGAAGCGCATGTGGATGGGTCACTGGGGTGGGGACGAGGCCGTCACGATGGTGCTCGGCGGCAGCCACTCGGAGTTGGCGAAGCCCTTCGCGACGGACGTCTGGGAGCAGCTCGAGCTCCTGGAGGAGTACACCGGCGGCAACATGAAGCTCGTCGTCGACGTCCACACCTTCCAGAAGGGAGTGCAGTCGGTCATCAACGAGCTCCCCGACTACTGCGATCTCGACGCCGCCGACACCGTGCTGTCTCCTGGCGAGCACCTCGACGGGGATGGGCTCACCTGGTGCGAGGACGGAGACACCCTGGAGATCGCGCTCGAAGACGCCGAGGCGGACCTCGAGTTCCTGGAGGCGGTGCTCTTCGGGGAGGGTGGCCTGCTGGTGGATCCCACGGATCCGCGGCTGCAGAACCTGGTCGGCTTCTACATCTCGGACGAGCCGCTCAACGCTGTCTACGAGGGCGTGCCCTGGTCATCGAAGGATCGCGACGCAGAGGCCATCTGGACGATGTCGCAGTACCTCCACGACAACGCCGGCGACTACCTCGTCATCGCGGACTACGCCGCGGACAACGTCGTCGACTACGACTGGCTCGCCTACCACTACGGCGAGGACTGCACCGACGACGTGGTCGCCGCCTGCGAGGACAACTGGATCTGGGCCTACGCCGCGGACTCCAGCATTCGCAGCCCCTACAACACCGACGGCGTCCTCGGCAAGGCCTACGGCGACCGGCGGCTGGGGCTCTTCGAAGAGGACCTCGCCTTCGTGAACCACTTCGGCGGCCCCCACGGCCTGACGCGGAGCTACTTCTCCACCTTCCACGACGAGCTGCCGAACTACGGGGTCACCTTCTACGGCGGCTACTCGGTCGAGGACAACACCAGCCTGGTCGAGATCTCCACCGAGTACGCCCCCTTCGTCGGTATCTGGCTGTGGCAGGGCTACTCGGACGAATGGGAGATCGAGCCCCTCTGGGAGTCCGACTACGCGGCGCTCTTGGAGGCGATGCCCTAGGCGGCTGTCCCGCTGGATCGCTGGTATCGTCCGGCTCTACTGACAACTCGCCCGATAGGGGGTCTGGATGAACGCGCTGACATTGTTGCTGGCATGCTAGGCCGATGGCCCCGGACCTGGCGAACCACCTGCTCAGGACGACAGTGAACACACGTCGGAGTCCGCTCCGGCGGTCGCTCCGCGCATCTCGGCTGGTGCCGTGCACTCCTGCGCCGCGCTCAGCCCTGCGACGGTTTGCTGGGGGTGGTACGGATTGGGTCAGCTCGACGTTCCCGATGTCGAACTCGTCCAGGTCGCCTCGGGCTATGGCATGGCCTGTGGTCTCGAGGCATCGGGCGCCATGAGCTGCTGGGGCGCCTGGGGAGACGCCCGCGCTGCCGACGGCACCTTCACGCAGGTAGCGGTGGGGACGCTCCTCGGGTGTGCGGAGTCGCCACCGACGGGACCTTGGCCTGTTGGGAGTCCCTGGGCGGGGCCGATTCGGGACTCGACCTCGAGGCCGAGGTTCCAGAGGGCTCCTTCACCCATCTCGCCGTGGGCGACGACCATGTCTGCGCCCTCCAGGGCGACGGTGTGGTCACGTGTTGGGGGCGCGGGCCGGTCGTGACCTCGGTTCCCGCCGGTTCTGACTTCGTCTACCTGGCGGCCGGAGGGGACTCTGCCTGCGCCCTGGACTCGGCCGGCGCGGCCACGTGCTGGGGCGAGCTGAACAGGGCTGTCGAAGGCACATTCGTCGAGCTGGATGTCGGACGTGGACATGCTTGCGGGCTCGACAGCGCGGACGCCATCGAGTGCTGGGGAGACAACGGCTCCGGCCAGTCGCGCCCCCCCGCCAGGTGACTCAGATCCGCGAGACTCAGAGCTCGACGTCGGCCCCGTCGGGGCAGCCGTCGGTGTCCTCGTGGCCGTCGACGTCCTCTTGCTGGTCGGGGCAGTAGTCGATGTCGTCCGGGACTCCGTCCCCGTCGCGATCCCGCGTGGTGGGTCGCATCAGTGCCAGGACGGTGATCTTGTCGTCCTCTCGCACCCAGACCCGGCCATGGATCGGGTCGTATCCAGGCGCGGTCACCCGGACCTGCCAGGTGCCCGGTCGGATGAGCACGTCGCGGTTGCAGCGGGCTCCCACGCGACCCGGCCCGTCCGCGATGAAGTCGGCCTCCACAAGGTTGCCCATGATGTCGACCGCCCGGACGGCGAGCTCCCCTCTGGGGGCAGGTATCTCCAGGTAGATCGAGGCCGGTGGGCCCTCTGGAACCACCACGGTGGAGGGGTAGCCCTCGACCCAGAACGTGTGCTCCCCGGCTTCCAGGTCGCGCTCATCGCCAGCCTGTCCGATGTCCTCTCCGAGCGCCCAGGGGGCGCTGGTGTAGAAGTAGCCGTCGGTGTCGCGGACCTTGATCTGCACGTTGGTCGGCTCTGGGCAGCCGTCTTCGTCCTCCCAGCCGTCGAGGTCCTCGGCCAGCCTCGGACAGGCGTCGAGCTTGTTCCGCAGTCCGTCGTCGTCGCGGTCTAGCGCGAAGGCGGTGTTCGTCATCAGCAGCGCGAGAATCACCTTCGTCCTGCGTTCTTCTCATCCTGGTGATCGGATCGAAGGCGGCCGGACCTCAGCGTTGTTCGCAGACTTTCCCGATCGCCTCGGCGTGATCGACCAGCGCGTCGAGATCATCGTCCACCCGCTGACGCTCCCCCTTCGCCAGGCGGTAGCGGTCCGCGTGAAGTCTGGAGATGTTCTTCGCGAGGTAGGGGATGCGCTCGCTGACGCCGACGATGACGTTGAATCGGAGCTCGTTGGGGCGAACGTCGTCATTCCGGTTCGCGCGGGAGTGGTCCAAGGCGGCGTCGACCGCCTTGATGCCGGTGGCGTAGAAGAAGCCGCTGGTGGAGAAGGTGAAGCGGGCAAAGCGCCTCGCCTCGTTGCGCACGCTCTTGATGCCGTCGAGGTCGCCGTCGATGTCGCGCTCCAGCTTCAGCACCTCCGCCGCCCAGCGCAGGTTCGCCGGCTCGCAGGTGGCCTCCGGGCGGAGGGTGTCGAGGCCATCGACCGCGTCGCGCCAGCCCATGTGATCGGACAAAAGTGTCCAGACATGGGCCTCCCAGGCGGCGAGGTCGTCCTCCTTCAACGCCAGGCGAGGGAGGACGGCGATGGCTTCGATCGGACCAGTGCGGTCCTCGAACTTGGTTCGGAACCAGATGCCCGCCTCCGTGGTGTTGACGACCAGGGCGAACTTGTTGTTCTTCGACCTCTGGACCAGCTGCGTCAAGGCGCGCCCGTGCTCATCGTAGAGCCCGTCGAGCTCTCGCATCAGGGCCACCGACTCGAAGGCCAGGGTGCCCTCGTAGGTGACGATGTGGATGTCCTCTGGGTGAGGCGGCATGTAGGGGTTCCACGCTTGCACGACGTGGAGCTCCATGGGGAGCTCGATGTCCCCGTGGCGGATGGTGATGTGCCAGGGCGATGCCTGCGGGTTGAAGTCGTCGACCTCGAGCTCGAAGACCCGGCCGCCCAGATCGAGGCGACCGACGAGCTGCTTGTCGACGACGGGCTCCCCGGCGTGCAGATCGGCGAAGGCCTTGGCTCCGCCGTACCGGGAGAGGTCCACGAGCGCGAGGCGGCGGCCCTCCTCGAAGGCCTTGTCTCCGTGGGGGGCAGGCCGGAAGGACCAGCTCCCTGCGTCCAGCTTCTTGTGGAAGGAGCCGAGCACGCCTTCGCGCATGCCGACGATGCGCAGCTCTCGCTCTGCGTTGCCCTTGCCGGTCTGGAGGATGGTGATGGCCTCTGAGAGCCAGTTGTCCTCGTCCCAGGCCTCTGGCGGCAGGACGGGGGGGTGGAGTTGCCAGCCCTCCGAGGGGAGGCGGATGTCGGACATGCCGCTGCGGATGTCGCCGGGCTTGTAGAAGGGCTCGTCGTCGCACTCCTCGAAGTAGCAGTAGGGGTGCGTCGGCGTGGACCCGAGCAGGTCGAAGTCGGCGATCTTGGTCTGGACGGCTCCGAAGCGGTCCATGACCATCACGGTCGAGGCCGCGGCGTTGATCGACACCCCGCGCCATTGACCCCGAAGGGGCGGCTCGACGAAGTGCACGATCTCGGGGGGAGTGCCCGAGTCGAGGTAGTAGATCACTCGTCCGTCTGCGGCCAGCCAGACCATCGTCTCCATCGAGACGGCTGCCGGGCCCCACTCGAAGATGCGGCCGTCGGGGCCCTCCTTGTAGCCGACCCCCGGCGCCGTGATGCGCCCCAGGGACCAGCCCCGGTTGCCGGTGAGGTGGCGCGGGAAGTAGACGGGCAGGTCCTTTGACTGACCCCAGCCGTACATCCACTCGTCCGGCACGAAGATGTTGGCGAACTTGCGCCGGTAGAACATCTGGCGGTTGTTGGAGAGCACCGCGAGCTCGTCGGCGTCGGCGGTGATGGCGACGATGCTGGCGGCGCTCGGGAAGTCCGCATCCAGCTCGATCGGGTCGTCGTGGGGCCACAGCCCGGCCCCATGCCAGAGGTTCGGGTCCATGAAGCTCTTCCAGTCGTCGCTGTTCTCGAAGTGGCGGTCGGAGACCCAGCCGCCGCGCTCGCCGTCGGCCCATGACGTGTCGAGCTCGGGATCCTCCAGCCGGTAGGGCAGCCCCTCGTCGTGGCCCAGGAGCTTCCAGGGCAGCTTCGTCGCGATCTCCGGCTCTCCAGCCGGGCGCTTGAAGCGGGGCTTGTACCAGATCTTCCCGTCGACCAGGGCGAAGTAGTAGTAGTCGTTGAAGGCCTGGTAGCTGGTCTCGATCTCGATGGTGGCCGGGAGCTCGTGGGGCCCCAGGTAGGGAGACGGCGGGTAGGCCGTGGCATCGAGGGAGGCGATCCATGCCTCGCGGCAGACGGTCTTCAGCTCGTCATCAAGCGGCCCCGCGAGCAGGGGGGCGATCCACAGCATCTGCATCCGCGGATTCTACGCAGCCGCATCCGTCTTCGGCTGTCCCTGGACGAAGCGGTAGGCGAGCGCTCCCAGGCTCGCCCCGACGATGGGGGCGAGGATGTAGAGCCAGAGGGACTCCAGCGTGCCGCCGACCAGCGCCGGGCCGAGGCTTCGGGCGGGGTTCAGCGAGGCCCCGGTCAGGGGACCGCCGAAGAGCGCGCAGAGGCCCACCGTCCCCCCGATGGCGAGGGCGGCCACCTTGCCAGAGGCCCGGCTGTCCGTCGCCACGGCCGTGATGACGAACATCAGGAAGAAGGTCATGACGACCTCGAGCAGGGCCGTGGGCAGGAGCTCGACGGCGGGCAGGGTCGCGCCGAGGTGGGCGTCCATCCCGATCAGGTGGGCGACGCCCAGGGCAGCGATCACCGCGGCGGCGACCTGGGCGGCGATGTAGGCGGGGGCCTCTCTCCAGCGGAACTCGCCGATCAGGGCGAAGGCGATGGTGACCCCAGGGTTGAAGTGGGCTCCGCTGATGTGGCCGACCGCGAAGACCATCACGGCGATCACCAGGCCGAAGACCGCCGAGACGCCCGCGTGGCCGAGGGCCCCGGTCTGCGCCTCGACCACGATCGCGCCGCAGCCGGCGAAGACCAGCGCGAATGTGCCAACGGCCTCGGCGATGCTGCGGCGGAGCAGGTCCATCAGCCCTGGCGGCGGAACAACAGCGGCAGGAGTCCGAGGATCAGGATCGCGCTGTTGTTGGAGCGGCAGCCGCAGAAAGCGCGCACGCCGACGTCGTCGCCGTCGTCCCCATCTCCGGTGTCGCTCGTGTCGCCTGTGTCCCCTCCGGTGTCGCCGGTGTCGGTCTCTCCCTCCCACTCCGCCCCGGGTCCGCCGAAGGCCCCGATGTCGCTCACCGAGCCGTCCGGGTCCGAGAGCTCCGGGGTGCCCGCGTCGATGCAGGGGCTGCCCTCCGAGAGGTGGAGGTCGCTGGAATACTGGACGAAGTCGCAGTCCTCGTTCACGTCGGTGTCGGCGGCGAAGTCCGTGTCCTCGAGGTTGTCGAACCAGGCGTTGTGTCCGTACTCGACGCTGCCGTTGGCCGTCATCGGGCTGGTGCTCTCGGAGCCCGCGACGATGTTGTTGACGAACTCGGCAGACCCGGCGGCGAGGAAGACGTTGTCGGCGGCGGAGCTGGCGGCGTTGGCGAGGAAGTCGTTGTTGTAGACCTCCGCCACGTCCCCAGCGAGGTAGACGCCCCCGCCGAGGAGCGCGGTGCTGTCCAGGACCACCGAGTTGGTCATCTCCGTGCTGTCTGCGTCGACGTAGAGTCCTCCTCCTCCGTCCCTGCAGGCGCCGTCCTCGATCCAGAGTCGATGCAGCTCGACGGAGGTGCCGGTGAGATGGAGCGCGCCCCCGTTCCCGTATGTCGTCGAGCCAGAGGACAGCTGGGTCTTCGAGACGGTGATGCTCGTCCCGCTGCCGAAGATCAGGCCGCCTCCACCGTAGGCGCTGCCGTTGCTGGCGACCACGCCGTCGAGCACCAGGAAGTCACCGTCGGACCACTCGAGGGCGCCCCCGACCCCGTAGGTCGTCTGGGTGTCCTCGAAGGTCGTCGAGACCACCTCGAGGTCGCCGCCCCGCACCGCTACGGCCCCGCCCCCTCCGTAGGCCGAGGTGGAGCTGAAGCTGGAGCCCTCGATGAGCACATCGCCCCCGGTGACGAGGATGGCACCCCCCGAGCCGTAGGTCGTCCCGTCCCCCGAGAAGCTCGTGTCGGTGACGATAAGGTCCCCGACCACGCCGAGTGCGCCCCCGCCGCCGTAGCCGTGGTTGTTGGACAACGAGGAGCTCTCGAGCTCGACGTCGCCGCCTTCGACCTCGATGGCGCCGGTGTTGCCGTAGGTCGTGGTGTTCCCGGTCAGGCTGGAGTCGAACACGTAGAGGTCGCCGCCGACGAGGTCGACACCTCCGACGCCCCCGTAGGAGCTGTTGCTCGTCAACGCCGAGCCCTGCACGGTGATGTCCGTTCCAGTTGCGATGATGGCGCCGCCGCAGCCGACGATCTGGCTCATGGCGATGTACAGCGTCTCGCCCGTGACCCTGAAGCAGGGGTCGTGGCCGTTGCCCGTGAAGTCGACGCCGCTGATGCGGAGGTCGTCCGTCACGACGTGGGTCCCGACGACCTCGACCTGGCCGCCGTCGGCGCCGATCTCGATGTCGATGTCGATGTCGAGGTCTTCTGTGTAGTTGCCCTCGTAGACCTCGACGAAGTCGCCGACCTCGGCCGCGTCGATCGCCGCTTGGATCGTTGGATAGTCCTGAGGGACCTGCAGCGTCGCCGCGAGCGCGGTGGTCGTCCAGAGCATGCCGAATGGTACCCCTCGAGAGCCCCCGTTGTGCTCGCTGAGAGCGCCTGGCCTCAGCGTAGCCGGCGCGGCTGCTTGCCCGAGCCCATCCCGCGCACCACCTCGAGGGACCTTCCGAGCCGCACGCCGGCGTCGTTGTGGGTCACGGTCGTGCGGCGGGCCGTCGTCCAGCGGATGCCGCGACTCCGATGCTCCAGGCCCGCGAAGGCCCTGGCCTCTTCGATGTCTTCGTGGGCGCGGCGGTCCTTCAGTTCGGCGAGCTTCTCTGCGAAGGCGACGGTGGCCGAGCCGCAGAAGGCGACGCGCTCGCTGCGGGTGTGGCCGCGGCGGCGGCGGCTCTTCTTCCACTGGGCGATGTGCTGGTCCGAGCCGCGCTCGATGGCCCCGAGCGTGACCTCGACGAGGTAGGCGGTGGCTACCACGTCGGCGTGTCGACCGAAGAAGTGCATGCGGCCGGCGCGGGCCATCGAGAGGCTGAAGACGCCGAAGAAGCGGGCGATGGCGTGGCACAGGTGGCGCTGCCACACGACGCGGGGCTTGAGCAACACCCAGCGGTCGACCATCTGGTCGTCGATGCCCGTCTCGAGCTGGACCTGGTAGCCGCCCAGGCCGTAGAGGGTGACGAGGTCGTTGGCTCTCGCGCTCGCGGCGATGGCCTCTGGCTGGCCGGGCTGGCTGGCGGCCAGGGCCTGGAGCTTGCGGATGCGCGTGACCAGCCGCGCGGTGTTTCCCTCGTCCGAGGTCCGGGGTCGTGGCGGAGGCCGCTTTGCGAGGGCCGCACGGACGCCGGTGACGAGCCAGCGGTCGACCTCGCTGTAGGGGAGGGCGCTGTCGGCGTGCTCGAAGAACTCATCGCCCCAGGCGGCTCGGGCCAGATCCACCAGCGTCTGCTTGAAGTGGCGGTCGTGGCCGCTGTTGGTGAGCGGGTGGGCAAGCTCGTGGGCGAGCGTGGCGGCGATCTCCGCCCGGTCGGCGTTGGGGCAGGGAGACAGCCAGACCCACCGAGCCACGCCATCGATCATCCACACCCGCCCGGTGCACAGTCCGCGGCGGAGCTGTGGGGCGGGGTCCACCACGAGCTCGTAGGGAGGCAGGCCCGTGAGCTCGCGCAGCCTCTCCGAGAGCTCGATGAGCCAGGGCTGGGCTGCGTCTCCGGGAGGAGGAGGCGGCTGGTCGACGAGCACGTCGTCCTCGTCCGAGCCGGGCAGCAAGGGCTCACTCGGTCGCTCTGGCGGCACCCAGGGGAGGGGACAGCCCTGCGTATCCAGGACATCGCGGTGGACCAGGCGACTCATGGGCATCGACTATCCGGCGACCGCTTGGAGGACCGCGCAGACCCGCCAGAGAGAGGGATCGGGCGCCTTGCCGGCCGCCATGCGCTTGATCTGGAGCTGGTACCAGCCCCCCTGGATCAAGGCGTCGAGGGTCTTGTGGCCAGTCGCGAGCTTGATCGGGCGGGCCGCGGTCGAGTCCCTGGTCATCAGGCGCTGGGGGAGGTCGGGCTCGGCGGCGAGCGGTCGGGCCATGCCGATGAGGTCCGTAGCGCCGCTGGCGAGCGCGTCCTCCATGCCGTCGAGGGTGCGGAAGCCGCCGGTCACGAGGATCGGCAGGCCGCAGTTGGCTCGGACGGTGTGGGCGAAGTCGAGGAAGAAGGCCTCGCGCTTGATCGAGCTGTCGTGCTGGGGCTGGGTCTCCTCGAACATGACGGCGGACTCGTAGGTGCCTCCGCTCACCTCGATGAGGTCGATGCCCTCTGCCTCCAGCGCCTTGACGACGGCCAGGCTGGCCTCTTCGCTGAAGCCGCCCTTCTGGAAGTCGGCCGAGTTGAGCTTCACGCCGACGGCGAAGTCCGGACCGGTGCGGGCGACGATTGCCCGGACGAGCTCGAGGAGGAAGCGGCGCCGCCGGGTGTCGTCGCCCCCCCACATGTCCTCGCGCTGGTTGGTGCGAGGGGAGAGGAACTGGCTCACGAGGTAGCCGTGGGCGCCGTGGATCTGCACACCGTCGAAGCCAGCCCGCTGCGCGACCTCAGCGGTGCTTGCGAAGCGCTCGACGATGTCCCAGACCTCGTCTATCTCGAGCTCGCGAGGGGCCACGAAGGCTCCGGGGATGTCTATGGACACCGCGCTCGGCGCCACTGGCTGGCGGTTGACGTGACGCGGGCTCTGGCGGCCCGGGTGGTTGATCTGCATCCAGACCCGGCCGCCCCCGGACTGCGCGGCCTGCGCCCAGGCCCTGAGCGCCTCGAGGTCGCGGTCGTCCTCGACGATGACGTTGCCGCTCTCGCCGAGGTGGCGGCGATCGACCATGACGTTGCCGGTGATGAGGAGCCCGGTGCCCCCGGCGGCCCACTGCTCGTAGAGATGCACGAGCTCGGGCACGGGGCTTCCGTCCTTGCTCAGGCGCTCGCTCATCGCGGACTTCGCGATGCGGTTCGGCAGGATCTGGCCGTTGGGCAGCTCGTAGGTGGAGTCGATCATCAGCGGTCTCCAGTGATGAGCGCTGCGATGCGCGTTGCGGACAAGAGGGCGACCTCGCGGTCGGTCCGGTCGAGGTCGCCGACGTTGGCGCGCCCGGACAGCGCCAGGGACACGGTCCCGTGGAGGCTCGCCAGGAGCACGCGCGCGTCGGCCTCTGGCGAGCTGCTTCCAGCCTCGGCCAGGGTGGCCACGGCCTGGTGCCAGAGGCCCATGCCCGGGCTGTCGGAGCATGCTCCGCGCTCGCGCAGGGCCGCCCAGTCGTAGCGGCGCTCGAACATGAGCCCGTAGAGCTCTGGGTAGTCGAGGCCGAAGCGGACATAGGTCCGCGCCAGCGCCGGAAGCCCCCCGTCGAGGGCGCCGAGGAGCCGCTCGCCGAGGAGCCCGTAGCCCTCCTGGGCCACGGCGAAGAGCAGCCCGTCGAGGCTTCCGTAGTGGTGGTAGACGAGGCTCGTGCTGCGCCCGAGGTAGGCGGCGACCTTGCGCGCAGTGAGCTCGTCGGCCTTCAGCTCGCCCTTGTTGATGGCGTCGCGGAGTCGAGTTGTAACATCCATACGGGATATGTAACACCGTTACACGGGCCGCCAAGGCGTTCTACTCGCCCTGGATGATCCCGAAGACCCCACCGGTGCTGTCACTGATCGCCGCGAGCCTTCCGACACCGGGCATGTCCATCGGGGGCATGACCGTGGCGCCGCCGTTGTTCGCGGCGCGCTGAAGCGTCTCGTCCACGCTCGTGACGGAGAACCAGATCATCCAGCAAGCCGGGACGTTCTCGTTCGGGGTCGTCATCGCACCGGCGCCGATGGACTCACCGCCGGACTCCAGCAGGTAGTAGGTGCCGCCGTCGGGCATGGGCATCTCCTTGTAGGTGATGCCCAGGGCGGCCTCGAGCCAGGCGATGTCCGCCGTGATGTCCGTGCTGTTGAGCTCTACCCAGGCGACGCCGCCCACGTCGTTGGGCGCGTCTTCTGCCGTGGCCTCGTCGATCTCGCGGAAGAGGCAACAGACCGCGCCGGAGGGGCTCTGCACGACGCTGTAGCTACCGGGGGCGATGTCGGTCGGCGGGATCAGGACGACTCCGGCGTTGGACCCGCACGCGGCTGTGCGGGGCGGGCGCGGGGGATGCCGTTGTTGGCCAGCATCGTCACGCTGTCGTCCCCCATCTGCTGGGTGACGTGGCTCCACCCCATGACCTCGCTGTAGAAGGACTTGGCCACCTCGACGTCCGTGCTGATGCAGCCGTGCCAGCAGAACTTGTTGTTTGCGTATGCCTCCCGGGTTCTCCTTTCTCAGGTCGATTTTCGCTAACCAGAGGATCGCCGGGGGAGGGACCAGATATTGTCCGGGCGATGACGACCAGCCTCCTGCAGCGGACCCTGGACTGGTTGGAGTCGGAGGGGGTCGCCGTCGAGCACCGCCGCCACGCGGAGGCAACCAGCTCCGAGCACATCTCCGAGCTGCGTGGGGAGCCGCTGTCACATGGGTGCAAGGCGCTGTTGATGAAGATCCGCGGCGAGCTCACGGTGGTCGCCGTGCGCACGGACCGCCGGACCGACAACGGCCTGGTGCGGCGGCAGCTGCGCTCCCAGAAGCTCCGCTTCGCGCGGCCAGAGGAGCTCGAGGCGCTCGGCCTGGTCCGCGGGCGCATCCCGCCCTTCGGCCGGCCGCTGTTGCCTTTCCGGCTCGTGGCCGACACCGGCCTGCTCGATGTGGACGTCGTGGCCTTCACCGCTGGGACCTCGACCGACTCCCTGCTCATCTCCACAGAGGACTGGGCAAGGGTCGCTCAGCCGGAGTTCTTCTCGCTGGTCAAGAGCCGGTAGCGTCGGACCAACAACAGCGCGATGACCCCCCAGCAGACGGCGAACAAGACACTCATCGGGGCGACGATCGCGGCCAGACCAAGGGCCAGAAGCGCCTGGATCAACAGGGCCGCTCCCCCCTTCGCCAGGCGGTAGGTGAGGATGTCGATGAGCGCCTTGCCCTGGGTCTTCTCCGTGTATGTGAGAGGCAGGTACAGCATCTCCTTCGCCGCTCGGAAGACCGAGTAGTCCAGCACCTTCGAGGTCACCTTCGCCGAGGCCGCGACCAGGAACGCCGGGCTGAACAACAGGGCCAGCGAGGCGGCGCCGAAGAGCGCTGGCACACCCACGAGCACGCCGCGGACGCCCACCAGCCGGATGACCAGGGCGGTCGTCACCTGGAGCGCCAGGGCGCCGTAGCTGATGGCCTCGTAGACCTTCGAGACCGCCGCGGTGCGCTCGTCGGTGTCGGGGTAGGCCGTCGCCGTGATGTCCTGGAACTGGAAGTCCAGGAGGTTCATCAGGACCTGGCCGACGAGCACGAGCAGGAGCAGCAGCACCAGGTAGCGACTGGCTCTCAGCAGGGACAGGCCGACGCCGAAGTCGACCTGCTCCTTCTGTTTCGGCGATGGAATCGTCGTCACTGCTCCCAGGGCGAAGGCGACCAGGGATGTCGCGATCAACAGCGGCGCGACCATCCAGATGGCGTCCTCTGTGCCCCACAGGCCCGTGCCCCAGCGGAGCAGCCTGGCGCCGAGGATCGCTCCGATGGAGCCCGCTGCGCAGAAGAGGCCATAGAGCTTGCGCGCGGAGCGCAGGTCGAAGAGCTGGTTCGAGATGCTCCAGAAGGCCTCGACGAGCACGACGATGTAGACGTCCTTCCAGACGTAGAAGAGGTAGGCGTAGCCTGGCAACTCGAGGGCTCGGACCCCCTGGATCGCTGCCAACAGCGCCACGCTCACCAGGGCGGCCCCGCCGTAGACCCGGTCGAGCCTGAGCCAGCGAACCAGGCGGTTGTAGACCATCACAGTCAGGGTCACGCCGAGCGCCACCGCCAGCCAGGCCTTCGGGATGTCCTCTACCCCGTGGACCCCGACGAACAGCGACTCCGCCGCCGGCCGGGCGATCTCGTAGGAGGACATCATCAAGACGGCCAGCAGCAGGAGGCCAGCCACCCGCAGGACGTCGCTGCGGCTCAACGGTGTCGGTCCTCCATGGCGCGCAGCCTAGCACCCCGCGCGGGACTCTCGACCTCGGCCCGTGGGGTCCGGAGCGTCGAGCCCGCGGTAGCACGTGCTACCTCCGTGCCGCGCTGAGTCAATCGGTCGATCAGTCGATCAGGCCGCACAGCCGCCACGAGTGGCGCTGCTCCGAGGGACGGTGCTGGTTCACTGGCAGCTCCACCCAGGAGCGCCGCCGTCCCTACTCGTCGAGGAATCCGGCGTAGGTCAGCTCGTCCACGACGGCCGCCCCGCGATCGGCGTGTCATGAAGGTGCAAACCAAGGGGTAGCAGGGTGGTAGGAGTGACGCTTTCTACGAGTAGCGGAAACGGGGCGGAGGCGCTGTGCGCCGCATCGCAGGTAGCCTCGCATGGCGGCGACTATGTTCAGATGGGCGATCGCAAAGCGATATCCTTGGAGTTGAAGCTGACCCGTTTTCGTGGACACATGAGCAGTCGGAATCCAACGGCACGGTAGGCTGGGCTCATGTTCCCCCTCCTCTTGACCCTCGCGCTTGCCGAAGACGAGGTCCCCGTCCCGATCTCCGAGCTCCCCGACGCCGTGAAGAAAGCCGTCGAGGACAAGTGGCCCGGCTGCACCTTCCTCGAGGCCGAGCGGGAGGGAGGGTCTACGACGTCGAGGTGAAGACCGCCGAGGGTGAGCGCTGGGAGGCGGAGGTCACACCAAAGGGCCGGATCGTCGAAGGAGAGCGCGAAGAACGACGAGGACGACGACGAGGACGACGGGGACGAGGACTGAGCTCGGGTCCCAGCACGCTTGTGTGCCATTTGGTGGAGGCTGCGCGTCAGGGTCGCCAAGACTGCACGTCCCGCTGGCCATCGAGCACCATGCTCACTGGTCCTCGAGCTCACCCCAGCGCTCGTACAGGGCCTCGATCGCCACCTCCAGCTCCGCGAGCTTCGTGGTCAGCGCCGCGACCTCGACCGGCGGCCTGGTGTAGGTCTCCGGGGCCGCGAGGACCTTGGCCAGCTCAGCGTGCTCGGCCTCGGCCTGCTCGATGCGGCCGGGCAGGGCCTCGAACTCCTGCCGCTGTCTCCATGAGCGCTTCTTCGTCTTGGGCCTCTCCGGCTGGCGAGGTTTCTCCTCGTCCTGTGGCGCCGGGGCGAGGCGAGGGATCTGCGATCGCGAGGCGTAGCGGGTCGGCCCAGCGGGTCCGAAGTGCAACAGCCCGGTGCACACGCGGTCGAGGAAGGCTCGGTCGTGTGTCACGACCACCACCGCACCGTCGAAGGACAACAGCGCCTCCTCGAGCACCCTCAGGGTGAGCAGGTCGAGGTCGTTGGTCGGCTCGTCGAGGAGCAGGACTCCAGCGCCGCGCAACAACAGCTTCGCCAGCAACAGGCGGGCTCGCTCGCCGCCGGAGAGCCTGCTGACGGGCATCTCGAGGGCCTCGCGTGGGAAGAGGAAGCGCTCCAGGAAGTTCGCTACGCCCACGGTCCGGGCGCCGCGTCCACCCGAGCGCTGCCAGCTGGCGCCTTGCTTCGCGGCCAGGGTCACCACAGAGGCGCCACCCCCGGCGGCCTCGAAGACGGTCCAGTCCGAGCCGTCTGGAGCCTCGAGCCCGGTCCGGTGCTGATCCAGCAGCGCCACGTCCACCCTCGAGGCACGCACGACCTCGCCGGCGTCGGGGCCGAGGGTGCCAGTCAGGATCTGCAGCAGCGTGGACTTTCCCGAGCCGTTGGCGCCGAGCACGCCGATGCGCTCGCCAGGTGACAGCGAGAGGTCCAGGCCACAGAGGAGCTCCCGGCCCCCGTAGGCCTTGTGGACCCCGATGACCTCCAGCACCACGCCGCTGCGGCGCTGTCCGGTCGACAGATCCAGGTCGAAGCCGCGGTCGAACTCGACCTGCTCCTGGCTCTGCAAGGCATCCAGGCGCTCCAGGCGAGCCTTCTGCTTCGTGCTGCGAGCAGCCGGTGAGCGCGCTGCCCAGGCCGCTTCCCGCGCGATCAGCCTCAGCCGCCGGTTCTGGGCCTGCTCCTGTTGGGCCTGGCGCTCCGCCCGAGCCAGGAGGTAGTCCGTGTAGCTGCCCTCGTAGCTGACGATCCTGCCCCTCTCGACCTCGACGATCCGGTCGACGACAGCCTCCAGCAGGTAGCGGTCGTGGGTGACCAGCACGAGCGCCCCCCGGAAGCCCGAGAGCCAGCTCTGGAGCCACTCCACGGCTCCCACGTCGAGGTGGTTGGTGGGCTCGTCCAGCAGCAGCACGGCAGGCTGACCGAGCAGCGCCAGCGCCAGCGCCACCCTCCGGCGCTCCCCCCCGGAGAGCTGGGCGATGACCGCCTCGGTCGGAGGGGCCCCCAGCCGGTCCAGCATCGCGTCGACTCGATGGCCGGCCTCCCAGCCGACGTGGTCCAGTCGATCCTGGAGGGCGCTGCTGGTCTCGAAGTCCTCTTCCGAGAGCGCCCGGTGGTAGTCGTCGAGGAGCCTGGCGTGCCAGGCGACGGCGGCGGCGACGCAGTCCCCCACGGTGTGTCCGTCGAGTCGGGGTTCCTGGGACAGGGAGGAGAGCCGCCCGCTCACCGACACGGTGCCCGAGTCCGGGTGGACGTCCCCTGACAGGCAGCGCAACAGGGTCGACTTCCCGCAGCCGTTGGCTCCAACGAGCCCGATCCGGTCTGCAGGCTGCACGACGAGGTCGCAGCCCCGCAGCACCCGCCGGTCTCCAAAGGCGACCTCGACGTCGCGGGCGACGATCACAGGGCCAGCGGCGTCCAGCAGTCCCGCGGACCGGGGGGCGTCCAGCCGTCGCCGTCGAGGTCCACGAAGATCGGGTTCGAGATGAAGCGCGGCACGGTCGCCGGGTCGTAGTCGTCCCCGAGTCCCGTCGGCATGCGCAGCTCGCCGAAGCCGAGGACGACGACGTGGCTGTCCTCTTCCAGCTCGAGCTCCAGCCTGGTCGAGAGCTTGTCGACCTCGTAGGGGTCTGTGGCGGAGAGCGTCTCGACGAGCTCGCAGTTGGCGAGCACCATCACCTCTGTGACGTCGATCTGTGGCAGGGCTCGCACCACTATGTCCAAGGTCGTCGAGCTCGTGGTTCCGCCAGGTCCCACCTCGCCGATCGACACCTCGGCGAAGGCGCCGGCGCTCATGACGGCGGCTCCGGCGAGGGTGGCGGTGACCTCGTCGCCGTGGGTCTCCACGTCCAGGTAGGTCCGGGGGACTCCGGGCATGTCCAGCCCGTGGGCGTCCGTGACCGCCATGCCGGTGACGCGGTGCCCGAGGTTGTGGAAGGCGAGCCAGTCGGTGAAGGCGCCGGTGTGGCGGGGATCCGCGGGGTCGAGGAAGGGACAGCGCGTGGAGTTGAGCACCTCGAAGGCGTCGAAGTCCCAGGACCAGACCTCGCCCTCGACGAGGAAGCGCGCGGCGTCCATGCCGGGCTCGCTCGCGCGGTCCCAGTCGAGCACGCAGAGGATGCCGCACTCGCCGTTGACCCGGGCGTGGTTGATCTGGATGACCTCTGCCCCGCGGGCACGGGTGGCGGCGTAGATGCCCGGGAAGCCGAGCTCGTACCAGTCCACCGGGTCGCCGCGAGGGTGGTCCTCGACGACCGGGAAGGGCCAGGCGTTGCTGTGCTCGGGGAAGGTGGCGGTGATCTCGGAGCCCAGGAGGAAGGTGGGCTCCTCGTCCACCGCGAGCGCGGCCCAGGACAGGTCCACGATCGCCTCGTGGTCGGTGGTCACGATGCCGTCGAGTCCGGCGGCGGCCACGGTGCGCGCCCGGTCTTCCGGGAGCACCCTGGAGTCGGCGCTGGGCTCGTTGTGGATGTGGCTGTCGGTGGATCTCCAGCCGGGGTGCTCCACCACCTGTTCGAGGCTGATGCTCAGGGTGCCGGGGACGCTGACGACTCCCTCCCAGATCTCCCACTCGTAGCCCTTGCTGACGTAGACGTCGTAGGTGCCTGGTGGCACGTGGACGAGCTCGCCGGAGAGGGGGTAGTGGACGCTCGAGGTCTCGCCCTGGAGCTGGACCCGCGTCGTGATGGGCTCGCCGTCGGAGTCGACGACGAAGACACCCAGGTCCCCACGAGGCTCCACGGGCAGCTCGAGGTCACTCACGTCACCGTCGAGGTCGACGAAGGCGCCGTCGTTGCGCCCCTCGCCGACGGCGCGGAGGCTCAGCCCCTCCCCGAGGTCCGTGAGCCAGGTGTCGAAGACACCCCCGTCGGTGACGGCGACGGTGTCGAGGAGGTCCAGCACGCCGGAGTTGTTGGGTGCCCAGACCTCGACCAGGTCGGCCCCAGGTGCCGACCCGGAGACCCGGACGACGGCGACGGGCTTGCCCGGGATCGGCTCGGGGTTGTGGGCGGACAAGGCGCAGGTGGCCTCAGAGGTTCCGCCGGCGCCCACCGACAACAGCGCCTGCATGGAACCGACGTCACCCTCTGCGATGGGGAAGGGTTCCAGAGCCATGTCGGCGTCGACGAGCACGGTGACACCGGAGATGCCCATCCGCGAGAGCCTGGCGTCCGGGATGGTGATGGCCGTCGAGGACAGCCCGTCGCTGGTGCCCACCCAGGGCACGCCAAGGTCCATCGTGAAGCCGGCCATGGAGGCTGCGCTGTCCGCGAAGGTGACCCGCCGCCCGCGGTCCGTGGGGAACTCGATGAGCGCCGCCATGAGCTCGTGGGTCTCGCTGGAGGTGCCCTCGAAGAGGACCTCTGTCTGCAGCACCGGGTCGTTGGGCTCCAGCGTGTAGCGGACCGTCATCTCCAGGCCGAAGGGCTCAGCGGGCCAGAGCTCCTTGCCGTCGAGGTAGGCCTCCTCCAGCAAGGTGAGCTCGACGAGGTAGAAGCGCGCGTCACGGCCGTAGACCTCGACGACCGCGGCACCCCCGTCGCTCCCGTCCTCGACGATGGTCATGGACTCGCCCTCGAACATGCGCAGGACCGAGGTCTGCCAGTCGTCGAGGTGGAGCTCTCCGACGAGGAAGCCGAGCTCTCCGAAGCGCTCGTCGGCGAGCTGCTCGCAGTCCTTCACGCGGATCGCGTCCACCGGGTTCCCGCCGTAGTCGATGTAGGTGACCGGGGCGGTGGGGTCGCCGATCACCCAGGCAGCCTCCTCGTTGAGCAGCACGACGTCGCCGGGCTTGGCGATGGCGTCGGAGCCGAAGGGCCGCTCCTCCGGGTCGGCCAGGACCCGGGCGTGGGCCTCTCCAGCGATGGGACAGCCGGCGCGGAAGAGCCCCTCGCCTGTCTCGAGAGGGACATCTTTGTTGCAGCCGAGCGTAAGGAGGAAGACCATTCGCATCGATAACAGAACGACGCCGAACACGATTCCAGTCGCTACAATTGAGGCGACCTCAGCGGACCGCCCTCAGTGATGGTGGCGGTGGTGGAGGTCCGGCTGGTGGGGGTGACTGTGAGCGAGGGGCCCGTGTTCGTGCTCGTGGGTGTGCCAGCCCTCCGCCGGGAAGTCCTCGTGGGCGTGGTCGTGGTGGCCGTCGTCGTGCCTGTGGAGGTGGGTGTGCACCGTCGAGGCGTGGGTGTGGCGGTGTGCGTGTCGAGCGCGCAGCATCACGACCAGGGCGACCGCGAGCACTGCCGCCGCGGCGATCTGGACCAGCTCGATGGGCTCGCCGAGGACCAGCCAGGCGCCGGCGAGACCGAAGACCGGTGCGGTGGCGAAGAGCATCTGCGAGCGCGTCGCGCCGAGGTGCTGGGCCCCCCGGATGTACAGCACGATGCTGGCGCCGTAGCCCAGCGCCCCCACCGCCAGCGTCGCGATCAGCGAGGTCCAGCCTGGCAGATCGTGGCCGAGCAGCATCGCGAGCCCGAGGTTGAAGCTCCCAGCCACCAGCCCCTTGGCGAAGGTCGACTGCTCCGGCGTGAAGCCGTCGATGATGGCCGTGAGGTTGTTGTCCAGGCCCCAGCAGATGCAGGCCAGGGCCAACAGGGCGGCAGCCGGACCGAGGGTGACCCCGTCCGGGAGGATCAACAGGGCCCCTGCGAGGACGACGCCGAGGTTGGCCAGCCAGGTGGGCGCCGCGAGGTTCTCTCGGAAGAAGACCCAGGCCAGCACGGCCGTGGCGACGGTCTCCAGGTTCAGCCAGAGGGCGACACTGGCGGCCGGCGCCATGGACAGGCCGTAGAGCAGCGCCGCGGGGCCCAGGATGCCGCCGAAGAGCACAGCCCCACCGAGCCGACCGAGGTTCCGCGGGGCACGCCAGCGGCTGGAGCCTCCTCGGAGAGAGAAGGGGAGGACCGCCGCGGCGGCGCCCAGGTACAGGAGCCCGGCCAGCACCAGCGGGCTGGACTCCGCCACCAGCGCCTTGGTCGCCGGGGTCGATCCGCCGAACAGCACGGCGGCCAGGAGGCACCACAGCGCTGGCAGCGCCGCCCTCATCGCGGAGGCCTCGTGAGCAGGGTCAGGGCGGGCACCAGCAAGAGCGTCGCGGCGAGGCAGAGCGGCAGGCCGATGATCAGCACCAGGGCCAGGGACTCCAGGCCCCTGTGATCGCTGAAGAGGAACGCGGTCACCGACGCGATGGTGGTGAGCGTGGTCATCGTGATCGCCCTGCCGACGGACACGGCGGCTTTGTCCGGTGGTCCCCCCATTTGCCGAATCCTGTGGACCTCGTGGATGCCGTCGTCCACCCCAAGGCCGATCAACAGCGGCATGACCAGCACGGTGTCGACGTTGAAGGGGATGCCCACCCAGCAGAAGACACCGACGCAGCAGATGGTCCCGAAGACCACTGGCGAGACCGCCACGATCATCCAGCGCACAGACCGTAGGTCCAGCGCCAACACGGCGAGGACGAAACCCAGGATCGCGACGAAGACCCACTTCAGCCAGGGCCGGTCTCCCCCTGCGGTCTGCTCCAGGACGACCCCCATGCCGGTGGCTTCCGGAGCGATGGCCTGGGCGACGAGGCGCCGGTCCCTGGCGTCCCTTCCGTCCAGCGAGGGGTCCGCCGCGTAGGCCCGCACGATGAAGCGGCCGTCCGGGGTCATCAGGGATCTCTTCAAGGACTCGAGCAGATCCGCCGGGGTGGGCGCTCCCTTCAGGGCGGCCTGGACCAGCGCCCCGGTGATGCCGGTCTGCGCTTGGATCATCGCAGGGAGGCTCTGGCGGAGGATGCGCTGGCGCTCTGTGAGATCGTCGGGCAGCAGGGTCGCGGCGCTGTGGGCTGTCCCGAAGGTCGGCGTCGCCTCGAGGGCCCCTGTCACCGCCCTGGCCTCGTCCAGCGTGTCGGTGATCACGATCCAGGGCTGGGTGTCCACGCCGTAGATCTCCTTGATCCTGTCGCCTGTCTCCAGGGCCGGCAGGTCTCGGCTGAAGACCTTCTCGAGGTCGGTCTCGAGCTCGAAGCGGGGCAGCCCCGCGAGCGCGGCGACCACTAGGCCCAGGGCCACGATCGTGACCGCCACCGGGTGGCGAACCCCCACAGCGGCGACCCTGGCCAGACCGGCCCTCAGACGCTCGGTCGACTGCTCGTCCCCGGGCGAGAGCGCCACGCGCACCCAGTCGTCGAAGACCCTCCGCTCGACGAGGTAGGGGGCCCGCGCCTCCAGCCAGTCCAGCGGCCGCTCCGCTCGCACCTCGGCCACCTCGGGCAGCTCCTCCAGCGCCGGGCCGAGCTCCTCGAGAGCAGGATCCAGCTGCTGTTCCGGTCCCTCCACCAACAGCAGCATCCGGTGGAGGGTCCTCAGCGAGTCCGAGACCTCGAAGAAGTGCGCGACCTCCGGATCGTCCTTGTCGATGATCGACAGCAGGGTCAGGTTGATCGGCACCGTGGTCACCAGGGCGCCCAGCGACAGGCAGGCGACCACCGAGCCGATGATGACCAGCCAGGCGTGACGGCGGCTCGCTTTGGTGACTCGTAGGAGCAGGGACTCCAGCAACGTCGCTCCTGTCGACGCTGACCATTCTGCACCCGCTTCAGCGCTGGCCCGGTGGTCTCAGGCCCCGAAGCGGGCGGCGACGCGGTCCCAGTCGACCAGGTTCCAGAAGGCCTCGACGTAGGCGCCTCGCGCGTTGCGACGATCGACGTAGTAGGCGTGCTCCCAGACATCGCAGGTCAAGAGCGGGACGCTGTCGAAAAGGGGGGTGCGGGCGTTGCTGGTGCTCACGAGGGCGAGCTCGCCGCTGTCGTTCCGGACGAGCCAGGCCCAGCCAGAGCCGAAGGTGGTCAGCGCCGTCTTCGTGAAGGCGGCCTTGAACTCCTCGAAGGAGCCAAAGGCGGAGTCGATGGCCTCTGCCAGCGCGCCGGTCGGGGCTCCACCGCCGTTGGGGCTCATGCACTCCCAGTAGAAGCTGTGGTTCCACACCTGGGCGGCGTTGTTGAACATGCCGCCCTGGGCCTGGTGGACGATGTCCTCCAGGTCGAGCTCTGCGAACGCGGTCCCTTCGATCTGGGCGTTGAGCTTGCGGGCGTAGGCGCGGTGGTGCCTGCCCCAGTGGTACTCGAGGGTCTCCTTGGAGATGTGGGGCTCGAGGGCGTCGAGGGAGTAGGGGAGTTCGGGGGACGAGATCATGGTGGTTCTCCGTGAGGCTGTTTGTCGACCCTATGGGTGGCCGGTCCTTTGGCCGACCAGGTTGTCCGTATGTGGGCAAATTGTCATCCGACGGACAGCGCCGAGCATGAAAGTTGACCTTTCGGTGGTGTTTCAGCATCCTGTCGCCATGAGGCTCACGGCGCAGGACGAATACGGCCTCCGGTGTCTGCTCGCGGTGGCGCGGTGCGAGCCATCGGCTTGCGTGACCATCGCTGCGATCGCCGAGCGGGAGAACCTGTCTCGGCCTTACGTCGGCAAGCTCATGCGGCTCTTGCGAGAGGCTGGGCTGGTCTCGAGCACCAGGGGTCAGAAGGGCGGGTACACCCTCGTGGGGATGCCAGGGGAGATCAGGCTGAGCGATGTGCTCGAAGCGCTGGATGAGCGCCTCAACACACCCTGCGAGGGCAAGCGGTCGGCGGAGGACGGCTGCGTTCACGACGGCGACTGCAGCATTCGCGCCCTGTGGTCGGGGGTGGACCAGATGGTCCACGCCTTCCTGGCCCAGTGCACCCTCGCGGACCTCCTCCAAGCGGAGCCGCAGCTGCAGCGGCGCGTCGGCCGCTACCTCCAGAACCTGCCCGAGCTGAGCCGGTAGGGCGGCACCTGGCCCTAGCTCTAGCTCCGGGCGGCCTCGAGCACCTCGTCGACGTGGCCCTTCACGCGGACCTTGCGCCAGACGCGCTCGATGACCCCGTCCTCGTCGATCAGGAAGGTGGTCCGCTGGGCGCCCCAGTGGGTGACGCCGAAGTTCTTCTTCTCCACCCACGTGCCATAGGCCACGTGGACCGCGAAGTCCGGGTCGCTGAGCAGAGGCGTAGTGAGCCCGTGCCTGGCGACGAACCTGTGATGTGACAACAGCGAGTCCTTGGAGATCCCGAGGACGTCGGTGTCGACGCTGTCGAATTCGGCCTTCAAAGCAGGTCAGGGTTGATGCTTCATAGCTCATCGAATACTATTTAGTCAACAATCGGAGATCAACGCAGACCATGACGGCCGAACGAGCCCGGAAGACTGGACCGCAGAGGTCCGAGAGACACTTCGAACAAGTGGTCGTCCGCTTCGCCGGCGACTCTGGGGACGCCCTGGCCATAGGTGGCAACCACATCATCCACCTGTTCCGCCGGAACCCCGACGTCAACGTGGTGATGTTCAACAACCGGGTCTACGGGCTGACCAAGGGCCAGTTCTCGCCGACCTCCGAGTTGGGCAAGAGGACCAGGTCATCACCTCACGGATCGCTTGATCGACCGGTCAATCCGGCCAGCCTCGCGCTGGGCTCGGGATGCACCTTCGTGGCCCGCTCGGCTGCGGTCTTCACCGCCCACCTCAGGGAGACACTGCTGAAGGGCAAGGAGCACGCCGGGACGTCTTTCGTCGAGGTCTACCAGAACTGCAACATCTTCAACGACGGCGCCTTCGACGGCACTGTCGCCCGCGGCCATCGAGACCAACGGGTGCTCTACCTGAAGCACGGGGAGCCCCTGGCCTGGGGCAAGCGCTGGGGGCTCGCCGCCAAGGGCCTCGACCTGGAGGTCATCGAGCTCGAGTCGGAGCCCGATCGCTGCCTGGTCCACGACGAGGGCAGCCTGGCCCTGGCCCAGGCCCTGTCACGCATGGACCCGGCGGAGGGCTTCCCGGTCCCGATGGGGGTGTTCTTCAGAGAGCGCCTCGACACCTATGACGAGCTGGTGGCGGGCACGGCGCGTGGGCGGGAGGGGTCGCTCCAGGACCTGCTGAGCGCGGGGACCACGTGGACTGTCCGATGACACCCACTGCGAAGACGTGAACGACCGCGCTGACATCGATCCGGAGGAGACCCGAGACTGGCTCGACTCGCTGGAGGCGGTGATCGAGCTCCACGGACCAGCGCGCGCCCACTACCTGCTCGACCAGCTGATCGACCGCGCTCGACGCCGTGGAGCGCACCTTCCGTACCGCGCGACCACGGCCTACGTGAACACGATCCTCCCCGGCCGGGAGCCGCGCTACCCGGGGGATCGCTCGCTGGAGAAGCGGATCGAGGCCTACATCAGGTGGAACGCCATGGCGATGGTGGTCCACGCCAACGCCAAGGGCACCCACCTCGGCGGACACATCGCCACCTACCAGTCCGCCGCCGTGCTCTACGAGGTCGGCTTCAACCACTTCTGGCGCGCGCCCTCGGAGGCGCACCCTGGGGACCTCGTCTTCATCCAGGGCCATTCGTCCCCCGGGATCTACGCTCGCTCCTTCCTGGAGGGCCGCCTCACCCGAAAGCAGCTGCTCGCCTTCAGGGAGGAGGTGGACCTGGAGGGGCTCTCCTCCTACCCGCATCCCTGGCTGATGCCGGAGTACTGGCAGTTCCCTACTGTCTCGATGGGCCTGGGCCCGTTGATGGCGATCTACCTCGCGCGCTTCCTTCGTTACCTCGAGAACCGCGGCCTCGCCGAGCCCACCGACCGCAAGGTGTGGGCCTTCCTCGGGGACGGCGAGATGGACGAGCCGGAGTCGATGGCGGCGATCTCGCTGGCCGCTCGAGAGGGCCTCGACAACCTCGTCTTCGTGATCAACTGCAACCTGCAGCGGCTCGACGGGCCTGTTCGAGGCACGGGCAAGATCATCCAGGAGCTCGAGGCCGACTTCCGTGGCAACGGCTGGAATGTGATCAAGGTCGTCTGGGGCTCGCGCTGGGATCCGCTGTTGGCTCGGGACCGGGAGGGCTTGCTCGTCCGGCTGATGAACGAGTGTGTCGACGGCGAGTACCAGGCCTACAAGGCCAACGACGGCGCCTTCGTGCGCGAGCACTTCTTCGGCAGGCACCCGGAGCTCATGGAGCTCGTCGCCAACATGAGCGACGAGGAGGTCTGGCGCCTCAACCGCGGAGGCCACGACCACCGCAAGGTCTACGCCGCCTACCACCGGGCGGTGACTCGCTCGGTGGGCCGGCCGACCGTCATCCTCGCCAAGACCATCAAGGGCTACGGCCTGGGTGCTTCCAGCCAGGGCGTGATGGGCGCGCACCAGATGAAGAAGCTGGACGAGGACGGGCTGAAGGCCTTCCGCAGCCGCTACAACATCCCGATCCCGGACGAGGACATCAGCCAGGTGCCGCTGTACGAGCCACCAGCGGACTCGCCGGAGATGCTCTACCTCCGAGAGCGCCGCGAGGCCCTTGGTGGCTACCTTCCACAGCGCCTCGACACCGCGCCGCCGCTCGAGGTCCCCCCGCTGGAGGCTTTCGCTGCCCTGTTGGAGGACTCGGGCGAGCGCGAGTTCTCGACGACGATGGCTTTCGTCCGCCTCCTCCGAGTGCTCGCCCGTGACCGGAACATCGGAGAGCGGATCGTCCCCATCATCCCGGACGAGGCCCGTACCTTCGGCATGGAGGGGATGTTCCGGCAGCTCGGCATCTACTCCAGCTGCGGGCAGAACTACGAGCCCCAGGACCGCGACCAGCTCGCCTTCTACCGGGAGGCGACCGACGGCCAGATCCTGGAAGAGGGCATCAACGAAGCCGGCGCGATGTGCTCGTGGATCGCTGCGGGCACGAGCTACGCCAGCTCCGGCCTGGCGATGATCCCCTTCTACGCCTTCTACTCGATGTTCGGCTTCCAGCGTGTCGGCGACCTCTGCTGGGCGGCAGGTGACATTCGCGCGCGCGGTTTCTTGATCGGGTGCACCAGCGGCCGGACGACGCTCAACGGAGAGGGTCTCCAGCACGGAGACGGGCAGAGCCACGTGCTGGCGGCCGCGCATCCCAGCTGCCGTCCCTATGATCCGACCTTCGCCTACGAGCTGGCCGTGATCATCCACGACGGGCTCCGGCGGATGTACGTCGATCGGCAGGACGTCTACTACTACGTCACCTGCATGAACGAGAACTACGCCCACCCGGCGCTCCCCGAGGGCGCGGAGGAGGGCATCCTCCGGGGGCTGTACGCGCTCGAGAAGAGCGCTGGCGTGTCGGGACCGCGGGTGCAGCTCCTCGGCTCCGGCGCGATCCTGCGCGAGGCCATCGCTGCCGCGGAGATGCTCCAGAGCTACGGCGTGGCGGCGGATGTGTGGAGCGCCCCCAGCTTCACCCTGCTCGCGCGAGAGGGACGGAGCTGTGATCGCTGGAACCGGCTCCACCCCGGAGAAGACCCCAAGGTGCCGTGGATCACCGCCTGCTTCGAGGGCATCGAGGGTCCCTTCGTGGCCGCCACCGACTACGTCGCCGCCTTCGCCGAGCAGATCCGACCCTGGGTTCCCGGCCGCTACACCGTTCTGGGGACCGACGGCTACGGACGGAGCGATGCTCGAGAGAAGCTCCGCAGCTTCTTCGAGGTCGGGCGCGATGCCTTCGTCGTCGCGGCGCTCTCTGCTCTCGAAGCCGAGGGCCGGCTCGACGCGAGCGTCGTCCGTGACGCCATCGCGAGGTCCGGATGCGACCCGGACCGGGCGGATCCCTCCACCCTCTGAGGAGACGATGAGCCAGCCCACGGAGATCCACCTCCCCGACCTCGGCGACCTCGCTGACGTCGAGGTCATCGAGGTCCTCGTCCGAGAAGGCGATGCGGTCACCGCGGAGCAGGGACTGATCACGGTGGAGGCCGACAAGGCGGCGCTGGAGGTCCCGAGTCCCTTCCCCGGGGTCGTCCGCGCGCTGGAGGTGAGCGTCGGCGACCGTGTCTCGAAGGGAGACCTCGTGGCGCTCTTGGAGCTCGCTGTGCCTGTGGTCGATGCGCCCCCGCCGGAGCTGGCTTCCTCCGAGGTCACCGAGCCGATTCCCGAGGCTCCACCTGCTGACCCAAGCCCTGCAGCCCGGCACCAACGAGCGCCTGCAGCCCCCTCGGTGCGGCTCTTCGCCCGACAGCTCGGCGTCGATCTCGGAGAGGTCCGGGGAGGCGGCGTGCGTGGCCGGATCACGCGAGCGGACGTAGCGGCCCACGTCAAGTCGGTCATGAGGGGTGGTGGGACCGGAGGGGCCCTGCCGCAGCTGCCCGCGGTGGACTTCTCTCGCTTCGGCCCCATCGAGGTGGAGCCCCTGTCCCGGATCCAGAGGATCGCCGGCCAGCGGCTGCACGCGGCATGGGTGAACATCCCGCACGTCACCCAGCACGACGAGGTAGACATCACCGATCTGGAGACGGTGCGCAGGGCCCTGAAGACCGACGCGCAGGCCCACGGGGCGAAGCTCACGCCGCTGTCCTTCCTGATCCGGGCCGTGGCGCGGACGCTGAAGGAGTTCCCTCGCTTCAACGCCTTCCTCACCTTCGACGACCGCGTCGTGCTCAAGAAGTACTTCCACATCGGCTTCGCGGTGGACACCCCCGACGGGCTCGTCGTGCCCGTCATCCGCGACGTGGACCAGAAGTCACTCCGGGACATCGCCCTCGAGCTGGGCGAGCTCGGCGCCAAGGCGCGCGCGGGCGGCCTGGCTCCAGAGGACCTCCGGGGCGGCACCTTCACGATCTCCAGCCTCGGCTCCATCGGGGGCACGGGCTTCTCGCCTGTGATCAACGCCCCTGAGGTGGCCATCCTAGGGGTCTCGCGGGCCGCGGTGAAGCCGGTCTGGGACGGCCAGGCCTTCCAGCCGCGGACGATGCTGCCGCTGTCACTGTCCTACGACCACCGGGTCATCGACGGCGCCGCGGCGGTGCGCTTCACTCGCCACCTGGCGGGCCTGTTGGAGCGGGTGGAGAGGCTGGTCCTCTAGGGACAGAGCCCCTCGTCGCCAGCCTGGCCCGCCGCCGCCAGCCCCGCGCAGAGGCGCTCGTGGGCCTCGGAGAAGCGATCTGGTCCCGCTCCCTTGCCGCCTGACTCCTCCACCACAGCCGCCTCCATCAGGACGCGGGCGTCCATGAAGGCGAGGGCGAGCTCCTCGCGGTCCGCCTGGAGCTCTCGCAGCAGCTCCGAGTCGCAGGCCGATGCCTCCCTCTATTCGAATCCAGTCTCCCCGATTCATCACGCCCAGCGGGCGCGATGAAATCCCGCAGCTGTTGCTGCGGGATCAAGTCGGGGAAACAGGATTCGCCCTCCTGTCGTCGTCCGTCCGGGACGCCTCCCTGCGGGCCGTTCGGTCGGCTGCGCCGTCCTTCCAGGACGTCTCGCGGCTGCTGCGCCGCCGCCTCCCTCTATTCGAATCCAGTCTCCCCGATTCATCACGCCCAGCGGGCGCGATGAAATCCCGCAGCTGTTGCTGCGGGATCAAGTCGGGGAAACAGGATTCGAACCTGCGGCCTGAAGCTCCCAAAGCTCCCGCTCTACCAGACTGAGCTACTCCCCGATGAGGGCGAACTAATCGCGATGGGCGACATCGGCACGTAGAGGTCGGATTGGGCTCGCTCGATCGGCTTCCAAGTGCGACCATGTGGCGATGCTCCTGGCGGAAAAGAAGCCCGAGCCCGACGGAGGGACGCCGCGGCCCGCAGACTCTGACCAGGAGACTCGAAGGGCGCGGGGGCGGATCCTCCTCGTGGAGGACGAGGCGCTCGTCCGGAAGACCCTCCTGCGGCGCCTCACCCGCTTCGGGCATGACGCGGTGGGCGTCGAGGACGGCGCAGAGGCCCGCCAGATCGAGGGCCTGCTGGTCCTCGTCAAGAGTTGAGACAGCAGCTCAGGGCGTGATCCAGGCGTCGACGACCTCGCCGGTCACGGTGGCCTCGGCGTTGGCCGTGACGAGCGCCATCTCGAACTCGAAGCTGATGTAGGTGCCGGAGTCGTCGGTGCGCAGCCCGGTCACCTCCAAGGTGCCGCCGGCCTCGGTCCACTGTCCGGAAGTGTAGAGCGTGTCTCCGCCAGAGCTCGTCAGCTCGCCCGAGCCGAGGGAGAACCAGTCGCAGCCGCCCACGCTGTCGACCTGGTTGTCGAAGTCCCGGCAGGTGTCGCCCGGGCCCACGCCGGCTGAGGTGCCCTCGAGCGTCACCTCGATGTGGTCGCCGAGCAACGACTCCCGGATGTCGTAGATGGCCTGCTCGATGTGGCCCGCGTCCGTCACGTTGCCCGGGCCCTCCGCCCCGTCCGGGTCCGTCACGGTCTTGGAGTCGCCCGAGCTCACCGAGATGCTCGCGCTGGCCGAGCGCACAGGCGTCTCAGGCCCGGAGTCGGAGTCGTTCGGCTGAGGCTGGGCACAGGCGATGAGCAGGAACATGCTCCCCAAGGTAGCCCGCGTCCGACCTGCTGGCTTGCGTGCTAGAGTCCCGCTCAGATGGAGATTCCCATGCGCCCGAGGCTCCTGGTCGCGGGGGGGCTTATCGTGCTCACCGCCTGCGACGACACCTTCTTCGGCCCCTTGCCCGACACCGGTGGTGACCCGGTCGAGGAGGGGTTCTGCGGTGTGGAACAGATCTTCACCGAGAGCTGTCTCAGCTCCTGCCACGACGCCGCGACCGCGCAGTCCGGTCTCGACCTGGAGACCGACCCCCACGGGGCCACCGTCGACGTGACCGGGGTCTATGGCGTGGTCCTCGTCACTCCGGGCAACAAGGAGGACTCGCTGCTCTGGGCGAAGTTGAGCGGCACTCAGGAAGACGGCGGAAGCATGCCCCCGCCAAGCCAGCTGCCCCAGGCCAAGATCGACCTCGTCGGACGGTGGATCGACGAGGGCGCCAGCGGCGACTGCTCAGAGGGCGACGCGGACACCGACGCGGACACCGACGCGGACACCGACGCCGACACCGACGCGGACACCGACACCGATGTCCCCGGGAGCTGGTGTGCGGTCGCCGACATCATCGGGGGCTCGGGGAGCTGCACGGACTGCCACGACTCGTTCGCCGGCCCCGACTACAGCTACATCGATCTCGAGACAGACCCCTACACCGCGCTGTACCAAGCCCCATCCCAGGTCGTGGTGGGCGCCATCCTCGTCGTCCCCGGCTATCCGGAGGCCTCGCTGATGTACCGCAAACTCAGCCACACCCTGGGAGACGACGAGGGCGATGTCATGCCCGCCCCTGGCTACGACAAGCTCGCCGACGAGGAGATCCAGACCGTGCACGACTGGATCACCGCCGGTGCTGCATCGGAGGACTGCGACTGATGCTCCTGCTCATGGCCTCTCAGGCCCTTGCTTCTGTTGATCCCGCCTGCCTCGACGACTCCGGCGAGCTCATCGAGCAGCCCGCGCTCGAGGAGACCGGGCAGCAGAACTTCCTCCAGAACTACCCGGCGCTGGCCACCAGCTTCTCTGCCGTCCACGCCCCGGTTCCACACGAGCCCGGAACCAGCGCCATCGGTGTCGAGGTCCTCGGCATTCCGCCGCTGTCCTGCTCGCGTCGACTCGTCCTGGACGGCGAGAAGACGGAAGACCCGAACAAGACCCCCGCAGCTCCGCGCTTCCGACTGAGCTTCGCCATGCCCGAGCTCGGTCCGGCCGTTGTCTACGGCACCCTCGGCTACGTGCCCCCTCTGCCGGTGGCGGGCACGCGAAACGTGATCCTCTCCGGCGAGATTGGCGTTGGGATCCCCATGGACAGCGGGCTGTCGGTGGGGCTGCGCTACCACCACACGCTGCAAAAGACCGTCGGCGAGATCGCCGCCCCCTTCGATCCCGAGGATCCTGTCTACGAGGACTTCTACAGCGCGGCGAGCCTCGGGCTCGACGGCATGGTCGGCTACGACCTCGGCCGCGTGGAGCCCTACCTCTCGGTCGGTGTCCAGGACGTCTCGACCTTCTTCGTCGTCGCTGACGACGCCTACCTGGCGAACAACACCGCCCCCTACGTGGGCATGACCACCAGCCTCGGAGCCCAGGCGACCCTGAGGGAGAGGATCCAGCTGGCTGGCGAGTTCCACGCAGCGCTGCCCAGCTTCGACGCAGAGAAGCGCGCCCTGGGAGCCGGCCACATCTACACCGGTCGCGTGCGCCTGGCCTACGTCCTCGGCTAGGCGCGGCGGGGCCCCCACGGGAAACAACGGTGCCCCGGGCTGTCTAGTACCCCCGATCGGAAGTCGCAACGCGACTCCCGATGGCGCTGGGCGCCCGCCGCTTCGCGGCGCTGGGGGCACTCGTTTCCTCCTCTGGGGGGCCCCGCCCCCCGCGCCGTCGGCGCCCCCCCGGCGGCCCGCTTCGCGTGCCGTAGTTCCCGCAACGAGACGGTGGACGAGGTTCGGGACCTCGGATTGCGGGAACTAGTCCCTGTCCAGCACCGTGCCGTCAGCTGCGATGCGGCTGATCGCCGGGATCGGGTTGATGTCCTCTGGCAACCCCTCCGTCAGGAGGGTCCACTCCCACACCACCGCGCCGCTGTCGTCGAGCTCGACGACCTCTTCGGCCGCCACCAGCAGCGTGTTGCCGTCGGGCAGGCGGTCGACGTCGCGGATGCCGGCCAGGCGCGCGTCCGTGTAGCTCCAGACGATGTCACGACCATTGACCTCGACGATGCGATGCGGGCGCCTCGTCGCGGCGACGAAGTGATGGGCACCGAGCCACTCGACGCCGTGCGGGCGCTCGCCGTCGACAGGGCCGCGCGTGCTGATGTCGAAGACGCCGGCCTGGCTGCGGAAGGTGAAGACATCGACCACGGCGCCGGCGTCGTCGAGGTGGACGATCTTGTTGAAGTTGCGGATGACGACCATGGTCGTCCCGTCCTCGGCGCGGGCGACGTCGTTGACGTGCATCCAGCCGCCCGCCTCGTCGGTGACGTCACCAAAGACCATGTGGTCGCCGTATGCCGAGAGGCCGTCCCAGCTCCAGACGACCTCGCCCTCCGGGTCGATCTCGACGACCTGGGGCTCGCCTTTTTCTGCCCAGGTGCGCGCGTAGAGCGTGTTGCCATTGGCCAGTCGGTCCACGTCGTGGCTGGCGCCCGGATCCCGGTGCTCCCAGACGATCTCGCCCTCACGATCGATCTCGAAGACGCCGACCAGGAACACCGTGAAGAGCACGTTGCCGGACGGCAGGACCTCCATCGAGGACAACAGCCCCGGCAACTCCCCGTCGCCATTGAAGGTCAGCTCGTCGCCGACCACGAACTGCCAGACGACCTCGCCCTCCGCGTCGAGCTCGACGAGGCGCTGCTCCTGCACCGGGAAGTTGATGGCGAGCATCGTCGTGCCCTTGGCCGCTGGCTCGACGGGCGCGATCTCGACCTCTGGCTGTGTCGTGGGGGTCTGGCAGGCGAGGAAGAGCGCGATCAAGAGAGCCTCCGGGACGCGGATGAAGGTTAGCCGCTACTTGTCGCCCACGGCGATTCCAAACAACATTCTGTCCAGAATCCGCCCGCCGTCGAACTCGACGGCATGGTGCGCGGCGAAGGCCGGCGAGGCGTTCCGGTAGATCTCGCGGATGCCGTCGCGGCGGTCTGCTCCGATGGCCTTGTTGTCCGCCCAGGCGTCGACGTCCTCTTCGATGACGAAGTCGTGGACATCCACCGACAGTCCGGCATCCTCGAAGAGGTGGACGAGATCCTCGCGCATGTAGAAGTTCCGCCGCGCTGGGTTCCGCAACCGCAGGACCTCGAAGTACTCGTCACGGTCCCGCTCGCCGTAGGCGCAGAGGTTGATGACCACGACACGACCGCCTGGCTTCACCACGCGGGCCATCTCTCTCACCGCCGCGGCGTCGTCCATGAACTGCGTGCCCTGCCGGCAGACGACGCGATCGAAGCTGTCAGCGGCGAAGGGGAGGTCCTCGCCAGCGCCTTCGACGAAGCGATCGAGGTGAGGTTCCGCCTGCTCGTACATGGCCGGCGTGATGTCCACGCCGACGATCTCGCTCACTCGTCCCTTGAACACTCGCGACACCAGGCCGGTCCCGCAGGCGACATCGAGGACTCGATGGTCCGCCTTCGCCGCCGCATACCGCCAGGTAGCCTCGGCGAGGGTGTCGTCGGTGCACCAGTTCGAGCTCCGGTCGTAGTGCGCAGCGCGGGCAGTGAAGTGGGCGCGGACATCGGCACCATCGGACTTCATGGGGATCCTCCAGGGACGGCGCCTAACGTCTCCGAGAGCCTGTTGACGCCGTCCCACGACCTCGACGCGTTAGGATGTGGGCTCCCACCTGCCTGCGGAGGTGCGCGTGGCGCGAAAGCCATCCCTGGCCCCGGAGCTGTACACGGACGCCGTGTCCTCGGTCGACGCCCACCTCATGCGCATGATGCGCGACCAGGACGAGAGCCCCATCTCTACGGACACGGGCAAGCCCGCCATCGCCCTCGTCGTCGGACCATCGCCCTTCTCGATGCCTCGGGGGTGGGAGTTCTTCCTGACCTCTCCGTACGAGGGCATCGCCTACATCTCCACCGTCCTCCACAACGCCGGCTACCCGGTCCGCATCATCGACGTCCGCTACGCCGTCGATCCGATGAGGGAGGCCTGGGAGGCGCTGAAGCGAGAACGCGTCGACGTGGTCGGTGTGGCGACCTTCGAGGACAACTTCCCCTGGGTCTGCGCCTTCGTGGACCTCTGCAAGACGGAGCTGCCGAAGGTCCCGGTCGTGCTCGGCGGATCGCTGGTCACCAGCGTTCCGGAGACCTTCTTCGCCCGGTGCGGTGTCGACGTGGCCGTGCTGTCCGAGGGCGAGCTCACGATCCTCGAGGTCATGGACAGCTTCCGCCGCGGCGCCTGGTCGCGGGAGCTCGCGTCGATCCGCGGCATCGCCTTCCGCGGGCCCGAGGGCCAGATGCTGCGCACGGTCCCGCGTGGCCAGATGATGGACCTCGACAGCCTTCCCCGGATGCGCCTGGATCTCTGGCCGCAAGCCAACGACCCCCGCGGGCTGCAGCCACAGGTCATCGCTAGCTACTCCCGCGGCTGCAGGATGGACTGCAGCTTCTGCTACCGGACGACACCGCAGGTCCGGGCGAAGTCTCCAGAGAAGCTCGACCGCGACCTGCGCTGGATGAAGGAGCAGTACGGCACGGAGTTCGTCTTCTTCGTCGACCTGACCTTCACGAGCCAGAAGCGCCAGACCGTCGAGATCTGCGAGGTCATCCAGGACCACGACCTGCGCTGGACCTGCCTGACCCGCTGCTCAGACGTCGACACAGAGCGCCTCACCGCGATGAAGAAGTCGGGCTGCGACATCGTGCTCTACGGCGTCGAGTCCCTGGGCCAGAACATCCTCAAGGAGGCCCGGAAGGGCAACAGCGAGAACATCACCGTCCGCTCCTTGAGGAAGACCTACGAGGCGGATCTGCGCTACGGCGCGCTGATCATCGTCGGCCTGCCGGGGGAGACGGAGGAGAGCCTCGACCACGTCGCCACCTGGGCCGAGGAGAACAACCACATCACCCGCGTGAAGTACCTCTCGGCGATGCCTGGGACGTCGATCTACAACAACGGCCTCCGCGACGGGATCATCAAGTCCGAGGTGGACCATCTCAACTGGCTCAGCATCGAGCAGGCGCTGCTCGAGGACGAGTTCCTCAACTACAACGGCCTCCCCGAGGAGGTGAGCCGTCGCGCCTACAAGCGGGTCTACGACGCCTACTGCCCCGGTCCGGTGATGGACTTCGAGCACTGGCCAGAGCACTTCGAGTACCACGCCGGGAACCCGGATGATGGTCTGCAGAACTCCGTCGACTATGCCGGCGAGGGCTGGCGGGCCGAGTTCTCCTCCGGCGCCCCCTACCTCGCGCCGGGCTCGGAGCGCTTCACGCTCGAGAACTGCGGGACCCCCGAGCAGGCCGCGATCGGCTCCGCCCTCATGGACTGCGGCGCCAAGCAGCTGACGACAGCAGCGAAGTAGAACCACGATGGACGACCGCACGCGGGAGGCCGCCAAGGGTCGCCTCCCGGATCTCAGAGGAACTCGCACCCACGAGTGCCTGGGGCGCTTCTTCTCGAACGACGCGCGCGCGGCGGTGCTCTATGCCTACTTCGCTCGCATCGCCGAGATCGAGGGCTTCCACGAGATCGCGGGCACGCTGCACGAGCTCTCGGAGGGCACCGAGCTCTTCGCCGAGGGCCACCTCGACTTCCTGAAGAAGACCGGCCACCCTGTGACCGGCCGGGTCCTGCGAGGGACCGCCGACAACCTCGCCGCCCTGCGCGACGCCGCCCGGGTCGAGGCCACAGAGGACCTGCTGGACGCCGCCCGCACCGCCCACGCGGAGGGCTTCCCCGACATCGCCTCGTGGTTCGAGTCGGTCGCAGTCGCCAAGGCAGCCCACGCGGACCGCTGCGAGGCTGTCGCGAAGGAGTTGAGGGATTGAGGTACGACGCCACCTCCATTCGTGTCCTCGGGGGACTCGAGGCGGTCCGCCACCGCCCGGCCATGTACATCGGCTCCACCGGGCCCGACGGAGCGCTCCACCTGCTGCTCGAGGTCGTCCAGAACAGCATCGACGAGGCCCTCGCCGGATTCTGCACCCGCATCCGGGTCGAGGTGGACCACGACGGGACCACCACGGTCATCGACGATGGCCGCGGCATCCCGCTGGAGTCGATCGAGCTCGTCCTCACGACCCTGCACTCGGGCGGGAAGTTCGACAAGGCTGGCGGCTACACGGTCAGCGGCGGCCTCCACGGTGTCGGAATCTCCTGCGTGAACGCCCTCTCAGAGGTCCTGGAGGTCGAGGTCCACCGGGGCCGGCACGTGCGGCAGCGCTACCAGCGTGGCCTCCCTTCTCCTTGCGAGGACCTTGGCGCGACCGAGCACCACGGGACGGTGGTCCGCTGGCGCCCCGACCCCCAGATCTTCGAGGAGGGCGCGGTCGACCTCGCCGCCATCGCCCGGCGCCTCGAAGAGTGGTCCTTCCTGCTCCCCGGCCTGCGCCTGGAGCTGAGCCTGCCGGATGGCACGGAGCAGGTCTACGAGGAGGAGGGCGGTGTCGCCGGCTTCGTCCAGCGCATCGCCGGCCCTCGCGCCCTGCACCGGGAACCGATTCGGCTCTCCGGTGCTCGGGACGAGGTCGAGGTCGAGGTCGCGCTGATGTGGACGCGCACCTACCACGAGGAACTCCGCAGCTACGTCAACACCATCCACACACGCCACGGCGGGACCCACGTCACCGGGCTCCGGGCGGCGCTGACGAGGTCGGTGGACCGCTACGTGCGCAAGGTGGGTCTGCTCAGCGACGACCTCGACGAGGAGATCGCCGGACACGACATCCGCGAGGGCATGGTCGCGGTCCTGGTGGTGACGCTCCCCGAGCCCCAGTTCGAGGGGCAGACCAAGACGATGCTGTCATCCGGGGGCGCCCACGCGGCGGTACAGAGGGTGGTCGAGAAGGAGCTCGACGCCTGGATGGAGGCCCACCCGGACGTAGCCGCCGCCATCGTCGGCAAGGCGCTGGAGGCCTCCAGGGCTCGGGCCGCCGCGCGAAGGGCCAGCGAACGCGCCCGCTACCAGGCCGTGGACACCAAGCTCTCCAAGGAGATCTACCGGAAGCAGTTCGGCATTCGCTCGAAGAACTGGCACGACAGCTGCGTGTGGCTCACAGACGAGAACCTGCTGTCCGCCCACGCCGCGATGTGCAAGATGCCAGAGGACGCCCGCGTGCTCGACATCTGCTGCGGCTCAGGGGTCGTCGGCGCCAGCTTCCGCGAACAGGTGGGTCACATCGAGGGCCTGGACCTCACGCCCGAGATGATCGCGCTCGCCGAGACCCGGCTCGACCACGTCACGAAGGGCGACGTCTACGAGATGCCCTTCCCGGACGACAGCTTCGACCTCGTCTGCAACCGCGAGGTCCTCCACCTCCTCCCGCGCCCGGAGCGTCCGGTCGCCCAGGTCTTCCGCGTCCTGCGGCCCGGTGGCCAGTTCATCTTTGGCCAGCTGGTGCCATACGGCCCGGTCGACGCGCCCTGGTTCTTCCGCATCGTGAAGAAGAAGCAGCCCCTGTTCTTCAACAACTTCCTGGCAGAAGACCTCGTTCGCCTGCTCGAGGACGCCGGCTTCGTAGACATCGAGACCAGCGAGCTCACCGTGTGGGAGGACATCGACACCTGGATCGAGACCCACGAGACGCCGTCGCTGCAGCGTCACGAGATCCGTCGCCTCTACCACGAAGCGCCGGCCGAAGTGCGGAGGGCCCATCCCTTCGAGATCACGCCCTCTGGACGAATTCGAGACCAGTGGCGCTGGGTCGTCTACAGCGCCTTCAAGCCTTCGAAGACTCAGTCCTCGCCGAACTCCCAGTAGCCCTTGTCCTGCATCTCCCTCCTGATGGCGGGATCCAGGCTGGCGGGGTCCATTCCGTGCGTCGCCGTCGCGAGCCCCACCCTCCAGACGATGAGCTCCATGCGGAGAGCGTCGAAGACCGCGGGGTCGTCTACCGCTGCGGTCTCGCCGGGATCACTGCGCAGGTCGTAGAGCGCGAAGTGCTCGGGGCCGTCGCTCTGCAGACCAGCGAGGTGGCCAGGATCCGACAGCGGGAGGCCTGAGTAGACCAGCTTGTGGGTGGCGGTCCGCACCGCGACCTGGTCGTTCACCCCTTCGTAGAAGATCGGCTGATCGGGCATGTCCTCCCCGCGCAGCGCGGGCCAGATCGAGCGACCTCGAAGCTCCGCGGGGGGCACCGCGCCGCCTGCCTCCAACAGCGTGGGGACGAGGTCCAGCAGGCTCACCAGCTCCTCCGAGCGTGCGCCCTCGGCGACCCCGGGGCCGAGCACCACGAGCGGCACCCGCGTGCAGCTCTCGGTCAGCCCCGTCCGGTGGTTCATCCAGCCGTGATCGAGCATGTCCTCGCCGTGGTCAGAGGTCAGCACGATGAGCGTGTTGTCCAAGTGGCCGCTGGCCTCTGCGGCGCTGAGGAAGAGGGCCAGCTGCAGGTCGAGGTAGCGCAACATCGCGTGGTAGTGGCCGCGGAGGTGCTCGATGTCGGCGGCTGTGAGCGTCTGGCCGTCAGCCCGCGCGCCAGCCTCGTCTACCAGGCGGGCGTAGGACCCGGGCGTGAGGATGAACATCCCGCTGGGGTGCTGGAGGCTCTCGAGCTCGAAGTCCTCGTAGAAGGTGTCGCCGTAGATGCGCTCGGCGCGGTAGCCGCGTCGGACGATGTGCTCGGCCAGCGGGCTTCCACCGCCGGCTGTGAAGCGGTGGTAGTAGGGGTCGGGCAGGATGTAGCTGCGGTGGGCGTCGTAGCCGTGGACCATGAGCATCCAGGGCGCGCCCCGCTCGCGCTCGTCGAGCCACTCGAGCGCCTTTGGCGTGGTGTGCCAGAAGCTCGCGAAGCCCAACTCGTGGCTGAAGGTCTGCCACCCCTGGTCGAAACCGAACTCGCCGCGGATGTGGCCGCCCGCCAGGAAGGCTGCGGTCTCGTAGCCGTAGAGCTGGAGGATCTCCCCCACCAGCGTCGCCTCCTCGGGGATCTGGTAGGTGAGGTAGTCGGGGCTGGCGATCTCGCTCGGGTAGCGCCCGGTCAGCATCGCGGCGTGGGAGTACGCGGACTCGTTTCCGGTCGAGCCGACCGTCTCGAAGACCACGCCGTGCTCGGCCAGGCGAGCGAGCCAGGGGGTCGTGTCCTTCACAAAGCCGTAGGGCGAGGTCCGGTCCGCCCGCACCGAGTCCATGGAGATGAGCAGGAGGTTGGGCAAGCCCTTCCGCTCCGTGGCGACCGGCCCCTCGTCTCCGGGGATCCGTCCCTCGCGCGGCACGAACTGGAACTGCTCCGTCTGGCGCCGCTTCGGGTCCCCCGGATCGAGGCGCTTGTCGACCAGGACTCGGGGCTCGCGGGTCTCCATCAGCGTCCGGAACTCGGAGAGGCTGAGCCTTCCGTCGAGATCGAGGTCCCCCGCAGCGAAGGACAGCCCGGAGGTGTGCTTTCGGACTCCTTGGGTGAACTCCCGCGGGCCCAGGACGCCGTCGCCGTCTCTGTCGAAGTGGCGATGCTCCGCCGCCCAGATGGCCGCTACGGGTGGCAGCAGGACCTGTCTGGGGGCCTCGTCGGTGCAAGCGATGAGCAGAGAGAAGAGCACTGCCGCTACCCTAGCACCGTGCTGATGTTCTCGTTGACGCTGGGCTGCGCCGCGCAGTCGCAAGAGCCTGGGCACCCGAGCGTGCTGGTGGTGAGCTTCGACACCCTGCGGCGTGATCGACTCGGCGCCTACGGCAACGTCGACAGCCTGACCCCCAACCTCGACGCCTTCGCCCGCTCGGCGCTGGTCTTCGACAACGCGGTCGCACCGAGCAACGAGACCCTCTTCTCGCACGCGGCGCTGTTCACCGGGCGCTACGTCTCGGAGATCGGGGCGGTCGACTACAGCTTCACGCTCCCCCCCGAGGAGAAGACCCTGGCCGAGGTCTTCGGGCTCTACGGCTACGAGACCGGGGCTTTCGTGGCCGGCGGCCACCTCGACCCGGTCTTCGGCCTCCAGGACGGCTTCGGGACCTACGAGTCCGTGCGCGACTGGGGCAGCTTCTTCCACACCGTCCCCCCGGCGCTGGCCTGGCTGGATGACGTCGACGGCGACTTCTTCCTGGTAGTCCATGGCTACGACGCCCACCATCGCTACCTCAAGCCGCACAGCGACCTCCCAGAGGGCGTCGCCGGCGAGGTCGCCCGCAGGCACTCCGGCACGGCGCGGGTGGTCGAGGGTCAGTACTTCCCGGACAAGCGCTTTGGTGACCTCTTCGCCAAGGACCACCTGCGCGCATGGGATGCAGCCGCGCGCGCCAGAGAGCGGGAAGGCGGGGTGCCCTTCGGTCCCACAGCCGCCGCCGCCGTCGCCGGTGTCTACGACTCGGCCGTGCAGTACGGCGACGCCTGGTTCGGAGAGCTGATGGCCGGCCTCGAGAGCCGGGGAAAGCTCGACGACACCATCATCGTCGTGCTCGGCGACCACGGCGAGGACCTTGGGGAGCACGGCCTCTTCAACCACCGCCCCCCCCTCTGCGAGGACGTCGTGCGGGTGCCGCTACTCATCAGCGTCCCCGGTGGCCGAACCGGCCGCGTCAGCGAGACGGTCTCCCTCGTCGACATCGCCCCGACGCTGTTCGCGGCGACTGGTCTTGCGCCGCCGGCGGGGCTGTCGGGCAGTGATCTGCTGGCGCCGCCCAAGGAGCGCACGGTCTTCTCCGAGTCCGCCTTCCGCGAGCTCCTCGCGACCCGCGGCGCAGCGCGGCTGTCGTTCTCCGGCCTATCCCCCCACAACCCCTTCCTGGTCCCGATCATGAAGGCCTCTGATCCCCACGGACCTGCCTGGGAAGGCGACCTGAGCCTCCGCGACGAGCTCATCAGCTGGCGCGAGAAGCTGGATCCGAGGGCCTCCGGCGAGGTCAGCGAGGAGCGCCGCGAGCTCCTCGGGCAGCGGGGTTATTGGACGCCGTGATCTTCCTCTTGTCGTTGGCATGTTCGAGCGGAAGTCACTGGCCGGCGGTGGAGCCCCCCGTCGATCTGTACGAGCTCGACCCGCTGACCTTCGACGGAAGGGGCCCGAAGAAGGGCCTCGGCGGAGGCTGGGGGCCCACCCGGAACACCGCGCCAGCCGGCGAAGCGGCCTTGTGGGAGATCTTCCACTTCCTGAGCTCCGAGCTCGGCGACGTGGAGGGGCTCCCCACCCCGGAGCAGATCACCGCAGCCTCCGAGACCGCGAGCCTGGAGGACCCCGCGGTCGTCGAGCTCTTCGAGCGCTACCGGGCGCTCCATGTCGCAGCCGGCCGCGCCTTCCCCGAGGGGCTCCCGTGAGCCCCCGTCAGCTGGGCCGTGGCATCGGTGTCCTTGCGGTCGTGGTCCTCTTCGGCTCGCTGGCGGCGGGGGCCTTGTTGGTCCCAGTCCAGCACGGAGAGCGCGTGGACGTGGACCAGGCGATGGCCCTCGGCAGCGGAACCCCCGCGGCGCCAGAGCCGAACTTCCCAGGTGGCCTCAACGGGCAGGCGGTCGGAGAGAAGCAGGACGCCAACCGCGACCTCCAGAAGCAGATCTGGCGAGAGATGGCAGAGGCCGCGAAGCGTGGCGAGGACCCACTCTCCAGGGGCGTCGCGAGGGAGACCCGGAAGAAGCTCCAGCGTCGCGTCGGCAGGAAGAGCGTGAAGCCAGGGGGCAAGCACAAGTGAGCCCCTCGGTGTGGAGAGGCGTCGCCTCGCTAATCTGGTTCCTCGTGATGCTCGTGGGGACCTCGGCAGCGACCGAAGCAGCGGGCCTGCGCTACGTGCAGAACATCGTCTGGCCGAGCGACATCTTCAGCTTCCAGCACGGCGTCGAGGGACCACTGGACGTCGTGGTCTTCGGGAGCAGCCGTGGCAGCTTCGGGGTCAGCCCGACCGCGCTCGACGCCTGCCTCAGCGACACCCTCGGGCGCCAGACGCGCTCTGTGAACCTCTCGCGGGTCTACTCGACCGGGCTCACCTGGGAGCACCTGGCCAGGGACGTGCTCGTCTCGGACCGGGTCCCGAAGCTGCTCGTCATCGGGGTCACAGCAGAGGCGCTCAACGACAACAACCACAAGAACTTCCGGATCTTCGCCCTCGAAGGTCGGGTCGCGGACGTGCCGGAGATGCTCGCAGAGGCCCGCAACGTCCGCACGGTGATCGGCGCGCTGGAGCCCGTCGCACGCGGGCCCGAGACCCTGGCGCTCTTGCTCAGCGGTCGCTTCGACGAAGAGCAGCGCCTGCGCTGGATGATGACCCACCACCGCGGAGGTCAGTTCTGCTTCGGTGACCCCACCTGCCCGGACCAGAACGAGGCCTTCTCGAAGCTCTCCTCGTACCGCTGGGCAAAGTGGTCCACCGAGCGCCAGGGCCTGGCCACCGCCGGGCGCTTCGGTGACTGGGAGACCGGCGAGGGGCTCAACCATCGGCGCATGCTGGAGACGCTCCAGTGGGCGGATGACAACGGCGTCGCCGTGCTCTTCGTCAACATGCCGCTCCACCCGCAGTTCTTCCGCGTCATCCCCGGAGACGTCTACTCGGCCCACGTCCAGGCCGTCCTGGAGATGGAGGGCGCGGGGGTCGAGGTCTGGGACGGCAACCTCTCGACTTGGAGGAGCGACAAGGAGCACTGGCTCGATCCCGATCACCTCGACGCGAGCGGCTCCGCCATCTTCTCCGCCGAGCTCTGTGAACAGGTGGCCCCGATCCTGGAGGGTGCCAGCCACTAGTGCTGTTCAACACCTTCGAGTTCGGCGTCTTCCTGGTCGTCGTCTACGCGGTCTACGCCGCCATCGAGCGGTGGAAGTGGCCGCTGTGGATCTGGCTCTTGTTCGTCAGCGCGCTGTTCTACGCGAGCTGGCAGCCCTGGTACCTCTTCCTCATCGCGATCTCGACGCTGAACTCCTTCGTCTTCGGCTGGCTCATCGGCAACAGCGACAAGGAGAGCACCCGCAAGAAGCTCCTGGCGCTCACGGTCTCCCTCGACCTCGGCCTGCTCGGCGTCTTCAAGTACGGCGACTTCCTGCTCGCTTCGACGGAGATGGCGCTCTCGGCGGGTGGCGTAGACACCAGGCTGGGGCGGATCGGCACCGTGCTGCCGGTGGGCATCAGCTTCTACACCTTCCAGTCGCTGTCCTACACCGTCGACATCTACAGGAGGAAGATCCAGCCGACGAAGAACCCCCTGTCCTTCGCTGTCTTCGTCTTCTTCTTCCCACAGCTGGTAGCTGGCCCCATCGTCCGCGCCCGGGAGTTCCTGCCCCAGCTCGCCTCGCGACCCAGGCTGGACGACAGGGCCTTCGGCGAGGGCATCTTCTTCATCCTCGCCGGCCTCGCCAAGAAGATGATCCTGGCTGACACCATGGCCCGCCACATCGTGCGGCCCTACTTCGACGAGCCAGCGGCCTTCGGAACCCTGGACACCCTGCTGGCGGTCTGGGCCGCGAACTTCCAGGTCTACTGCGACTTCAGCGGCTACAGCGACGTCGCCATCGGAGCCGCACTGTTGTTCGGGTTCTCGCTGCCAGAGAACTTCAGGCGCCCCTTCATCTCCAGGACCCCGATGGAGCACTGGCGGCGCTGGCACATCACGCTGTCGTTCTTCCTGAGGGATTACCTGTACTTCCCCCTCGGGGGCTCCAAGCACGGGGTGGCGCGGACCATGTTCGCGACGGTCTTCACTTTCTTCCTCGGGGGCCTCTGGCACGGCGCCGGCTGGACCTTCGCCGTCTGGGGCCTCTGGAACGGCTTCTTGCTGGTCGCCTGGCGGAAGTGGGCGCCCAAGCCCGCGAAGAGCTGGTGGGGCCGCTGGATCGAGGTCTTCGTGACCTTCAACGCCCTCTGCATCGGCCTGATCTTCCTCCACGTCAACTCCTTCCGGGAGGCCGGCCACGCCTTCGTCGCGCTGTTCCATCCCCGCTGGTTCGACGGCTCCCTGCTCGCGGTCCCTGGACTGCTCGCCCTGGCAGCAGCAGCAGCCCTGCACCTGTCCCCCATCGGCCTCAAGGACAGGCTCCGCGAGGCCTTCGGCGAGATGCCACCCTGGGGCCTGGCAGCTGTCGGGGTCTGCGCGGTGGGGATCCTCAGCCTCTTCGCGGGCCTTGCTGCGCCGTTTTTCTACTTCCAGTTCTGACATCGAGCCCCATTCCAGCGGCATCTTCGGCAGGTTGTACACGGCGGTTGTACACGGTGGCGCACTGAAAGGGGCCCGCGCCCCCTTCGCCTGCTGACTTCCCTGCGACCTGACGTGCTTGCCCCTTCCAAGGCCCCTGGATGACGCTGCCCTGGGTGGGACCCAAGAGAGCGAGGGCCTCGGTCACGGATGATTGTCGAGCCTGTGCCCACAGAACTCGATGCCCCCTGAGGCGAGTCGGTCGTAGCACGCGAGTCGCTCCGTGGGGTCGACAATGCCCTTGCACTCCTCCGAGTCGGACTGGGCGTGTGCCTGCTGGCACCCGACAAGGCCCACCAGGCCGACTGTCATCCAGCTCAGAACGCTGCTTTGGGTCATGAAGGCTCTCCTGCGGACCCAGAGTGAAGCACCCCGACTCTGGAACTTCAAGTGGAGCCGCTGAGCAAGAGGCTGTGCCCTCTAAGGGATGTCAGAGCACTGGCCTTTGGAGTCGCTCCCCCAGCACTTGATGCCGCCCGAGGAGCCAATGGCACAGGTGTGTTCGCCGCCCGCGCTCACGGCGGTGTAGCCGCTGCCGGTTGGCGCGTCGGAGACCTGGCCGCCGTCGTCCCACCCCCAGCACTCGATGGAGCCCGCGGAGTCCAGAGCGCAGGTGTGCCGGTTGCCCGCGCTCACTGCGGTGTAGCCGCTGCCCGTCGGCGCGTCGGAGATCTGCCATACCCAGTCCTGCCCCCAGCACTCGATGGAGCCCGCGGAGTCCAGAGCGCAGGTGTGCCGGTCGCCCGCGCTCACTGCGGTGTAGCCGCTGCCCGTCGGCGTATCGGAGACCTGGTCGTGGTAGTCGTGCCCCCAGCACTCGATGGCGCCCCCGGAGTCCAAGGCACAGGTGTGGTAATAGCCCGCACTCACAGCGGTGTAGCCGGTGCCTGTCGGCGCGTCGGAGACTTGGCCTTCGTCGTCGTACCCCCAGCACGCGATAGAGCCCGCGGAGTCCAGAGCGCAGGTGTGGCGACCCACGCCATACCCTCCCCCTGCTGGATCACTGGAGCCAGACCCCGCGCTCACCGCGGTGTAGCCGCTGCCGGTTGGCGCGTCGGAGACCTGGCCGTCGTCGTCGTACCCCCAGCACGCGATGGAGCCCGTGGAGTCAATGGCACAGGTGTGGTAGCCGCCCCCGCTCACTGCGGTGTAGCCGCTGCCCGTCGGCGTATCGGAGACCTGGTCGTGGTTGTCCCACCCCCAGCACACGATGGAGCCCGCGGAGTCCAGAGCGCAGGTGTGCCGGCCGCCCGCGTCCACTCGCCAACCACAGGCGTCCTCCACCCCATCCCCGTTGGAGTCGTAGGGGTAGGCCCGGTCGGCGTCATCGTCGCAGTCCGTACCGGCATCGAAGCCATCCGGCGGGTCGGCATCGCCATAGCCGTCCGAATCTCCGTCCAGCATGCACTCGTCCGACGCGGCCTCGTCGACGGCTCCTGGATAGACCGTCACCTCATCGTCGTCGCAATCGGTACCTGCGTCGACTCCATCGGCCGGGTCGTTGTCTCCGTAGCCGTCTGCGTCTGCGTCCGTCATGCACGCCGATGCATCTTCGGATTCCGCCGCACCGGGAAAGGTGGTTGCATCGTCATCGTCGCAGTCGGTACCGGCATCGAAGCCATCCGGCGGATCGGCATCGCCATAGCCGTCCGAATCTCCGTCCAGCATGCACTCGTCCGACGCGGCCTCGTCGACAGCTCCGGGATGGACCGTCACATCTTCATCGTCACAGTCATCCCCATCGAAGTACGTCTCAGCGACGTGTCCGTCGCCATCCTCATCCCCATCGGTCACCGCGCACTCGGGCTGCTCCTCCCCGTCGCTGGCCACCTGCTTCAGCGTGAGCGCCAGGTCCCCTTCGAGGTCGATTCCACCGGCGGTCCAGACGTGCAGGTGGGCTTCGAGTGTGGTCGCCAGGGGTTCACCCGCGAAGCTCCCCGCGTCCGACCCCGCATCGAGCGTGTCGATTCGCAGGTAGCCCTCGCTCGCCGAGAAGGTGCCCTCGTATTCGTCCGCCACACCCGAGCAGTCCAGCAGCACCAGCGTGGTGGACGTGGTGGCGTCTCGCTGGTCGTAGTAGCCCTCGCCGCACACGCCCTGCTGGACCAGCTCCACCCGACAGTCGAAGTCGGCCTCGGTTGTGGCTCCCAGCGTGAAGGTGAAGTCGATGACCTCGGGTGGGTCGTCCGGGTCGTACTCGAAGGAGGCGTCGAAGTCCCAGTCGGCGCAGCCATCGAGCGTGGTCGTGCTGCCATCGGGAAAGGTGACCGTGAAGTCGGCTGAGCAGGAAGAGCCTTCGACATCCGCCAAACCGTCGCAGTCCTGGTCGATGCCGTCGTCCCAGATCTCATCTGCACTGGGGGAGATGGTGGCGTCCGCGTCGTCACAGTCGTCGCCGTCGTAGTCGTCGCTGTCGTGGCCATCGCCGTCGGCGTCGTAGTCACTGGCTTCGTCGCAGTTGGTGTCCACTCCGTCGTACCAGGTGTCTTCGGCTCCTGGGTGGATGGACGCGTCGGCGTCGTCACAGTCACCGTCCTCGACCGTGAACCCGTCGCCGTCGTCGTCGACCGGGCCCCCGGTGTCATCCGAAGCCGTGTCCTTGCAGCCGGTCGCGACCAGGAAAACAAACAAGCAGCGCATCCTCATGGCGAGTCTCCACGGAAGCCCAGGAAGAGGGCTTTCCTGGGACCCAGAGCGTAGGGGAAGACCAGCGACGTGAAAAGTAAGGGCACCGGCATGATGCCCGGGTGCCCCAACTCAGTAGCGGTCACTCATCGACATCGAGCCCCTGCAGCACGGGTAGAGCACGGGACCACCAGCACGCTCCAGGAGCGCAGCACGCCCCCAGCCAGCGACCGCCGACCCAGCGGAAGACCGCGGGCCCGTTGCACTGCGGGCAAGGAGCGTGGACCACCTGAAGAGGCTGCTGCATTCGCCGACTGTCTTCCCCTTCGAGGTGCTGTCGCTTTGACCGCATGGGTCGAAAGTGCTTGACTCGTTGGATGCAAGACCCCGATCACCCTGAGGATCAAGCGTTCGAGCACCCTTTGAACCGCCTCCAGGCCCTCAGCCCGAGGGGCTCCCGGATCGCAGGCGGTGTGTTGTTTGGGCTGTTTGTCCTCGTTCCACTTGGGACCGTGGGGCTCGCTATCTTCCATGGAGACCTCGAGATCTTCTTCGGCGGTCTCACGACTGCGCTGGCCGCAATCGGTGTCCTTTATGTGATCGATCCGGATTGGATGGCAAGAAGCAGCCATGGTGACCATTCTGGCCTGGCGGCCCACTACCAGGGCTTCTTCGGCCGCCTGAGCTGGCGACTGCAGACGTGGCTACTCGAAACCTCCCCGCGTCCGGTGCGACGTGCGTTCGGGGTGTTCCTCTTTCTTCTTGGTATCGCGTTGACCTGCAGGTTCTGGGCGGATGTCGACGTCGTCAGTGTCGTTCAAGGGTGGGTCCGGTCGGGGTGAGAGAGAGGCAGCTGGGTTGGTAGCACAGGGTGCAGCACCCTTCGTTGTGCCCCTGAGGCAGCACCGGTGGGTTCTGCGTAGGCTGGGGCCTGCTGGCAACCGACAAGGCCCAACAGGCCGAGTGCCATCCAATTCAGAACGCTGCGTTGGGTCATGAAGGCTCTCCTGGGACCCAGAGTGAAGCACCCCGACTCTGGAACTTCAAGCGGAGCCGCTGAGCCGCAGGAAGTTGTACACGGTACGGGCCTCTCCAGGCCTCTTTAGGCCACTATGACCGTGTACAGCCCTTTGTCGATCCGCATGTACACTCGATCGACAGGTGGGACTCAGAACTTCCAGTTCTGAGGAGTCAGTCCGGCATGCCCGCCACGCTCCGGGCTCCTTCCCGAGCGAGCCAGACCCGCTGATCCGCGGTCACGTCCTCGACCCGCGAGATCGCACCGTCCGGCCAGTGGACCTCGACGAGGTCGACCGTCGTGGCATCGCCGAGGCCGAAGTGGAGCTCTGGCGGAGCGCCATAGCCCAGGCTCGTTCCGCCGGCGTGAAGCGAGCGCCACTGCTCATTGCCGCCGGCTTCGATGCGCACCCTGGCGCCGATGGCGTTGACGTTCGGGGCCTCCTGGGCCAGGCGGATCTTCAGCCAGTGGGCCTCGCCGCAGCGCTGGTACTGCAACAGCGGCGGGAGCTCCAGGCGGCGCTTGACGATGTCCAACCAGCCGTTGTCATCGAGATCGACCACCGCGAGCGCACGCCCATCCGAGCGGTCGGTGAAGTCCCACGAGTCGGCGACCTCGACGAAGCTCCCGTCATCGTCCTGGAGCCAGAGCGCGTCGGGTTGGTTCTCGAGCTGCTCGCGGCCACGGCTCTCCGCATCGTAGGAGACGCCGAAGCTCGACAACGCGTCGAGGTCGCCGTCGTTGTCGAGGTCGGCGAGGTCAGCTCCCCAGGCCACCTCGCGCCCGTCGGCAGGGTCGACGACGAAGCCCCGGGCGGCGGTCGTGTCGATCCAGAGACCCTCGCCGGCGCTCTCCAGCAGGACCATGCGGCCCCAGTCCGACATGAAGAGGTCCGGGACGTCGTCACCGTTGAGGTCGCCGATCCCCAGCCCCATCGCAGAGGCGCGGAACCAGGGCCCGGACTCGCCGATGTCATCGAAGTCGAGGCTGCCCTCCTCGCTGCGGTTCATCAGGACCCGGTTTCCGTAGGCCGCGTCGCCGTGGTCGTTGATCTGGTAGAGGTCCATGTCCCCGTCGAGATCCAGGTCGATCCAGGCGGCGCCGAAGCTGTAGGAGTAGGTGGCCTGGTGGGGCAGCAGGTCGGGACGCAGGACGAGGCCCTCGTCGCCACGGTTCTCGTAGATGAAGTTCGGTGGGCCCTCCATCGGGATCGCGTAGGACTGGCCGCCAGGGCCATCGGTCGTGCCGATGAAGAGATCGAGGTCACCGTCACCGTCCATGTCTCCCCACGCCGAGCCGCTGGCTCCCCAGTCGAGGACCTCGTCGAAGACCTCGTCGGCGCTCTCGACGAGCGCGCCGTCCTCGTTCACATAGAGGCGGTCCGGCTGCCCTCGGCACTGCATGTAGACATCGACGTCGCCGTCATCGTCGAGGTCCACGGTCGAGGCTCCCCAGGCCCCCGAGTCCTCTCGCGGCAGACCGAGGACATCCGTCACGTCCACCGGGTCGCCGAGCTCGTCAAAGGTGAAGATGAAGGAGGGGGTCTTGTTCGAGAAGATGAGCTCCCACCCGCCGTCGCCGTCGATGTCGGCCACCGCCATGCCCGGCGAGGTGCGGGTGGTCTGCTCGTAGCCCTCTGGGAGCTCGCCCTCCCAGGCACCGCTCATGTCCGGACTCCAGAGGATGCCCTCGGTCTCTCGATCCCCCGGCGCCGCGCAAGTGGTGACGCCCTCCTCGACGAGCTCCACCGCAGCGATGATCTCGGTGTTCTCGGGCTCCCCGGTGTCGACCGGTCGCGAGCAGGCCAGCAGGAATAGCACGACCCTATTCTGTCATCCCGTCGACGGCCTCGTGCAGCAGGCAGGCAGCCTCGAAGGCGTCCTCGGTCCACGTGCCCAGGCGGTCCCCGCTCCACAACATGTCGACGCCCGTGCCGTCCTGGACACGGGCGAGCAGGGCCCCGGCCTCCGCCCCCATCAGCAGTGCTCGCAGAGCCTTCGGGTCCACCTCGCCGACCAGCGGCCTCCGGAAGCGTAGGAGCTGGCCGATCTCGTCCGTCAGCTCACCCGGCCCCCGGGCGAGGATCTCGACGCGGCGCTCGTAGATGTCCAGGTCGAGGTGGGTCGCGCCGACCTCGATGCGCAGCTCCCAGCTCAGTTCATCCAGTGTGGGAGCTCGGAGAGGCGGAACTGGCGTCGCCCGAAGGCGGCGTGGTGGAGGTCGCTGGTCTGGACCTCGTAGCAGCGCTCGGTGTCGAGGTCATCGCTCACTCCGCCCATGTAGGCAGTGTAGTCCTCTGCCTCGGCTGGAAGCGAGCCGAAGAAGACCGGAGAGACCAACAGCTCGCTGAAGTCCTCGCCGGCGATGCTCCAGGACACCCGGCCCGACTCGAGGCGACCGTAGCTGCCGATCTTCGCGTCGGGGCTGGTGACGGCGAGGGACCAGATCTCGTCGCTGTCCCAGGCGACGACCAGGGCTCCGTCGTTGTCATAGAGCCGGAGCTCCTGGTCACCGGCGTCGACGGCGCATGGGTGCAGGCTCTCGTCCTGCACGAGGTCGTCGGGAGCATCGACGCAGGCGAGCAACAACAGCAACATGTGGCCTCCGCGGCGAAGGATGCCACCGGACGGCTCGGGTTACCTGGAGGCCGTGCTGCTGTTGATCGTCGCCTGCTCTCCGGCCATCGTGGCGACAGACGTGACCTGCGATCCGGAGCAGTTCTTCGACCAGCTCTGACGCTTCCGGCTCGAGAGCCAGGGACCGGTCCTGGAGGCCGAGGCCTGGGCCATCCCGCGCTTCGCGGCGCGCCAGGGAACCAACTGCAGCCTCTGTCACGTCAACCCGACCGGCGGAGGGCAGCGGAACACCTACGGCAAGCAGGTCTTCGCGAAGTTCCAGCTCCCCTGGGATCCGGGCGACGCCGAGAAGACCTCGAACCTCCAGACCGAGTGGATCGCCGGAGACAGCAGCCTGGCCATCGGCACCGACGTGCGAGGTGCGGTCATCGCGACCTTCCCACGGGAGATCATCGACGAGAGCGGGGACGAGGCGACGAGCTTCCAGCTCCCGAGCTTGCGCTCGGCCTTCCTCATGCAGGACGACGTCTACCTCACCCTCGGCGTCACGAAGTCGTTCTCGCTCTATGTCGACTACGGCGTGGGCTCCGGAAGCCTGGAGGCCTTCGCGCTCAAGCAGCTCGGCGACAGCGGTGGCTACGTCAAGGTCGGCCAGTTCGTACATGCATACGGGCTGAAGCTGCCGAACCACCGCACCTACATCCGAGAGGAGGGTCTGGGCATCGAGCCGAACCTGCGCGAGGCCGGGGTCGAGGTGAGGATCACGCCGGGCAAGCTCAACGCATACCTCTCGGTCATCAACGGCACAGCACTCACCGGCGGACTCAACCCCGACTGGAAGCCCGCCGTCACTGGCCGGGCGGACGTGAACCTGTCTCCGGGCCCGGCGATGCTCACCTTCGGCGCCAGCGGCTGGTACGAGCCGGGGGGCGCGGTGGAGACGGAGAACTACCAGGAGTTCGACCGTCGCACCCTCGATCTTCGAGCTGGTCCCTACCTGATGCTGTCAGCCGGCAAGTTCACCGTGCTCGCCGAGGCCGACTACCGGCGGACATCGGACAACGCCGCGGAGACCCTGACGACCTCGTACGTGACCTACACGGAGCTCGACTTCGCGCCGCGTCAGGGCCTCGACCTCCAGCTCTTCTACGAGGCCTGGGACCCGGAGATCACGCTGACGCCCAACCTCATGCACCGGGCTGGAGCTGGCTTCGAGCTCTTCCCGAGCGGCTTCTCCGAGATCCGCGTGCTCTACCGCCACACCTTCGTGCCGGGCGCCGAAGAGGCCGCGAAGGACTCGCGCACGCTGCTGTCCGCCGCCAACCAGGACATGGACGAGGTCGTCCTGTTCGCTCACTTCTTCCTCTAGGAGGCCCCCTTGTTCCTCTTCGCCTTGCTGAGCACGGCGCTGGCCGAAGACCTCCCCGGGAAGGCGGTCTACACCCAGTTCTGCGTCACCTGCCACGGCCCGGAAGGTGACGGCGGAGGCCCTGCCGGCGCGGCACTGGATCCCAAGCCTGCGAACTTCACAGAGGCCTCGTTCTGGGAGGGCCGTGACGAGGCTCACTTGAAGAAGGTGGTCACAGAAGGCGGCGCCAGCGTGGGCGTCTCACCCCTGATGATCGCCTGGGGCGGCGTGCTCTCGGAGGAGCAGATCACGCAGGTCGTGGCCTACGTGCAGAGCTTCGAGCCGGCTGAGTCCACGCCCTGAGACCCCTACTGGAGGAGGCGGTCCAGGAGCGGGGGGAGCCTGGAGAGCGCATCGCCTCTGTGGGAGATGGCGTCCTTTTCGGCGTTGGCGAGCTCGGCCATGGTCCGGCCCGGGGTCGCGTTGGGCAGGAACAACGGGTCATAGCCGAAGCCCTTGTCGCCGCGGGGAGCGTGGCCGATGCAGCCCTCGACCGTTCCGCGCACCGTGTCCTCGCCGGATGAGGTCACCAGGGCCAGCGCGCACACGAAGCGAGCCGTCCGCACCTCTACGCCGTCGAGGACCCGCAGCAGCTTCGCGTTGTTGGTCGGGGCGATGGCCTCTGCGGTGAAGCGCTTGCTGTGCACGCCCGGACCGCCGTCGAGCGCGTCCACGGCCAGCCCGGAGTCGTCCGCGAGCGCCGGCAGGCCGCTGCGCTCGAAGACGAAGCGCGCCTTCTGCAGGGCGTTTCCCTCGAAGGTCTCCTGGTCCTCTGGAGGGTCCGGGATCGCGGGGAAGGCCGACAGCGGAACCAACTCGAGACCGCGTCCGGTCAGGATTCGCCCGATCTCCTCCAGCTTGTGCGCGTTGTTGGAGGCGAGGACGACCTTCACCCGAGCACCGCACGCTGGGCCAGCACCATTTGCCGGATGCCGTCCTCCGCGAGGTCGAGCATGGTGCTCAGCTGCTGGCGCGTGTAGGGGGTCCCCTCGGCCGTGCCCTGGACCTCGATGAGCTGCCCTTCGCCGGTCATCACCACGTTCATGTCCACCTCGGCGGTGCTGTCCTCGACATAGGGCAGATCGCAGAGGGCCACGCCGTCGCAGATGCCGACGCTCACGGCGGCGACCTCGTGGATCAGCGGGGAGCGTACGAGCCGACCTTTGTTCCGCAGCTGTCGGCAGGCCAGGGCCATCGCCACGTAGCCTCCGGTCACGGCGGCCGTGCGCGTCCCACCGTCGGCCTGCAGGACGTCGCAGTCGATGGTGATGACGTGCTCGCCCAGGATCCGGAAGTCCACGGCGGCTCGCAGCGACCGGCCGATGAGACGCTGGATCTCCGCCGTTCGCCCCTTGATGCGGTCTCCCTCGCGGCGGGACCGTGTGTCCGTGGCGGCGGGCAGCATGCGGTACTCGGCGGTGACCCAGCCGAGACCGCTGTCGCGGCGCCACCTCGGGAGGAACTCGTCCACCGAGGCGGTGCACCAGACGTGGGTGTTGCCCAGTCGGACGATGCAGCTACCGGCTGCGTGAAGAGCCACGTTCGGCTCGAAAGACAAGGGCCTCAGCTCTCCGGCCGAGCGTCCATCTGCGCGCATCATTCCTCCACTTGGCGGCAGTCCGAGCTGCCCGATAACCCCGTGATACCCTCCGCCACCTCCCGCCTTGCAAGGACCCGCTGATGCTCCTGTTCCTAACTGCCCTGACGGCCTGCGAAGAGCGCTCAAACAGGCTCAACCTGAACCAGCCCACCGAAGAGGGCTGCGCGCTCACGAACGAGACCCTGGCGGGCACGACCTGGCTCTACAACAAGCTGGCGGCTGACGGCTCCGGCGTCCGGTCTCCGGATCGCCAGACGCGCATGAAGTTCTACGAGGAGGGCGGGACCCTCAAGGTCAAGTACACGGTCGGCAGCTACTCGGATGTCTACGAGTACCACTGCTTCGAGAAGGCCGGTGAGTGGGCCTGCTTCGAGCCTCCCAAGTACAAGGACTGGTGCCAGGCCCTGACGGTCGCAGAGAAGGAAGGCGATCCGGCCGCCTGCACCCCGGAGGCGCTGGCGAAGATCGCCCAGGGCCTCGCCAACGACGAGGAGATCGCCGCCGGCATCAAGGAAGCCGGAGAGGTCATCGCCAAGTACAAGGGCGGCGAGCAGTGGGAGCAGTTCGTCTTCAACAACAACAACCTGGGCAACAAGCTCCAGGGGCGGCTCTACGCCCAGGTCAACGACAAGAAGTGCCTCCTGCGCGTCACCGACAACTACATGACCATCTACAACGGGGCCGTGAAGGAAGACAGCAACCCCGTCGGCACGGACCAGTTCGTGCAGACCGACGAGACCGGCTTGATGTGGGAGCACTGCACGGACGCCTCGGACCTCATCGCCATGAAGACCGACAAGTTCCCGGAGTCAGAGGCCGAGGTCCAGCCCTGTGTTCCCAACCAGGGCTGCAGCTTCGCCTCCGGCGAGACGGTCCACTACCACTACATCGGCATCGACGGTCGTGAGACGAAGAAGGGGTGCACCTACTCCTACGACACCTACGTCGACTGGGCGGCCGTCGACAGCGGCAAGGAAGCGGCGATCGTGGACTTCAAGAGGAAGAAGGAAGCCCGCTACGGCTTCTCCGCCAGCCACACCGAGGTCGGCGCCCACGTCGTCGAGCTCGTCCGCTACGCCACCTGCGACGGAAAGAAGGAGCTGGCCGAGGTCGCCTGCAACCTGGTGCTCGTCCAGTAGGCGAGGTGGTCCGGGCGCGTGACCTCTGCTCAGAGCCGGACGAGGTCGTCGATGATCTCGGGGATGCGCTCGGGGGCCTGGTAGTCGGTCTCGCCGATGCGCCCGTCGGCGCGGACGGAGAGGATCAAGCGTCCCAGGAAGGCTGCGTTGTTCGCCATCAAGGGCAGGACTCCGGGGCCAGTGCTGCGGAGGAGCAAGGCGCACTGCCTGGCGCCCTTGCGCGCTTGCTGAGCCGACCAGTTGAAGAGGCCTTCATCGAAGCGGCCGAGCTTCTCGTCGAGGTCGCCGCCGGTCTCCTCGACCGCCTGGGGCAGGTCGAGGTTGATGTGGGCTCCTCGAGCGTCTCGAAGTAGAAGCGGGCGAAGACGACACAGAGGCGGCTCAGCCGTTCCGGCGCCTGGAAGCGGCCGGTCTCGACGCCCACGAGCACGCGAGCGGTCATCGCCCGGTACATCGCGGAGAAGTAGCCGCGGCGGGAGAGTCGTCTCCTGTTTTGGTGGGTGAGTTCGTCGAGTCGTTCGATGACTTGGGGGATGGTTTCTATCCGCTGGCCCTCATGCGCCAGTCGACAGTGCCCCCAGGTCCGTCCATCACCACGACGCAGCGTTTGTGTAGTTCGTCACGTATCGCATCCGCTCTGGCCCAGTCGCCCTCTGCTCTCGCCGCGAGGCGCTCTTCGAGCCTGCCCTCCACCCACTCGATGGGCAGCCCCATCGACGCCAGGCGCTTCAGCTTGAACTCGTCGAAGAAGGCCTGGGGCGCCATCGCGCCGATACCGAGGACCTCGCCAGTGGTCTCGAAGGCATCCAGCGCCTTGGCGAAGAGCGCCGCGCCGCGCTTCTTCAGCGACTTGTCGTCAGCGGCCCGGTTGAGCGCCCGAGCGAGCTCGAAGAGATCTCCGATGGCCTTGGCGGTGTTGAAGTCCTGGTCCATCGCCTGTTCGAAGCGCTCCCGGAAGCCGTTGACGAACTCCACGAGCTTGCCGTGCCCCTCGTTGCACAGCTGCTCCAGCGTGGCCTTGGGCGGCTTGGCGCCGAGCTTCAGGCAGGACTCCTTGGCGAGGTAGATCCGGTCCAGTCCGCCCATCGCCTCCGCCAGCCGTGCTGCCGAGTAGGGTAGGGGCGAGCGGTAGTGGGAGCCGAGGTAGAGCAGCTTGAGCGCCTCCGCCGGGACCTCCTCGAGGATGTCCCGGATGTTGATGACGTTGCCCAGGCTC
>DASCPX010000178.1:0-21217 GCA_036012755.1 Myxococcota bacterium | reverse complement strand
GCGCGGACCGTGCCCAGGCGTAGGGTCAGCTCCTCGCCAGTCTTCTCGATGCGGTAGGACCGATCCCCTACGGACGCCCGCAGCGAGGAACACTCGGGGTCCTCTGGCACGTATGACCAGGGCTCGGCGGTGGCGACGTACTCGAAGGCGTCTGGTGACAAGACCAGCGACTGCCCGCTGTCTCCGCCGACGTCCTCGCCGGCCACGACCACAGCCTCCTGCTCCCAACTCCCATGAGCCCAGGAGCAGGGGTCACCGGTCCCGCAGCCGACGAGCACGACGAGCAGCATCACCTCACCTCGAAGGTGCGGGTGTTGAAGCAGGGCGAAGGCGGCGTTCCGGGGACCTCGGCGCAGATCTTCTCCCAGGCATCGCCGCTGTCCGGGCTCGTCCACACGTCATCCAGGGACCTCTCGCTGTAGGTGTAGGGGAAGTCGATCCAGGAGATGCCCCGGTACTGGGCCGGGTCCGCATAGTGCCCTCCTGGCGGTGTCGCTGAGCCCCTCAGCTGCCCCAGTCTCAGTCCAGGCCAGAGTCGGGATGCAAGGACAATCCAGCCAACCCCTCGGCCCCTCGCGATGCAGGCCTCGACGTCGACGCCTGCGACCGCTGTGATGCGGAGGCTGCGGGTGCCCTGCCAAACCGCCAGGAAGGCGCACGATGCTGGTGTTGCGGGACCAGGTCCCCGACCGATGGGTAGCCGACTGCCGCTTGCTGCATACCTTCACGTGGCGAGGCGCGCGACGCCCGTAGTGCGCTCCGAGCGACGTGCAGGAGGCTTGATCGTTGACTACGAGGACGGTGGCACTGTGGTCGGCATCGAGATCACCTCCCCGCAGATCGTCACGGCCAGTCACCTCGACGAACTCCTGACTCAGCTCGGCCTCTCGCCACTCGCGGAGGGTGAGCTCGCACCACTCGCCGCCTGACGTCGCTTCCGCACACCGGGATGTCGATCGCTGTCCAGGGCGCTCCTACCCGGGAGGTCTCCACGGCGGCACCCAGTCCGCCGGGGTGATGATCGGGAGCTCCTGGCGAAGGACCGAGAGCCGGAAGCGACTGCCGCTGACCCACTCCTCGCCGTCGACCTGCGAGCTGACCTCGTCCTCGCCGATGCGCACCAGCTCCACGTCGAAGTCTCCGCCGGAGAAGCCGTCCCGGTGCTTCACGCCGAAGGCAGCGAGGTGTTCCTCCCAGAGCGGGACCTGGGCGAGGTCTCGCAGGGCCTTGCTGGCCCACTCCCTGCGGCCGTGGACCGGGACGAGCTCGAAGCGACCGTCGTCGGGCTCGGCTTCGCGGTCGAGCACCCACATGCCGCCGTAGACGCTGGTGGCGTTGATCACCAGGTCGGTGAGCCCCTGGAGGTGGTGCTCGTTGCCGTCCACGCGCACGTGCGCGTCGAACTTGATCGGCTCGACGTAGGACTCCATGAGCTTGCCGAAGGCGGCCCCGGCGTAGACCAGCTGGTCCCGGTAGAGCATCGACAGCAGCGGGAAGCCCTTGACCGCCTCCCGATCCTGGTTGCGCTGCTGGAGGATGTCGGACTGCATGCCCCAGCCGACGCTGTGGAAGACGTGGTTCAGGTCGTCGACGCGACCGTCGAGGCCGATGCGACCGACCTTGCCCACGTCGAGCAGCGTCGTGTGGCGGGCCGCGATCACATCCAGGTTGCGAGCCAGGGCCCCCCTCGCCGCGCTGACGCCGAAGGACTTGCCCTGGTCGTTGGCCGTGCCGCTCGGCAGCATGCCGAGGAGTCTCTTGCGCTTCGCAGCGAGGATGCCCTTGGCCACCTCCGCGAAGGTGCCGTCCCCGCCAAGGTAGACGACGACCTCGATGCCCTCGTCCTCGTCGAGGCGTTCCCTCAAGGCGCCCACCGTTCGCCCCGAGGGGAGGGTCTCCATCACGTGGGCCGACCACCCCCGCGAGCGCATCGCCTCCAGCGAGTGCCTGATGCGCTCCGCTGCCTTTCCGGACTGTGCCGTGGGGTTTCCGACCAGGAGAATGGAGCCTGTCACAGACCCGTCACGGTCGAGAGCTTTGGGGTGCACAGAACACTTGGGCCCTGATTCCACCACGAGGACCCGATGTCCAGCATTGTCATGACCGCTGTCGCAACGACCTCGTGCCTCCAGGACGGGGTCGCCGACTGAGTCAGCTGGTCCCCTGGATCAGTTGAAACCGAAGCCCCCGCGAGGGGGACTCACCGAGCCGCGAGTCTGCTCGCGCGCTTTGGAGGTGCGCCATGTCGGCGCGAAGAGCGGGCGCCCTGCCCGCACGCATAGGTGTCAGCACCGTCTTTGGTCTCGCGTGGCCGATCATGGTGTCGATGCTGTCTCGGACAGCGATGACGACGGCGGACACGCTGTTCGTCGGTCGCCTCGGGACCCAGTACCTCGCGGCCATCGGCATCGCCGGTGTAGCCGCATGGGCCGGCATCGCCCTCGGCATGGGGCTGCTCGGTGGCGTGAACGTCGCCGTGTCGCACCGTACCGGGGCAGAGGACCACGAGGGTGCCCGCCACTTCTGGTGGCAGGCGCTGTGGTGGGCCGCCGCGCTCGGTGCTGTGGTCGCCTCGACCTTCTGGGTCGGGCCCTGGCTCTTCCCCCTGATGGGCGCGAGCGAAGGCGCGACGTCGCTCGGGAGCGAGTGGTTCTCCATCCGCATCCTGGGCTCGCCGCTTGTCTTCGGCACCTTCGCGCTCACCGCGTGGTTCCAGGGCCGGGGCGACACCCGCACGCCGATGGTCGCGACGCTCGTCGCCAACCTGCTGAACATCGCCATCGACCCCCTGCTGATCTTCGGTCTCGGCCCCGTGCCGGCGCTGGGCATCGCAGGAGCCGCTCACGCGACGAACATCGCGCTGGCGGTCGGGCTCGCCTTCCTCTTCTGGAGGAGCCGCGGGCTCGCAGGTGCCTTCTCCTGGCCAAGGGCGTTCGAGCTCTCAGAGGTCTTCCGCCTCGGGAGTCCGCTGGCGGTCTGGTACGTCCTGGATGTCCTCGCCTTCGGCATCTTCGTCAGCCTGCTCGCGCGGGTCGGCGAGGCCGAGCTGGCGGCCCACGTGGTGGTGCTCCGCATCATCAGCGTGAGCTTCCTGCCAGGGCATGCGGTCGGCGAGGCTGGCGGTGTGCTGGTCGGGCAGTCGCTCGGTGCCCGGAGACCCGGGGCCGCCCGAGAGGCCTGGACCAGCGCCACCAGGCTCGGCGTGGGCATCATGGCCGCTTGCGGTGTGCTGTTCCTGGTCGCTCCTGGCGGGCTCTTGTGGCCCTTCGGGCTCGAACAGGAGGTGGTCGACATCGGCCGGAACCTGCTGGTCGTCGCGGCGATCTTCCAGATCTTCGACGCGGTGGCGATGACCTCGCTCAACGCGCTGAAGGGTGCAGGCGATACGCGCTTCACCATGCTGGTCGGGGTCTTCTCCGCCTGGTTCGTGAAGCTGCCGCTGGGCATCTGGTTGGCAATCCCGATGGGCCTGGGCGCCGTCGGCGCCTGGCTCGGGCTCACGGCGGACATCATCTTCCTCGCCATCGTCGCGAGCTGGCGGATCCTCAGCGGTCGCTGGCTCGACGCCGACGCAAAGGCAAAGAAGAAGGACATCCGCAGGGCTGCCTGAAAAGACAGAACCGTGGGCGGTGCTCGTGCGTGAATCCACGTGTGAGCACCGCCCACCATGCTCTGGTCGCCACCCACGAGGACTCAGCGCACCGCGGACGCGATAGCCTTTGTTCATGGCCGAGCTCTCCCCTCGCTCGACGCGCGTCGCCGCAGCATCCATCAACCAGACGGTCGGGGACTGGGAGGGCAACTTCCGGCGCCTGGTGGAGGTGATCCGCGCCGCCCGGGATGAGGGTGCCCGGCTGTTGGTCCTTCCCGAGATGTGCATCCCCGGCTACTCGCTCGGCGACCGGCTCATGCGGCGCGGAACCCTGGACCGCTCCTGGGCGATGCTGCGCAGGCTGGAGCAGCACTGCGACGACATCGCTGTCTGCGTCGGGCTCCCCGTGCTGCACGGCGGCGTGCTCTACAACGCGATCGCCGTCGTGGTGGACCGCGAGTGTGTGGGCCTGGTCTGCAAGGAGTACCTGGCGATCGGTGACGTGCAGTACGAGAACCGGTGGTTCCAGTCCTGGCCCCATGGCCGCGCCGAGGAGTTCCACAGCGCCGACGGGCTGACCCTGCCGATAGGCACGCTCATGTTCCAGATCCCGGGCCTCGGCCGCTTCGGCATCGAGGTCTGCGAGGACGGCTGGAAGGGCATCCGGCCAGGCAGCACCTACACCCTCGCGGGGGCGGAGATCGTCTGCAACCCCTCCGCGAGCTGGTTCGTCATCGGCAAGCACGCCATCCGGCGGTCCATGGTCGAGCAGATCAGCCGAGAGGACCACTGCTGCTACCTCTACACCTCGCTGTTGGGCTGCGACTCGACCCGGCTTGTCTTCGACGGCAGCGTGCTCATCGGCGTCGACGGCGACCTCGTCGCAGAGGGGCGCCGGCTGTTGTTCCGCGAGGACTGGGAGCTCAGCTCCCACATCGTCGACCTCGACCGACTTCGGCTCGCGCGCATGGAGGAGGGCAGCTGGCGGGAGCAGGTGGCCGCATTCGAGCGCGGCGAGCACGGCGCCCACCCCACGCTCGTCGCGGTGGACGCGGACCTCTCCACCCGGGACCCCTCCCCGCCTGCGGCACCCTACTGGGAGGTCCAGCCCGTGGGTCCGGTGGACCCGAGCCTGCAGTGGCTGGTCGAGATGGGCTTCGCGTCGTCCCTGCGCCAGGAGGACCTCCCCCACCTGGAGCTCGAGCTGGCGATCGCGCTCGGGCTGCGGGACTACACGAAGAAGTCGGGCATCGAGACCCTCACCGTCGCGCTCTCCGGTGGGCGGGACTCGGCGATGGTGGCGACCCTGGTGAGCCGCATGAATCGCTACGACGACAGCCCGAGAAGGCTGATCACCGCGTACATGGCCACGGAGAACTCGGGCCCCGTCACCCAGGCAGCGGCCAAGGGACTCGCCGAGGAGCTCGGCGCGACCCACCTCGAGGTCGGCATCCAAGAGGCCGTGGACGTGCACGTCGGCCTGGCCAGCTCGATGGTGGGACGGGAGCTCACCTGGCGAGACGACGACATCGCCCTCCAGAACGTGCAGGCGAGGCTTCGGGGCTCCCTGATCTGGATGATCGCCAACCTCCACGACAGCCTGCTGTTGGCCACGAGCAACAAGAGCGAAGCTGCGGTCGGCTACACGACGATGGACGGTGACACCTCCGGGGGCATCTCGCCGATCGCGGACGTGCCGAAGTCCCTCGTCAGCCTCTGGCTGCGCTGGGCAGAGGGCTTCCACGGCCTGGCGTCGCTGGGGGCGGTGAACGCTCAGCAACCCACCGCGGAGCTGAGGCCCCCCGGAGAGGGACAGACCGACGAGGGGGACCTGATGCCGTTCTGGGTCCTCGACCGGCTCATGTACCAGTTCGTCCAGCGCGCCCAGGACCCCGTCGAGATGTTCCGCTCCCTGTGGCCGGAGTTCGGACCTCACTACGGCGGGGACGCGAGCCGCTTCGCCGATGACATCGAGCTCTTCGTGAGGCTCTTCTGCCACGCCCAGTGGAAGCGCGAGCGCTTCGCGATCTCCTTCCGCGTGACCGCCTTCGACCTCGACCCGAAGACCGGCTTCCGCTTCCCACCGGTCCAGGAGCCCTTCACGCAGGAGCTCCGGGACTTGCGTGACTACGTCTCGAAGCTACCAGGGACCGACCAGATCTAGCAGGATGCCGCCGGCGTCGACCTGGACGAGCCCCCAGCCGTAGGCGAAGGCGTAGGTGCCGCCCATGCCGCCTCCGTCGCAGTCGAAGACCAGCGCCAGCTCGAAGGTGCCGTAGTAGGTCTCGACGGGCGCATCCATGAACGTCGTGCAGGTGTACTTCCCGCTGAAGGTCATCGCTTTCGGCTCGGGGGTCTCGGCGGACATGAAGATCTCGCCGGATCCCTGGGCCTCTCCCAGGTCCCACTCGACGAGCGTCAGCCCGTCAGCCTCCGACCACACGAGCTTGCCCTCTTCGACGGCGTCCGCCCACCGGAGCCCCCTGCGAAACTCCACGACCCCATCGCCGACGTGTCGCGCGTGGAGCAGCTCCTCCTCGGCCGGGCTGTCGGACTCTGGCCCGAGGGCGTCGTCGCGGTAGGTCCACGAGGTGCCGTCTCCGAGCATCGCGTAGTCCGCGACGAGCACCGAGCCGCCGGCGGCGGTCCCCTCCGTCCCGCTGCATGCCAACAAGAGGATCACCATGGCAACAACTCCAGGTCTGCTGTGTGGCGCTTGCCGTCTTCGCTTCGTACCCGGCGATAGGCGCCGAGGTCGCCCCGCGCTGGCCGCCACTCGATGAACTCCACCTCGTCGATCTGGAGGAGGCTGCTCCTGAAGGGTGGAGGGGGCAGCTCCAGCTGCACGCGGGCCGCGTTCGGGCTGAGCCCGTCGACCGCCACCAGCGCCTCTGGCGGGATCTCCACGAGGACCTCCTGCCAGCCGACACCGCCGATGGAGAACGGCAGCTCCAGCTCGGCCAGCGTGACCGTCCAGGGATCGATGGTGGGGTCCGTGTCGTCGTAGTGGACGAGGGTGACGTTGACGAGGCCCTCGTTCCGGTCTCCCTTTCCGCGTGCGAGGAAGCGCACCGACCAGCTGGCTTCACCGTCGAGCCCGACGCCGTCGGACCCCGTCCAGACCCGATGGTCGAACATCACCGCCCGCGCGGTGAACGAGGCGACGACGCTGGCGGAGTTGAGCGGCTCTCTCCTGAGCTCCAGCACGTGTCGCTGCTGGTCACCGCTGTGGACGATCTCCGCGCTCGGGCTCAGGGACCAGCCCAGGATGTCGTCGCGGGTGTCGGCGTCCTCGTCCTCGAAGGAGCCGAAGGACCACAGGTCGCGACCGACCAGCACCCCCTCTCCCGTCACGGCGACCAGTCCGTCCTGGGGCAGCTCTGCTGTGTCCTTCCGCGGAACGCTCAGCGAGGCGTCCGTGGTCCGGGGCTTCACGACGATGCGCACCGTGCCGTGCTCGAGGACGAATCCGACCGGCTCGCTCTCCACCGCCTCGACCATCGCCCTGACCCGGTCGTCCTCGCCACGCCGAGCGGTCGTCTGGGAGACTCCGCGCTCGTATGCCTCCCGGAGGATGTCCCGAGCCGCGACGCCGTGGACGGGCACCGGCCGGTAGTCGTCCATGACGAGGGGTACCAGTCGGGCCTGCACGAGCTCGCCGTCATCCGAGTACACCGTGCGAAGGACCGCGCTGCGCCAGGTCGCCAGGAAGTCCTGGTCGAAGGCGAGGTTGCCGAGGCTCCATGCCATCAGCTTGCCGTCGCTGACCTCGATGCCCTGGAGCACGTGGGGGTGGTGACCGACCACGATGTCCGCGCCTGCGTCGATCGCGGCCTTCGCTGCTTCCCGCACGCCGGCCGAGGGCGCGTTCGAGAACTGGTAGCCCATGTGGAGCTGCGCCACGACGAGGTCGACCTGGCTGTCGAGCTCGGCGATGAGGAGCTCCGCCGTGTCCTGGTCCCAGGCAGCGGCGCCGCCGTGCCCTCGGTGGGCGACCCAGTCCTGGAGCTCGGGGTAGACCGCTCGGAGCGACGCCCATGCCTCCGCCGGGTCGTCGAGCTCGTCCTCGAGTGAGATGAACAACCGCCAGGCATCGCCAGGCAAGCGTTGCTCCTCTGGGATGTCGGCGGTCCCCCAGGAACGCTCCTCCCACTTCCAGGCCTCGTTCTCGCCGATCGACGAGGGCAGGTCGTCATCGGCCGTCGGGAGGGTCTCGTTGACGTAGGCCCCGTCCACGCTGGTGAAGGCCACGACCCCGACGCGCAGATCGTCGAGGACGAGGACGCGAGTCTGGAGGGACTCCTCGATGTCAGCGCCAGCGCCGAGCCAGGGGAGGCCACGGGCATCGAGGGCGTCGATGGTGGAGCCGACGCCATCGTCGAGCCAGTCCCGCTGGTGGTTGTTCGCGAGCCCGACGAGATCGACCCCCAGCTCCTCGAAGGCGGCCAGGCTGTCCGGATGGGTCTGGATCAGCCAGCGCTTCGCCGGGTAGGCGTCGGCGTCGCCGAGATCGCCGAGCACGCTCTCCAGGTTGACCATCGAGATGTCGGCCGCGGCAAACAGGGGCGCGAGGTCGGAGACCATGCGCCGTGAGCAGGCATCGCGGTCAGCGGGATCTATGAGCGCCACCCCCGAGCTGGGCTGCTCGTAGCGCCGGCCCAGCATGACGTCGCCGCCGAAGTGCAGGACGTGGCGGCCCTCCTCGCGCAACAGCCGCACCTCGATTCGGGTGAAGTGGTCGTCCGGTCCCACGATGACGGGCTCGGCGATGTGGCCGGGAGCTTCGACGAGCCAGAGCTCAGGGCGGTCGAGCCAGAGGGCGATGCGCCCGGTGCTGTCCGACTCGATGGAGGCGTCGGGTCGGATGGCGATGGCGCCGGAGAGCGGCGCTCCGTCCTCGCCGAGCACCTCGAGCTTCACCGACGAGGAGCTGCAGGCGAGGACCAGGAGGCTCACTTCTCCCACCAGATGGGCACGTGGTTGTCGGACTGCGTGTCCTGAGCAGGGAGCCAGAAGGGTGCTGCGCTCGGGTCCAGCCCCTGCTCGGCGAGGTTCTCGTCGATGCCGGTCACCCAGAGCTGAGGGGCCGTGGAGGGGAGCTGGCCAGGGTAGGCGCGCCGAGAGGAGTAGGCCAGCCAGAGCACGTCGTCGTCTGGCAGCGGTCCCCAGCGGGGCCAGCTGTTCTGGAGAGCGCCTTCGCCGTTGGCGTTGTCGAGGTCGATGACGATGCTGCCGTCGGACTTGACCAGGGCCAGCCGCGCCTGGATGTTCGCGTAGGCGCTGCCCTGGGCCTTGTTGAACGCGATCCAGGCACCGTCGGGGGAGTAGCTCGGGTAGTAGCGGTTGTTGGTCCCATCGCTGGCGACGAGGACCTCCCAGGATCCGAGGTCGCCTGTCTCCAGGTCGAAGCTGGCCTTGACGATCTCGCCTTGCTGGAAGGTGAACTCGTCCTTGTGGCCGCTCACGACACGCACGGCGACGAGCTCGTCCCCATCGGGGTGGAAGTCCGGCTGGGTGATGTAGTCGTCGTCATAGGTCCGGACCTTCAGTCCGTCCCAGAGCTGGTAGAGGTGGAGCTGGCCAGCGTCGCTGGCGATCATGTAGGAGCCCTCCGGGTGAAGGGCTTTGAAGGTGGCCCGACGATCGTCGTCCGTGCCCACGGCCTCGGTCGGGTCGTCCGGGTCGGCGACGTTGATGACCTGGAAGCGTCCGCTGGGGCCGTCATGGGTCACGACCATGCGGTCGCGCTCGTTGGAGAGCACGTGGCAGCCGACGCAGTTTCCGCTCTCCGGCGCGAAGAAGATCGAGGCCTCCAGCTCGCCGAAGGGGATGCGCATGATCGCGGTGTCCGCGGTGGACCAGTAGACGACGCTCCCGCGGGCGTCGAAGCGGTTGACGGTCATGGAGAGGTCGCCACCGACCTTCACGTCCGTGAGCGAGCTCCCGTTCCAGCTGCCCGAGGTCACGTTCACCGTGACATGCCCCTCGCGGTTGCTGGCGGCGATGAGCTCCCAGATGTCGGAGTCGAGCGTCCAGTCGGAGCCCTCGGTGTACACGGACATGTCGGTGATGACGCTCTGGAGACGCAGGCGGGAGACGACGTCGTCGGCCCCCTCCCAGAAGAACCGCAGGCCCTCGAGGTTCCGCGGCACCCGGAGCTCGTCGTAGGGGTAGGTGATGTCCGGACCTCCGCTCGCCGGAGTGGCCTCGTCGAAGGCCTCTGCGATGCCGGGCAGGTCTCCGTTGATCCAGGAGTCGACGTAGACGACCGTGACGGTGGCCGTGCCCTCGATCCCGACGTGGTTCGCCGTGATCGTCGCGACGCCTCCGTTGGTGGTCCTGGAGATGAAGTCGCCGTCGTCGTCGATGGTCCCGGCGGAGTGGTTCGAGCTCTCCCAGGCGACGAGGTCGAGCTCGCGCTCGCTGCCGTCTCCGAAGGTGGCGACCGCGACGAACTCGACCTCTGCTGGGGCCTCTTCGCCGGTCTCGACGCGGACCTCTGGCGGTTCGACGCGGATCGACATGATCTCGTCGCCGCCGCCGTTGTCCTGGAACAGCCCCTCTCCGTCACAGCCGAGGATCGCCAGCAGGATCATCCTGTGTCCTCGTCGGCCCCGAACCACTCGAAGTACCGGATCACGACGTCCGACCCGGGCCTCGGCACGCCGAACCCATCGAGGATCACGACGTTCTCGCCAGGGTCGTAGCTCCAGCCATGTCGATCGCGCTCCGGGATGATCACGTTGTCGACCCGGACCTCGAGGGAGGCAGGCTCCGGGACCGCGGCCAGGGCATAGACGTTGTTCAGGCCCAGCACGTGGTAGGCGACGCGCTCGAGCATGGCGCCGTAGTCGTCCGAGCAGATCGACTCCCGCGTGCCGCCTGTCTCCGACTGGGCATCGACGTACTTGAAGCCCGGGTCCGCGGCGGCGATGAGGGAGGCGCAGCCCTCTGGCAGATCGCCGATGATGCCGTTGACGAAGACACCGCCGTTGCGCTGCGACCGCAGCTCTTCGGCGAAGGTCTCGACGTCCATGTCGGACTGGTCGTCCTCGTCGGTGAAGAAGACGACCTCCAGGTCCGAGGCCGTCCGTGCGAAGTCCGAGGTGCTCGGATCGGAGGCGAAGATCGCAGCGTCGAAGCCGCGCTCGTCCCGGCTCCCGTTGTCGAGGTCCGTCGCCTGGGCGATGAACGCCTCCCGCAGCTCCTCGGTCTCACCGGTGAGGATCTCACCGACCAGCGCACCTCCCCCCTCCTCCATGTCGGTCGTCGTGACGGCGAGGCGGAAGTCCACCGGGATGTTCAGCAGGAGCTCGATGAAATTGCCGCTGTGCTCGGCGAGCTGCTGCTGCTCCTCGTACATGGACTGGCTGTCGTCCACTACCCAGAGAATGTCCACGCCACCTTCACGGGCTGGCTGGGTCCAGCTCTCCCTCTCCGTGTTGCGCGTCACCCCATAGTCGACGCAGGAGAGGAGCAGGACGGCGAGCACAGAGCTTTCTACCATCCACAGGCAAGCTCAGCCCAGCGCGGCCAGCCTGCGCTCGATCTCGATCCGGTCCCGACCGGCTTCCTTGGCCCGGTAGAGCAGCGCGTCAGCGCCCTCTATCAGCGTCTCCAGCCGGTGGCCCTGGCGGGAGGTGTGGGTGAGTCCGAAGCTGCACGTGAAGACTGGCAACCCGGACCGCCCGATGGCCTCCGCGAGGGCCTCGCGCACGTCCTCGAGGTGGCCGAAGGCCTCGTCGAGGTGGACTCCGGGGAGCACGACCACGAACTCCTCGCCGCCATGACGCCCGATGACCGCGCCATCGGGGAGCTCCGCCCGGAGGACACCGGAGAACACGCGCAGGGCGCGATCGCCTGTGGCGTGGCCGTGGGTGTCGTTGAGATGCTTGAAGTGATCGAGGTCGCACATCGCCACCGCCGCCGAGGTCCCAGTCGCCAGGGCAGGTCGCACGCGGGCCTCCAGGCTTCGGCGGTTGAGCAGGCCCGTGAGCGCGTCCGTGTCGGCCTGGAGCTGGCTGGTCGCCAGGGCCCGGACCATGCCGACCCGCGTGCCGAACTGGTCGGCCAGGAAGGTGAGCTGCCGCACTGTCTCCAGCCCCGGCGGCACCTCCGCCTCCGAGACCACGTGCAGCACGCCCACGCTCCGCCCCATCACGCTGACCGGGATGCAAGCCGCGCTGCAGGGCCCCCGATGGCCCAGGTGGGTGCAAGCGTCGAGGTTCCGGCTGTCTTCGAAGACCAAGGCGGATCCTCGTCGAACCGCATGGCAGGCCTCTGGACTCTGGACCTCGCAGGCGGCTGGGCCACTGGCCCCGACGATCTCCCGCCGAAGGTGGGCCTGGCTGGAGTCCGCCAACAGGAGCTCGGCTGGCATCTCCGGGGCAGCCAGCGCCAGGGCGCGCTCGGCGACAGCCAGCGCCTCTGACTCGCGGTCGGCCATCGACATCGCCTGGGCCAGGCGGGTCCTGAACAGCTGGCGCTCGTGGTCACCCCTCAGCGTCGCGTCACGCTCTTCGAGTTGGCGCTCGAAGCCGGCGACGAGACGCCGGTGGGACCAGATCGTCACCAGGGTGCCGATGAGCACGCTCAGGAGCAACAGCGAGAGGAAGACCCCCCAGGCGGCCTTTGCCCTGACCGCGAAGAGTTGGAGCGCCTCGACCTCGTTGGCGTCCTGGGCGACCCCGGCGACGAGCTCGGCGATCTGCTGGTCGAAGACCGCGATCACGCCCACGCTCGCGAGGAGGCATCCGACCGTGAAGACCGCGACAGGCGCGTGGGTCAGGATCAGGAGGGTCGACAGACCGCCGCCCTCTTTCGCGACTGGCTTCATGCCTTGCTCTTCGGACCAGGACGCTCTGAGCGATAGCCCTCAGCGGCCGTCGAGCCACTCCACCATGTGCTCGCTGAGCATCGCCCTCCCCCTGAAGTTGGGGTGGATGAAGTCGTGGTAGTCGTCCTCGGGGGGCTTGGGCCAGGCTTCGATGCCAGCCTCGGCCATCAGCTCGGTCCAGAGCGGCTCCACGCCAGGCTCGACGAGCAGCTCGCTCATCGCGTCGCTGGGTGGGATGGTGATGAGGAGGAGCTCTGCGCCGCGGACCTCGCAGCGCTCGCGGAGCAGGGTGAGACCGCGGGCGTTGAACTGCTCGGGCGAGGCGTCCCACCGCTCGAGGCTGTGCACGCGCTGTCGGCGGGCCCGCTCGCTCACCCGCCACTTGTGGAAGCCCTTTCGCGTCTCACCCGTGTGGAAGCGCAGGTGCACGCTCTGTCCTCGAGCCTCGGGCGCACCGGAGAGCGGGGATCGAGCCCACAGGAAGAGGCCCTCCTGGTGCTCGTCGTGGTTGCTCCAGAAGCGTCGCGGAGCGTAGTTCACCGAGCCCTCGATCTTGTCCTGGACGGAGAGCTCGTCGATCGCCCAGAACTCGCCGGGGGTGTAGAGCGTCGTCAGCCACCAGTGGGGCAGCTCCACGAAGGCGATCCAGTCCCTGCGGAAGTTGTTGGCGCTGACGTTGTGCACGACGAGATCGCCGGGCTGCAGGGGAAGCCGTCGGGCCATTCCGTATGCAAGCCCGCTGGCGCCGCGGTCGAAGCCGATCTTCACGACCCGCGGGCCCCCCTCCGGCAGCGCAGCGTTGATGACGTCCTCGTCGAAGGACTCGCGCACGACGCTGGCCCCGAGCAGCCAGACGATGCGACCGTCCCCCTCCGCGCGGAGGGTGTCGACGTCCAGTCCCTCGAGCTTCCAGAGGGTCCAGGACAGGCTCGCCTCGCGCCCGTAGTCGACCGGGAAGCCCTGCGGTGAGTAGCCAGCAGCCAGGAGCAGGAAGGCACCGATCACCAGGGCATAGAGCCAGCGAGCCAGGCGGACCGCCCGGCCGGTCTCGTCCGCTGAGGCTTGCGGAGGAGGAGGAGGGATCGGCTTGGGCACGACGTCCAGGTATCACCCAAACCCTCTCGAAACCCGGCAATCCGGCGAGCCGACAGACCCTGGTCGCGGTTGGAAACGGGAAGGTGCTCATGTTGTTTGCTGTCCTGGCGTGCGCGCAGGTCGAGGACGAGTCGGTCTGGTGGGAGCTCGACGAGGAGCAGCAGGTAGAGCTCGCGCTGGCCGGCGCGCGCCTCGATGTCGCCCTCCAGGGCCTGGGCATCGACGAGCATGACCTCGTCGTCCGGCGCTTCGACCTCGACGAGCTGGACCTCGGGACCTTGCGGCTGCAGCAGACCTACGCCGGCCTGCCGGTGGTCGGGGGCGAGCTCATCGTCCACCTCGCTCCCCGGGGCGAGCTCGTCGGCATGAGCGACTACCTCGTGCCGGCCATCTCGGTCTCCCCCCTGCCAGCCCTGGACCGCGACGAAGCCGTCGACATCGCCAGCGATCGGGAGCCCCAGACCCATCCGCCCCAGCTGCGGCTCGTGGTCCTCCGCTCGGCTGGCGAGGACCACCTCGCCTGGGAGGTGCAGCTCTACCAGCTCGCCACGCCAGCGATGCCGCGGGTCTACGTGGACGCTCACAGCGGCGAGGAGCTCCTGCGCTACGACAACCTCAAGACGGCCAAGGGCACGGGCACGTCCAACTACAGTGGGACCGTCGAGATCAAGTCGACGAAGGACTCGGGCGTCTTCTACCTGGAGGACCCGCAGCGCCAGTTCGGCACATACGACATGCTGGAGACGACCACCTCACGTCGGTGGACTCACCTACGCGAACCAGTCCGGCGCCCTCGACGAGGCCTACGCGGACATCCTCGGAGCCATGTCCGAGCGCTACGCCGACGGCGACTCGGCAGACGTGTGGGTCATGGGCGAGGACGTCGTCGTCAGCGGCGACGGCGTGCGCTTCCTGGACGACCCGAGCGCGGACGGCATGTCGCGCTCCCACATGAACGACCTCTACACGGGCAGCTCCGACTACGGCGGCGTCCACATCAACGGCGGGATCATCACCCACGCCTTCTACTTGATGAGCGAAGGCGGCGACCACGTGGACTACCCGAGCGAGACCGTGAGCGGCATGGGCGCCGACGACGCCGGCCAGATCGCCTTCCGCTCGCTCAAGAAGTACATGTCGTCCAACTCCGACTTCGAGGACGCCCGGCTCGCCTTCCTCGACGCAGCCCAGGATCTCCACGGGGCCGACTCGTCCCAGTACGCCGCCACCCAGGACGCCTTCTCGAATGTAGGGCTCGGCGACGCGGCGAGCGTCTGCACCGACCACGCGCTCACCGCGGAGCTGCCCCGCACCAACGGGGTCGCCAACCGCATCTACCCGGGCCCGCAGGGCTACACGACCACCTCGTCCGGAACCCACAGCTTCGAGCTCTACGGCGACGACGCGGCGGACCTCGACATGTTCCTCTACACCTACAACGGCAGCTACTGGGAGAAGGTCGACAAGGGCAACACGACGGGGACCTCGACCGAGACCATCTCCTACACCGGCGACGCCGGCCAGTACCGCCTCTGGATCCGGATGAGGAACTCGGCCGCGACCACGAGCGTCGACATGTGCGCGGACTGGCCCACGTAGCATCGGGCCGTGCTGCGGCTGCATGGCAAGCTCTTCAACCCGGAGACCGGGCGCTTCGTGCGCGCGGACGCCCCCGCTCCGATGATCGAGAGGACCTTCGCCGAGGTAGACGAGGACTGGGTCCCCGCCCGCTCCCGATTGGTGCTGCTCTTGCCGGAGTCGGGCTCTCTGTGGGTCCCGGCCACTTTGACCTCCGGAGGCTTCACCTACCGGGAGGTGCCCGTCTCGAGCGCGGAGATCGAGCTCTGGCGCCGCATCGACGGGCGGCGCACCCTCCGCGAACTCGGCGGGATTCCACCCGAGTGGACCTCCTACGACCTGCAGGCGGTCCAGCTACGACCACAGCGCTGGCGGGCGGGGGATCCATCCCTGTGGCGGCGCTGCGCCGAGCCGCGGCCACCCGGGGCTCGCTCTCCGGAGATGTGGACCGAGGGCGCGACCTCGCTCGGGGACTTCCACGAGCGCATCGACGACGCCGAGACCCGCTTCGACCGAGCCGAGACCACCCTGGCCCATGTCTTCAGCGATCCCCACCCGGCGCTCTCGGGGCGAACCTGGGGCCAGGCCCTGAGCGACTGGCTGGGCCCTCGAGAGCGCCTGCTCGAGATCGGCGGCGGGCTCGGAAGTGTGAGCCGGGACCTGCGTGCTCGGGAGCACACGAGGCTCGATCGCTCCGCCGCCCTCCTCGAGGCCCAGGCCGCCATGGCTCCGCAGAGCCGGGGCGTGCTCGGAGACGCGACCGCCCTGCCCTTCCCCCAGTCCCACTTCGACGCCGTCGTCGTCAACGAGGTCCTCGCCGATCTGCCCGCCCAGCGCCGCGACGGCCGCCTCGTCAACGTGGGGGCCTTCGCCTGCGTCCGCGAGGTCGCTCGGGTCCTACGACCCGGGGGCGTCGCGTGGCTGTCCGAGTTCGGCGGCCTCGACATCGATCCCGAGGAGACCGAGCAGCTCGACCACCCAGAGGTCAGCATCGACTTCGCCGCCTGCCTGGCGGTGGCCGAGGACTGCGGCGTGGAGGCAGACGTGGAGCGCGTCATCGACGCCCTGGGCCTGGAGATGTCTGCCCGTTGGCTCCACCGCGGAAGCTGGACGGCTCTCAGGGCCCGCTGGCCCGACCTGCCAGCGAGGGCCTGGACCTCTGCGACCGTGCCACTGCCAGAAGCCGTAGAGGGGCTCGTCGACGTCAGCCTTCGGGACGAAGGGCCGGGCCCCCTGCCTGGTCGCTTCTTCGTCCTGGTGCTCCGGAGGCCTACTCCGGGCGCAGCGCGCCGCCCTCGATGACGTAGCTCCCGCCGCTGTTCACCGGGAACGCCGGCTTGGTCTCGTTGACGCAGAGGTAGCTCTGCTCCCCCACAGAGAACATCCGGGTGCTCTTGGAGTTCACGCTGCCGCGGAGTCCGGCGAAGCAGTCCTTCGAGTCGGCGATGAGCACGTCGACGGTCCCGTCGTCGGCGTTGCGGACGTTGATGCTGCCGGAGCCCGTCCCGATCTCCTCCATCTCGCAGGCGGTCAAGGACAGAGCGGCGATGACGAGGAGGCTGAGTCTCATGGCGCGGAGTCTGCCACGCGGCGGCCCAGCAGCAGCACGGAAAGCAGGCCGAGGAGCCACGCACCGCCTCGCCGCTTCGAGGAGCAGCCGCAGCCATCGCACTCCTGCTCGGTGCAGCTGTCGTCACAGGTCTCGATGGGGAACAGATCCAGCTCCACGGCGCTCGCGGAGCCGCCCTCGGTGACCAACTCCATGCAGAGCTCCTCGCCGTCGGAGCAGGCCATGCACTCGATCCCGCCGCCAGCGACGAGCTTGCAGATCGCGTCTTGTCCCTCCTCTTCGCCCACGAGGAAGGCCAGCTCGCGAGTGTCCACCACGGCGTCCACCGCCAGACCCCCGAGCTGGGACGCGTCGGCGCTGAAGGAGCCGCTGATCTCCAGCTCCTCGAAGATCAGCGGTCCGAGTCCTGCGCGCTGCCGTGGCACGTGGAACCAGGGATCGTCCTCGAAGTCCGCGTCCACCTGGAGCGTCGGGTTGCAGAGATACTGCTGGCTCGCGTCGTCCAGCTCGGAATGGGCGATGAGCAGGGTCAGGGACTCGCCGTCGTGCTCGAGGACCTGTACGAAGACGAAGCGGTCGAGGTAAGGCTCGAGCGCGCTCCCCTCGGGCACGATCACCTCCGCGCTCTCGGCGTCGAAGACGTAGGTCCGGCCTACGATCTCCTCGGTGCGGGGCTCGCCGAGCGCGCCGGTGCGGAAGCTCCACTCGTGCTTGCCGCAGGTGTGCTCGACCACGGCATCGAAGCTCGTGTCGAACTCCAGCGGCTCGCTCGGCGTCCAGGTGACCCTGGGGCCATCGCGAACGCTCTCTCCCTCTGCGCCCTCGACGCGGATCTGCGCGGCGTCCGGCTCCCCATCCAGGATCGCGCGGACCGGCGAGCGCCGGTAGTGCTCCTCTCCTTCATCCGGGTCCAGCCTCAGGATCCCGATCTCGCAGGGCTCGGCGGAGTCCTCGCTGTCGACGGGCTCGGGCTCCGGGCACTCCCCGGGCGGACGACGCCAGCCGTCGGGGCAGAGCACGTCCGGAGCCTCGCCGACGCGGCCGCAGCTGAGGATGACGAGGAGGAGCACGTGCGTACGATGCCACGGTGCGCTCGGTCGGTCGGACGGGAGCTAAACTCCGCACGTGCCATCGAACCACGCCGCGTTCCTCGTGTTCCTCGTGTTCCTCGCGTCCGGGTGCGCCGCGCTCCTCGGCTGCCAGGCAGATCCAGCGGAGACGGATCCAGGCGCGCCACCAGCGGCCGAAGACGTGGAGTGGGAGGTCGCGGAGGTCGCCACGGTCGTTCGCGTGCGCTGGACCACCCCAGAGCCAACCCGTGGGTGGGTGGACTTCGGGGAGACAGAGGCGCTCGATCGCCGCACCAACACGACAGCCGAGTGCCTGCACCACGAGGTGCTGCTGTTGGGGCTCCCTGCCTACATGGAGACCTGGTTTCGGGTGACGACCGAACGCGACGGCGCCACGACCGAGGGCGAGGTGGATCTCCTGCGCACGGGGCCGCTGCCCGCTGGGCTTCCGAGCTTCACGATCTCTGGGGACCCGGAGTCCTGGTCCGGGTACCAGGTCTTTGCCGTCTGGGGGCAGTCCCGCTCCGTCGTCATCGTCGACGCGCTGGGCCGCATCGTCTGGTACGACATCGAAGACCGGGGCTTCGGCGTGACCCGGGCCATCTTGAGCCGAGACCGGAGCTACGTGGCCTACAACGCCGAAGGGGCCACCGGAGACGGCACGGTGCCGCCAGAGGCCAGCGAGCTGGTCCGCATCGCCATGGACGGCACGCGACTCGATCCCATCGCGTGGCCGCTGTTGGAGCACGACTTCGTGGAGCTGCCCGACGGCAGCATCGGCGCCATCACGGGCACGCCCGACCCCGACTGGCCTGACAACGTCTTCGGCGACGAGATCCTGGAGGTCGCGCCGGACGGCACGGTCCGGTCGGTCTTCGACGTCTGGGACTGGTGGGAGGACGACCCCGAGACAGAGGGCTTCACCCACGTCAACGCCATCGACTACGTGCCCGACGAGGACGCCTACTACCTCTCCGTCTACCTCTTCGACTCGATCGCGAAGATCGACCGGGCCACGGGCGCGCCAGTGTGGGGTCTCTCCGGCACCCTGAACAGCTTCGACTTCGTCGGAGACGGTGGCTTCGACAATCAACACCAGATGGACCGCACGGACGACGGCATCCTGGTCTTCGTGAACGGTACGGACGAAGACCCGGTCTCACGCATCGAGGAGTACCGGCTGGACGAGGACACCATGACGGCCGAGCGCACCTGGGTCCACGCCCGTGAGCCCGAGGCCTACAGCTTCGTCCTGGGGGACGTCGCGGCCTTGCCGGACGACCAGGTGCGCGTGACCTGGACGATGCTGGGCGAGGTGCAGCACCTCACGCGAGACGGCAGCGTGACCTGGCAGCTCAACTCCTTCATGGGACATGGCATCGCCTACGGCGAGGTCGTGGACGACCTCTATGCGCGGGAGTGAGGGCGCGACGTGGCTGACGCTGACTGGCCTCTTGGCGGGCTGCGGCGGACGAGATGGCGAGAGCACCTCCGGGGAAGCCCAGCTCGCGGACGAGAACAACTACAGCTACGCGGCGGCGCTGCACCTGCCCCGACACCCCACCGCCGAGGCAGAGGACCTCGCCTTGGACTGGTCGGGGCTCGAGCAGGACCTCCGCTGCGCCGAGCTGAACCCGGCGGCGGACATCGACAACCTCCTGCTCGTGAGCTTCCCGGCGCTCTCACCGGAGGAGGTGGAGGAGGGCCTGGCCCACGACTCCCTGCTCCAGGCCGACCTCGGCGGCTATGTCACCCACGAGCCTGGAGATGCCACGACCGCTTCTCTGTCGGACTTCGGCTTCAACGGGGCCGACGTGGGCATCGTCGATCGCTACACGGCCGAAGACACCTGGCTCCTCACCTTGGCCACGGGCTTGGAGCTGACCCTCGGCACGCGCTGGCTCGCCTTCCTGGACCCAGCTCCCGACCAGACGGCGACGGCGGTGGACCTCGCCGGAGACTGCGACGTGCTCGACGTGAGCGCCGTGCTCACCGAGCTCGTGCCGGTGGCCGTGGCGGCCGAGGGTCCCTGGGTATTGGACTGGTCGGGGCTCGAGCAAGACGGGCGGGGCAACGCGCTGGCGCTGGAGACGCTCGATCAGCTCACCGTGGCCCGGTACGACGAGACCCCGGCCGAGCTGGAGGACCGCTTCCTCGAGCTCGAGGCCCTGGCCATCGAGACCTGGACCCTGGACATCGACGGGATCCGCAGCGCGTCGCTCGAGGACGCCACGGACGCCAGCGGAGCGCCGCTTTCGGGCTTCCGGGACTCAACGACGTGGATCCTGGCTCTCCGCTGCCTGCGCTGCTCGAACCCGGTCCCACCCTTCCTCACGATCCTGGAGCCGCTTCCGGTCCGCGATATGGACTGACCATGATCTCGAAGCGCTCCAAGTTCTTCGCCCGGACCGTCGTCTACACGAAACGGGACGACCGGGTGCTGCTCGTCGACATGCACGACGCCTCGACGACCCAGTCGCTGGAGCCCTGGCTGGGCAGGATCCTCCTGCTCGCGGACGGGTCCCACACCGTCCAGGAGCTGATCGACTTCGTCGGTCGGCAGTACCCGAGCCCGCCACCGAACCTCGCAGCCACGATCGACTCGGTCATCGACCGCCTCTGCGAGGCCAACGCCATCGCCCTCACCGAGCGGCCGGTCGAGCTCCCCTACTACCTCGCCCTCCCCGCGGACCAGCAGGATCCGGAGCTGGCCAACCGGCTGATGCTGGAAGACGGCTTCCAGCAAGGCCAGGTCTCGTAGGCATCCACGAGCTCATCCGACGCAGGCACGCAGCTCGGGAGCCCGATGGAGGCGGACAACGCCGCAAGCGTCGTCCCAGCGCCGGGTCAGCGCCGATAGGGCCGAGGGGAGGATCGGCTTCTCGAGCACCTCGAAGCCGCGGCGACGGATCTCCCGCTCCGTCAAGTCACAGCCCGTCATGAACGTCAGCCGGCGATGCGACCAGCGTCCTACCTACCCCATCCGAGGCCCGCGCCTATCTGCAAGGTCCACGCCGAGGGCGGTAGATTTGCAGGCTGCTTTGTCGTCGACGTAGCGACGGGAGGCCGCCCCGTCTTCTATGACTGGCATGTGACAGGGCAGAGCACAGCCGGTTCGTAGGCGAACCGGCTGTGGTGGCAGATGCGTCGATTCAGGCACCCCGCGAGCATGGCAGTGTCCAACAATATAAAGCACTTAATGCAAGCAACACCGCTTGGCGGCCGTGGTGGGGGGGGGGGTACTCTTGCGGCGAGGACATCGCGCACGCCCCGTGAGGGCCAACTTCACTGAGACGCATGTCCCACCCCACCGCGAGCTTCCGTTCAGCGCCCAGCGATTGGAGTGACCCCGGTTTCGTGGACATCCCCGAACGTCCGAAGGAGGATGTCCCATGCCCCGAGTCGTGTACCCCCTCGAATACCGGCAGCGCCTGGTTGAGCTGGCCCGAAAGGGCCGCTCACCGGAGGAGCTCTCC
>DASCPX010000177.1:0-2313 GCA_036012755.1 Myxococcota bacterium | reverse complement strand
CGGGTCAACAACTTCGCTTCGGCCGGCAATCTGCCCCCCCGAAACCGAACCGGGCCACGTGACAACAAACTTGACACACACCGACCTGGGGCCAGGACACCGTGAAACCGGATGAGATTCTTCCCCTTCGGTGGAACCAGTGCGGCGAGCTTCTCGATGAATTCCATTGGCGAGAACAGGAAGCCCGCGGTGTGTGTCAAGTTTGTTGTCACGTGGCCCGGTTCGGTTTCGGGGGGGCAGATTGCCGGCCGAAGCGAAGTTGTTGACCCGTGTAGCCTGGGCTCCACGAGCATCAAGCAGTTTCTTCCCCTGGCCACCTCCGCGCTGCGCGCGACGGCGACCATTCCTCGCGGAGCAAGAAGCGGCTTGACCCTCGCTCCGCTCCAGGCTGGTGCTCTTGGAGGAGGGTAAGGCGGAGCCTTCCCTCCTGTGGGGGAAGGCGCTCCATGCGCTGGGGTGGCGGCTCACGTGACCACCGTGCTGCCGACGTGGTCGGACGGGTCCACGGGGTTGAGGTACACCTCGGCGACCGGCGTCCAGTTCCGCGTCTGCCGGCTCCACCGCTCCGGATTCCGCCGACGGGCGGCCTCGTAGACTTCTCGTCGCTGCCGGAGGATTTCGGGTCCTTCGCCAGCGTGTCGCTGCGACGGCGTCACGAACCGGATAGCGCTGTGGCGATGCTGGTCGTTGTACCAGCCAACGAAGTCGGCGAACCAGGCGCGGGCTGCCACGAGCGAGGCGAATCCATGGCCGGGGTAGCCGGGCCGGTACTTGAGCGTGCGGAACAGCGCCTCGGAGAAGGGGTTGTCGTCGCTGACGTGCGGGCGACTGAAGGAGGGCACCACGCCGAGCCGCTGCAGCGTTGCCAGCATCGTCGAGCCCTTCATCGGGCCGCCGTTGTCCGCGTGCAGCGTGAGCTGCTCGCGGCGGATGCCCTCCTTCGCACAGGCCCGGTCGATCAACGCCGAGGCGTGCCGCTGGTCCTCGGTGAGCTCGACCGTCCAGGCCACGACTTTGCGGCTCCACACGTCCACCACGAGGTAGGCGTACAAGAATGTCCCACGGATCGACCCGCGCACGTACGTGATGTCCCAACTCCACACCTGGTTGGGGCCCGTCGTCCGCTGCTCCCGCGGCTTGTGATGCGTCCTGGGTCGCGAGCTCTCGCGGTGGGCCAGCTGATCCTCCTCGTCGAGCAGCCGGTAGATGGTGGACTCCGAAGCCAGGAACTCGCCCCGGTCGGCGAGTTGGGGGACGATTTGCCGCGGCGATAGGTCGCGGAACTCGGGGGTGTTGACGACGCGAAGGACCTCCTCGCGCTCCTGCTCACTCAGCTTGTTGGCGGGTGGCGTCTTCGGCCCACACCGCCTGTCTTCGCCGCCAGTCACGTCCTTGGCCTCCCACCGCTGAATGGTCCGCACCGGCAGCCCGAGAGCCTCGCAGGCCTTCGCCTTGCGAGCCCCTCGGGCGACCGCCTCACCGATGAGCTCCACCACGATTCGGCGCTCCTCTACTCCGTGTCGTCGTCCGCGCCCCCCAGCAACAGGTGGGCTCTTTTTTTTAGCAACAGCAGCGCAGCGGCTTCGGCCAGCGCCTTCTCCTTGCGAGCGAGCTCCCGCTCGAGCGCGCGGATCTGCCGGCTTGGCTTGAGCGACTTGCTGGGCGCCGTCGCGCTGAGGCCGCCCAGCGCCTCGCGGCGCCACTGCTCGAGCTGGGCCTCGTGGAGCCCCTCTTTGCGAAGGAAGGCGCCAAGGTCCTCGTCGGCAAGGCCGAGGGACGCGGCGATGACCCTCAGCTTCTCCTCTGCGCTGCAATCAGCAGGTCGCCTGGCCACGGTGGGCTCCTCCCTCGCGCGCACCCAGCCCGCAGCGATGGCCTCCATCTTCCACCGATAGAGCGTGCTCTTGGGGATGCCGCACTCGTCGGCGAGCCTGTTGGTGCTCGGCGCGTCCGGGCTCAGCATGCGCCGAACTGCTCGCTCGCGCACTACCCGTGGATGTCCTGGTCTACCCATGTCGTCGAACCTCTTCCGTCCCCCGAGAGTGAACGGGCCCAATCGAGGCGACAACTACGCTGACACAGGGGGCGCGCCGAAGCTGATCCCGCGAACAAGAATTCCGTGGGCCGACCTGCTCAAGAGGGTGTTCTCGATCGAGATCCTCCGCTGCTTCCGCTGTGGGGGCTGGCGCGAGGTCATCGGGGTGGTGAAGGACCCTCTGGTTGCGCGCAAGATCCTGGAGCACCTGGGGCTGGACACCGAGGACTACGAACCCCTGCCGGCGCGAGCTCCTCCGCAACTGGACCTGGCGCTGT
>DASCPX010000176.1:0-1282 GCA_036012755.1 Myxococcota bacterium | reverse complement strand
CGAAGCGGGACGATTCGTTGCGCATCTTCGAGGGCTCCGCGTTGCCCCCGCTCCTGGCCCGGACAGTTTCTGACCGCCCTCCTCGATACAAGCACTGGTGCTCTCGTCAGAAGACCCCACCCCTGTCGCAGGCGCGCTGCGATCCCCTGTGATCGACGCGCTCCTCGGGCCGTGGCCGCTGTCAGTCGGAGCAGATCGGCTCGCGGAGCTGCGAGGGGCCGTCGAGCGGCTCGCCACAGAGGGCGCGGCCCTGGACCTCCGCGTCGCCCGCCTCATCGGCTGGATCAGGGCCAACGACGTCGCCAGGCTCGGCTACTCCAGCTTCACCGCCTTCTGCAAACAACGCGTCCCCTGGCGCACGAGCCAGCTCCGAGACCTGCTGCGACTGGTGGGGAGCCCGCTGGAGCTGGTGAAGGAGGCGGCGTCGACCGGCCTGCTCCCCCTCTCGGTGGCGCTGTTGGCCCCGGGCAGGGTGGAGGTGGACGACCAGCTCGAGTGGCTGTCCAGGGCTCGGGCCGGTCTGGTCTCACGGAGGTGCCCCACCGGCATCGAGCACGACGGTGACGAGGACACCTTCCGGGTCTTCGTCTTCGGGCAGGCGGTGGCTGACATCCAGCGGGCCCGACAGAGGGCTCGGCTGTACCTGGGCGCGCACCTGCCGGTGCGAGAGGTCGACCGCTACATCCTGGCTTGCTGGAGAGAGGGGCGCACCGCGGACGAAGTGCGGGCAGATGCCCGAGCGCCGCGGCCGAAGCCGGAGTTCAATCCCTCATGGTGCGAGGCCCCGGACCCGGCCACCTCACTGCTGGGGGCATGGACGGAGCCCCGAGACCCCTGGCATGCCCTCGAGCTCCTCGGAGCCCTGGTGTCTGTTCGGGACGGCCGCGTCGCGGCCCTTGGGCAGCTAGCCGAGCTGGTGGTCCGGCAGGGACTCCACTTCGACATGGGCTTCGACACCATCGGGGCCTTCGCCAACGAAGCCGTCGGGGTGAGCCAGCGGAGCCTGGAGCGCTACCGCAAGCTGGGTCAGACCCTGGATATGCACCCCGAGATCGGAGCCGCGGTCGCCGAGGGCCTGGATCTGGACCGGGCCTGCTTCGTGGGCGGCATCGCCCAGAGCGGTCGCGAGGCTCGGGACTGGCTGGAGATCTGCCGCTGTCTGGGAGCTCGCATGCTGGCGGAGGTTGGGGACCACGTCATCGAGCGGGGAAGCCGGCGGGTGGTCGCGGAGTGTAGGCGCCGGCTCAGCGCGGCACCGGCGCTGGCGAAGGCAGCGGAGCCG
>DASCPX010000175.1:0-4199 GCA_036012755.1 Myxococcota bacterium | reverse complement strand
CGCAGTCAGCGCCATATTGCTCCAGGAGCGAGGCGTCAGATCGAACTAGATGCGAAGGTAGGGCTAGGGCTCCGGCGACCGCTTGACACGCTGGGGGGTGGTCCCTAGAGTCCCGCGCACCTTCGGAAACGAAGGCCTGACGGGGTGTAGCGCAGTTTGGTAGCGCACTTGCTTCGGGAGCAAGGGGCCGGAGGTTCAAATCCTCTCACCCCGACCATCGATGAGGGCCCCTCTGGAACCATGTTCCGGAGGGGCCCCCTCGGTTCTATCAACACCAGACCGGAGACGATGGCCGCTGGCATTGGTCGCTAATCGCAGGCCGTCGCCACGGGGCCACCGTACTTCGCGATCGTGCCGTAGTTGGAGGCGCTGCTCATCAGGTTGCCGCCGAACCACCAGTACTCCTCGCCGTGGCGCCAAACGGCATGCAGGTCGTCGTAGGTCACCGGATCCTCGGGGCACTCCCAGCTTTCACCGTCCCATCGGCCCATCCCACCCTGCATTCCAGCGATCCAGACGTCGTCCCCCGGCGCCGTCCAGACCCCGCTGAGCGGCAGGCTCGCACAGTTCGGGCTCACTTCGACCTGGGACCAGGCGCTCCCACCCCAGTGCCACAGTTCGGCGGTCGACGTGCCGCCCACCGCCCAGACGTCGTCGGGGCCCCGCCCTCGGATCGTCAGCAGACGGGGCTGCTCGGGTGGAGTGCGATCCACGAGCTGCCCGTCCTCGAGGCGGTAGACCACGCCGTCACCCACGAACCAGCCCCCCCAGGCCTTGAACACCACGCCCGGTAGCTCGTCCGCGAACAACTCCCAGACGCCTCCGGATCTGGTCCAGATCTCCCCCAGCTGCGTGCCGAAGACGTCGCCCCCGACTGCCCAGACACGGTCGCCGTCGTTCCAGACCCCGTACAGGGTCGAGGCCGTGGGCACGCTCTCTTCCACCACCCCCGAGTCGTCGCCGTGCAGCACCAGGCCCGCGTCCCCGACCGCGAACCACTCTCTCGCCCCGTCGGCCCCGTGGAGCCACCACAGTGGGCGATCCGCCGGGCCGACCGCCTCGTCGACCCAGCACCCCCCCGCCTCGCTGGCCATGACCGCGGCGCTGCCGTCGAGTTGCCCCCCCACCGCCAGCAGACGGTCCCCGTCCGACCAGGCCGACAGCAGCACGCCGCCGATTCGCTCCTCGGCCACCAGGCTGAACCCGGGCGCCGCCTCGCAGCCGACGAGCAGCCCCGCGGCGGCGAGGATGGCGGCCCTCACAGCGACCCCAGGAAGCGGAGCAGGGCGGCCCGGTCCTCTGCCGGGAGGCCCTGGAAGCCCGACTGGGCGCCCGCCGCCTCTCCTCCGTGCCACAGGATGGCCTCCTCGCGGGTGCGCGCCCGGCCGTCGTGCAGGTATGCAGCGGCCCCGAGCACCGTCTCGGTCAGTCCGATCCCCCACAGGGGCCGAGTCCGCCACTCCGTGCCCGTGGCGCCGAAGTCCGGTGCGTTGTCAGCAAGCCGCGGACCCATGTCGTGCAGAAGCAGGTCGGTGTAGGGCTGGATCACCTGGTCCCGCAGCGCTTCGACCTCGTGGTCCCCGGTCTGCAACTCCGCGACGTGGCAGCTCGAACAGCCGATCTCATCGAACAGCTCCTCCCCGCGCTGGACCGTGGGGTCGTCCCAGTCCGCCCGCGCCGGAACGGCCAGCGTCTGCATGTAGAAGGCCGCCAGTTCGACGGTCTCTTCGTCGATGTCCACGCCCCCGTCTTCATCTGGGAACACCGGGTTGCTGATCCCCATCGTCGCGGCGAAGCCGCTGGCCGAGTTCTGGAACAGGCTCGGCTCCTGGGCCTTCCAGCCCACGCGACCGATCACGTTCCTCTGGAGCGTCTCGTCGAAGACGATGTTGAGCCGGCCGGAGATGCCGTCGCCGTCCTTGTCATCGGGATCCGCGAGCCCCTGGAGCGTCTCGTCGGAGATCGCCTCGAGCAGCCCCAACCCGACGATCGGAGAGGGGATCCGGAGGGTCCGCATCGCGTCGTCGGCCAGCTCACCGCCGTCAGCGAACACGACGTGGACCCGAGGCTCACGCAAGCTCCAGGACGTCCCGTCCGGGTAGCTCCCCGCCTCCTCCACCCAGGTGAGGTCGATGGTCGCTTCGGCCTCCCAACCCGGCAGCGCGTGATCTCGCAAAGGGGCCCCTGGGCCTCCGGGCGAACCCTGGGGACCGGGGACATCGCGCTCGATTCGGACCGTGAGGTGGCTCTCGAGGGGGCCATGTCCGACCACCGGCAGGCCGCGGCCGTTGCCGGGATGGCAGGCCGCACAGGAGGTGTTCAGGTACAGGGGACCGAGGCCCGGGTTCACGTCCGACGGCCGTGAGACGAAGGTCGCCTCGAAGGCGAGCTCCGCCTCGAGGTGGCGCTCGAACTCCTCGTCGTTGAGGTTCGAGGCCGGGTTGTCGAATGCGTTGCTGGAGCGGTCGAGGACGGTCGTGTCACCGCCGGCCAGCGGAGCGCTGTCGACGCACCCCCCCAGCAGGAGCAGCGCCCCGGTCACTCCCGCCGTCTTGGTTGAGCGGGTTCTTCGCATGATGTCCTCCGCTACCTCGTGACGAAGGGCTGGAGTTCAGCCTCGTAGGAGGCCTGCACCACCCGGATCGCGTCCTGGGCAGCCGTGATCTGGTCGGCTGCGGCGGGGTCGGTGATCGAGTCGCGGAAGGGCTCCGGGATCGCCCCCAGGGAGGCGATGGCGGCATCGATCTCCGAGGTGACCCGAGCCGCGAGGTCCGGATCCACGTCGCCGACAAAGTCGGCGAACGAGGTGCTGCTTTCGCCGGTCTGCAGGTTGATGCCGAGCCAGGCGTTCCGGACGCTGTGGATGTTGTCCGTGAAGTCCTCCAACGAGTTCCAGCTGAACTGGCTCTCCACGAGGGTCACGTCCTGCTCGCCAAACGGGTCGGCGATCTTGCCGTTGGCGACCTCGTCGAGGATCCCGATGGAGCCGTAGACGATCTCCTGCGCTGCGGCCTGCATCGACGGGTAGACGGTGTTGTCCGTCGCCCCCGCGGTGCGGATGAAGTCCCCGTAGGGGGCGGCGCCGCCCACCCCGTCGGTCCAGGCCGCGGCCAGCTCGGTGCCCAGATCCGTCATCTCCGCCACGACGCCGGCGAGGTACTCCAGTTCGCGGCCAGTCAGGTCCGCGGCGGTGTTGTCGTTGCCCGTGCCGAACAGCAGGTACTCGGCCGTGTGGAACCCCTGCAGCGTGTCGTCGAGGCTGGACACGTAGGCCTGGGTCAGCTCGTCACCGGAGGCGAGCACCTGGTCCAGGGCGGTCCGGTCCACCGGCCAGCTGTCGAGTGCGGGGTCGAAGCCGAGCCCGTCGACGGGCCCGAACAGGAAGCCCTCGCTGGCCTCCCAGGGCTCCCGAGCAGACACCCACGCCTGCTGGGCCGCCTCGAGGTTCGCCTCGGTCGGATCCGCCTGCAGGGTCTGGACGCTCGTCTCCAGCAGCGCCAGCCGCTCCGCCAGCGCCTCGTACGTCGGGATGATCACGTCGTCGGCGAAGGCTGCGACGATCGCGGGGGCCAACTCGCTGTCTTCGAACGCGGGCCCGTTCGAACCGGAGCCCCCGCAGCCGACGATCAGGAGGGCGCAGGCCACGATGGCAGGACGTAGATGGGAGGGCAGGGTGAAGTCGGACATGGTCTCTCCGTTCAGAAGTAGATGGGGGGGCAGGGTGAAGTCGGACATGGTCTCTCCGTTCAGAATTGGAACGCTGCGGTCAGGCGCACCGCGGTCTCCGGCCGCAGCTCGTCCGAGCCGAAGCGTCGGTGGGTCAGATCGAGCTTCAGGCCGGCGCGCTCCCGCCAGGACCAGGACAGGCCTCCGGCGATGAGCGTCCGCTGGAAGCGGGGGTTGTCGAAGACGTCGTCGTCGACTCGGAACATCGTGTCGTAGTGTTCGATGCGGACGAACGGCTCCAGCCGGTGCGCCGACGCGGCCAGGGCCAGGGCCAGGACGTCGACACCGAACTCGCCCCAGAGGGAGAGCCCTTCGTCCGCCACCGCGCTGCGCAGTACGCCCAGGTTGTTGGAAAGGCGCCGGTTCTTCTCGCTGATCTCGGCAGCGTTCCACAGGTGGCCCCAGACGAGGGAGAAGCGGCCCCGGATCGGCCCCAGGTCGACGGCGGCGTGCGCCGATGCGAGCAGGAGGGG
>DASCPX010000174.1:0-44059 GCA_036012755.1 Myxococcota bacterium | reverse complement strand
CGTTCACCGGCTGGCTCGGCGACTGGCTCGGCGACTGGCTCGGTCGGCTCCTCGCCGAAGAGCTCCACGACCTCGCGTTCACCGGCTGGCTCGGCGACTGGCTCGGTCGGCTCCTCGCCGAAGAGCTCCACGACCTCGCGTTCGACGACTGGTTCGGGTGGGTCCTCCAGGACGGCGACCGCCGGCGGGCCATCGTCGCCAGTCAGCGCTGTGACTCGTGCCAGCAGCGGATAGGGCGCCTCGATCGGCTCGAGCGTGAAGACGTGCTGACCGGGCGGCACGGTGATCTCGGCCCGGTCCGCGACCGTGGGCACGCCGCCGGTGGCGTCGAGGATGGAGCCGCTGTCGGGCCCCCCCTTCAGCTTGACCGTCAAGATCAGCATGCCGTCGCCCTTCGCGGCCACCTTGATCGTGTCGACCGGTGCGCTGGCCGTTGGGAGGCGCTGGCGGATGTTGACCTCGAGGGTGACGGGCCCGGTGACGTCATAGGACAGCACACCGTCCGGGGCGATGGGGTGGTAGACGCCGCCGCCCTCGGCCGAGCGCACGACGGTCGGAGCGCTGCCTCCGGTGGGAGAGAGCTCCTCGTCGGCAAAGGCGGGGGAGGTGAGCAGGAACATCAGGGTGATCAGCATGACTACAACCCGTAGATCTCGAGCTCATTGAGCCCGCCGCGAAGTTCGTGGTAGCTGTCGACGTAGAAGCGGACGTAGCGACCCGGGACGGGGTCGCTGAGGTCTACCTGGTGGTGTCTCAGGTCGTCCTCGAGGTCGTCGCTGCCGGTCTCGACGATGGTCTCTTCGCCGTCGAAGTCGCCCGTGGTCGAGACATGGATCTCGAAGTCCTCGGCCGCCGCGGTGTAGGCGGTCGCGTTGTGGGTGTTGAGCCAGCGGATGCGGGTGACGCCCACGACCTCGCCGAGGTCGACCTCGACGTAGCCGGTCGTGCTCGCCGGGAGCAGCCAGTAGGTGACGTTCGTGGAGTCGTCCTCGTCGGTGGCCTCGTCGATGTAGGTGCCGAAATCGGCGCTGGCCGAGGCGCTGCCGTCAGGAGCGAGGTCGTCGCTGATCGCGCACTGCTCGCCCTCGCTGTACATCGCGGAGACCTCGGCCGCCGTCGAGGACAGGGGGACGAAGCGAAGATGGTCGATGAGGCCTTCGTACTCGAAGCCCGTCGCGGAGCCGAACTCACCGATGACGAGGTCGTCGGTGTTCGTCGCTGAGGCCGCCCCGACGCTCACCATGTCCTCTCTGGTGCCGTCCACGTACAGCCGCAGGTAGGTCGTGTTGAAGGTGCAGGCCACGTGGTGCCAGTCACCGTCGACCACCCCGAGGGCTTCGGCCGTGTAGGTCGTGCCACCGGAGTCGGTGGTTCCGCAGTAGAGATCGCTGCCGGTGATGGCGACGCCGTAGTCGTAGGTGCCCTTGTGGAACAGCACCTGGGAGCCGCCTGGGGCGTCGGCCTTGAACCAGAAGTCGGCGGTGAACGCGCTGCCCCCGCTGAGGCGGCTGTGGTGAGGCACGGTGACCGAGGCGCCGCCGTCGAACCACGCCGCGTTGCCGAAGACGCCCACCACGCGATCCGTGCCGGTGCCCGTGCCGTCGCTGCCATAGCTGCTGGCGTCGACGGCCGAGCCGCCCTCGTCCTCGTCCAGGGCCAGCACCATCCGGTAGTCGTCGAAGCAGTCGTCCGTGAAGGTGACCGTCACGCTGTCGGCGCCGGAGTCGCTGTTGCCCACGATGTCCTCTGTCGACACGTTGAAGCTGTTGCTTCCGCTTGCCAGGGACACGTAGGCCACCCACGTCGCGAAGCCCTCGGAGGTAGCGAGGGCTTCAGTGCCGTTGACCGAGACGCTCGTGATCTCCGAGTCGTCGGAGGCCGTGCCTTCGATCGCGACGTAGCCAAGGTTCGTGGAGCTCCCGCTCGCCGGTGAGGTGATGGTCGCCGCCGGTGAGTCGCTGTCGGAGTCCTCTGTGCAGAACTGGGTCGCCGCGGCGTAGCGGTCGGAGATCTCCGCCCCGGACAGCGCGACGTCCCGCAGCACGAGCTCATCGAGGACTCCCTCGAGCTCGTAGCCCGGGTAGGTGGACCAGGCGCCGATCTCGAGGTCGGCGGTGCTGGTGACCAGCGGGACGGACGAGGTGCCCGTAGTGAGCAGCGCGCCGTCCTCGTAGATCTCGATGTCGTCTCCGGAGGTCACGTTGACGACGTAGTGGTGCCACTCACCGTCCCCGATGCTCGCACCGGTGGCCCACGCGTAGTTGGTGCTGCCGCTTGTGTTCAGCCCGTAGAACGCGACCGTCTCGTTGCCATAGCGCCAGAGGCTGTAGCTGTAGGTGGCTGCACCGGCGCTCGTTGGCTTGATGAAGAGGTTCTGGTAGGCGGTGGATGTGCTCGGCTCGGCCTTCACCCAGAACTCGGCGGACCAGTCGCTGACCAGGTCGATCGCGCTGTCGTGCGGGACGACGATGTCCCCAGTGCCGTCGAAGGAGAGGCCACCGAAGTACCAGGCTCCGACCCAGTCGTCGTTGGTGACGCTCCCGTCGAGGCCGTTGGGGCTGTCGTCCACGGCGGTGAAGCCGCTGGTCTCGTCGAGGTGGAGGACCAGCACGGCGTCTTCCGAGTCGAAGTCCAGATCCACCGTGTCGGTGTCGGTGCCGTCGTCGACCTCGAGCTCCAGCGTGTAGGTGCCGAAGGCGTCGGGGGTGAGCTCCACCTTGGCCTTCCACCTGCCGTCGAGATCGGAGTCCGTCAGCGATCTGCCGGAGGGCACGGAACTCGGCGACCACATGTAGGTGAGGGGATCGCCGTCCGGGTCGGAGCTGCTGTTGCCGTTGAGCTGGGCCGCCTCGAGCAGGCAGGGGGACTGGTCGTCACCGGCCTCTGCCGACGGCGGGCTGTTCGCGCCTCCTCCCGTCGCCGTGATGGTGACCAGGTCGCTGTCTTCGTCCGTGCCGTCGTTGACCGTGAGGCGGACCTCGAAGTCTCCGGCGACGTCGGGGGTGAAGCTCCCGGAGTCGGTGTAGCGGTCGGTCCAGTCCGTGTTGTCGAGGCCCGAGCCGCTCGGCACGGACTTGAAGCCCCAGCGATAGCTCAGGGGATCTCCGTCAGGGTCGGAGGAGCCGGAGCCGTCCATGTTTGCGCTGCTGCCGACGCTCACGGTGTCGTCCGAGCCGGCGTCTGCCACCGGCGGGTTGTTGCCGCCGCCGGTGACGGTGACGGTCGCGAGGTCGCTGTCTTCCTCCGTGCCGTCGTTGACCGTGAGGCGGATCTCGTAGTCTCCGGCGGCGTCGGGGGTGAAGTTCCCGGAGTCGGTGTAGCGGTCGGTCCAGTCGTCGTTGTCGAGGCCCGAGCCGCTCGGCACGGACTTGAAGCCCCAGCGGTATGTCAGCGGGTCGCCGTCGACGTCGTAGGAGCCGGAGCCGTCCAGGGTGAGCGCTGATCCGGTGGTGCCCGTCGTGTCGCCTCCCGCGTCCGCGACCGGCGCTGTGTTCCCGCCGGCGGTGACCGTGATGGTGACCAGATCGCTGTCCTCTTCCACGCCGTCCTTGACGGTCAGGCGGATCTCGTAGTCGCCTTCGGTGTCGGGGGTGAACTTGCCGTTTTCCGTGGTCCGGTCGGTCCAGTCGTCGTTGTCGAGGCCCGAGCCGCTCGGCACGGACTTGAAGCCCCAGCGGTATGTCAGCGGGTCGCCATCGGCGTCGTAGGAGCCCGAGCCGTCCAAGGTGACGGTCGCGCCGAGGGTGCCAGAGGCGTCAGAGCCGGCGTCGGCGACCGGGGCGGTGTTGCCGACATCGCCGGCTTCGATGGTGACGGTGTCACTGTCGCAGTCGGTGGCGTCGCAGACCTCGAGGATGACCTCGTAGCGACCGTCGGTGTCCGGTGTGATCTCGGCGGTGACGTCGGTGGCGTCGGCGATGTCGGAGTTGGTGAGGGTGGAGGCGGCCGGGATCGATCCCAGCGTCCACTGGTAGTCGATGGTGTCGCCGTCCGGATCGTAGGAGTCGGACCCGTCGAGGGTGAAGCTGTCTCCAGCGTCTCCGGACTGGTCATCGCCCGCATCGGCGACCGGCGGAGTGTTGCCGCTGTCGATGACGGTGACGGTGACGGTGTCGGTGTCGCAGAGCGGCTCCTGATCACAGGCCAAGAGCTGCAGGCGGTAGGTGCCCCCGACGTCTGGGGTGAAGCCCGCTTCGAAGGAGAAGGCGCTCTCGATGTCGCCGTCGGTCAGCGCGGAGGTGCCGGGCGTCGACAGGAAGGTCCACTCCGCCGTGAGCGGGTCGTCTTCGGGGTCGTAGGAGCCCCGTCCGTCGAGCAGCACGGGGGTGTCGACGTCGCCGAGGAGGTCCTCTCCCGCGTCGGCGACCGGAGCGTTGTTGCCGCTGCCCTGGCCGCCCTTGATGGTGAACTCGCACTGCTCGGACCACAGCACGCCGTCGAAGACGGCGAGGCCGACACGCCAGACGCCGTCGACATCCGGTGTGAGGCGGTTCACGGGGCCGGCGCCTTCCAGCTCCGCGCTGGAGCCCTCTGGCGTGGAGATCAGCTCCCAGCTGTACTGGAGGCTGTCACCGTCGGGGTCGTAGGAGTCGCTGCCGTCGATGTCGATCGCCGTGCCGATCGGCCCCTCCAGTTGTCCCGGACAGACCGCGATGGGACCGGAGTTCGGCGTGTCCGTGACTCGCAGCTCGAGGTCCGAGCGGACGGAGCGGGAGGTGCCGTCGTCGACCTCCAACCCCACGATGTAGAAGCCCTCGGCCGGCGGCGTGAAGCTCGCGTAGGGGATCTCCTCGTCGACGTCCTCCAGGGCTGCTCCGCTTCCCTCTGGGGAGATGATGATGCTGAAGAAGTAGCGGAGGGGATCCCCGTCGGGGTCGCTGGAGGCGGTGCCATCGAGGGTCAGGTCCTCGCCGGTGCCGAGGGTGCCGGTGGCGATGAGCTCCGCACTCGGCATGCCGTTGGCCGAGACCGCGTGGACGTTGGCGACGTCCATCGTCGAGCGGTTGCCGTCGTCGTCCAGGACGACGAGGCCCACGGTGTAGGTGCCGGTCTTGTCGGTCTCGACCGCTGCCTGCGGACCGCTGTCCGAGAGGGTCCAGGTGGCTCCGGGTGGCGTTCCGATGAGCACCCACTCGAAGGTCTCTACGGCGCCATCGGCGTCGGTCCCACTACCGGAGAGCACCCCTTGCTGGCCGGGGGCGACGATGACGTCTGGACCGGCGTCTGCGACGGGTCTGAACTGGGGAGTGGGCGAGCAGCCAGAAAGGGCTAGGGCAACGCTGAGCATGCCGGTCCTCGGAGTGCGAAGACGGACTATACCGCCGCGCCCGACTCCCTCGTGTTCAAGGCGCTGTCAGGGCGGCTTCGTCGCCTACTCGGTGGTCTGCGGCTGGTCGTGGCGGACGACCTCTGCCCTGGCGACGAGGTCGTCGACGTAGGCCACCCAGAACTCCTGCTGTCCGGCGACCCGGGCCTGGTAGCGGAGCATCTCCTTCTCGCCGGCGAGGGCCTCCAGCGTCATGTCCCGTCGGCTCGTGACCTGGACGACGACCCGCTGGCCGCGCACATCGAAGACCTGGTCGATGACGTCACCGGCCTGGGCGTCCGCCAGCGCCGCCATCAGCTCTGGCGCGGGGCCGAGCTCACGGGGGCCGGTCGCGCCGAGCCGCAGCTCGGCCTCGTTGCTGGGCAGGAAGCCGTTCTCGATGAGCTCCATCAGCGGAGGCGTGCCGGACTCCTTCCACTGCCCGAGCAGCAGCTCGGCGTAGGCCTTCGACAGCTGCGGAGCGCGGTCTTCCTGCAGCACCTCGCGCGCGAGCCGATCCTCGACCTCCTCGTAGGGCGTGACCTTGGCCTCGATGATCTCTTCGACCGAGAAGACCTGGATGCCCCTGGAGGTCTCGACGATGCCGGTGCGTGATCCCGGAGCAACTGCGAAGACCGCTGCCGCGACGGTGGAATCGAGCTGGTCCTCGGCCTGCGTTCCGAGCATGCCGCCCTCGCCGGCGGTGAGGGCCTCGCTCCACTTCTTCGCGGTCTCGCCGAAGTCGGCGCCAGCGTCGAGCTCCGCGAGGACCTCGGTCATCCGGGCCTGGACCTCTTCGGCAGAGGACTGTCCCTCCATGTCGGTGCGCAGGAGGATGCTGCGGAGCATGGCCTTGCGGGGCTCGTTGAAGCGACGTTCGAACTGGCTGTCGTAGGTCGCCTGGATCCGGTCCGGGGCCTCTGCCACCAGGGCGGCGACGTCCTCGTCGCTGAGTTCGACCTCGGAGAGGAAGGATGCGTCGGGCACCTTCACGTAGGTGACCGAGACGGAGCTGCCCTCCCGCGCGAGGATCTCCTCGAGATCAGCGTCCGTGATGTGCACCGACATGAAGGTGATGGACTGCAGCTTCTGGATGATCAGCGACTCGTAGATCTCGCCTCTGAAGGCAGCGTCCGACTGCTGGTAGCCCTTGAGGAAGTTCTCGTAGCGTGTCTTGCTGAAGGCGCCTTCCTCGGTCTGGAAGACCGGGATCTGGTAGATGGCGCGCTTCACCTCGTCGTCGCTGATCTCGAGGCCGATGCGTTCAGCCTCGTTCACCAGCACCTTTTTCTGGATCATGCCGGTGAGCGTGTCGCGCGCGAGCTGTTGGTACTCCTCGTCGGTCAGCGTCCGACCGGCGCTCCGGGCGCGTTGGCGGATCTCGAAGTCGAACTCCGTGTCCGTGATGCGACTGCCGTCGACCTCGGCCTTGGCATACGAGTTCGCGCCCTGGTTGCCGATGCCCCAGAAGACGAAGCTGACGACGATGATGACGAAGAGCGCCTGGATCAGGAACGAGTCCGTTCCTGCCCGCATCCGATCCATCAGGCCCATGGCCGAAGAACTCCCTTTGAGCTTCGCCCTCTATTACTTGAACGAGCTGTTCGTCCACAGGGTCTGCTGTGTCCCGGACTTCTTGTTGGAGCGGGAGTACCGCTTCTTGGCCTTTGGCAGCCAGTCGCGGAGGTTCTCCTTCCGCGTGTCGTTGTTCGGGTGGGTGCTGAGAATCGCCGGGAGGGCCGACCCGCCGGTGGCGTTCTCCATGCGAGTCCACACCTTCGGCGCCTCTGAAGGGGGGTAGCCCGCCTTGGCCATGTACATCATGCCGATGACGTCGGCTTCCTTCTCGTGGAGTCGCGAGAACGGCAGGATGACGCCGCCTTGTGCGCCGATGCCAGCGGCGGCGATGACCGTGGCGATCTGCTTGTCGTTCATCTCGGACTTGTTGTCCAGGTAGAGGTACAGCCCCGCGAGCCCGCCAAGGATCGCCAGCTGTTGGGACATGCGCTCCGCTCCGTGGTGGGCGGTCGCGTGCCCCACCTCGTGCCCGGTCACGAAGGCCAGCCCGGCCTCGTTCTCCACCACCGGGAGGATGCCCGTGTAGATCGCGATCTTGCCGCCCGGGAGGCACCAGGCGTTGATCGTGTCGCTGTCCTGGATCAGCTTGAACTTCCAGCTGTAGTCCTTCTGGTTCGCGCTCTGGGCGATGGAGTTCCCGACCCGGTCGATGACCTTGGCGTTTTCGCTCCCCTTGGCGACCGACTCCTCCGCCAGCATCGAGCGGTAGGTCGACGCACCGATCTCGCGCATCAGGCCGTCGGGAATCAAGTTGAACTGGCGCCGGCCGGTGACCGGCACCTTGACGCACGCGGCCAGCGCTGTCGTTGTCAGCAGGGTGAGGGCGGTGAAGTGAGCGATGGCGCGGAGCTTCATGCGAATGCTATACGCGAGGTGAGCCCCCTCATTCAATCCCCCCCCCGGCTTCCCCAGCCACCACATGCCTCGTCGACTGTTCTCGGGCGTCCTGGGTGCCTTGTCCCAGGACATGGCCATCGATCTGGGCACCACCACCACCCGGGTGCACGTGCGCAAGCGGGGGGTCATGTGCGCCGAGCCGTCGATGGTGGCTCTCTATGCCGACCCTCGCGGCGAGCGGCGCGTCCTGGCCGTCGGGACCGAGGCGCGGGCGATGTGGGGCCGGACCCCATCGGACATCGAGGTCGTGCGCCCCCTGCGCGAGGGCGTCATCGCCGACTTCGAGGTCACGGAGGCGCTCTTGCGGCTCCTCATGCACCAGTGCATGGGGCCCAACCACGTCGTCCGACCGCGCGCCGTCCTGACGGTCCCATACGGCACCACAGAGGTCGAGAAGCGGGCGATGCGCGAGTGCGCGGAGGCGGCCGGGGCAAGAGAGGTGCATCTCGTCGAAGAGGTGCTCGCCGCGGCGATCGGCGCGGGGCTCGACGTCACGGAGCCTCACGGCAACATGGTCGTGGACATCGGGGGTGGAACCACGGAGGTCGCGGTCGTCAGCCTTGGTGGCATCGTCTATTCCCGCAGTCTCAAGGTGGGCGGGGAGCAGATGGACGAGGCGCTCACCACGCACCTGGAGCAGGTTCGCGGGCTCCGGATCGGGCCCGTCACTGCCGAGAACCTCAAGACCGGTCTCGGGAGCGCGCACGAGCGAGCCCGCTTCGATGGCGAGAGGGTGGCCCAGGTCAGCGGCCGCGACGTGGTGACCGGCTTCCCGCGGGGCCTCGAGGTCCACGCGGACGAGGTGCGCGGCGCGCTGGCCGGCATCGTGCACCTGATCGTCGAGACCCTGCTCGCCGCGCTGGACAAGACCGCCCCGGAGCTGGCCGCCGACATCGTCGACAAGGGCATCGTGTTGACCGGTGGTGGCGCACAGCTGCGCGGACTGGACCGCGCCCTGGGCGAGGCCACGGGGCTGCCTGTCGTCGTCGCGGAGGACCCGGGCAATGCGGTCGCCCGCGGTGCCGGCCAGACCCTCGAGGAGCTCGAGTTCCTCGAGGCCGTGGCGGTCTGAGGCCTACAGGGCTTCTTCGACCATCGCAGCGAGGCGACCCCGGTCGACGTTGCCGACGCTGTGGCCGACGACCTCGCCGCCCTTGAAGAGCAGCACCGTGGGGATCGAGCGGACGTTGTAGTTCATCGCCGTGCGCCGGTTGGAGTCGATGTCGACCTTCACGACGCGGACCCGGCCCGCGTAGTCATTGGCGATCGCCTCGACCTTGGGGGCCAGGGCCTTGCAGGGGGCGCACCAGGTGGCCCAGAAGTCCACGAGAACGGGTGTTTCTGCACCCAGGACCTCCGCTTCGAAGTTCGCGTCGCCGACGTTCTTGATGTTGTCGCTCATTTCGGGACGATCTCCTTTGCCACAGGATGCTTGCGCTGCGGCAGTAGTCCCGATGGAATAAACTCCGAGGCCACCTCGGGCAAGCTGTCGAGGGAGGCTGAGGAGGTTCCCAGAACCCGGTGTCCCGCGCAGCCACCAGTCCGACGGCCTTGCTGCTGCGCGCTGTCGCGCGCAACGCCACGGGAAGACTGAAGTGGGACGACGTCGAGGTCTTCCTCCAGACAGGGCGGGTCGTCCAGGTCACCGGCCTCCCGCTGTTGTCCAGGTGGTTGGACCGCGCCGAGGGCGAGCCCAGCAACCTCAAGACCGACGTCATGAGCGTCGCTGGCGAGGGCGTGGAGCTGATCGAGATCTGGGACGAGGCCGCATGCGTCCTGGCGCAGGCGCTGGCGCAGACCGCGGATGGCAAGGCGGTGGGCGTCTACGAGCAGGACGTCGAGCCGCCGGATGGTGGCTTCCCGATGGACGTGCCGCTCGGGCCGGCCATTCGCGACGCCTACCAGTCCGCTCGCCCCGCTGACCTGATCGCCCAGAGCTTCGAGCGGCGGATGGATGAGCCCCTGACCGTGCGGGCTCCCGACCGAGCCGAGCGCGGCATGCTCTCTGCGGGCACGATGCGGACGCTCAAGGTCTGCAACGCCGAGGGCACCCTCACCGCCGTCGTGAGGAGCGTGGTGCCGGAGGGCCCGGTGGTCCTGGAGCGGACCTGGCTCGACGTGGATCTGCTGTTCGAGTTCGGCCTCCTTGCGATCGGCAAGGCGGCGGCCGCACGCCGGCGCTTCCTCCGCAAGCAGCAGCAGACCAAGATCCGCCAGCTCCGGGCACGGGCCGACGAGCTGGAGCGCATGCGCCCACTGGATGCCCTCGGCGTCAAGCCCGACAGCACCCTGGAGCTCGACCACGACAAGCTCGGCTCGATCTTCCGGCGCGTCGCGGGTGCCTACCACCCGGACAACTACGTAGACCAGGGCAACCAGGTGAAGCGGGCCGCGGCCCACGTCTTCGCGGTGCTCAACCAGCACCGGGACGACCTCGTGCAGGACGATGCTCTCCTCAAGGACGAGATCGATCGGCTCCGGTCCCTGGGGCGTGGCGAGGCCTTCGTGCCCAGGGTCAAGCGGGATCGCGCCCGGGTGATGTTCCGCGCGGTCCAGGGCATGGAGAACATGCGCCGGTGGGACGAGGCGCGGGCCAAGCTCGAGAAGATCGTCGAGATCGACCCGAACACGCTCATCTACCAGGTCGTGCTCATCCACATCCGTCACATCCTCAAGGAGACCGACTTCCGAACAGCCATCCACCAGCTGGAGGATCTGGCCCTGGACGGCCTCCCGGCTCGGTGCGAGGCGGCCTACCGCGCAGGGCGCATCCTGCGACAGGCGGGCAAGAACAGGGCCGCGCGGCAGCGCTTCGAGCAGGTCCTGGAGCTCAACGCCAACCACATCGGCGCCAAGCGCGAGGTTCGGCTGTTGGAGCGCCGCGCCCAGAAGTAGATAAGCAGCTGGCATGGAGGCCCTCCTCTTCATGGTCGCGCTCGTGGCCTACCTGGTCGTCTCGGCCGTGCGCCTGTTCGACCCGACGGCGAGACCGAGCTGGCTGCCGCGGACACTCGACGCGCTGCTGGTGTCGGGTCTGGGTGCCCACATCGGGGCGCTCGGGCTGCTGGTCTGGCGGACCGGCGAGCTCCCCGTGCACACCGCTGGTGCCTCCACGGCATCTGTCGCCGCGGTCGTCGGGGTCGGCGCCCTGGTCCTCCGCCCGCGTAACCAGGGTGAGATCCTCGCCGGCGTCCACGTCGCCCTCGTCGCGGTCCTGCTCGGGCTGTCGCTGCTCATGCCGACGCCAATACACAGTCCGGACGAGAACCTCGCGACCCTGTGGCTGCCCGTCCACGCGGTCTCCACCTTCGTCGGCATCTCGGCCTTCGGCCTCGCCTTCGGCATCTCGCTCGTCTACCTGGTCGTGCGGCGTCGGCTGAAGACCAAGCAGCTCAAGGGGCTGGGGCGTCTCCCGGCCATCGAGACCCTCGATCGGCTCAACACGCGCTGCATCCTCGCGGGCTTCCTCGCGCTGACCATCGGGATCGCCGCCGGCGGACTCTGGGCGGTGACCAAGGCGACCCCTCCCAGCGGACTCGGCCCCACCGTGTGGGCGACCCTCGTCGCCTGGGGCTGGTACGCGGCCGCGGTGTTGGTCCGCATCGTCGGCGGCTGGCGGGGGCGGCTCGCGGCGCAGTTCTCCGTCATCGGCTTCGTCGGCCTCGTCGCGTCTCTCGGCGGGATCCTCATCGTCATGCAGGGCTGGCACGGATGATCGGCGGTCGCGAGCTCGTCAGCCTCGGGCTGAACCACCGCACTGCCCCAGTCGGCGTGCGCGAGCGCCTCGCCATCACCAAGCCCGACTTCTCCAGGCACTTCCTCGCCATCGCCGAGCAGTCGCTGTCGGACGAGACAGTGATCCTGTCGACCTGCAACCGGGTCGAACTCTACGCGGTGGTCGACCCGGAGGACGGCGGGGTGGGGCTGGCCAGCTACCTCGCCCGGGCCCACGGGCTCCGCCAGAAGGAGCTCCTGGGCCACCTCTACCACTACCGCGGAGCCGAGGCGGTCTCTCACCTCTTCAGGGTGGCCTCGTCCCTGGACTCGATGGTGGTGGGTGAGCCCCAGATCCTCGGCCAGGTGAAGTCCGCCTTCCGCCTCGCTCGGGAGCACGGCGCCATCGGCCGGGTCATGCACCCGCTCATGCGGCGCACCATCAGCGTCGCCAAGCGGGTTCGGACGGAGACGCGCATCGGTCGGTCGTCGGTCAGCGTCGGGACCTCCGGGGTGGACCTCGCGCGCCAGGTCTTCGGCAGCCTCGAGGGCAAGCGGACGCTGCTGTTGGGCGCAGGCGAGATGGGGCGGCTCGTGGCCCGGGCGATGCTCGCTCATGGGGTCGAGGAGCTCGTGGTGGCGAACCGGACCTACCAGCGCGCGGTCGATCTCAGCCTGCAGTTCGGCGGCTCCGCGATCCACCTCGACCAGGTAGACGGCTACCTCGAGCGGGTAGACATCGCCGTCGTGTCGACCTCGACGGCGGGGCACCTGCTCCCTCGCTCGCGCATGGCTCCGATCATGCGCGCCCGCCGCTTCCGTCCGCTCTTCCTCGTCGACCTGGCGGTCCCCCGCAACGTCGCGCCAGAGGTCCACGAGCTCGAAGGCGCCTACGTCTTCAACATCGACGATCTCTCGGAGGTCGCGAGGCAGGGGCTCGCCAAGCGGGAGCGCGAAGCCACCGTCGCGGAGCAGATCGTCCGAGACGAAGCCGAGCGCTGCTACGAGAGCCTCGGCGCCCGCTCGGCGGATCCGGTCATCACGCGCATCACGCGGGTCGCGGAGGCCGCACGCAGGGTGGAGCTGGAGCGCAGCGGGGCGGTGCTCTCTGCGCTCGATCCCGAGCAGCGCGAGGTGATCGACGCGATGACCCGGGCGATGATGAAGCGCACACTGCACAACGTGATCCGGCAGGCCAGAGCCCTGGCGATGGCAGGGGACGAAGAGGCCCTGCGAAACCTGGGCGAGGCCTTCAGGGGAGAAGAGGAGTGAAGCGACTCGTGCTCGGGACGAGGGGCTCCAAGCTCGCCCTGGCCCAGTCCAGGCTCGTGGCCGGGTGGCTCGAACAGGCCCACGGCATCGAGGTTCAGCTCGAGGTCATCTCCACCCGGGGTGACCGCGTCCAGGATCGTCCGCTGCCAGAGGTCGGGGGCAAGGGTCTGTTCACCCTCGAGCTGGAACAGGCCCTGCGATCGGGCAGCATCCACCTTGCCGTCCACAGCCTGAAGGACCTGCCGACAGAGGACAGCGACGGCCTCGTCATCGCCGCGGTGCCGGCGCGCGAGGATCCTCGTGACGTGCTCGTCGGAGCGCGGCTGGAGACCCTCCACCCGGGCGCCATCGTGGGGACGGGCTCGGCTCGTCGGGCCGCCCAGCTCGTCGAGGCCCGTCCGGACGTCGAGGTGCGCGGAATCCGGGGCAACGTCGACACTCGCCTGCGCAAGCTGGCGGAAGGGGACTTCGACGCCGTGGTGCTGGCTGCCGCCGGTCTCAGCCGCCTCGGGCTGTCGGTGGAGGGCGAGTCGCTCGATGTCTCCGTCTGTACCCCCGCTCCGGGGCAGGGCGCTCTCGGGATCCAGACCGCCGCCGGCTCTGTGGCCCGTGCCCTCGTCGAGGTCCTCGACGACGAGGAGACGCGGGTCTGCGTGGAGGCCGAGCGCAACTTCCTCGCGGTCCTGGAGGGGGGGTGCAGCGTGCCCGCTGGGGCCTTCGCCTGGCTCGAGGACGACTCGATCCGCATGATCGCGGTGCTGGCCAGCGCCACCGGTCTGCATCGGTTGGAGGCCTTCGGCGACTGGGACGAGGGCGCCGAGATGGGTGCCGGCCTAGCCGAGATGCTGCGGCAACAGGCCGAGCGCAGCTGAGGCGAGGCCCGCGCTGGTGTGCGGAGTGGCGACGGCGTCCACCCGCAGGCCCAGCTGTCTGCAGACCCTGGCGGTGCTCGGACCGATGACCGCTAGGCGCCCCGTGGTGTCGAGCCGGGCGAGGTGGCGGGCTGCCGAGCCGCTCGCGAGCGTGATGACCTCGGCGGGCGGCAGGGAGCCGACCTCGGGCTCGGTGGTCCGGTAGACGCCGATGGCCAGGACCTCCGCGCCGGCCTCCGCGAGCCTCCGCTCGAACTCGGGCGGCACGACCACGGCCCGCGGGTAGAGGACCCGGCGACCTCGGAGGTCGCCCAGCGCGGCGACGAGTGCCTCGGCGAGCCCTCGATGCGGGCAGATCGCCACCTGGAGTCCTCTTGCCTCCAGCGCCGCCCTCGTGGTCGGTCCCACCGCAGCGATCAGGCAGTCGGTGACAGCCTCGTCCAGGTAGTCGACGGCCGTCGCCGAGGTCACCGCGAGCACGTCACCAGGCTGGACGCGGGGCCACGCCGCCCCGGTGGGCTCGAAGGCGATGAGCGGCACGTGGATCGGCCGCGCCCCTCCAGCGACCAGGGCAGCGCTGAGCGCATCTGCGCGGCCCTTGGCCCGCGTGACGAGCACCCGGTTAGGCTTGTCCGCCATGCTCCTGCTCCTCGCCATCGGTTGCTACACCCACGACAAGTACACCGCAGACCTCAACTCTGCGAAGTGCGAGTCGTACTCACGCTGTGATCTGCTCGGCACGCTGGGCTTCGACTCGGTGGACGATTGCATCGCGGAGAACGACGCCTGGGCCGAGGCAGACGGCGAGTGCCTCGACTACGACCGCCGGAGCGCGAAGCGCTGTGTGTCCGGGTGGCAGGACATCGGTTGCGAGACGATGGCGCGGGATCATCCCCAGGCCTGCTTCGAGGTCTGCGCGGAAGAGCCGGTGGACACGGGGGCGGAGCAATAGGAGCTGTGGTCAGGACGCTCGTGCGCCACCGGTGCTTGCTGGCGGGTGCGGCCGGGCTGGGCCGCCACGACGTGTCAGGGCGCTGATCGCCGCCGCGAAGATCGCGCCTACCCGAGCGTGTGAAGCAGCGCGGCTGCCCGGCGGAGCGCGCCCTCGGCCTCCTCGTCCTGGGAGCCCCGCGTTGCCCGGTAGACCGTCGTGCGTGAGAGGTCGAGCAGCGCAGCGATGGCTTTCGGGCCCAGACCTTCGCCGGCGGCGACGCGCACGGCGGAGGCGTCGAGGCGCCGCCTGAGGTCCGTCCGGGCGTATGCTCCGGCGCTGGCGAGCCTCACGGCTCCTGGAAGTCGGCTGGGCGGGAAGCCCTCGGGCAGCGCCTCCAGGTCGAGGTGAGCCAGCAGAGCGGCTCGGGTGGTCCTGGGCACGAGCCTTCTGACCGGACCACGGGTGTGGGCGCCGAGGAGTCGGGCGCCGAGGAGGTCGAGGACGTTGCTGGCTTCCCGGAGCCGATCGGCCTCGACTCCGTGGTGGTCGTGCTGCCCAAGGACGTAGTCCCGGAGGTTGTTGCGGTGGCCCGGGTTTGCGATCGGCCGGATGGTCGCCTGGGCAAAGCCGTCCTCGTAGCCGAGGCGCACTGTCAGGGCCGCTTCGGTCGCGCGGGCGCAGCGCCCTGCTCTCCGGCGCTCGCAGGAGACGACGCTGTGGAGGTGGGTGTCCGGCGCGCAGAAGAACAGCAACCCGTAGCCCTCCCCGATGTCCAGGACCGTACGCGCCAGCTCGCGGCGCTCTGTAGTATCTCGAGCCAGGAGCCCCCAGCCGCGCCGGTTGCTGATGATGTGGAAGCCGTGCATCGTCTCTCCTTTGTCACGGCCTGCTGGGCAAGCCCCGTGCCACCGGACCCTTGGCCGCAAGTCATCGAGATCGCGTGGTTAGGTCGCCAGCCGTGTGGGAATCCGACAGGGGGGGCTTGGAATCCGACCGTGGGGTGTGGGCCACGCCCCCACCTTGGATTCCTTGGGCCAAGTCGGCGTGGCTGAAACACCCTGTTTCACCGAGAGCGAGTTGGCGGCCCAAGTCGGCTTGGCTGAAACACCCTGTTTCACCGAGAGCGAGTTGGCGGCCCAAGTCGGCGTGGCTGAAACACCCTGTTTCACCGAGAGCGAGTTGGCGGCCCAAGTCGGCTTGGCTGAAACACCCTGTTTCACCGGGAGCGAGTTGCCGGCGCCCCGTTGGCGGGGAGACACGGGCGACTCAGACGCAGACGACCTGGGTGATGTCCTTCGTGATGTTCTTCTGGTGGGACTCCAGCGTGCCGCCGCCGATCTCGAGCAGCTTGGCGTCGCGCAAGAGCCGCTCGATGGGGTACTCGCGGCAGTAGCCCGAGCCCCCCAGGACCTGCATCGCCGCGTCGGCGACCTCCTTGCCGACGGGGGCCGCGAAGAGCTTCGCGGCGTCCGAGCCGAGTCGGTTGCGTTCGTCCGGGCCGACGCCCTGTGCCACCTGGTAGATGAGCGCCCGAGCGGCCTCGGTCTTCGCGTAGGACTCGCCGATGTAGCGCTGGATCTGACCGTAGCGGTTGATCTTCCGGCCGAAGCTGACGCGCTCGTTGGCATACGTGACCATCAGCTCGAGGCAGCGATCGGCGATGCCGAGCGACATCGCCGCCAGCGTCAGGCGCTCGATCTCCAGGTTGCGCATCATGTGGGTCGCGCCGCCGCCGATGTCGCCGAGCACGTTGTCGGCGGGGACCTCGCAGTCCTCGAAGATCAGCTCGCTCATCGACGAGGCCCTCATGCCCATCTTGGGGATGTGCTCAGAGGCCGAGAAGCCTGGAAGGTCGGCGGTGACCGCGAAGGCCGTCAGGCGGCCGTCGACCTTCGCGTAGACAAGGAAGATGTGACCTTCCGGCCCGTTCGTGATGAAGGTCTTGGTTCCGTTGAGCAGGTAGACGTCACCTCGCCGCTGTGCGGTCGTGGTCATGCCGAGCACGTCCGTTCCGTAGCCGGGCTCGGTCATCGCCATGCCCCCGACCCACTCACCGGAGATGACCTGCTCCAGCCACCTCTTCTTCTGCGAGTCGTTGGAGCAGTAGAAGAAGTTGTTCACGAACAGCATGCTGTGCGCGAGGTAGGCGAGGCAGAAGCCCGGGTCGGACTTCGACAGCTCGTGGTGGGCGATCACGGCGGCGGTGGCGTCCATGCCCGATCCGCCCCACTCCTCAGGGACGGTGATGCCGAGCAGGCCGAGCTCGCCGAGCTGTCGGAACAGCGGCCCGTTCAAGCACTCCTTTTCATCGTATTCGGCCGCTTGGGGCTCGACTTCGGCCCGGGTGAAGTCCCGGACCATGTCCCGCAGCATCGCGTGTTCTTCCGAGGGCGCGAAGATGTCCATGAGTGGAACTAACCGGGATACCCGCAGGCCATGCCCAAGAAGCTCTTCCTGATCGACGGCAGCAACCACGCCTTCCGCGTCTTCCACGCCATGCCGCGGAACATGTACGCCGCTGGCTTTCCGACCGGCGCGCTCCTGGGCTTCGCGAACATGCTGCGCAAGCTGGAGCGAGACTACGAGCCGGACTGGATCGTCGTCTGCTTCGACAACGGCCCCAGCTTCCGCATCGAGATGTACCCGGAGTACAAGGGCCACCGGCCGAACATGCCCGATGAGCTGAGGGAGCAGTGGGGTCACTTCCAGTCCCTGGTCGAGGCCTGGGGCCACACCTTCTTGAACCCCACCGGGGTCGAGGCGGACGACGTCATCGGCACCCTGGCCAAGCAGCTGGCGTCGCCCGAGGTGCAGGTCACGATGGTGACGGGCGACAAGGACTTCTATCAGCTGGTCGATGACGACACCGAGATCCTCGACGTCATGAAGGACAAGGTCATCGACCGCGAGGGCGTCATCGAGCGCTTCGGGGTGCCACCCGACAAAGTGATCGACGTCCAGGGCCTCGCTGGGGACAGCTCCGACAACGTGCCCGGCGTGCCGGGAGTCGGCGTGAAGACCGCCATGAGCTACGTCCAGAAGTACGGCGACCTCGAGGGTGCCATCGCGAACGCCGCGAAGATCGGCGGCAAGCGTGGTGCTTCGGTGGCCGACAACGCGGAGATGGCCCGCCTGTCGCGGAAGCTCGTCACGATCAAGACCGACTGCGAGCTCGGCATCGCTCTCGACGACCTCGGAGGCGCCACGAGAGACGTGCGGGAGCTTCGCAAGCTCTTCATGAAGTGGCAGTTCCGCAAGCACCTGAAGGAGCTGCAGGAAGCCGAGGCAGGCGCCCGCAGCGAGATCGACCCCTCCCACTACCGCGCCGTCACCACCTCGCAGGCTCTGGATGGGGTCCTCGCCGACATCGAGATGGTTCGCGGCGAACAAGGCATCGTCGCTGTCGTCCTCCACACCGACGACCAGGGCGCGATGGACGCGACGATTCGCGGCGTCGGGCTCAGCTGGGCTGGCGATGCCGCCGTCTTCATCCCGATTGGCCCGCGCACCGAGGGTGATGGGACGCTCTTCGGCACGCGCCGTATCGACACCCTCGAGATCGACCTCGTGCTCTCACGGCTGCGGCCGATGCTCGAGGATCCGCGGGTCCGCAAGACCGGTCACCAGCTGAAGTTCGAGCGGCGGGTGCTCTCGCGCCATGGCATCGACCTGCGCGGCCAGGCCGGGGACGCGCTGCTCGGCGACTACCTGCTGGAGCCGGCGAGGACGAACCGCGAGCTGGCTGACCTCGCGCTCCGCTACCTGGGCCACGCCATGAAGTGCACGCCGGAGTCCCCGCTGGCCCACGCCGCGGAGGCCGCGCACGTGTGTTGGCTGCTCGAGGGGGCCATCGCGGAGCGCCTCGTCGAGCACCAGCAGCTCGGGGTCTACCACGACATCGAGCTGCCCCTGGTGAGGGTGCTCGCGGAGATGGAGGACCAAGGCATCGGGGTCGACGTCCCGGCGCTGAAGGCCATCAGCGTGGAGCTCGCCGAGCGCCTGGTCGGGATCGACGAGCGAATCGTGGAGCTCGCCGGTCGGCCTTTCAAGATCAACTCGCCCAAGGAGCTGCAGGTCGTGCTCTTCGAGGAGCTCGGACTGGAGCCCCTGAAGAAGACGAAGACCGGCTTCTCCACCGACGCGGCGACCCTCGAGCACCTGGCGGACCAGCACGAGCTGCCTCGGCTCATCGTGCAGCGACGTCAGCTCGACAAGCTGAAGAACACCTACCTCGACGCCCTCCCTCACTACGAGCGGGAGGGGAGGATCCACACCCACCTCAACCAGGCCGTAGCGGCGACCGGGCGCCTGTCATCCGCGGACCCCAACCTCCAGAACATCCCGGTGCGCACCGCGGAAGGTCGTCGGATCCGCAGGTGTTTCGTGGCCCGAGAAGGTCACGTGTTCCTCTCCTGCGACTACAGCCAGATCGAGCTGCGCCTGCTCGCCCACTTCTGCGGGGCCGGCGCGCTCTTCGATGCCTTCGAAAAGGGGCAGGACATCCACAGGCGCACCGCATCCCAGATCTTCGGCGTGCCGATGGACGAGGTCGACAAGACCCAACGCACCGCCGCCAAGGCCATCAACTTCGGCATCATCTACGGCATGGCCGCGCCGCGGCTCGCGCGTGATCTCAAGATCGAGCGCGCCGAAGCCCAGGCCTACATCGACGCCTACTTCGAGCAGTACCCGGAGGTGAAGTCGTACATGGACGGCAGCATCGACGCTGCCCGCGTCCAGGGCCACTCCCGCACCCTCTGGGGCCGCCGGCGCACCATCAGCCACCTGAACTCCCGCAACTTCTTCGACCGCTCCTCCAGCGAGCGGCTGGCCATCAACACGCCGATCCAGGGCTCCGCGGCGGACCTCATCAAGCTCGCCATGGTCAGGGTCGCGCGTCGGCTGGAGCGCGAGGCCTCGGCGGCCCGCATGATCCTGCAGGTCCACGATGAGCTGCTCTTCGAGGTCCCGGAGCAGGAGGTCGAGTCCGTCGCGGCCTTCGTTCGCGAGGAGATGGAGGGCGTCGCGCCGGTCTCGGTGCGCATGAAAGTCGAGTGCGGCCACGCTCGGACATGGGACGCGGCACACTAGCCGAGTCGAAGATATCGGATAGGTTGTCGCTGATGAAGACCCTCAGAGGAAAGCCCACGACGGACCAGAAGGCCGAGGACCGGGCTCTGGTGGAGGCGGTCCTCGCCGGCGACTCGACTGCCTATCGGGGCCTCGTCGAGCGCTACCAGAGGCGCGTCTATGCCCTGGTCTGCGGCATGGTTCGGGACAAGGAAGACGCCCGCGACATCACCCAGGAGGCCTTCGTCAAGGCCTACAAGAACCTCGATCGATTCCGTCTCGAGTCGAGCTTCTACACCTGGCTCTACCGCATCGCGATGAACCTCGCGATCGACCACCTCCGCAAGTTCAAGAAGCGGCGTCACAGCGAGTTCGACGAGGGCGTGGCCAGCTACGACGCGGAGGGTGACCTCCACTCGGGGCACTCGCTCGGCAATGCCAGCCGCGAGCTGGAGCGCAAGCAGCTCCACGGCCGGATCCTCAGCGCTCTCGACAAGCTCTCTCCCGACCACAAACAGATCATCCTGCTGCGTGAGGTCGAGGGCTTTTCCTACAAGGAGATCGCGGACGCCCTCGAGATCGCCGAGGGCACCGTGATGTCCCGTTTGTTCTATGCCCGGCGCAAGCTCCAAGCGGCGCTCAAGGGCGAGCGTGATTGATCACGGATCGCTTCGAATAGACCCGAGACCCCCGCGTCGAAGCCACCGACTCCCACCCCTTCCCCCACGACCCCATGCCTACCCACGAGCCTGAGATGGACCTCCTCGACGTCCTGCTGATGCGGGTCCTCGATGGTGAGGCCTCTGACGAGGAGAGGGCCAGGCTTCTCGAGCTCGGGGACGCCCAGGAGCGCCTCGCTCGACTGGAAGTGCTGCGGAGCGAGCTGCAGGGCGCGCTGGAGGTGGAGGATCCTGACCTCGCGGACAACGTGATGGCGTCGCTCCAGCCCGGACTCGCCGCCGTCGGTGACTTCGTCGATGACTCCGTCCAGGACTCGATCGTCACAGAAGACCTCGGCCTCGAGCTGCGCCTCTCCGCGATGGTCGACGGGGAACTCTCCGGCGAGGAGCGAGTGGCTGTCGCCGCGCACCTCGCGGCGAACCCGGCGGACGTCGACCTGATGACGGACTTCGCGGACCTCGGGCGGCAGCTGCGCCAGTCGCTCTCGAAGAAGCTGAAGCACGACGAGGTCGACCTCTGGGTAGGGGTCGCTCGCGAGATCGGCGTCGAAGACCCGGAGGAGGTCCCTGGTTGGGACGAGGCCGCCGAGGTCCTGCGCGAGGCCATCGCGGCTCGCGCGGAGCTCAGCGCTGCGGAGGAGGGCAAGCTCACCGCGGCCATCATGAACGCGCTCCCGCGCCCCCAGCCGATGCCCGAGCCGGTCACGGAGGAGACCGAGGAGACCTCGGCCCCCGCGTGGCGCCGGCTGTTTCTCTCCCCCGCGTTGCCGGCTCTCGCCGCCCTCTGCATCGTCGTCCTGATGCTCGGTCGAGCCTTCGTGAACGAGGACGTCGAGCTGCAGCCGGACCCGACCCCCGAGGTCGCGGCCCTCGTGGAGGAGGCCCCCACGGACAGCGCCGTCGCCGAGGACGTCTACGCCATGGTCCACGAGACCGAGGTCGAGTCCCTCGAGATGGACGACGACGTGCTCGTCCAGGTGATCCAGATGGAGGAGGGAGCCCCCTTGTTCCTGATGATCGACGAGGGCGACGAAGGAGCCACGCTGTGAACTGGCGCGCACTGACAGGACTCGGACTCGCGCTCGCTCTGGGCATCGGCGCCCCCGTGGCGGAGGCTCAGCAGCCCCCCAAGACGGTTCAGAAGGGCGGCAAGGCCAAGACGCCCAGCACGTCCCGGGTCAACATCGAGGTCATGGTCGTCCACGCCAAGGACGGGCCGCCTCACGTGGACCCGAAGCTGGAGGCCCTGAACCTGGACCTGGACCACTTGCGGTACCAGGACTTCCGGGTGCTCTCTACCAACAAGTCGCCGCTGGTCAGCGGAAAGCCGGCGGTGTTCGAGGTGGAGGGCGGCCGAAAGGTCAAGGTGACCCTGATCAGCAAGGACGCCGACCGGGTGCGCCTGCAGGTTCAGCTCTTCAAGGGGGACAAGAAGCTCCTGGAGACCACCGTCGCCGTGAAGCGTGGCACGACCTTCGTCGTCGCCGGCAGCAAGTACGATGGCGGCATGCTGCTGTTGCCCATCACCGCTCGCTATTGACGCCGTCGCGATAGGGCGTCGTATGACGCTCTTCGAGAAGATCATCGCCCGCGAGATCCCGGCGGACATCGTCTACCAGGACGAGTTCTGCGTTGCCTTTCGCGACATCGCCCCCCAGGCTCCGGTGCACGTCCTCGTCGTGCCGCGCAGGCCGCTCGTCAACGTTGCCTCGGCCGAGCCGGAGGACGCCGAACTCCTCGGCCGGGTGCTGCTCGCCGCCAAGGCCGTCGCCAGGCAGGAGGGCATCGAGGACAGCGGCTACCGCCTCGTCGTGAACAACGGAGCCGGAGCCGGTCAGACGGTCTTCCACCTCCACTGCCACGTACTCGGCGGGCGCCCGCTGCAGTGGCCGCCGGGATGATTGCGCGCCGCCCTCAGCGCATTAGAGGGTGGGCTGACTGGGAGGAGTGTTGGCGACCTACGACGCCGGTGTGCACGTCGAAGCCTTCGAGAACATGGAGAAGGGGCTGAAGACCGTCTACGCGGTCCCGGCCACGCTCGAGTACTCGATGATCTGCTCCGGCGACCGCCTGGAGTTCGGGTCCATCGGCTCCATCACCGTCGGAATGGTCCGCCGCTACCCCAGCCTCGAGGCCCTCTGCGAGGCGGAAGGCTGGCAGAACCTGGTGCCGGAGGCCCCGAGCCAGGACAACGCCATCTCCGCCATTCGCGGGATCATCGAGTGGGACAAGGGGATCGAGGACGCCAGTGGCGTGCTCAGCCTCAGGGTTCGCGAGGTTCGTCGCAAGATCTGACGAGCTCGGCCAGCTTGCCCGAGGCCAGCTTCGCCAGCGCCGAGTCCACGAACTCGGAGAGATCGAGCGTGTGGTCGTCCGCCTCGTACCAGGCGGCCTGGAGCGCCATGTCGAGCTTGTCGCAAACCTGCACGAAGCGACCCTCGGGGCTGTCGCCGTAGGCCTCGAAGAGCGCGAGCAGCCGCTCGGCTCTTGGCAGGGGGTCGACCATGTCCGCGAAGGCCTCACGCTCGAGCCTGGTCTTTTCGCGCGGATCGATGCCGTCGTGGGGAGTGATGTCGCCGACGCGGACCTCGGCGAGGTCGTGCACGACCGCGATCGCCAGAGCGGTCTCCAGATCCAGCTCCTCGGGGCAGAGCACGAGCACCAGCCAGGCCACACCCCAGGAGTGAGCGGCGACGCTCTCTGGCTTCGACACGCCCGCGCGTTCCCAGCCCGCGCGGGGCAGGGTCTTGAGAGACAGCGCCTCGAGCAGGCGCCGCCGCGTCTCGGGCCCGGGCGGGATCACTGTGGTTTGCGGGCGCGTACGAGGCCGTAGCGCAGCGGCCCCGAGCTCCCCCGGCGAGCCACGTAGCGAAGACAGCGCGCACCCAGCGAGCCTCTCGATCCACCAGCCGTCGCCAGCGCGTCCGCCCACAGTGGCAGACCCGCGATGACCTCCTTGCTGCGGTCCTGGAGCCTGACGTCGACGAAGCCGGTGCGAGCGAGGATGCTCTCCCAGTCCTCGCTCGTGGCCAGCGGTGAACAGCCGAGAGCCTGCTCGGCCGCCCGGATCACGCCGACGTCGTAGAGGCGGAGGTGCTCCCGCTTTCGGAGGACGACCGCTGCGCTGAGCCAGCCTCCTGGGGAGAGCGCCAGCCAACACTGGTGAAGGAACTGTGACAGGTCCCGGGCGTAGTGCCCCGACTCCAGCGCCAGGACGACATCGAACTCCTCGAAGAAGGGCATCCGGTCGGCGTCCCCCACGATCGAGCGCAGCCGGGGGTGGGGTGGCGTTCGCGCGACGCGCCCGGGCACCAACTCCACGGCCGTGACCTGCCGATCCTCGTCCTCGAGCCAGCGGTGGGCCGGACCACCGAGACCACTGCCCACATCGAGCCACCGTCCCGCGGGGAGGCCTTCGGCCAGTGCATCTACCAGGCGCAGCTGCGCCTCGTGGATCGACCGCCCGGCGGAGAAGAGGCCCAGGCAGAGGTTGTCGCTCCCGCTGGCCTCGCGCAGGGTGGGGCCGAGCCAGACGGCGTGGTCCCTGGCGCGCTTGGTGGCGTCGATGCGAGCGAACTGGCGCAGTGCTGTCAGCATGGTGAGCGTCGCGGGTTCGAGAGCAGGGTGTGCAAGAGCCCTTCGCGGAGTGCGGACTCGCTGCTGGTGTAGCCCGCGAGATCGAGGCCCTCCAGGAGCGCGAGGACCGCGGCGGCGCCTCCGGGGAGTGAGTCCAGCCGCCGCGTGTCGACACCGGGAATCCGGTGGGGATCGGGTTCGTAGAGCCGGTCGACCAACAGACGCAGTTCCTCTGTGGAGATGTAGAGTCCGTGCCGGTTCGCGGGTCTCTCTCCCCGGGCGGTCGCCGCCATGGTGACCAACGCCAGGGCGGTGCCAGCGCAGCCGACGACTCGCGGGACGGTGTCCACGTCGATCGCGTCGAGGCAGGACTCGACGGCCTCGCTGATGGCCACCCGTTCCCAGTCCGCGACCACGAGGTGGCCCAGCGGCAGGCTCTCGACGAGGTCGATGCGGTCGGCGCGTCCGACGACCAGCTCCGTCGAGCGCCCGCCGAGGTCGAAGACCAGTGCCTCCTCGAAGCCCAGGGCGCGTTGAGCGCCGGACCAGGTGGCGAGGGCCTCCTGGCGCCCGGTGAGGACACGCAAGTGAACACCGAGGGCCTCGGCCCCTCGGATCAAGCGAGCGGAGTCAGCAGCCTCTCGCACAGCGGCGGTGGCGCAAGCCTCGAAGGCCACGCAGCCCAGGGCGCGGGCTTCGTCGAGGAACTCCGCGAGGGCTCCCAAGGCACCCTCTACAGCCTCGTCGCGCAGACATCCCTGGTCGTCGAGCACACCGAGGCGCACCGCCGCTCGGCCCACCGCGAGGGTTTCGAGAGCTCCATCGGAGAGGCGCGCGACGTGGAGGTGGAGCGAGTTGCTCCCGACGTCGACGACCGCGACGGGGGCGCTCAACGGAAACACCTCGCGAAGTTCGGTGGGGCGAACCACAGCAGCTGCCCGTGCTCCCTCGGGGGCAGGCCGTCCAGGCGATAACAGGCCACCGTGGCCGGCTCGAAGGGCAAGTGACCAGCTCCGATGAGCTCTCCCGCGAGGCGCGAGATGCCTGGGTTGTGGCCCACGATGATGGGGTCGACCAGCCCGAGACGGCCGATCTGCTCGAGCAGGTCCGGTGCGGTGTGGATCGCTTGTGTCAGCACCTCTGTGGGCAAGCCGGGGAAGCGCTCCTCGATCAGCGCCGCGGTCTGCCGGGCTCGCACCAGCGGGCTGCAGACGATGGAGCCCGGGAGCCAGCCGCCAGCGTGGAGACCCCGAACGACCTCGCGGACGATCACAGCCCCCGAGGGTGTCAGCGCACGGTTCGCGTCAGAGCCGGCGAAGCTCTCTGCGATGCCGTGCCGCATCAACGTGAGCAGCATCGGGGGACCTCAAAACCGGTGGGTGCCGAAGTCTACGCCAGCCATGCGGGCGGCATTGGCGATGGCGGCGATGAGCTGGGGCTCCTCGTGCTCGTCCGCGATGGCGTGTGCGGACCGCAGGTGCGTCTCCGCCCGGTCCGGCTCGGCGCGAACGAGGGCCAGGCAACAGAGGACCTCCTCGCGTGGACCGGCCGCGAGACCCTGGGCCTCTCGAGCGAGGGCCGCAGCCTCGGCACCTCGGCTTCGCTGGGCTTGGAGCAGCAGCGCCTCGACCTCGGACGGCTCCGCACTCACGGTGGCCGCTGCGAGCTCAGCGCGGATGCGGGCATTGAGCTGGCGCAGCTGGGCGAGGCCGCGCTGGTCTCCGCTGGCCTTGGCGGTGCGCAGCGCCTGGCGGCAGGTCTCCTTGGCTTCCTCCGCGCGCCCTTGCTCCAGCAGCGACTGGGACAGCAAGCCGAGCAGGGGGCCGGGAGGAGCGCTCTGTCGCTCGAGGGCATCCCGCAGGAGGACCTCCGCTTCGGCCCACCGCCTCGTGCGGAGCAGGCCGAGGATCACGTTCATCCGTGGCCGCGTGCGGAGAGCGCGAGCCGGGCGACCTCTGCCTGGAGCTCGCGCGGGACGATCACCTCGCCAGGAGGCAGGCTTCCCTTCGCCAGCCACTCGAGCGTGAGCCCCAGGAGCGCGAAGTGGAGCAGTACGGGCTCCGGAGAGCCGGCGTTGAGCACGATGTTGAGCGGGTTCCCGCCGCCCAGCACCGTGAGCCAGGGGCCTTTGTCCCGGAGCTGGTAGCGCACGCAGTGCGGACCGAGCTGGTCGCCGCGCACAGCAGCGGCCCTGAGGCCGGTCACGTCGATCTCGTCCGCGCCGTGGCCTGCGTTCACGAGGAGAAGGTCGGAGCCGACGGCGCGGAGCTGCTTCACGGTGATGGCGTGGGGGACCCCGCTGACTGTGACGGCGATGTCCGCGCGCCTGAGGCCCTCGTCTGCGGAGGGGGTCGGGAAGCCGTCGTAGTTGGCCACGAGGCGGCGGATGGGGTCGATCTCGACGACCTCTACAGAGGCTCCACGAGCCCGCGCGTAGCTGGCGACTCCCTGGCCGACGGGGCCGTAGCCGACGATGAGCACCCGGCGCCCGGAGAGGTGCATGCCGGTGATGTCGGTGAGGCAGGGCCACAGCCCCTCGCCGACACCGTGGCGATTCTCCACGTTGTACTTCAGCTCGCTGTCGTTGATGTTGACGACGCCGAAGGGCAGCTCGCGGATGGCTCTCAGGCGGTTGATGCCGGTGCGCGTGATCTCGACGGCGCCCTTCACGCTCGCGATGTGGTCCGGGCTTCGGGACAGGAGCGTGCCGAGCAGCTCGAAGCCGACGTCCGCCACGAGCTCCGGCCCGTGAGCGATGGTGGCGAGGTGGCGGTCGTGGTTGTCGCGGTCGCGACCGTGGACGACCTCGATGCCCTGGGCGCGCAGGAGCTCGACGACCCCGGCGTCGGTCGTGTGGACATTCGCCGCGCAGACGACCCAGCTGCCGCCGCCGAGCGTGAGCTCTCGAAGGAGCGCCGCGGTGAGCGTGGTGAGGTGTGCGTTCACCGCGATGGTGAGGTCCTCCCACGGACGCGTGCGCGCCCAGCGCATGCCCAGCTGGGGCATGAGGGGGAAGAAGGTGTTGATGCGGTCGACGTCGGCCGCGGCTTCGGTGCTGCGTTCCACTGCTACCCTCGCGCGGTGCTCACGTACCTCGTCTCGCTGGCGCTGGCCGACCCTGTCCTTGGGCAGGCGGAGATCGAGGCACGCCGGAGCCGCAGCACAGAGCTCTCGGACGAGCTTTCCAGGCGGATCGAGCTCCTAGAGCAAGGACAACCGTCGCTAGCCCTGGCTCAGGCGCGCTTGGAGATCTTCGACGCCGAGGGCGCGATCACGGCGTCCTCGGATCCCGGTGTGCTCGCTCACTCGCTGGCGATGCGGTGGGACTTCTCGGGGGCGCTCGAGGCATGGCCGGAGGGAGACTCTCCCGAGCGACGCCGGTGGCAAGCCGCCGAGCGAATCCTCGACGGCGAGCCCCATGACTCGACGCCGGCCACCGAGTTCGTCTCCGGGTGCCTCGACAAGATCTCTGGGACGCGGCCCCAGCTGCTCTACGAACAGTGCCTCGAGTCGGACCTGGCGGCGGCCCTCACGGCCGATGTGATCTCCCAGCAGGCGGACTGGGCCAAGGCCGAGATCGCTCGTCGCCTGCGTGAGATCCTCGTCGAGGACGGCTTCAAGACCCTGCGCGGCTACCGGATGGAGGCTGGAGGGCCCGACAGCGTCTACGTCTGGACCCTCGCAGAGGTCCATGTCTCCTCGCGCATGTTCGACCAGCTCGCGGCCGATGAACTCTGTGCCACCGCGTGCGGCGATCTTCCGCTGGGCCAGACCTGGCGCAGCCTGGACGCGGAGGATCGGGCGGCGCTCGTCGAACGAGGCGGGACGCTGCCGCTCATCCAGCACTTCCGGGTCGCCCTGGCCGAAGAGGCGGGCTCGTTCCGGGTCCGCGATGTCTTCCTGCTCGACTCGGAGCCGATCGTCGACTCCCTGGCCATGCTCGGCCGCGAGCGCCGCTATCGGGATGCGCTGCTCGGACTCTCCGCCCCTGCAGCGGATCCGGGCCCGGCCCCTGCAGCGGATCGGGCCCCGGCCCCTGCAGCGGATCGGGCCCCGGCCCCTGCAGCGGATCGGGCCCCGGCCGAAAGCCGGAGCACGCCGCGCTCTGGGCCCAGCTCACGCGCTCCAGCTCCGGCGGGTGGCCACCGCGCATCCTCCGGGGAGACGGTGACGACCGCGCTCACCTGGGCCTCCGCCATCGTCGTGGTCGGAGGCATGGCGCTGATCCTGCTTCCGCCGCTTCCGCCTATACGCCGGCCCTGATCGAAGGCACCTTCGCGACGACGACGGCAGCAGCTCCCTCCGCATAGCGCACGCTGGCGTCGCTGTAGCCCACCGCTTCGAGGAGTCGTGTCACGGCGCCCGGATCCCGACGCACTGTGCGCCACGCGAGCAGGTGGTCGAAGACGAAGCGGTCGTCCGAGGGCAAGAGCAGGTTCATGACGATGGAGCTCCCGGCGGCGGTGTGTGTCAACAGGGCGCGCAGCAGCGTCGCGACCACCCGATCGGGCAGGTACTCGAGCAGACCGTCGATGACGAGCACGTCGTGGGGGCCGAAGTTCACGAGCGACACTCCCGCGGCGATGCGGGAGAGGTCCTCTGGCACGACGCGGAGGCTCACCTTGAGCGGCGCGACCGAGGCGGAGTTGAGGAAGGACAGGGCCTCGCTGTCGTTGTCTACGGCGGTGATCTCTCCGCCGGTGTTGCCCATCACCGTTACCAGTCGCGCGATGGTGGTGCCCGGCCCGACGTTCAGCACCATCACGCGGGCGGCTCGTGGTGGGAGCGCGTCCTCGACTGCGTTGATCGTGGGGAGGATGCGGTCTCGCAGGCCGAGGCTCGTGGGCATGCGCTGGAGGGTCGCGTCCAGGGCCTGGCCCAGGGCGTCGCTGCCTCGACCTGATCCGGTCTCGATGTGGGCCAGGAGCGCCGGTCCGCCGGTTCGCCCCGAGCTGCGAGTGATGGCCAGCTCTGCCAGCCTGGAGCGGATCAAGTAGGGGGACAGCTCCTGGGCGAGCAGCTTTCCAGCGAGCTCCGCCTCGGCGGTGCTCAGGGCGGCGAAGAGGCGCCGACCGCTGTCCACGAAGCGCTCCCAGACCTGCGCGAGGAACGCCTCCGCCTCCTCTTGACCCTCCTGCCTGACCTTGGCCTCCGCCAGCAGGAGCTCGGTCTTCATGCTGTCGGCCAGGGCGCGGGCACCCCGCACCTCTTCGGGGACGGCGGCTCGTTCGCCAGCACCACCGAGACCTCCGGATGTCGCCGCTGCGGTCAGGGTGCGCAGGCGCTTCGCGAGCAGCCGGGCGGAGGAGCGGTAGAAGGAAGTTGCGAGCTTGGGGTCACGGCGCAGCTCTGCGTGGAGGCTGTCCTCCGACCACCTGAGCAGCTCGCAGTCTTCACCGGCGCGAACGTCAGCGCTGCGAGCGTCTCCGGTGAGGAAGCTCATCTCGCCGACGACCGTTCCGGGACCGAGCACGTCCAGCACCAGCTCCGGTCGAGCGCTGCGGTCGACGACCTCGAGGCTGCCTGTCTCGATCCGATAGAAGTCGCAGTCGGTGTCGCCCGCGCGGATCACCAGCTCCAGACGAGGCACGCGGATGCGCTCGGCGACCTCTTCCAGGCGGGCCCGAGCGTGGCGACCGAGGTGGTCCATGAACGACATCAGACGGAGATGGCTCCCTTGCGGAAGTCGGAGGCGCCGATCTTCACGTTCACCAGCGCCGGCTTGCCGCTCTCGAGCGCCCGCTCGATGGCCGGGCGGATCTCCCCGGGCTGCTCGACGTACTCGCCGTGGCCTCCCATCGCCTCCACGATCTTGTCGTAGCGGGTGTAGGCGAGGTGTGTCGCGGGGGTGCGCTCGTTGCCGAAGATCTGCTTCTGACCGCGGTGGATCTGGGTCCAGCAGGCGTCGTTGCCCATCACACCCACGAAGGGAATGTCCTGCCGCACCGCGGCTTCGTACTCGAAGCCGTTGAGACCGAAGCTGCCGTCCCCGTAGATCACGAACACGGGCTCGTCCGGTCGGGCCAGCCTCGCCGCCATCGCGTAGCTGGGTCCGACGCCCAGGGTTCCCAGCGGACCGGGGTCCATCCAGTGGCCGCCGACGCTGGAGGAGACCAGCTTCGCGGCGGTGCCTACGATGTCGCCGCCGTCGCAGACGATGGTGGCGTTGTCTGGGATCGAGGCCGCCAGCTCCTTGCTGAAGCGCAGCGGGTTCACCGGGGAGGCGTCGCTCGCCATCTCGGGGCGCATCTTCGCCATGCGGGCCTCTTCGAGCTCGGCCACCCGCGCCAGCCAGGCCGGATGCGAGGCGCCGGGCGCGGCGGCGACCAGCTGCTTCATCACCAACCCCGTGTCGCCGAGGATGCCCACCTCGGGGCCGCGGTTGTGGCCGATGACGTCCGGGTCGAGGTCGATCTGCACGACCTTGGTCGTCGCCGGGACCTTCTGACCGTAGCCGAGGCGGAAGTCCCAGGGGGTGCCGAAGACGAGGACGACGTCGGCTTGCGCCAGCGCCTTGCTCCGGCAGAGGCGGAAGTTGTTGTCGTGGCTCGGGGGCAGGGCGCCGCGACCGCCGCCGTTGAGGAAGACGGGGAGGTCGAAGTGCTCGACGAAGGCCCTGATCTCCTCCTTGTAGGGGCTCCACCACCACTGGGTCCCGACCACGGCCACGGGGCGCTCGGCGCCGGCCAGCAGGTCAGCGGCGCGCTGGATGTAGGCCGGGTCACCGCCAGGGGCCGCCTCGGTCCGGTAGCGCTCCGGCCAGGGGCACGCGCTCTCCTTCGCGAAGTTCATCAGGATGTCCAGGGGCATCTCCAGGAAGACCGGCCCGGGCACTCCGGTGGTCGCCTTGCGGAAGGCCATCGCGATGTAGTCGGGGATGCGGCGGGTCTCGGGGACGGTGATCGACCACTTGGTGATGCTGCGCATGAGCTGGCAGTGGTCCATCTCCTGGAGCGAGCCCATCTCCTTGAAGAAGCTCGGCCCCTGACCTCCGATGAGGATCATCGGTGTGCCACCGCGGAAGGCGTTGGCGACCGCCGTGACCGCGTCGGTCACGCCAGGGCCCGCGGTGACCGCGGCCACACCAGGCTTGCCCGTGGCGCGAGCCCATCCCTCTGCGGCGTGGCCAGCGGCCTGCTCGTGTCGGAAGTCGACCACGCGGATGCCCTCGTCGAGGCAGCCGTCGTAGATGTGCTGGATGTGTCCCCCGCACAAGGTGAAGAGGTGCGACGTGTCCTCTCTGGCGAGGGCCTTCGCGACGATTCGGCCACCGTGCAGCATGGGTCGAACTCCTGAGTGTGTGGGAGGCTATACCCAGGCCATGGCGAGAGGGCCCACGCGCCGGCGAGTGATCCTGGCAGGCGTCGCCGTGGCTGCCTCGGGCGCGGTCTGCGCGGGAGTAGTGAGGCTGCCTGATCCGGCGCCGGGACGGCGGGTCTTGAGCGAGCGCGAGGCCGAGCTCACGGGACTCCTCGGTGACGCGATCTGGCCAGAGGGCAACCCCATCGGGGTGAGCTCCCGGGAGGCCCGGCTCGTCGATGGCGTCGACGAGCTGCTCGCTGACACCCTCGGCGAGGACCAGGTCGCGGGCTTCCGCCACCTCCTCCGTGTACTCGACCTCTCGATCGACATCGAAGGGCCTCCTGAGGCCCTGCTGGCCTCGCTCCAGGACTGGCAGTCCCCCGACATGCTCGTCTCGCGCGTCGCCATCGACGGGATCAAGGCGGTCCTCGGCATGGCCTACTTCAACGATGACAGGGTCTTGGCGGCGGTAGGGTTCTCCTCTCGGTGCCACGTATGAGGGTGCTTGGGGCTGCCGACTACGATCTCCCGCTCGAGCTCGAGTGCGAGGTCGCCGTCATCGGCGCTGGCGCAGGTGGCATCGCGGCGGCATGCGCGCTGGCGGAGCGGGGCCTCGACGTCGTCCTCGTCGAAGAGGGCAGCTACTGGCGACCACGCGACTTCCAGCCCTCGAACCCCTGGGCTTTTTCGCACCTTTACCAGGAGCGGGGCGCCAGGGTGGCGCTCGGCAACGGCTGGATGCCGGTCAATGGTGGCCGCGGCGTGGGCGGGTCTACGCTCATCAACTCTGCGATATCGTTCAAGACACCGGACAGGATCCTCGAGGACTGGCGAGCTCGTGCCGGCTTCGATCCCACGGGCCTCTTCCACGAGCATCTCGAGCGGGTCTGGAACACCATCGGGATCGTCAAGAACCCGGAGAGCGTCCAGGGCATGAACAACATCGTCTTCAAGCGCGGGGCGGAAGCGCTCGGGCTCGACGGTGACTACCTGTACCGCTCAGCGCCCGCTTGCACCGGCTGTGGCGTGTGCCAGCTGGGCTGCCCGACGGGGGGCAAGAACAGCGTCGACCGGACCTTCCTCCCCATCGCCATGGCCACTGGGAACCTTGGCGCCTTCTCGGACTGCCGCGCAGAGGATGCGGAGCAGCAAGGTTCGATTATCGTTTCGGTTTCAGGTTCGGTGCTCGACCCGGAGAGCCAGGAGGCGGTGGGGCGTTTTCGCGTCCGAGCGGAGCGCTTCGTGCTCGCCGGAGGGTCCATCGGGTCTCCGCGGTTCCTCATGAAGAACGGGCTCGCGCCCAACGAACACTGCGGGCAGCACCTTCACTTCCACCCGGGCACTCCGGTCTACGCGGGCTTCGAAGAGGAGATCGTGAACTGGAGCGGCGTCAGCCAGGGCTACTGCGTGAACCGCTGGGATCGGGGCTACCTGCTCCAGACGGCCACCATCACGCCGGACAACCACTTCCTCGGCTTGCCGCTGGCCCTGGGCCCCGAGTCCAACGAGGTGATGTCCCGCCTCCGGCACGTGGCCCTCGCTGGCGCCCTGATCCACGACGAGGACACGATCGGCGAGGTCACAGAGAGCGGGCTGTACTTCGACTTCGGCGAGCACGACCGGGCCGTCCTGTTGGCGGCCGTGCGGGAGTGCTGCGAGGTCTTCTTCGCCGCTGGCGCCGAGTGGGTCGTCCCGGGGCTGGTCGGCGTCGGCATGTTCCGGTCCGTCGACGAGATCGACGTTCCGGAGCACACCCCCTTCGATCGCATCATCGCGGTGGCGAGCCACCCCATGGGAACCTGCCGCATGAGCGTGGAGCCCGACGAGGGCGTCGTCGACCCCGACGGCAGGGTCCACGGCCTGGACAACCTCTTCGTCGCGGACGCCTCGGTCTTCCCCACCGCCCTCGGCGTGAACCCGCAGGTCACTGTCATGGCCATCGGGCTGATGGTGGGGTCGAAGGCCTGAAACACCCCGTGGCCCTGGCGGCTCTTGTCGGCGATAGGAGAGAAGATGACCCAGCCAGCACCCTACGAACTCATTCGCTCGCTTCCAGGTGCGTCCTTCGAGGACGCCGTCGGCCGAGCCCGCGCTGCGCTCGCGGCCGAGGGCTTCGGCGTGCTCACCGAGATCGACGTGAAGGCGACGCTGCGCGCGAAGCTCGGCGTGGAGTTCGGCGACTACCTGATCCTCGGCGCCTGCAACCCCCCGCTGGCCCACAGGGCGCTGGGCGCCGAACCCGCCATCGGTCTCTTGCTTCCTTGCAACGTGGTGGTGCGGCGGATCGGGGACGAGGTGGCTGTGAGCGCCATCGACCCCGTCGAGATGTTCACGGTGGTCGGGCGCCCCGACATCGAGCCGATCGCGCAGGAGGTCCGGGCGGCCCTGGCGCGGGTCCTTGAGGCGCTGTGAACGAGCGCCGCTGCTTCAGCAGCGCCTGCGAGCCGAAGGGTTCGCCGCGCTCCCTCCTGGTTCCGCTGCTCGCCTCGCTCACGCTGGGTCTCGCGCCCTTCTGGCCAGAGCCTCACATCGCTGGCAAGCTGCGGTGGGTGGCCGGCGGTGGTCACGGCATGGAGCTGTTGGACCTGGGCGACCTGCTCCTCCACGGAGCCCCGTGGCTCTGGCTGGCGTGGGCGGTCGTCAGCCTGCTCGGACGCCGGCGAGGCTGAGCTCTTCCCGACCCGCTCGGCCTGGACGGCGTCCTCGGCGTCGGTCTCGTTCCGACAGGAGCGCACGGCGACCGCCATCAGCCGTTCGCCGAAGCACCGGGTCAGGCGATCGACGGCCTCAGCTGCGGTCGACTGGTGCTCGGGCGGTTATGGGGCGGCCCCCAACTTCAACAGGAGCCCCCGATGGCCGACCCCAAGAGCAAGAACATCTTCTGGCACGGCGCCAACGTCGACCAGGACCAACGCCAGGCGCTCACCGACCAGAAGGGCTGCATCCTCTGGTTCACGGGACTCTCCGGATCCGGCAAGAGCACGGTCTCCCGTCGGGTCGAGGAGCTCCTGCTGGAGCGGGGCGTCTTCTCCTACAGCCTCGACGGCGACAACGTGCGCTTCGGCCTGAACAGCGATCTCGGCTTCAGCCCGGCGGACCGGACGGAGAACATCCGTCGCATCGGCCAGGTCGCCAAGCTCTTCGCCGACGCCACCTGCGTCACCACCACCGCCTTCATCAGCCCCTACCGGGCCGGCCGCGACGCCGCCCGCGAGCTGATGCCGGATGGCCACTTCATCGAGGTCTACGTCGACGCTCCGCTCGCGGTCTGCGAAGAGCGCGACCCGAAGGGCCTGTATCAGAAGGCCCGCGCGGGCATCATCCCGAACTTCACCGGGATCTCCGCCCCCTACGAGGCTCCCGAGAACGCCGAGATCACCCTGCTGACTGCAGAGTACGACCTCGACGCTTGCGCCGGGCAGGTCATCAACTACCTGGTGGACAAGGGCTTCATCAAGGCGTCCTAGGGCTCAGAGCCCCGAGCCGAAGACGAGGTAGGCGGCGCCGTTGTCGGTGCCGCCAATGTCCGCGGTGCGCGCTCCGATGAAGAGGTCATCGAGGCCGTCGTCGTTGGTGTCGCCGACGAAGCCGACCGGGGACGCTGCGCCGTCGCCGTCGCCTTGCCCGGTGTAGATCACGTCGGCTGAGGCGACGCCCCAGGTGCCGGTGACCGGACCGAAGAAGACATAGGCGGCGCCTGCGCCGTCGGCGGCTTCGTCGCTGTTGTTGCTGCCGACCACGATGTCGTTGTCACCGTCGCCGTTGAGATCGCCGAGGCCATCGTTGTTGGAGAGCTTGTCGTCCTCTGCCCCGCCCTCCAGCTTGGCCGCTGACGCGCCACCGAGATCTCCGCCTGCGGTCCCCGTGACCAGGTAGACCGCCCCGGCGCTGTTGTTGCCGCCGGAGTCGTGCCGCCTGGCGGAGGCGAGGAAGTCGTCGAGGCCGTCGCCGTCGTGATCGCCAGCCTGAGCCAGGCCCCAGCCGGCCTCGTCCGCCGTGCCTTCGCCGGTGAGGCTCCAGTCGGCGTCGCTCGGGCTGATGGTGCCGGAGATCGAGCCCCCGTGGAAGACGAGCACGCCGCCGCTGTCGGTGCCGATCGAGGACTCGTAGGGCACGCCGACCAGCCAGTCCCCGACGCCGTCGCCGTCGAGGTCGCCGGCAGCGGCGAGCCCGCTGCCGAGCTTGTCGTCCGCCGCCGCGCCGTAGAGCACCGTGTGCGAGTCGGCGAGGCTCCCGCTGGTCGCGGGCCCCTCGACGACGTAGACCGCGCCAGCGTTGCTGCCGCCGCTGTCGTTGTTCGTCGCGCTGGCGAGGAGGTCGTTGATGCCGTCACCGGTGACATCGCCCGCGTAGCTGATCACTCCCGCCTGGTCGCCGGCGGCCTCGCCGTCGAGGATGGCGGTTGCGTCGGCGGCGCTGAGCTCGCCAGTCGGCATGGAGTCGAAGACGTAGACGCGACCGGCGTTGCTTCCGGCGGTGTCGTGGCTCTTCGCCGAGACCACCAGGTCTCCGTCACCGTCGCCGTACATGTCCCCGAGGGGCCAGATGCCGAAGAGCGCGTCGTCGTCGGCCTCGCCCACGATGACGCCACTCATGGCGTCTTCGATGTTGTAGGTCCCGGAGCTGATCGGGCCGGCGAGGAAGTAGACGGCGCCGACTCCGCCGTCGTAGGCGCGGGCGCTGGCGGCGAGGTCGATCGAGCCGTCCCCGTCCATGTCACCCAGCCCGCGTGCGGGCGTTCCGAGCTGCGTGCCGTCCTCTCCAAGGTAGATGACGTCGCTGTTGGCGAGGCTGATGGTGCCGCTGTCCGAGCAGCCGTTGTCCGTACCGTCGCAGTCGTTGTCGATGCCGTCGTCGCACTGCTCATCGAGGCCCGGGTTGGCGTTGTCCTCGCTGTCGTCGCAGTCCGTGCTGTCCTCGACGTAGCCGTCGGGGGCGTAGCAGGCCTCGACGGTGGAGTCGGGGTTGCCGTAGGTGTCGGCGTCCGCGTCCTCGTAGAAGGTCAGCGGATCGAGCGCTTCGTTGTCGACCTCGCCGTCGCAGTCGTTGTCCGCGCCGTCGCAGACCTCGACACCGTCGGGGTTGTTGTCCGCGTTGTCGTCGTCGCAGTCATCGCCGACTGCGACGCTGTCAGCGGGCGCCTCGCAAGCGCTGGCCTCGGTCGCCGGATCGCCGTAGCCGTCCTCGTCCGCGTCGGTCCAGTAGGTGACGGCGTCCACCGCGTCGTCGTCGATGCCCTCGTCGCAGTCGTTGTCGACGCCGTCGCAGATCTCGTCAGCGGCAGGGTTGATGTCGGGGTCGTCGTCGTTGCAGTCCTCGTCGGAGGCGTAGCCGTCGGCGTCATCGTCGACCCAGTCGGGGTCGCTGTCGTCTGGGGCTTCGCCGCATCCCTTGCAGCCGGTGAGTGCGAGCAGTGCGAGCGTGAAGAGGTTCATCGAGTCTCCTTGTCCGAAACAGTATGGGCCCGCAGAGCGGGGGTTCAGGCCGACGCGACGCGCGCTGAAATCGCTCTGAGGGCGGCGGCTCGATCGTCGAAGGCCTCGCTTCCGCTGGCGTCGACCAGGGTCGTGGTCGTCGACAGCTCGCCGAGCACGTTGCCCACTACGAGATCCGAGCGTGTCCTCGACAGCTGCGCCCGGCAGGTCTCGACGAGCGTCTCGGCCCCCGTGCCCGGCGGAGCGGCCTTGAAGGTCACGAGGAAGCAGTCCGCAGCCCAGCCCTCGATCTGGTCGGCGATCTTCGGGGCTGGTTTCAAGCGGATGACCAACGTCTCGAGGTTGGATGGGATCTTGCCGGCGTCCTCGGCCACCGCCTCGTAGTCGCCTACGGCCGCGGCGTGTACCACCGCGCAGCGCGAATGGCCCCGGATCCACTCCTCCATGCGGCGCATGAGGTCACGCGTGGTGGTGAACTCCTGGCTGGGGAGTCCGGCTCCTCGTAGCGTCGCCTCGGGCGAACCAAGCAGGTGGACGGCGTGCCCGAGCTCCACCAGGCTGCGCGCAACGGCGACGCTGGTTCGCCCCGACGAGTTGGCCGAGAGGAAGCGCATTGCGTCGATGGGGTTGCGGGTCGCGCCGGCGGTGACGAGGACTGGCCGCATCGCTGCTCCAGGAGGCCCGAGAGCCTAACGCCTCGCTGGGTTAGGGACAGCCTCGTGAAGCGCGAGTTCCCCGTCGCCGTCGCCGCCGCGTTGGGGCTCGCCGCGCTGCTCCTGCATCCTGCCCTCTACGGGCTCGGCGAGGTCCTCCCGGGAGAGGCCCGTGCATACGGGCAAGCCTGGGGCGCCTGGTCGCTGTTCCACGAGGCGGAGGTCGCCGGAGAGGTGGTCCTCGCCGGCTGGCCGGTCCTCGTGACCATCGCGCTGTTGGACCTCCTGCTCCCGCTGGCCGTCGCCACCACCCTGGCGGTCTGGGCCTGGCTGGCTGCTGGACTGGCTGCCGTCTACCTCTGCGCCAGGAGCCGCGATGCACCGCTGCCTGGGGCGCTGGCCGCGGCGCTGGTCGCGGGGGCCAACCCGGCCCTGCTCCAGGGGGTCCACGAAGGACGCTACGAGTGGCTGGTCGTGCCCTGGGTCGCCCTGGCGCTCTTCCAGAAGCGACCGCTGTGGACCATGGTCGGTCTCCTCGGGGCCGCAGCGCACAGCCCGCTCTTCGGCCTGGTCACGGCGCTGCTCGCCGCGACTGTCGCTGTCACCGTCTCCTACAAGCGGGCCGGGGCGACCCTCGCTGCTGGAGGTCTCTGCGCCGGCCTGGCTGCCTTGCCCTACCGCGAGCTGCGGAGGCTCCCGGTCGAGGAGCAGTCCCTGGAGGCCTTCGCCAACGCAGGCGACCTGCTGGAGCCCTTCTACTCCTGGCGCCCCGACGCAGCCGCTCCGGGTATCGCGCTCTGGCTCGCTCTGGCCGGTGCCGCGTGGCTCCTCGCGAAGAGACGGCTCGACGTCGCCCTGGCCGTGGCCGCGCTCCTCGGGATCGTCCTGGCCCTCGGTCCAGAGCTCTGGTGGGGGCGGACGGGGTTCCGCCTCCACGAGCGGCCCGTGCCGCTGCCGGCGGCCCTGATCGAGGCCATGCTGCCGAGCCTGCCGACCTTGACCTGGAAGGCGGCGATGGTGCCCGCCATGGTCGCGGCTGGCCTCCTCCTGGGACCACTGCGGAGGCCTGGCTTCGGCGTCGCCGCCCTCGTCCTGGGCTTCGCGCTGTCGCGATCGCTGCCCACCAGCGATGCCAGCATCCCGCGCTCGGTGGAGCAGCTCGCGGATGGGGACGCCCCGGTCCTCCATCTCCCGGTGGCGACCGACTCGCACAACCTCCGCCTGCTCTGGTTCCAGACCGCCCACGCGCGGCCTCTGTTCACCGGCATGGGGCCGCTCGAAGCCAGCGAACTCCTCGCCGATCCGCTGGTCGTGCTCGCCTTGAACGCTACCGCCCAAGAGCCGCGCTACGCCGTGCCCGACCGCTACCCCAGGACGATCCTGATGACCCTCGGCGTGCGAGAGGTCCTCCTCCATCGCGACGGCGCGGAGCTTGGTGGGCTCGTGCTGCTCGATCAGCTGCTGGGAGGTCAGCTCGGTTCCCCCCAGCGGGATCTCGTCGGCGAGGTCGATGTCTACCGGATCCCAGCGGGCCACGGCGGAGAGGAGCCCCTCGCCGTCCCCGTCCAGGAGCCCGGGGATCCGCCGGAGGGCTGGCTCGCCCCGGAGCGGTGGCTGGAGACCTACGGGGGCGGCTAAGGTCCGCCATGCTCGTTCTGCTGCTCTCCGGCTTCCTGCCTGTCGACGACGACCTCCAGCTCGGCGAGGACGCTCCACACCTGGGCTACGACCCGGCCACCCAGGCGGCCTACAACGCCCACGCGCTGCCCTTTCGCAAGCGCTGGGGCCGCTGGCACATCCGCTTCGATCCGCGCGACGGCACCCCCCGCGCGCTGATCGGCCAAGGCGTCACTCGGAGCGAGCTCCGGCCTCTCGTCGAGGACGTGGCGGCGATGGCGGGCGTCGATCCGGACACGCTCACCCTGCAGCGCCACATGACGAGCGATGACCGGGAGTCCTGGCGCTTCGTCCAGAGCTTCCGGGGTGCTCCGGTCGAGCAGGGTCACCTGGACGTCTTCGCCCAGAACGGGCGCATCCACTACCTGCTGTCCAACCTGCACCGACCTCGGCTCGGCGAAGATCCGGAGCCCGGAGAGGTCGCCTTGTGGCACGAGGGGACCTGGTCCTGGGTCCGGCGCGAGGAGCGCGATGGCCTCGTCACCTTCACGGCGGATGGCCGCCTCGTCCACTCCTACTCCCTGGTCTTCCACCTCGAGGTCGAGACCGAAGAGCGCACCGTCGGCGACCCGCTGATCCTCGGGCCGGCCAGGGGTGTGCGCGTTTCTGACGACAGCAGCAGCGAGCACACGGCGGACGATGGCTCCCACGGGCTGAGCGCCCCCTTCGACGTCGAGCTCGACGGCCCCTTCCTCTCTGTCTACGACAACAGCCCGGAGCCGGTCTTCGTCGAGGCGGTCGGGGACGAGGTGCTCGACTGGGCGGAGGATCTCTCTCCCGCAGCCACGACCGTGCTCCACCACTTCCACGTCGTGCGCGACTGGCTCGAGGACCGCCGCCCTTCTCACCCCTGGCTCTCGGAGAACGTGCCGGCGACGGTCAACCTCGACTGGGCCTGCTGCAACGCCTACTACTCGGGCGGGAGCATCAGCTTCCTGGTGGGCAGCGACGAGGTGAGCAACCTCGGCCGCATCGCCGACGTCGTCTTCCACGAGTACGGCCACGGCGTCCACCACTACGTGCTCGAGGGTGGCGTCTTCGCCGGGGACATCTCCGAGGGCTCCGCCGACTACGTCGCCGGCACGGTGCTGGACGACCCGGTGCTGGCGCCGAGTGCCTTCGCGTCGGGCGGGTACATCCGCGAGATCGACACGGACCGCGTCTACCCGGACGACACCACCGGCGAGTCACACAACGACGGCCTCATCTGGGCCTCGTTCCTCTGGAACCTGCGCGAGCAGTGGGCGGGGCAGTACACCGACGGCGCGAGGATGACCGACGAGCTCTTCCTCCAGGCCCTGTCCTACGGACCCACGCTCACGGATGTCTACGAAGCGGTGCTGGTCGCCGACGACGACAACGGCGACCTCTCCGACGGCACGCCGCACGCCTGTGAGCTCCAGACCCTGCTCGCCCAGCACGGGCTGGGGCCGGGACCGATGGGAGCTCTGGTGCTCGATCACGAGCCCCTCGGACCGCAGAGTTCGCTCACGGAGACCTACCCGGTCAGCTACGAGCTGTGGAACCTGACCGGGGACTGCGGGGATCCCGGCCCTGACGACGTAGGCGTCTACTACCTCGTCGACGCAGAGGACCCAGAGGCCTTCGAGGCCTACCTCCGCGCAGAGGGCGACGTCATCCCCCGGCAGTTCCCCGGGAGCCACGTCCGGTACTTCATCCGATGGGATGGCGCAGACAGCAGCGGGAGCAGCCACGCCGGGCGGATCGAGGACGTCTACGACTTCTGGGTCGGCGACCGTGAGGCGCTGTGGTGCGAGGGCTTCGAGGACGGAGCGGGGGACTGGGTCTTCGCCGCGACCACCTTCGATGGACAGACCGACGACGGCTGGGAGACGACCTGGGCAACCGGCGAGCCCGGGGGCCAGCACTTCCAGCCCTCCAGCGCTTCCGAGGGGGCTGCCGTGCTCGGCACGAACCTCGAAGACGACGGCCAGTACCGCGCTGACAACGCAGAGGTCGCCCGCGCGCCCTTCGTCGATCTCTCCGAGGCCAACGACTTCTTGGCGCTGTTGACGATGGAGCGGCACCTGAGCGTCGAGGACGGCATCTACGACCGCGCCTCGGTCGCGGCCTTCACCTCCTTCGACGAGTTCGAGACCCTGTGGGTGAATCCCTCGCGCGACGGCACGGGTCACGTGCTCGACGCCGACTGGCGCACCTTCGACCTCGACCTGCGCGACCGATCGACTGACCTGTTGTCCTTCGGCTGGAGCCTGAAGAGCGACCATGGTCTCGAGTTCGGTGGCTGGACCCTCGACGAGGTCTGTGTCCTCACCCTCGCCGATGTGCCGGGACACTACCGAGTACGAGACCTCGTCGCCTCGGACGAGGATCCCGAGGTCACGATCGAGTGGACGAACCCCTACATGGAGCCCTTGTCCGCGACCGCGCTGGTCCGGAACGAGGACGGCATCCCGGGGACGCTCGCGGACGGTGTGATCATCGATGTCGACCTCGGTCCGGAGCCAGGCGGGGCGCGGCTCGTGACCGACGCCTCCCTGGAGCAGGGGGAGGTGGCCGGCTACGCCGTCTTCGTCTGGCAGACCGACGAGATCCTGCACGAGGCCGTCATCGAGGGCGACAACGGCGACTGGGGTGGCGTCCCCGAGCCCGAGGACACGGCGCCCCCAGAGGACACCGCCGTCCCGGAGGACTCGGAGGCTCCTCCGCGAGAGGTCGTGGTGGACCCGGAAGCCCGCTGTGGCTGCAGTCCAGGCGGGGCTGGCTCGTCGTTGCTGCTGATGCTCGTCGGGGTGCTGCTGGCCCGGCGCCGGTGAGGAAGGGGTTACACTCAGCGCCGACTTCGAGGCCGGGACCCGTTTGAGCGCGACGCTTCGCCAGGTGGCGGACGCCATCCAGAGCAGCCTGGGCGAGGCCCCGGCGACGGCCATCGTCCTCGGGAGTGGGCTGGGTGGGCTCGTCGCGAAGGCCCGAAACCGCCGCTCGGTGCCCTACGCCGAAGTCGGCCTCCCCGAGACGAGCGTAGAAGGCCACGTCGGTCGCCTCGTCACCGGACGTCTCGGCGGCGTGCCGGTGGCCTTCCTGAGCGGACGCGTCCATGTCTACGAGGGCCGCCCGATGGAGGAGGTCGTCCTGGCCGTGCGCGCCCTGGCCACGTGGGGGGTTCAGCGAGTCGTCCTCACGAGCGCCGCGGGGGCCGTCGACCCGTCGCTTCAACCTGGCGACATCCTCCTCGTCGAGGACCACATCAACCTGATGGGACACAACCCCCTGGTGGGCTCGGGCGATGCGCTGGGACCTCGCTTCCCTGACCTGTCGCGGGCCTACGATCCCGAGCTGCGCGCTTCGGCCCTCGCGCTGGCGGAGGCCCTCGGCATGAAGCTCCACCGTGGCGTCCTCGGGGCCATGCTGGGCCCCTCCTACGAGACCCCCGCAGAGGTCCGCATGCTGGGGATGCTCGGCGCACACACCGTGGGCATGTCGACCGTGCCGGAGGTCATCGCGTTGGCGCAGATGGGCGTGCCCGTCGTCGCCTTCAACATGGTCTCGAACCTCGCCGCCGGGCTCTCCGAGGGCCCTCTGGATCACCACGAGGTCACCGTGGCCGCGGACGCCGCAGGTGGGGATCTGGGACGCCTGGTCCGAGCCCTCGTGGAGCGCTGGGCATGACCTCGGCGCTGCTGGAAGCGGCCGAGAAGGCCCGCGGTCAGGCCCACGCGCCCTACAGCGGGTTCACGGTCGGCGCGGCTGTGCGCGCAGAGGACGGCAGCATCCACACCGGCTGCAACGTCGAGGTCTCGAGCTACTCCCACACCTGCTGCGCCGAGCGCGTCGCGGTCTTCAAGGCCGTCAGCGAGGGCCACCGGCGGCTCACCGCCTGCGCGGTCATGACGGACATCAGCCCGCCGGCGAGTCCTTGCGGGGCCTGCCGCCAGGTGCTCTACGACTTCGGCCCCGACATGGTCATGATCCTCGCGAACCCCGCTGGCGAGGTCATCGAGATCCCCCTCGCCGAGCTCTTGCCCCAGGCCTTCACGCCGGAGCAGGTGCTACAGAAGATCAAGGCCCGCCACGGGGGCGGCTAGTACCCCTCGGCTCAGATCCTCTCGCCGAACTGGATCGGCAGCACGCGGAGCACCTCGGTCGGGACGGTGAGGCCCTCGGACAGCAGGAAGCTCGCGTAGTCGGCCATCGTCACCATGCCGTCGTATTGAGCCGCGCGGAAGAGATCGTCCGGGGAGAGTTCGGAGTTGACGCAGTCGCGGACCTGGCCGCCGACCGTCATCACCTCGTAGACGCCGACACGACCCGCGAAGCCGGAGCCGTTGCAGGCCTCGCAGCCGCGCCCGATGAACATCTTGCCCCCCTTTGGGGTCTTGACGTTGCCTTCGCGCAGCTGGGTCAGCACGACCGGGGAGTAGGCCTCTGACTGCCGGCAGCGATCGCAGATGCGGCGGACCAGGCGCTGGTTGACGATGCCCTCCAGGGCGGAGCTCAGCACGAAGCGCTCGATGCCCATGTCACGGAGGCGGGGAATGACGGAGATGGCGTCGGTCGTGTGGAATGACGACAGCACCTGGTGGCCCGTGAGCGCGCCGTTGAAGGTCAGATCCGCCGTCGCCCGGTCGCGGGTCTCGCCGACCATGATGATGTCCGGGCTCTGGCGAAGGAAGGCCCTCATGACTGCCGGGAAGTTGAGCCCGATGGACTCGTTCACCTGCACCTGGGTGACGCCGTCGAGGTCGTACTCCACGGGGTCCTCGACCGTGCAGATGCTGACGTCCGGGGAGTGGCGCTCCATCAGGGCGGCGTAGAGGGTCGTCGTCTTTCCGGATCCCGTCGGACCGGTGACGAGGACCAAGCCGCCAGGCTGGAAGATCATGCGGCGCAGCATCTCCAGCGCGCGGTCGTGCAGGATGAGGGACGACATCGACGCGGACAGGCGCGAGCTGTCGAGGATCCGGAGCACGGCCTTCTCGCCCCAGCGGGTGTTGACCGTGGCCAGGCGGAGGGCGTAGGTCTCCTTGTCGATCTTCGCCAGAGCCCGGACATCATCATGGTCGGCGAGACCCGCGACCGGGCGACGGCGGATCTGACCTTCAACGGCGCGCT
>DASCPX010000173.1:0-1313 GCA_036012755.1 Myxococcota bacterium | reverse complement strand
CCTGCTCGTCCAGGGATCGGAGCAGCGCGACATCGAAGACGCCCGGCGGTGGCTGGTCGAGGAGGCCATCCCGGCGGCGACGGCGCGGAAGCGGGATCCGGCGAAGTGGCGCCGGCTGCTCCCGGAGCTGGCCGAGCTCGCCGCGGGGGATGGCGGGGTGGAGGAGCTGGTCAGGGATCAGCTCCGCGACGTCGACGGGGAGACACTCCGCAGGGCCGTCCAGACGAGGTGGAGGCACTACAGTCGGGCGCGTGTGGTCGTGCTGGACCACCTCGATGCGCTGGCGGAGACAGAGGACCCCGATCGCCTGCGCCTGGCGCGGATGATCTTCGACGCCGACTACCGCATTCGACGGCGGAGCCAGTGTCCGGAGTGAACCCCGCTGGCATCTGTGCTCCGACAATGGAGGCTTTTCATGGCTGAGACCCTCGAGCAGCTGCTCGCCCGCGGCTTCGAGATCGTCGCGAGCGACGAAGCGCCCATGGCTTCGCCGCCGCGAGCACGATCGAGCCCGCAGCTGGCCGATGTGCTGCGGGGCGACCCAGAGACCCATGTCGTCCTCGCCGGGCTCGACGAGGCCGGCTGGACGGTCGAGCGGCTGGACGAGCACCCCGATGTGCTCGCGGTCTTCGGCCCGGTTGGCCTCGAGGTGCTCGGCGAGCACCTCTGGCAGCCCTGGCACGACGCCGTCGCCGTGGTGGTGGAGGACGGAGCCAGCCCTGTCATCCGGAGCGCCGACACCGTGCTGGTCCTCCAGCGTGAGGTCGGACGCCTGGCCGCGCGAGCCCTGGAGCGACCCGTGCCCTTTCCCTCGGCCGCGGAGGCCGTGGAGGCGGGCGGAGCTGTCGACTGGCTTCGCGAGGAGCTCATCGCGGCGCTGGGGCTCGGGCCTTTCGGACACGCGCTGGCGATAGGGCATCACCTGAGGCTCGCCGAGCACCCTCCGATCCCGCTGGAGGACATGCTTGCGGGTCGGGCCGTGGACGAGCCTGGAGTGACGCGCTGGCTGGCGGCGCTGCGGCCCTCGCACAAGCGTCGGCTTCGGGCGGACCTGCGCGCGGAGATCGTACGTGTCGGGGATCTCCTGTCGGAGGCGGATGAGCTCGATCCGCTGTACCTTGAGCTCCAGGTCAAGGAGCTCCTTCGTGGGCGAGACGACCTCGAGTCCCTGCGCGAGGTGTTCTGGCGCATGGGCATGTGCGAGGTGGACTCCGAGCTCGCCGACCTCGATCGACGGATGCGGTCCTTCCTCGGTTCCCTGCCGGTCACGTTCGCCGTCGGAGACCCCCGACTGACCCGGGTGCACGAGATCG
>DASCPX010000172.1:0-2286 GCA_036012755.1 Myxococcota bacterium | reverse complement strand
CGCTCAGGTCCCCCTCGGGCTCGACGCTGACGACGCAGTGGTCCATGGCGACCGACTCTACCTTCGAGTGGTGGACCGTCTCGTCGAGGTCCGCTTGCACGAGGGCCCCGATGGGGTCGTCGTCGCTCAGCGGGTGGTGGGCCAGGTCGCCGAGCGCGCCACCCAGCTCTTCCCGGGGGTCGCTGTCCAGAGCCTGCTGGGCGCCGCGTACGTCCACCTGCTCGACGACGGCGGAGCCGGTCCCGGCCGTTGTCCTCAGGTGCGGCTGGCCGAGCTGGACGACTACCGCGTGGTCGACGCCCGGTACGACCGGGGGGTGTTGATGGTGGTCGGTGCCCGGGGAGACGGTCGCTACGACCGCCTCGTGTTCCGCATCGACGGCGCCCGTCGGGACCTGCGGGTGGTGGAGGACGTCGACTACAGCGGCCTCGACTTCGTGGTCCTCGACCGGGGTCTGTGTCTGCACCTGGCGGAGGACGAACGCCTCGAGGCCTTCCCGGTCCGGCCCGACGACGCCGCCCGCCGCGTGGTGGAGGACGACGCCCTCGGCGGCGATCTCCGCCTCCTGCGCTACGCCGGCCAGGCGGCCTTCGTGCGCGGTGACGTGGTGTGCCGGGTGTCCTTGCGGTAGCGTCGGCCCGTGCCGCCGCTCACCCCGTTCGTGCACGCCGCAGTCGCCGTGGACCTGGTGGTCTTCACCATCACCGACAGCGACCTGAAGGTGTTGCTGATCAGCCGGCGAAACCCGCCCCATGGCTACGCGCTGCCCGGGGGCTTCGTCCGTGACGGAGAGTCGGTCGAGGCGGCGGCCTACCGGGAGCTGGAGGAGGAGACGGGGCTGCCGCGTCGGTCGCTCTTCCTGGAGCAGCTCTACACCTTCGGCGGGATCGAACGGGATCCCCGGGGCCGGGTCGTGACCATCGCCCACTTCGCCCTCATCCGGCCGGATCTCGCACCGTTCGTCACCGCAGGAACGGACGCGGCTCGAGCTGAGTGGTGGTCCCTCACGAAGGTCGGCGAGGCACGGCTCGTCTTCGACCATGGCGCCATCCTGGACGTCGCCCTCGAGCGCATCCGGGGCAAGCTAGACTACACGGCCATCGCCTTCGACCTGGTGCCGGAGACCTTCACGGTGACGGAGCTTCGGACCGTCTACGAGGCGATCCAGGGCCGGCCCTACGACGCTCCGAACTTTCGGCGTCGCTTCAACCGGATGTTGGGGGACGGGCTCCTGGAGGAGGCACCAGGGCGTCGTCGTACGGGGAAACGACCGGCGAAGGTGTATCGCTTTCGCCGGGGATGACGAGGGCGACGTCGGGACTCAGGGGGCGTAACCTCAACTGGGGCCGCCGGACGTGGATTGACACTCCGTCTTCCAGGGGTCGTAATCCGCATTCAGGGTGATGACTGGCCCGCGAGGGCGTCCACGCGAGCGAGGCCATGGAACTCTTCGAGTACAGCATCACCTTCATTCTCGTCGTCATCGGCTTGGGCACCTGTCGGATCGTCGGGGGCCTGGGGCACTACCTGCAGCGACGCGAGCGGATCGAGGGCTACTGGCTCCACGGGTTCCTGGTCCTCATCGTCTTCCTGGCACACATCAACTTCTGGTGGACCTCCTGGAGTTACAACGACTCCCGGTTCTGGGACTTCAACCTGGCGTCGATGTTGATCGCCCGGACGATCGTCCTCTACCTCTCGACGGTCCTGGTCATTCCGGACGGAGATGGCTGGGCGAGCACCACGCTCAAGGCGTACTACCGGAAGTGTCACCGACCGGTCTTCCTGCTGGTCGTGACCGAGATCATCGGGCAGTTCATCACCGACTTCTATGTCCACGGCACCGACCTTCCGCCCCTGAAGATCGGGCTCCGGCTGGCGATGCTGGCGGTGGTGGGGGTCGCCTACAAGAAGGACAACGAGCTGCTCCACGGGCTCATGCTCGTCGGGTTGCTCACCATGCTGACGTTCAACCTGTTCGGCTTCTACTTCATGATGAACTGAGCCGACCTGGGGCCGCTGTCACGGTGGGAGCCCGACGAGGTGCCGCATGCCGGTCCGCGGCCCGGCGAGCTCGTAGACCAGGAGGTTCATGTCCTCGTCGAGCACGTCGATGCGGGGCATCGCCCGGACCGAGAGGTAGCTCTGGAGCTGGAGGTCGCCATCGCCCAGCACGATGATCTTGTGGTGGGGGAAGGTGTCGTGCCAACGGGTGACGTCCTCCTGGTCCACCGCGGTGCCCAGTGAGTAGAGCACCGTGACCCAGTAGATCTCGTCGTTCTCGAT
>DASCPX010000171.1:0-31172 GCA_036012755.1 Myxococcota bacterium | reverse complement strand
CAACCCGGACAAGGGGCTGCGCCGGCTCGCGCTGGCCTACGACTGGCCCAGCCTCGACATCGACCGTCCCTCTCGCGAAAACCGTACCCGCGCCTAGCGGCCACTGAACCAAGGACCCATGGCGAACACGAGCCACCCCTGCGTCGTCACCATCGACCACCGCAGCAAGCCGCGCACACTCTTCTTCGGTGACCAGCTGATGGAGGTGAACCTCCCTGTCGGCACGCGCGTCATCTACCCGAAGAAGCCCATCGCGCCCTTGAACGACGTGAAGGCTGCGGTCCGCTACGCCCTCTCCCACCCACTCGGCGACGACCCGCTCTACTCCAAGCTCCGCCCGGGCATGAAGGTGACCATCGCGATCGACGACCTGTCGATGCCGCTGCCGCCGATGAAGCGCCCGGACATCCGGCAGCTGCAGGTCGAGTGCGTGCTCGAGCTCCTGCGCGACTACGCCATCACGGACGTCGAGCTCATCATCGCGACCGCCTTCCATCGTCCGATGACCGAGTCGGATGTCCGCCACATGCTCGGTGACGAGATCGTCGGTGAGTACTGGCCCGACCGCCTCTACAACCACGACGCGGAGAAGCCGGGTGGGCTGACCTACCTCGGCACCACAGAGCAGGGCATCGACGTCGAGATCAACGCTCGGGCCGCGGAGAGCGACCTCGTCATCTACTGCAACCTCACGTTCGTGCCGATGAACGGGGGCCACAAGAGCCTCGGGACGGGGCTCGTCGGCTACTCGACGTTGCGGAAGCACCACAACCCCCACACGATTCGGGCCTGCAAGACCTACATGGACCCGAAGGTCTCGGCGCTGTCGGACAAGATGGTCGAGGTCGGCAAGCTCATCGAGCAGAAGATCTCGATCTTCCACATCGAGTCGACCGTCAACAACCGGATGTTCGACACGCCGCTGGGCTTCCTCGCCAAGAACGAGGACGAGCTGTCTCGCGCCGAGGAGCAGGCGCTCAAGGCCCTGGTCCGCACGCTGAAGATCATCCCCCAACCAGCCCGCCAGGCCATCTTCGAGCGCGTCCCGGCGCCCTACGGCGTCATCGGTGTCTGGGCCGGCGAGTGCGAGGCCGTGCACGAAGCCTGCATGGAGAAGTGCTACGAGCAGCTGCTCGTGCCCATCGAGGGCCAGGCCGACGTGGGCATCTTCCCGATCCCCTACATCAGCCCCTACAACGTCGGCGCCTACCTGAACCCGCTGCTCGTCTCGGTGATGGCGGAGGGCTACCTCTTCAACCTCAGCCGGAACGCGCCGATCGTGAAGAAGGGCGGCACCGCCATCGTGCTCCACCCCTGCACCGACAAGTTCGACCGCGACCAGCACCCGGCCTACGTGGAGTTCTTCCACAAGCTGCTCCCGCGCACTCGCGACGCGATGGAGCTCCACAAGACCTACGAGGCCGAGTTCTCCCGTCATCCCGGCTACATCCAGATGTACCGGAGCGGCAAGGCCTACCACCCGGCCCACCCCTTCTACATGTGGTACTGGGGCGAGAACGGCCGGCAGCACTACGGACGGGTCATCGTGGTGGGAGCGGACAACGAGTACGTCCCGGGCATCCTCGGCTACGAGACGGCGCCGACCATGGAGGAGGCCCTCCGCATGGCCCGCGAGGACCACGGACCCGAGCCCTCCATCACCTGCTTTCGCATCGCGCCGATGGTGATGGCGGACGTCACCGGAGCCGAGCTGTGAGCAAGGGCCCGCTCTCGATTCGCGAGCAGCTGGCGGGCAAGCGCCTGCTCGTGGTGGGCGGCACCGGCTTCCTCGGCAAGGTGTGGTTGTCGATGCTGCTGTCCCGTTTCCCCGAGGTGGAGCACATCTACCTCGTGGTGCGTCAGCGGTTCAACCGCGACGGCAGCCTCCGCCTCGACTCCGAGACCCGCTTCTGGAGCGAGATCGCGAGCTCTCCCGTCTTCGACCCGATCCGCGAGGACCACGGCGGCGCCAGCTTCGAGGCCTTCATCAAGTCCAAGATCACGCCGATCCCGGGGGACGTCAGCGAGGAGTTGGCGGGGGTCCCGGAGCCCGTCCGCGACGAGCTGCGCGGTCACGTCGACGCCCTGCTCAACAGCGCGGGTGTCGTGGACTTCCAGCCGCCCCTGGACTACGCGCTCAACGCCAACGCCTTTGGCATGCAGAACCTCATCGCGCTGGTGCGCGACCTGTCCGTCGAGGGCGGCAGGGAGTGCCGCATGCTGCACACCTCGACCTGCTACGTCGCCGGGGATCGCACGGGCCAGGTGGACGAGGTCCACCCCTTCGACTGGCCCTTCCCCAAGGTCGGTGAGCTCGAGGTCGCCCACTGGGATCCAGAGCGGGAGATCGCCGAGTGCCTCGACATGGTCGAGCACGTCAGGCACCGCAGCGAGGACGCCTTCAGGCAGTCCGACTTCCTCGCCCAGGCCAAGGAGAACCTCCGGGCCAAGGGCGAGCCTGCTCGCGGGAGCGCGCTCAAGGACGAGCTCGAGAAGGTCAAGCGGTCCTTCGTCGAGGATCGGCTGCGGACGGACGGCACCGAGCGGGCCAGGTTCTGGGGCTGGCACAACACCTACACCTACACGAAGTCCATCGGCGAGCAGACCCTGTGCCGCAGCGGCCTGACCTTCGCCATCGTGCGTCCGGCGGTCATCGAGTCCGCCGTCGCCTACCCTCGGGCCGGCTGGTGCGAGGGCATCAACACCTCGGCGCCGCTGATCTACCTGGCGATGAAGGCCCCGGTCCAGTACCCGACGAACCACGACAGCGTGCTCGACATCATCCCGGTGGACATGGTCGCCGCTGGGATGATCCTGGCCCTCGCCGAGCTCCTCGAGGGCACCCACGAGGTCGTGTACCAGCTGGGCTCATCCGACACCTCTCCGCTGAATATGCCGCGGCTGATCGAGCTGGTCGGGCTCTGGAAGCGGCGGAGCCGGCTCGACGAGGGCGAGGACGGCCCGATCATCGACTTCATCCAGTCCCGCCTGGAGGCGACCCCGACCACGGTCGAGGCCTACGAGCGGCGCGGTCCCAAGGTGCTCTCGCGGCTGCTCGCGGACGCCGGCAAGCAGATCGGCGGCGTCGGCGGGCCCCTCGCTGCGATCACCAAGCCCACCGGGAAGCAGCTGGCGGGACTCGCCAAGAACCTGCGCATCAGCGGGATGATCATCGACCAGTTCATCCCCTTCATGGCGACGCACAACTACCGCTTCTCCTGCCTTCACGCGCGGCAGGCGCTGGCCCGGCTGCCAGCGGACGAGCAGGCCCTGGTCCCCTGGAACCCCGAGACCATCGACTGGCGTCACTACATCATCGAGGTCCACGCCCCCGGCATCAAGAACAACGTCACGCCCGAGATCGAGAAGAAGATCAACAGGGCGGCCAGGCCGCTGCGTCGCCACGACACGCTCCTGGACCTCCTCGACGAGGTCGCCGACCGTCACGACCTGCGCACGGCCTTGTCTCGGACCCACGAAGACGGCTTCACCCGCATCTCCTTCTCGGACATGCGGACGCTGGCTCACGCCGCCGCGGCCCGGCTGCTGGAGGCGGGCCTCGCCAGAGGTGACCGCGTCCTGATCTCCGGCGAGAACCACCCGGACTGGCCCATCGCCTACTTCGGTATCTTGCGCGCCGGCGGCGTCGCGGTGCCGGTGGATCCTGGTATGGCCGCCGAGCAAGTCGCCAACATCATCGACACCGCAGAGGTGCGGCTCAACATCGTCGATGCGACCGCGCGCGCCGAGTTCGGCGATGCCCTGAAGGGGGGCGTCCTCGATCTGCACGCCATCGCCGAGCCCGGCCCGACCGAGGGCCTGCCCGAGCAGGACTGCAAGACCGATGACATCGCCAGCGTGCTGTTCACCTCCGGAACGACGGGCCTCCCCAAGGGGGTGATGCTCACCCACGACAACTTCTGCTCGCTGCTGGCGAGCCTCGGCCGCATCTTCCCCCTTCGGGAGAGCGATCGCGTCCTGTCCGTCCTGCCGCTCCACCACACCTTCGAGTTCACCTGTGGGCTGCTGCTGCCGCTCTCGCGCGGCGCCAGGGTCATCTACCTCGACGAGATCAACGGGGAGCGGCTGACCTACGGCCTGAAGGAGGGCAAGGTCACCGGCATGGTCGGCGTGCCCGCCCTCTGGCAGCTCCTCGAGCGGCGCATTCGAGGCCAGGTCAAGGAGCGCGGCGCGCTCTTCGAGTCCATCTTCGACGGCGGCCTCGCGCTCAACCGCTGGCTCGGAAAGACAACGGGCCTCGACGTCGGGCGCGTCTTCTTCGGCCAGGTCCACGACCGCCTCGGCGGGAACATCCGCTTCTTGATCTCTGGCGCCGCGGCGCTGCCCAGCGACACCCAGGAGCTCTTCAAGGGTCTCGGTCTGCACCTGGCGGAGGGCTACGGCCTGACGGAGGCGGCGCCGGTGCTCACGGTCGCCAAGGGCCGTCCGGGGGCGCGGACCGGCCACGTCGGCAAGCCCATCCCGGGTGTCTCCATCAAGATCGCGAACCCCGACAAGGACGGCGTCGGCGAGGTCTGGGCCAAGGGGCCGAACGTCATGACCGGGTACTACGGCAATGACGAGGCCACACGCCAGGCCCTCGACTCCGAAGGCTGGCTCCACACCGGCGACCTCGGCCGGATCGACCACGCAGGACGGCTGACCATCATGGGCCGCGCCAAGGAGGTCGTCGTGACGCCTTCTGGCGAGAACATCTACCTCGACGACGTCGAGAACGTGCTCGGCCCGAACCACGACTACGTGAAGGAGTTCGCGCTCGTCGGCATCGAGGACCCCCGCGGCGGTGAGCGCCTCGGCATGATGCTCGTGCCCGACGCCGACGAGCACCGCGATCTGGACCGCCACACCCTGCACGCCCGAGCCAAGGAGTCGATGGACAAGGCCATCTCGAGGCTCCCGCAGTACCAGCGTCCGGCGGTCGTGCACGTGGTCGACGCCGACCTGCCCCGCACCGCGAGCCGCAAGGTCAAGCGCTCCGAAGTCCAGAAGGTGCTCCAGCGCATCGCCTCCGCCACGCCCAAGAGGACCGGGCTCTCCAAGGGCGTCGCCACACCGGTGACAGAGGCCATCGCGGCTGTGGCGGGCACCAAGGCTGCGCAGATCTCCCCTGACACGACCCTCGCGGAGCTCGGCTTCGACAGCCTCATGTGGGTGGAGCTCGCCTCCGCCCTGGAGCAGCTCGACGGGGGGCATCCGGACGCCGATGAGCTCGCCCACTGCGAGACGGTTCGTGACGTCGTGAACCTGGCGAAGGCGCCCAAGCCTCAGATCGTGGAGGAGGAGGACCCCCGCGATACCGCAGTCCAGATACCTGAGATCGTTGCTGAACCACTGCGCCAAGGTCTGGGTTTCTTCCAGCGGGAGCTCTACGGCACCGGGTTGAACACCAAGGTGTACGGAAGGGCCTTCATCCCGCAGAACCGCCAGACGATCGTGGTCAGCAACCACAGCTCGCACCTGGACATGGGCCTCGTGAAGTACGCCCTGGGCCCCTACGGCCACAAGCTCGTGGCGCTGGCCGCGAAGGACTACTTCTTCGAGGGCAACCCCTGGGTCGTCGCCTACTTCGAGCAGCTCACGAACCTGCGTCCGATCGACCGGAAGCGTGGCTTTCGGGCCAGCCTCGAGCAGGCCTCGGAGGTCGTTCGAGAAGGTCACATCGTGCTGATCTTCCCAGAGGGCACCCGCAGGGCGGACGGCACGCTCGGCGAGTTCAAGCCGCTGATCGGCCGACTCGCCCTCGACACGAACGTGGACATCCTGCCGATGCACCTTGGCGGCACCTACGACGCCATGCCTCGGGGCTCTGCGATGCCGCGCTCTCGGGATGTCAGCGTCCGCATCGGGCCGCCGCTGGAGATGCGGCACCTGCGGCGGATGATCGAGGGTCTCAAGCCGGCGGACGGTGCACGCAAGGTGGCGGCCATCGCCAAGCAGGCGGTCGAGGACCTGCGGGACGGGATCGTGCTCGACCTCGCGCAGCTGCAGCCGGACGACATCGAGGTGGTGGACGACGGTCTCAACCCGACCATCCGCGCCTTCGAGAGCCTCGAGGCCCGCTTCGCCCCAGAGCGCGTCAAGAAGCCCGTCAGCTGGTACTTCAGCCTGGGCGGCAAGGAGGGGCTGCGCTTCACCGTCGCCGTGGACGACAAGGCGGCGAAGGTGTCCACGGGCAAGCCCTCCGGTGGCAAGGCCGACTGCGTGGTCAAGACCAGCGAGGAGATGCTCCGGCGCATTATCGAGGACGCCTACGTGCCCGAGCCGCCGGAGTTCTTCTCCGGCGCGATAAAGACGAACGATATTCCACTGTTGATCGAGTTCTCCAGGGTCTTCAAGCTCTCCGAGGCCAGCCTGTGAAGGTCGTCCTCACCGGAGCCAGCGGTTTTTTGGGTCGCCATACCCTCAGGGAGCTCTCCGAGGCCGGCCACCAGGTGCGGGCCGTCTCGCGCGGCGCTAGTGAGCTCGAAGGCGCCGAAGAGGTCGTCCCGGGGGACGTCACCTCGGCGGAGGACATGGCCCGGGTCTGCGAGGGCATGGACGTCCTCGTGCACGGCGCGGGGCTGGTCAGCTTCGACCCAGAGGACGCCGGACAGCTCTATGACGTCCACCTCGTCGGCACCGAGGTGACGCTGAAGGCAGCCAGGGAAGCCGGTGTCCGCCGCGTCGTCTACATCTCGACGAGCGGGACGGTCGCGCTCTCAGAGACCTCGAAGACGATGAGCGAGGCCAGCGAGACCCCGCGGCAGCTCATCCAGAAGTGGCCCTACTACCGAACCAAGCTCTACGCCGAGGAGCACGCGCTCCGCGCCAATCACCCGGACATGCCGATCGTCGCGCTGAACCCCTCGCTCCTGCTGGGCCCGGGCGACGACAAGGGCGAGAGCGTCAAGTCGGTGCGGATGTTCCTCGAGGACCAGGTCCCGGCCTCGCCTCCGGGCGGCATCAGCTTCGTGGATGTTCGGGACGTGGCCGCCTGCGTCGTCGCCTGCCTCGAGAAGGGGCGGGGAGGGCAGCGCTACCTGCTCGCTGGCGGCAACATGCCGTTTTCGGCCTTCTACCAGCGGCTCGCCCAGGTCACCGATCGACAGCCGCCGGCCCTGAACGCGCCCGGGTTCACCAAGCGGATCTTCGAGTTCCTCCCGGGGCTCGGCAAGGAGGGGGTCGGGCTGGGCTTCAACGTCGACCGCGTCGGCCTGCTGCAGGCATGTCACTACTGGTACTGCGACGACTCGAAGGCACGGTCCGAGCTGGGCTTCTGGACCCGAGACCCGAACACCACCCTGCGCGACACCTGCGCCGACATCCTCTGGGCGGGCGGCTCGCGCTTCGCACCCCCCGAGCGAGTCGGTAGCTGAGCGGGTAGGTTCCCACCCGATGTCGATCCTGCTCCTGTTCGCCTGTCGGGGTGGCCCCACCCCGGACGACTCGCTGGTCGCTGACAGCTCGAGTGACAGCCACCCGCTGACCGCGCCTGGCACGGTGCTCTGGTTCACGGTCGACACCATGAACGAGGACTGGTTGCTCGATGCCACCTACGACGCCTCGCCGAACCACCAGCGGATCTTCGACGAGGGGGTCGTCCTCGAGAACACCGTCGTGACCCGCGGCATCACCATCGAGAGCCTCCCGTCGATGGCGACGGGCACCTACCGGCGCACCCACGGCGTGCACGACACCGTCGTGCCGGACGACATGCCTTCGATGATCCAGGAGTACTACGCCGACGCCGGCTTTCGGACCTTCGGCTACAGCTCGAACTTCTGCGAGGTCATCGGATCGCGGGGCTGGGAGCGCTTCTACTGCACCGGTCCGGGCTCGATGGAGGGCGGAGACCTCGAGCGAGACAGCCTGCTGACCGAGCGGCTGCTCGCTGACCTGGAGGAGGTCGGAGAGGAGCCGCTGTTCATCTGGATCCATGTCCGGGACCCGCACGCCAACCACACGCCGCGGGACCCCTGGCTCAGCGAGTTCTGGGGGGACCGTCCGCTGGAGCTCGGTCCGGTGTCGACAGAGGACCTCTCCCAGATCATGCTCGGCACGAGCGAGAAGCCAGAGGGCTTCGACGAGTGGCTGGAGGCTGTCTACGCCAGCGAGCTCGCCTCGGACGACGCGATGCTGGGCGAGATAGTCGCGGCTTTGGAAGAGAGCGGGCGCTGGGATGACACCCTGGTCGTGACCGGGACCGATCACGGCGAGGAGATGGGGGCCCACGACGACTACTACTTCCACGGCTGCAGCCCCTACGACACGGTGATGAACACGACCTGGGCCATTCGATCCCCGGGGCTGTCACCCGGTGTCGTCGAGGACCACGTCAGCACCATCGACATCGTGCCGACCGTGCTGTCCCTGAGCGGTCTGTCACCTGGTCCTGACGTGGAAGGGGTCGATATCGTTCCACTTCTTCGAGGCGAGAGCCAGGCACGCCCGCCCGTGTTCTTCGAGCGAGGCGAGGCCGCCGCGGGCGTGGTGGACGGCACACGCAAGTACTTCATGCAGGCCGTGGACACGCCCTTCAGGGGCTGCTCGCCCTACAGCGAGGCCCAGCCCTACCCGGGACCGACCGAGGGTCTGTGGGAGCTCTCGACCGACCCGGACGAGCTGAACAACCTCGTGAGCTCAGAGGACCCGACCGCCGAGAAGACCCTGATCTGCGAGTGGGTCACTGAGAAGACCTGGGTGGACGCTGAGCTCGACGATCAGAACAGGCTGGTCGCGGCTTGCAAGGCCCACCTCGGTATCTGACCCTCAGTCGGCGCGGCGCCTGCAGAGGCCCAGCAGGCCGAGGAAGCTCAGGACCCACACGCGGTTCGGGATGCGGAGGCCGCGGCCGTGCACCGCGCAGCTGCTGCCGGAGCAGGAATCCCCCGAGCAGCTCTCGTCGGAGCAGCCCGAGTCACCGCAGCCGCCGTCTTCGTCGCAGCCGAGCATGCTGTTGAAGTCAGGGGGCTCCTCGCCGTCGCAGCCCAGCGAGCCGCCCTGGCAGCCCGGGATCTCCATCGGCGTGACGCCCTCGACGTCGATCAGCACGAAGCCGCCCTGCCACTGTTCGCTGTCGTCAGGGACCCAGAAGACGGTCTGCAGGCCCAGGCCGTAGAAGTCCGGAAGGTCGATCACGGGCAGCACGTCTTCTGGGATGAACTGCTCGATGATCGTCGGCAGGAAGTCCCCGAGGTCAGCGCTGAAGCCCTCTGGCAACAGCTCGTTGTAGGGCTCGCTGTACTCCATCCCCGCTGGGTCGATGAGCAGCTCTGGGGCCAACGCCGTCGAGGTCAGCCCAGGGTCGAGGCCCACGTCCATCGCGACGGCGACACGGAAGAGCCGGGCCTCCCTGTCGTCGAGGTCCGAGGAGAAGTCGAGCCCGAAGTCCTCCAGCGCGACGGTGATCTCAGGGGTGTCGTCGTCGAAGAACACCTGGGGCGGGCTGGCGGGACGGGTCTGCAGGCCAAGGGGCTGGGACTCGGGGAAGAGCGCCGCGAACTCCTCGCCGAACATCGGCGCGAAGAGGTCCGTCTCCAGGCTCAGGCTGTCGCCGGCGAGTTCGCCGACGTCCATGCACAGACCGCCCCCGGCGTAGACATTCCACAGCACGTGGTCGAGGAAGTCCTTCGAGAGGAAGAGCCCGGCGTCGTAGTCCAGCGATGTCTCCCAGGCCGTCTCGTCGAAGTCGGGCCAGGCGGCGTCCGCGAACTCGGAGCCCTCTGTCTGGGGAACGCAGTCGGAGAGCTGGTCCGTCTCGGCGGTCCCTCCGAGCCCGAGGATCAGGCCGGCGTCGCCCAGGTCGAAGAGCGTCGGGTAGAGCGCCAGCGCGACCTCCGCGTCTCCGAGGCCGACCGAGGTCTCGATGGTCGTCTGGTTCAGCGCGTCCTCGATCGTCGCACCCAGGTCCGCGCCGAGGCCCTCCAGCTCCGGCTCGATGAGTCCCAGGATGATGTAGGTGATGCCGTACTCGTCGTCGATCAACAGGAAGTCGACAGCGTCCGCCAGCGTGCAGTCGGACAGCGGGTTGTTGATCGCCGACATCTCCACGGTCGGATCGTCGACGACGACGTCGAAGGTCGGACCGTCCTCGCCGTCGACTAGCTCCATCGTCATGCCGAGGTGGGCGACGACGGAGGTCTCCTTGATCCGCATCGTGCAGACCTCGTCCAGATCCGTGAGGAAGGTGCAGTCGCCCTGCACCAACAGGTCGCTCGGCTCGGACTGAAGGGAGAGGTAGATCGTGATGTCGAGGCGTCCATCGCTCGTCGTGATGTCGACGTTCTCAGCGGTCAGGACGAGCTCGGTCGAGGCCAGCTCGTAGGTGAGGGGGGCCTCGTCTTCCTCGTCGCAGGTGGTCGTCCCCGAGACGTCCTCGATGGGGAAGGAGGCCGGGACGAGGCCCTCGATGGCATCTCCGACGTGGCGGAAGCCCCCGTTCGTGACATGCAGGGCGGCGGCACGCTCGATCTCCTCGCCGGGGGCGAGGGGCTCGGCGGTTGCGGTCGAGAGCAGAAGAACGATCACCGGCTGGCATCATAGCCCCGCCAAAAGGAGCGCGCCGTTGCCGTCAGTCCGCATCTTCAGCGATCTCAGGATGCTCGATCACGACCCCGGTCGCCGGCATCCGGAGAGGCCCGAGAGGCTGCGCGCGATCCTCGATCACCTGGGCGCGAACCCCGTGTCGGACGCGGCCCTGGAGTCGGCACTCCCGGCGACCCGTGAAGACGCCGAGCTCGTCCACTCCGCCAGCTACGTCGCCACGCTGGAGTACCTGAGGGGCCAGCGCGCGCAGCTGGATCCCGACACATCGATCTCTCCCGGGAGCTTCGACGCCGCGCTCCTGGCTGTTGGCTGTGCGGTCGCGGCCACGGAGGCGGCGCTCTCCGGTGAGCGCTCCTTCGCCCTGGTGCGCCCCCCGGGCCACCACGCCGAGCGCTCCTTTGCCATGGGCTTCTGCCTGCTCAACAACATCGCCATCGCCGCAGAGCACGCCCTGAGGCGCGTTGATCGCGTGCTGATCGTCGACTGGGACGTCCACCACGGAAACGGGACCCAGCACCACTTCGAGGCGCGGGACGACGTGCTGTTCTTCAGCTGTCACCGCGGCGACTTCTACCCCGGCACCGGGGGGCTCCACGAGCGGGGGAGGGGACCTGGCCTCGGATACACGCTCAACGTGCCATTGCCTGCTGGCAGCGGGGACGGCGATCTCGGCGCTGCCATCCGCGAAGTGCTCGCCCCTGTGGCTGCTCGCTTCGCCCCGGACCTGGTGCTGGTCAGCGCTGGCTTCGACGCCCACCGCGACGATCCCCTCGGCGGCCTGGAGGTCACCGACGAGGGCTTCGCCGCCCTCTGTGGTGAGGTACTGAAGCTGGCCCCCGCCTGCGCCCTGATCCTCGAGGGGGGCTATGACCTCGGGGCCCTCTGTCGCAGCGTGAGGGGCTGTGTCGAGGTCCTCACAAGCGGCGCTCCACCACCTCTTGGAGAGGCGGATGTGGGGCTGGAGGCCGTGTCGCGGGCGGTCGATGCCCTGTCGGTCGGACCATGAAGACAGCGGCTACCTTGCTGTCCGTGCTCGCCTGGTTCTTCCCCTGCTCTGACCCCCGGGACGACGGCAGCCCGGACGTGGGAGCTGACGAGCGGTGATCCTGTTGGTGTCGATGGCCCTCGCCGGCAGTCTCCCCGGTCCGTGGGACGTGCCCCTGGAGGGCCTGGACGTCGCCGTGATCAGCAGCGGAGAGGCGGTGGATCCAGAGGACCACCTCGCCGAGGGCAAGTTCACGGTGATCGACATCGGCGCGGCCTGGTGCGCCCCCTGCCATGTCGCGGCGGGCACGCTGCGGGACTACCTCTACGAGCACGATGACGTCGCGGTCCGGGTCGTAGATCTGCCGGAGACGCCCTCCGAGGCCAGCGTGGCTCCGGCGATGGAGCTCCTGGGTGGGCGTGAAATGATCCCCTACCTCATCGTGTACGCACCAGACGGGAGGGTCGTGTACCGGGGGCACCGCGTGCAGCGGGCCCTCAAGAGGATCGACCGCAAGCGATGAGACCTCGCATCCGCCGGATGCTGTACTTCCTGGCCTTTGGCATCGCGGCGTGCGCGGGCATCCAGGGCATCAGCTTCGTCGTTCGCCCAGCCACGCTCGAGCTGGGGGACGCTGTTGGGCTCGCCGCAGAGGAGGGGGCCGCCGTCGGCGCCGGCAGCACCGCGGCTGAGTGCGTCGAGGCGGGCCTGGAGCGTGTGCGCGGCTGCCCCGTGGGTGATGTCTTCTGCCCGCCGCCAGCGGGAGCGTTCACCCACGCCTGCGTGCTGATTGCCGAGGACAAGAGCTGGTGCGAGGAGCACCAGGACCGGGCGCGCGGCTCGATCGAGCGAGTGACCGTGGTGGGACAGGCCAGGGCGGCTTGCCAGCTCACCTGGACAGGTCGCGACTGATCACGGAGCTGCCGATCATCACCGTCGCCGCCGCGGCGAAGACGCCGACGATGCTGAGTCCGAGCTGGGCCACGGCGCCCTCCGGGATGGCGGCGACGATGGCGGCGCCGAGCCCCACGGAGGTGAAGTAGACGACGATCGAGGTGACCATCTGGGCGGTCCGCACGTCTCGCGCGATGCTGCTGACGATCGCGCAGAGCGCCCCGATGACGAAGGACCAGATCGGGGTCGCCAGCAGGAATCCGACCGTCCAACCACCGGAAAACGGTAGGAGATCTGCGGCCGGTTCGGTGACCTTCAGGGCCCTCGGCGCGAGCACCATCAACAGACCTGCGGTGGCGTAGATCCCGGTCGGGATCACCATCGCGCCTATCACCTTGGCCACCAGGAGCTGGGCGCGGGTCAGCGGCGCCAGGAGGAGGAACGCCAGGGTCCCGCACTGGCGGTCGTGGAGCACCGCGTGCCCGCAGAGGATCGAGGTGAAGATCATCAGCTGGGTGGCGTTCGTGAGGTTCGCCACGTGCACGACGCTCAGCACGATGTCGTCGAAGGTGCCCAGGACGATGCCCGCTGCGGCGAGCTGATCCAGGAACGTGGCCTGAGAGGGTCGCAGGATCTCCAAGATGCCGAAGCACAGCCCGATGGTGGCGACGTAGAAGAGGTAGACGAAGAGCAGCGCCCCGGTGAGACCGCCCATTCGGAGCTGCTCCAAGGCCTCGCGGCGGGCCACGTGCAGGATGAGCCTCACTCGAACAGCCCCAACAGCTCTGGGTGCTCGGGGGGCACGCGCGGCCCGTCGAAGGACACGACATCGCCCAGGACCCCGTCGATGTAGGCGACGCGCTCGCAGATGCACTCGGCGGCCGACAGATCGTGGGTGGCGAGCACGACCGCCAGACCTGTGTCCGCGTGGTCACGGACGCTCTTCCAGATCGTATGGGCCGAGTGCGGGTCCAGGTTCGCCGTCGGCTCGTCGAGCAGGAGCAGCCGAGGTGACATCAACAGCGCTCGCAACAGCGACAGCTTCTGCTGCATGCCGCTGGAGTAGGTCGCGACGGGCCGATCGAGCACCTCGGCCAGGCGAAGGTCGGCGACCAGCGGTGCTGCGCGGATGCGGACCTCGTCGCCCGAGAGCCCGTACAAGCCGCCGAAGAACAGCAGGTTCTCCCAGCCACTGAGCTGCGGGTAGAGCCCGGGGTTCGCCGTGATGAGTCCGACGGCGCCCGCGGCGTCCTGGGCGAGCTGGTGCACCATCGTGCCCTCCAGGAGCACCTCCCCGGACTCGGGCTCCACGAGGCCAGCCAGCAGCAGCAACAACAGCGACTTGCCACCGCCGTTGGGGCCGACGATGCCCAGGACCTCGCCCCCGTAGACGCTCAGATCGACCCCGCGGATCCCCGCCTCGCCGTAGGTGCGAGTGAGCTTCCGCGCGGTGATCAAGGCAGGACGATCTCGGGATCCTCGGGATGCTGGCGGTAGAGCAGCACCGTGCGGCCGAGGACCTGGACGAGGTGGGAGTCGGTCGTCTCCGCGAGCAGAGCGGCGACCTCCTTCGCAGACTGCGCGCAGCCCTGACCCACCTTGATCTTGATGAGCTCGTGGGCGTGCAGCTCGGTCGAGGTCTTCTCCGCCACCGCCTCGCTCGGACCGGCCGTACCCACCCGTACCGTGGCGACCAGGTGGTGCCCGAGGGCGCGCAGGTGTCGCCGTTGCCTTGTCGTGAGCTCCATGGCCCCGGTCTATTCCGATCCAGCCGCCAGGGCCGCGGCGATCACGGCGTCCTCCTCGTCGGGGTCGAGGTTCGCGCCTGCGTAGCGAAGGAGGCCGTCCCTGTCGATGACGAAGTGCCGCGGGTTCATCGCGAAGGCGTCGCCCATGCCGTCGCCCATGAAGTAGGCCTGACGTATCGAGCTGTCGGTGTCGATCAGGATGGGTGCCTCGATGGCGTGGTCATCCCTCCAGCGAGCCCCCGAGGAGTCGCTCCCCGCGCCATAGGCCCACAGGCGTATGAGCTCGGACTCACCCCAGGTCTCCTTCATTCGCGTCTCGGTGGCACCGACCTCGGCGGCGCAGCCGGTCAGCCGTCGTCGAAGGTCGCGAGCCAGACGACCTCTCCGCGCAAGGCCTCGAGCGTCCAGAGCTGGCTGTCGAGGTCGTACTCCTCGAAGTCCGGGGCTGCCTCGCCCAGCGCCATGCCGTTCATGGAGCCGATCTCGATGCTCGAGCTGGCCTCGTCCGGGTCGTCGCTCGTGAGCACCAGGCTCTCGGCCGTGTAGTCCCCCGGGATGTCCAGCGTCGCGCTCTCTCTGGGCTGGACGACGTGGGACGACAGGGTCCCGGCTTCGGCCTCGACCCAGAGGGCCTCTGTGCCGTCGTTGAAGACCGACACCCGGTCACCTGGGATCGCGTTGGCCGGAGAGACGCGAATCTCGGGAGCCGTGACGGCCTGGCGCCGGACGGTGAAGGGGCGATTCCAATCGGCCACGTGGGCCTGGCCGTCCCCCGCTGAGACCACGCCCATCGCGGCGGACCGAGCGGGCTCGCTGCCCACGAGGTGCACGTCTTCGAGGTCAGCTGCGTCGAGCAGGATGAGCTCCGACCAGGCCGCCAGCCACAGGTGGTCCTCGTCCCCGGCCACGGTCCGGGCCGAGACGTGGCCGCTCCAGGCCCCCAAGGTGTCGAGATCGGTGGCATCCAGCAGCAGCACGCCCTCCGATCCGCAGGCCACGGCCAGCACGCCATCCGACAGCGCCATGTCCCGGCACCATCCGGAGACCTGCGCCTGCGCGAGTCCGGTGCCTGACAGATCGTAGCGAGCGATCTGGTCGACCCCGGCGGTGTAGATGCTGTCCTCCGTGAGGAGCACCCCGTGCCAGGTTCCGGTGAGCGCGAGCTCCGGCCCGAGCTCGTCGCCATCCTTCGAGACCAGGCGGGCACCCTCCACCCCCGCAGCCCAGGCGAGGTGGCCATCGCCGAACTGGTGTTGCCCGCTCAGCAGCAGGCGGTCCCCGGCCAGCGCGGCGTCGGTGAGCTCCATGCCGTCGGTGTCGACCTCCATCTCCCCGATGTCCTCGATGGGGTCGGCCCACTCTCCCGGTCCGGCCGAGTCGAGGGTGGACTCCGGAAGCGGGGACTCGGGCCGTCTCTCCGGCGGATCGATGTAGAGGGGCTCGACGCAGGCGGTTGCGAGGACCAGGAACATCGACGAAGGGATGCTCACGAGACCGCGCGGTTTGGTCAGGGCCGAGCGATGCGGTAGATCGTGCCGCCGCCGTAGTCCGCCACGTAGACCTCGCCCGCGGCGTCCCGGCCGAAGGTCGAGGGCAGGATGGGCCACCGTCCAAGGGCCGTGACCTCTGCCGTGTCGAGGTCGATGGCCCACAGTTTCCCTCGCACGAAGTCACCGAAGATCCAGAGATCGTTCAGCTCCACGAAGCTCTCGCCCCTGTGTGTGTAGCCCCCCGTGATGCTGTTTCCGTCATCTCGGCCGTACTCGTAGAGGGGTGCGGTGAAGCCCTCGCTCGGGCAGTCATCTTGTGGCTCGAAGCAGTGGGCTCCCTCCCAGACGTCCCAGCCGAGGTTGGCTCCGCGTGGAACGAAGGTGATCTCCTCGTAGAGGTCCTGACCGACGTCAGCGGCCACGAGGCGCCCGTCCGGCGTGAAGCTGAAGCGCCAGGGGTTGCGGAGGCCATGAGCCCAGGTCTCCGGCTTCCACTTCGCGTGGTCGACGAAGGGGTTGTCGGGGGGGATGCCGTAGGCCCGTTCCCCTGACGGCCGATCGACGTCGACCCGCAGCATCGAGCCCAGCCAGGTAGATGGATCCTGTGCGTTTTCACGGGGATCCGCTCGGAATCCTCCATCTCCCCAGCCGATGTAGAGCATTCCGTCCGGGCCGAACTGGAGCTGCCCGGCGTCGTGGTTCTGGTAGGGCTGGATCTGCTGGAGGATTCGACGGGTGGGCAGCAAGCCCAGCCTGATGTCGCCATCTACTGCGGCGAACTCCTCTATGACACTGAGATCGTTGCCGTCCTCTTCGATGACGAGGTTCATGTAGAGGAGGTGGTTGTCCTCGTAGCGGGGATGGAAGGCGAGCCCGAGCAGTCCCTCCTCGCTGGCATAGCGGACCTCCAGTTCGATGACGGTACCCTCGTCGCCAGCGTGGAACCAGCGGAGCTTGCCCTTCTTCTCGAGGACCAGCATCACTCCGGTCCCGGGCTCGAACTGGATGTCCGTCGGCTGGAGCAGGCCCGTCGCGACGGGGACGAGATCGATCGGCAGCTGGGACCGATCTGCGTCGAGGCCCGTGAAGGTACCCTCCAGGGGCCCGGCGAAGGCCTCGTAGGCCAGGGGGATGTTCTCGATCAGGGCACGGCGCGCCCCCTCCGAGCGCCAGGTCATGCCAGCGAGGCAGGCGAGGAGGATCGCCATGCCCGTCGCCAGCAGCAGCCTCCTGCGGTAGGTCACGGAGGAGGAGTAGCCCGTGAAGCTCGCCATCGTCTGTTCCGCCCATGGCTTCGGGCACCTCACGAGGCAGCTGGCCCTCGCGGAGGTCATGCGTGAGCACGGAGTCGACCCCACGATCTTCTCTGCGGCACCTCGCTCGATCGCGGAGGCCACCTTGCCGTCGCCGCAGCTGGTGCCCTGGACTGTCGATGTCGGGCTCGCCCAGCGCGACAGCCTCTCGGTGGACCTCGACGAGACCGTCCGCCGGCTGGACGAGGTCTGCTGCGAGGACCGGATCGACGAGCTGGCGAGGCAGCTGTCGGGCTTCGATCGCGTCGTCGTGGACATCGCACCGGCTGGGCTGGAGGCCGCTCGGCGCGCGGGGGTCGAGGCCCTGGCTGTGGGCAACTTCGAGTGGGCCTGGCTCTACGGCCACTACCCGGAGCTGAGAACCTGGGCGGAGCGCTTCCGCACATGGCAGCGAGCCCACGTCGGTCTCGAGCTCGCCCCTGGCCCTGGTCTGTACGACTTCGACAAGATCGAACGATATGGGGTGATTGCACGATCCCGTAGCCCCCATTCGCTGCCCCCTGGCAGCGTGCTCGTGAGCTTCGGTGGCTTTGGGCTCGAGGATCTGTCCGCGCGCTTGCCGGAGCTGGCCGGCGTCACCTGGGTGCTGTCGCCCCCGATGCCGCGGCTCGATCGACCGGACTGCCTGTGGGTCGAGGGCGTGCCCTACCCGGCGCTGGTCGCCGGAGCCGACCTCGTCCTCACGAAGCCGGGCTACGGCATCATCGCGGAGGCGCTGGCCGCCGGGACCCCCATCACCTGGCTGGGTCGACGGGACTTCCCAGAGGCCGCCTCGCTCGTCGCGGTCCTCGAGGCCAGGGGTGATCGCCCCTTCCGTGAGGGCAACGATATGGACGACTTGACGGGGGCCAGGCGGGCGGTCGTCGAGCTCGACACCCGGCGCCTGGCCGAGCGCCTGCTCACCGGTGGGTGAGGTCGTCTGAAACCGGGGTGATGCCGGGTGGGAAGGAGCGAAGGCTAGGGTAGGAGGCAGGGGGATTGGATATGTGATGCCGTACTACGCATTGTCTGGAGTCGAAATGGACGCTCACATCGAGGCCTACGCGGGCAAGACGGTCTTCATCACCGGCGGCGCCGGCGCCATCGGCAGCAACCTGACACGGGCGCTGTCGCCGATCTGCAAGCGCGTGTTCGTGCTCGACAACCTCTGCGCCTCTGCGCGCTGGAACGTGCCGAGCCTGCCGAACGTGATGTTCGTCGAGGGCGACATCCTCGACGAGGTCAAGCTCAAGCGGATCTTCTTCGAGAAGCCCGACATCGTTTTCCACCTCGCCGCCTTCTTCGCGAACCAGAACTCGGTCGACCACCCCGAGAACGACCTCATGGTCAACGGCATGGGCACCCTGAAGCTCATGGAGTACGCGGTGATGACGGGGCTCGAGCGCTTCGTGTACGCGAGCTCCGGCTGCAGCATCTACGGGCACGCGGCTCCTCTTCCCCTGAAGGAGGAGTTCATGTCGATGCACCTGACGACGCCGTACCAGATCACGAAGATGCTCGGCGAGCTCTACGGGAACTTCTTCCACCACCACTACGGGCTCCCCGTCGTGAAGGCCCGCTTCTTCAACAGCTATGGCCCCGGAGAGATCCCCGGCCAGTACCGGAACGTCATCCCCAACTTCATCTACTGGGCGATGAAGGGTCTGCCCCTGCCGCTCACGGGCACCGGAGAGGAGACGCGGGACTTCACCTACGTCGACGACATCGTCGATGGCCTGCTGCGCCTCGGCACCAACGACAACGCCATCGGCGAGGAGTACAACCTGGCCAGCGGGCGCGAGACCACGATCAAGGACCTCGCCGACATGGTCAACGAGGCCACCGGCAACACGGCGGGCATCAAGTGGGCCGAGGTCCGCAAGTGGGACACGAAGAAGCGGCTGCGGGCCAGCGTCGACAAGGCACGCGACGGGGTCGGCTACGACCCCGACACCGACTTCAAGTGGGGCATGTACCAGACCATCGAGTGGATGAAGGCGCACTGGGACGAGATCGAGGCCTACAACGGCTTCGGGCCCGGGGCCTCCTCGGCTGTTCGAGACATGACCGTCAACGACGAGAGCTCGAACGAAAAGCAGGTCAGCTGAGTGGTGGCCGGCACCGACGTCAGGACTGGCAGCGCGCCGAGGCGCGTGAAGCTCTTCGGCTGCCCCTTCGACGTCGTCGACACGGCCCAGGCCGTCGCCCGCGTCGAGGAGTTCCTCGCCTCCGGTCGGACCCACCAGGGCTGTGGCGTGAACGTCGACCAGCTCGTGAAGATGAAGGACGAGCCCCTGTTCCGGGACATCGTCGAGCGCTGCGATCTCGTCACCGCCGACGGCACGCCGGTGGTCTGGGCGAGCCGGCTCTTCGGCAAGCGCCTGCCTGAGCGGGTCGCTGGAATCGACCTCTTCTATGCGCTGCTGCCCGTCTCGGCTCAGCGGGGCTACAAGGTCTACCTGCTGGGGGCGAAGGAGGAGAGCCTCCAGGGAGCCCGCGCCATCTACGAGGCCCGGCATCCCGGTCTGCAGATCGTAGGGGCCCGCAACGGCTACTTCACGGTCGAGGACGAACCCGAGATCGCCAAGGACATCCACGACTCGGGTGCTCAGCTGCTGTTCATCGCCATCTCCTCTCCGAAGAAGGAGGAGTTCGTCGACCGCAACCGGGCGATGCTCGCCAAGGTCGGCTTCGTGCTCGGCGTCGGCGGCACCTTCGACATCGACGCGGGGCTCTACAAGCGCGCCCCGGACTGGATGGCCAGGGCCGGCATCGAGTGGACCTACCGCCTCTGGCAGGAGCCCCGGCGCATGTACCGGCGCTACATCGTCGAGGACAGCAAGTTCCTCGGCATGCTCGCCAAGCAGGCCTGGTACGAAGTCACCGGGAACTACCCGGAGTGAAGGTCGCGATGGTGGGCCCCTCTCTGGAGGCCCAAGGCGGCATCGCCACGCTCGCTCGCACCTTCCTGGAGTCCAGGGCGCTCTCCGAGCTGGACGTGCGCTACTTCCCGACGGTGGGCGAGGGGTCCAAGGCCCGCAAGCTCGTCCAGATGGCCAGGGGACAGGCGAGCTTCTTGGCGGCGCTGGGCGAGGGCTGGGACCTCGTGCACATCCACGTCGCCGACGGCGCGAGCTTCTACCGCAAGATGGTCTACTTCCGCGAGGCTGCGGCGGCGGGCATCCCCGTGGTGCTCCACAACAACTTCGCCCACCTCGAGGAGCTCGTCGCCCGGTCGCAGGTGCACGAGTCCTTGGTGCGCCGGTGCTACGCAGAGGCCGACCAGGTCCACGTCGTGAGCAACGACATGGCGCGGGACATCACGCGCTGGACCGAGGGCCAGGCCACGGTCCGGGTGCTCTTCAACCCGGTGCCGGCGGCGGAGTTCCCCTCTCCGGCCCCGCGTGGACCCAAGGCCAACCCGGTCGTCCTGTTCATGGGCCGGGTGGGGGAGCGCAAGGGCATCTTCGACCTCATCGAGGCCTGGCCCGCGGTCCTCGACGAGGCCCCCTCCGCTCGGCTGCGGGTCGGCGGAGATGGAGACCTCGAGCGCCTCCGCCAGCGCCTGGTCGAGCTCGGCGTCCAGGACAGCGTCGAGGTGCTGGGCTGGATCGCCGGAGAGGACCGCCTGCGTGCATATGGCGACGCGGACGTCTACTGCCTGCCGAGCTACGCCGAGGGTCTCCCGATCAGCGTGCTGGAGGCCATGGCCTCCGGGCTGGCGGTGGTGAGCACCACGGTCGATGGCATCCCCGACGCCGTGGTGGAAGGGGAGACCGGGTTCATGCTGGAGCCGGGGGACAGGGAGGGCACGGCGGGTGCCCTGGCTCGCCTGCTGAACGACACGGCGCTCCGGGACTCCCAGGGGCTGGCTGGCCGCAAGCGGGTCGAAGAGGTCTTCGACGGAGAGCTCCTCTCCCGCACGCTTCGAGGCTACTGGGAGGAGCTGGTCCAGCATCGGACGGTCAGGGGATGACTCAGCCTTCGTGAGCCTCGGCCAGCGGGATAGGGGGGCTGCGTGCGGAACTACCTCTCGGGCCTCTTGTTCGTCATCGCCGCAGGCGGCGTGTACGCCTACAACGGGCAGGACACCGGCCAGGTCCTGGCCTTCCCCTTCATCACCAGCATCTTCCCGGCGACCGCGGGCGACCCGGTCGCGATGGGCGTCGCGACGGTGAAGCTGATGCTGGGCATCGGGGGGCTGCTCCTCGCTTTCGGAGCGGTTCGTCACCACCGGCAGTCCCGCGACTAGTGCCCCTCGGCAGAAGCCGCGACGCGCCTTCCACCGGCGCCTTCGGCGCGCGCCGCTGGGCGGCGCGAGGGCACCAGTTCGCTTCCGGGGGGCCCCTGCCCCCCGCGCCGTGGGCGCTCCCCCCGTCGGCCCGCTCCGCGTGCCGTAGTCCCCTCCGTCACCGCCCCGACTGCGTCGGGACTTGCGCCGGAGGGAACTAGCTGGGCTGCATCTTCGCATTCGGATAGGCGCAACTACCCGCGGGCCGGGGCTTAGGTTGACAGCCGAGCCGAGGCGCTCGAAAACAGCCGGCTTTGCAAAGGAACCAAGGAACCAACATGGCGCTCAAAAACTACTTGTTCACCTCTGAGAGTGTCTCCGAGGGCCACCCTGACAAGATGTGCGACCAGATCTCTGACGCCATCCTCGACGCCTTCATCGCCCAGGATCCGAGGAGCCGGGTCGCCTGCGAGACAGCCGTCAAGACAGGCTTCGTGCTCCTCGCCGGCGAGATCACTTCGGCGGGCCATGTCGACTACCCGATGGTCGTCCGAGACGTCGTCAACGACATCGGCTTCGATCACTCGGACAAGGGCTTCGACGGGAACACCTGCGCCATCATGGTCGCGGTCGAGACCCAGAGCCCCGACATCAGCCAGGGCGTGACCGCCGGTGCGGGCCTCCACGTCGAGCAGGGCGCCGGGGACCAGGGGATGATGTTCGGCTACGCCTGCGACGAGACCGCAGAGCTGATGCCGATGAGCATCCACTACAGCCACAAGCTGCTGGCGAAGTTCGCCCAGGATCGCAAGTCCGGCGTCATGGACTGGGCCCGTCCGGACAGCAAGTCGCAGGTCACCATCGAGTACCGCGACGGCCGGCCGGTTCGCGTCCACACGGTCGTCATCTCCACCCAGCACTCGCCCCTGGTCCAGCTCTCCGAGATCGGCAGCTACGTGCGCGAGAGCCTCGTGCCGAGCGTGATCCCCAACCACCTGCTCGACGACGACACCATCTTCCACGTCAACCCGACCGGCCGCTTCGTCGTCGGTGGCCCGATGGGCGACGCCGGCCTCACCGGTCGCAAGATCATCGTCGACACCTACGGGGGCCACGGCGCCCACGGTGGCGGTGCCTTCTCGGGCAAGGACCCCTCCAAGGTCGACCGCTCCGCTGCCTACCTCGGCCGCTACGCCGCGAAGAACATCGTGGCCGCCGGGGCCGCCAGCCGCTGCCTCGTCCAGCTCGCCTACGCCATCGGCGTCGCGGCACCTGTCAGCGTCATGGTCGACACCTATGGCACGGGCGTCGTCCCGGACGAGATGCTCGCCGACTGCGTGCGCGAGGTCTTCCCGACCAAGCCCGCGGACCTGATCGCGCACCTGGACCTGCTCAAGCCGAAGTACCGCCAGACGGCTGCCTACGGCCACTTCGGGCGCGAGGAGTTCACCTGGGAGGCCACGGATCTGGCCGGTCGCGTCAAGGACTTCATCAGCTGATACCTTCAGGGGATGCTCGCCATCCTCCTCGCCTGTTCGTCGAGCCCGAATCCCGCCGAGGACTCGGGCTCTGCTGCGTGTAGCGCCGACCTCTTCAGATAGTGGCCCGAGGCTGGCTCCGTGTTCCACCCGGAGGGCGAGCTCTTCTGGCTCTTCGGCGAAGCCCCGATGAGGTCGGCCTGGGCGTCGAAGGGCCGGAGGGTGCGGTGCTGGGCGAGGTCGAGCTCGACGGCAGGAGGATCTTCTTCCGTCCCGACGAGCCCCTGTCCTTCGACGCCACCTACGACGTCACGATGGAGGCTTGCGGGAGCCAGGAGTTCTCCTTCCACACCTCCAGCTGGTCCGAGCCTGCCTCGATGGCGGAGCCGGCGCTGATGGACCTCCAGGGCATCTCCAGCGCCGAGTTTCGCGCGGTGGTCGCAGAGGACGGCAGCGCATGGGAGGCGGGCATGGTCGAGCTTGTCGCCGACGCGCGCCGCGTCGCGGCGCTGGGGCACTCGTTTCCTTCCAGGGGGGCCCTGCCCCCCGGGCCTACGGCCCTCCCCCCGGCGGCCCGCTGCGCGTGCCGTCGTTCACCCCGTCGCAGCCCCGACTGCGTCGGAACTCGCGCCGGAGGGTACTAGTCAGCCCAGGTAGTCCGGCAGCACGCCGCTGGTTCGGCGTTCGAAGATCAGGTTGGTCTCGATGTGGCGCACCTCGGGCCGTGAGGTCAGGTGCTCGAGGATCAGCACCCGCAGGTGGTCCGAGTCCGCAGCGGCGACGACGACGGCGAAGTCCTGGGAGCCCGCGAGGTTGTACCAGCGCACCACCATGGGGAGCTGGTCTATGTGGGCCGCGAACTGCGAGAAGACATCGACGTCGTGGGCAGAGAGCTGCACGAACACCATGGCCTCCAGGTTGACGCCGAGGGCGCGCGGGTCGACCTCGAAGCGGGCACCACGCAAGACACCCGCGCGCTCCAGGCGGCGGACCCGTTCGTAGACCGTCGAGGCCGCCAGTCCGACGCTGGCGGCCACCTGCTTGAAGCTCTGGCGTGAATCGTTCTGCAGGAGCCGCAGGATTCCGCGATCTGTTCGGTCGAGTTCCGGAAGATCCATACAAGAACAATAAACCATTCGATAGCTCTGGTGCAAGGCCGAACCTATCTTGGACATATGGTCCGCACACCGAAGAACATCCGTCGTCGCGCACGCTTCCTGGTCGAGCTCGCCAAGGCGCTTCACGGTGCCGGCCTGAGCGCCCACCGCATGGAAGCCGTGCTCGAAGGTGCCTGCCGCCCGCTGGGCGTCGAGGGCCGCTTCTTCGCTACGCCGACAGCGGTCCTGGTCCAGGTCGACGGCGAGATCGAGCTGCTCCGGACGGCGCCGTCGGAGGTGTGCCTGGAGCGCATCGTGGAGCTGGATCTCATCGCCAGGGACCTCGGAGCTGGTCGCCTGGGCGCTCGGGCTGCCCTCCGTCGTCTCCATGCGGTCCTGGCCGCCCCGGCCCGGTGGAGCGTCGGGGCGGTCGTCGGTGCCTTCGGCATGACCTCGGCTACCTCGTCAGTGCTCTTCGGCGGTGTCCTCGAGGAGGTGGTCGCCTCGGGCCTGCTGGGCACGATCGTAGGCGCGCTCGCGGCCATCTCCGGTCGCTCGCCTCACATCTCGCGGCTGTTCCCGATGGCTGCGGCGGCGATGGTGGCGACGGCGGCAAGGGGACTCGCGGTCTTCGCGCCACTGCGTCCGGAGATCGTGGTGCTGGCGAGCCTCATCGTGCTGTTGCCAGGCTTCTCCTTGACCATCGCCCTGGCTGAGCTGGCGACGGGACACCTGGCCTCGGGCACGGCTCGGGCGATGGGTGCGGGGATGAGCTTGCTGCAGCTGACCGTCGGCACTGCCCTGGGTTTCTCGCTCGGCGCCCACGCGGGCCAGACGACGGCGGTGGACGTCGTGGCACTCGCCAGCTGGGTCACGCCTCTGGCAGTCGCTGCCTGCGCCGCGGCGCTCGTCGTGCTCTTCCGGGCCCACCCGAGTCGGCTCCCGGTGGTCGTCGCGGTCTGTTTCCTGGCCTTCTTCGGCACGGGCTACGCCGCCGAGCTCGTCGGCACGGAGCTCGGCCCCTTCCTCGGCAGCTTCATGGTGGCGCTGGGTTCGAACCTCTACGCCCGCTGGAGGCGCGTCCCCGCCTCGGTTCCGCTGATGCCCGGACTCCTCATGCTCGTTCCGGGCTCGGTCGGGTTCCGGGCGGCCCGGGCTCTCGCGGATCGTCAGGTCCTCGACGGCGTCGACATCGCCTTCCAGACCTGCCTCATCGCCGCCGCGCTCGTCTCGGGCATCCTCGCCGCGAACGCGCTGGTGAATCCGAGGAGCGTCTGATGCCCCGCCGCCCAGACTATTAGTCCGAGAGGGCTCCGAGCACGCCCCGCAGCAGCCGCGCGGCGGTCTTGGGACGGCGACGCTCGAGGAGCTCGTAGCACTCGCCAGAGAGGGTGAGGCATCTGGTGTCGCCCTCCGCCAGCCATGGCTCCTCGGTGCCGTCCATCAGGCTCTTCACGCCACAGAAGGAGCCGGGCTCGACCCGCTCTTCGCCGCGACACAGCGCGCCGGTGAGCACCAGGTGCAGCCCGCGGGCCGGAGAGGTGGCCTCCTCCGGGCCGAGGGATTCGTAGTCGAGGTAGTGGCGCAAGAGCCGCAGGTCGATCGACTCCAGGGCCCCGGTCGCGTTCGCCGCCTCGAGCGTGATGCGGTCCCGCTCGACGGTGTCCGCTGTCGGGCCGTCCTCGATGCGGGCCATCACGACGGTGATGTTGTCGGGGCCCCCCTTGTCGTTGGCCTCCTTGACCAGGGCTCCTGCGATCTCGTCGAGGGTGGCGTCCTGCTCGAGGTGCTCCTCGAGGATGTGCTCGCACATTCCATCTGGCACCGGCCCGGTCAGGCCGTCGCTGCACAAGAGCACGATGTCGCCCATCGCCAGGGGCTCGTCGAAGAGGTCCGGGTTGACCTCGCCAGAGATACCCAGGGCCTGGTAGAGCATGTGCTGGTAGGGGGAGTTGTCGTGCTCCTCCTGGGTCAGGAGCCCCGCCCGCAGGCGGGCCGCCGCGACGGTGTGGTCGTCCGTGAGGCAGCGAATGCGACCCTGGCGGAAGAGGTAGGCCCGTGAGTCCCCGGTGTTGGCGACCATCAGGTGGCCACCCGCGATTACGCCGACGACGAGCGTCGTCCCGCTGTTGGCTCCCTGGAGGACCTGCTGGATCCGGCTGGACGCGATGTCCGTGACCTGCTCCAGCGCCGAACCGAGGTTGGCGCGGTTCTCTCTCGCCGGGACCTCGTCGGTCTTCTCGACCAGATCGGTCAGGACGCTCCTCGCCGCCCGGATGGTTCCGATTGCGGTAGCGGAGGCGACTTCGCCGTGCTCGAGCCCACCCATTCCGTCGGCGACGGCCAACAGGCCGATGTCGGAGAGCAGGAGATGTGCGTCCTCGTTGTGCTTCCGCTCGCGCCCCACGTCAGTGAGCGCGACGGTGTGGTTCAGCCGCATCGAAACCTCATCAGCGCCGATAACACCCCGCTCCCCGAGCCGCTTGACACCCGAAACCCGGGTGATACGAACAGCACCCCGAACCAGAAGAAAGACAGCCATGCCCGACGCCTCAGAGGTCCTCTTCGAGATCACCAGAGCCCACCTCGACACGGGCTTGCGAGGCATACCGGTCGGCACCGTGCGCACCTCGGCCGTCGACCCCTACAAGGGCATTCACTACGTCGGCTACCCGGTCCAGGACATCTGGGAGGTCGGGCCCGAGGCAGCGGTCTACCTGCTGCTGAACAAGGAACTCCCGAACGACGAGCAGCTCGAGGCGTTCAAGGCCGATCTCGCCTCGCGGACCGCCGGTCTCGACGAATCCGTGCTGGACCTGCTCCAACACCTCCCGAAGCAGGGACACCCGATGGAGTGGCTCATCGCTGGTCTCAACTTCCTCGGGATGACCAGCAAGACCGACGACTTCAGACAAGACGGGCTCGACATCATCGCCCGCCTCCCGCAGCTGGTCGCCGCCATTTTCCGTGTCCGCAGCGGCTGGGGCACCCCCATTCCCAGCCGACCCGAGCTCGGCCTGATGGAGAACTTCGTCCACATGCTCGGCGTCCCAGGTGCGGACCCGGCCAAGCTGACGAAGATGATGCGGACCTTCTACACGCTGCATCTCGACCACGGGGGCGGCAACCTCTCGACCTTCACAGGCAAGAGCGTCGCCAGCGGCCTCGCCGACATGTACGCCTCCCTGGGCGCCGCGATGGCCGGGCTCTACGGCCGCCGTCACGGTCGCGCGAACCAGGACTGCCTCGAGTTCCTCCGCACCGTCGGAACCAGCGACCCGGACGAGGTGGAGGCCTTCGTGCGCCGGCGCCTGGACAGGGGGGAGCTCATCTACGGCTTCGGACACGCCGTGCTCCGGGCAGAGGACCCCCGGGCCGCCATCCAGTACGCCCTCGGCCACCAGATCTGCCCGGACGACACCCTCTTCAAGACCGCCATCGCCATGCGCGAGCGGGCGGTCAAGGTGCTCAAGGAGAACCCCAGGGTCTCCAACCCCTACCCGAACGTCGACGCCATCAGCGGCACCCTGCTGCAGGCGGTGGGACTGACGAACTCGGACTTCTACACCGTGCTCTTCGGTCTCTCGCGTTGCTCCGGCATCGCCGCCCAGATCATCGACGAGCGTCTGAACTTCCGGGGCGGCAAGGGTGTTGCCATCTACCGGTGCAAGTTCATCGCCGAGAACCAGCCCAACCGTTCCTGACCGCTCAGCCCCAACCGAACGGTCCTTTTCATCCAGACCCTCCGGGCCGCCTGCAAGCGGCCCTTTCTTTTCAGAGGCGACGATGCCCAGCTTCACCCACCTCTCCCCTCCGACCGATGGCGAGGCCATCACGCTCAACGGCGATGGGACCCTCGACGTCCCCGCCACCCCGATCATCCCCTTCATCGAGGGTGATGGGATCGGGCCAGACATCTGGGCCGCTGCCAGCCGCGTGCTCGATGCAGCGGTCGCGCGGGCCTACAAGGGAGACCGGAAGATCACGTGGTTCGAGGTCTACGCCGGCGAGAAGGCCCACGACAACTTCGGAGAGTGGCTCCCCGAGGACACGCTCGAGGCCGTCAGGGCCTACCTCGTCGCCATCAAGGGCCCCCTGACCACCCCGGTCGGCGGTGGCATCCGCAGCCTCAACGTGGCGCTCCGCCAGAAGCTCGATCTCTACGCCTGCGTTCGGCCGGTGCAGTACTTCGCCGGTGTTCCGAGCCCGGTGAAGCGTCCCGAGCTGGTCGACATGATCATCTTCCGCGAGAACAGCGAGGACATCTACGCCGGCGTCGAGTGGGAAGCGGGCAGCGACGAGGTCAAGAAGGTGATCGCCTTCTTGCAGAACGAGATGGGCGTCACGAAAATCCGCTTCCCCGAGACCTCCGGTATCGGCATCAAGCCCGTCAGCGAGGAGGGCACCCGGCGGCTCGTCCGCGCTGCCATCCGCTACGCCATCGAGCAGCGGAAGGACAGCGTCACGCTGGTCCACAAGGGCAACATCATGAAGTTCACGGAGGGCGCCTTCCGCGACTGGGGCTACAAGATCGCCCGAGAGGAGTTCGGCGGAAAGGTCATCGGCGCCGGACCCTGGACCGCGATCACGCTGGACGACGGCTTCACGATCACTGTCAAGGACGTCATCGCCGACGCGATGTTGCAGCAGATCCTCACCCGGCCCGCCGAGTACGGCGTCATCGCCACCCTGAACCTCAACGGCGACTACATCAGCGACGCGCTGGCGGCCCAGGTCGGCGGTATCGGCATCGCTCCTGGCGCGAACATCAACTACGACACGGGGCTGTCGGTCTTCGAGGCCACCCACGGCACCGCGCCCAAGTACGCCGGCCAGGACAAGGTCAACCCTTCGAGCGTCCTGCTCTCCGGCGAGATGATGCTCCGTCGCCTCGGCTGGCACGAAGCCGCGGACCTCATCGTCGAGTCCGTGAAGACGACCATCGCCCAGAAGCGGGTCACCTACGACTTCCACCGCCTCATGGAGGGCGCGACGAAGCTGAAGTGCAGCGAGTACGCCGACGCCCTCATCGAGAACCTCTGATGAAGATCCACGAGTACCAGGCGAAGTCGGTCCTTCGCCGCCACGGCGTGGCCTGTGGGTCGGGGGTGGCCGGCAGCGACCTCGCCGCGCTGAACGCGGGCCTCGAAGGGCTGCCGGGCCCGGTCTGGGTGGTGAAGTCCCAGATCCACGCCGGCGGCCGGGGAAAGGGGCGCTTCAAGGAAGCCGCCAGCGCCGATGATCTCGCCGCCGTTCTTCGTGGCGAGGACGCTCCGGGCAGAGGTGGCGTCCAGATCTGCTCCTCACGACAACAGGCCGCGGCCGCCGCGGAGAGCATGCTCGGCAAGACACTGGTCACCAAGCAGACCGGGCTCGAGGGCCAGCGGGTCAACACGCTCTACATCGAGAACGGCTGCACCATCGCTCGTGAGCTCTACCTGGCCGTCCTGCTCGATCGCTCTCGCTGCCGGGTCCTCGTCATGGCGTCCACAGAGGGCGGCATGAACATCGAGGAGGTCGCCGAGGAGCAGCCCGACAAGATCCTGAAGGTCTGGGCCGACCCTGTCACCGGCCTCGGCGCCTGGCAAGCTCGCCAGATCGCAGATGGACTCGGGCTCACCGGCGGCGCCTTCCGCTCGGGGGTGAAGTTCATCCTCGGTCTGTACCGGACCTACATGGCAGAGGACTGCTCGATGGCCGAGATCAACCCCCTGGTCCTCACAGAGGAAGGGGAGGTGATCGCGCTGGACTGCAAGATGTCCTTCGACGACAACGCCATGTTCCGCCACCCGGACACGCGAGCGATGCGGGACCTGTCGGAAGAGGACCCCACAGAGGTCGAGGCCGGCAACCACAACCTGTCCTACGTGAAGCTCGACGGGAACATCGGCTGCATGGTCAACGGCGCCGGGCTGGCGATGGCGACCATGGACATCATCAGCTTCTACGGCTACGAGCCGGCCAACTTCCTGGACGTCGGTGGGGGCGCGGACACGGCGAAGGTGACGGCGGCCTTCAAGATCATCACCGCCGACCCGGAGGTGAAGGGCATCCTCGTCAACATCTTCGGCGGGATCATGAAGTGCGATGTCATCGCAGAGGGCGTCATCGCCGCCGTGCGTGAAGTCGGCCTGCAGGTGCCGCTGGTCGTCCGGCTCGCCGGCACCAACGTCGAACTCGGCAAGAAGATCCTCTCCGAGTCCGGCTTGGACCTCGTTCCAGCAACCGACATGGCCGACGCCGCCCGGAAGATCACGGCCGCCGTCGCTGCAAGGGAGGCCTGAGATGGCTGTCTTGGTCGACGCCGACACCCGCGTCCTCTGCCAGGGAATCACAGGCTCCGCGGGCAGCTACCACTGCAAGCAGATGCGCGAGTACGGCACGCGGCTCGTCGCGGGCGTGACACCCGGAAAGGGCGGTCAGACCTTCGATGGCGACGTCCCGGTCTTCGACACGGTCGCCCAGGCCGTCTTGGAGACAGGAGCGGACGTCAGCGTCATCTTCGTGCCTCCCCCCTTCGCGGCCGACGCGATCCTGGAGGCCGTGGACGCCGGCTGCCGGCTCGTGATCCCCATCACGGAGGGCGTCCCGGTCAAGGACATGGTCACGGTCTGGCGCTACATGCAGGACTCCGACGCCCGCATGATCGGTCCGAACTGCCCGGGCATCATCACGCCGGGCGCCTGCAAGATCGGCATCATGCCCGGCCACATCCACGTCCCCGGACGCGTCGGTGTCGTGAGCCGTTCGGGCACGCTGACATACGAGGCCGTCGGCCAGCTCACCGCCATCGGGCTGGGCCAGTCGACCTGCATCGGCATCGGGGGTGACCCCATCGTCGGCACCCGCCACATCGACGCGCTCCAGCTCTTCAACGACGACGACGACACCGACGTCGTCGTGATGATCGGCGAGATCGGCGGCACGGCCGAGGAAGAGGCCTGCGCCTGGGCCAAGGAGCACATGAAGAAGCCCATCGTGGGGTTCATCGCGGGCGCCACGGCGCCTCCGGGACGCCGCATGGGCCACGCGGGCGCCATCATCTCCGGTGGCTCGGGCACGGCCGAGGCCAAGTACCAGGCGATGGAGGAAGCAGGCGTCGTCATCAGCCGCTCGCCGGCTGGCCTCGGCGAAGCGGTGAAGGGCCTGCTCTGATTCCGACCGATGCATTCGGGGCGAAGCTTCAGTCGCAGTCGTAGTCGTAGTCGTGCTCTGTCTCCGGGACGCCGTCGGCGTCGTAGGTGACGCTGGAGACGTGGAAGCCGTCGCCGTCGTTGTAGTAGATGGTGCGAGAGTCCCGATCTCCGTCGACGCCCAGATCCAGGAGGAGCTGTGTCGTGAAGCGGCCCTCGATCACCCTGTCCGTGCGGGAGGCGGTCTCGGCGTCCGAGCCCTCGCGGAAGGTCTCTACG
>DASCPX010000170.1:0-1836 GCA_036012755.1 Myxococcota bacterium | reverse complement strand
CACGTCATCTTCTTACAGAAACTATTTCACTTTTTGTCAGGCAAGAATATTGAGATATGAGAAATCCGGAAGCAAGTTATTTTGAAACTTGTGTATGCAGTGCTGTCCATAACCCCTGCCCCATGCAAGGGACTCCGTGTGCTTGTTGGTTAAATTCAACTAACCCCCGCCCCATCCAAGGGACTCCATGTGCTTGTTGGTTAAACTCAACTAACCCCTGCCCCATCCAATTGACTTCATGTGCTTCTTGGTTAACTTCAACTAATCCCCCCCCCTCCCTCCAACTCACCCAAGAAATCTCAGTTGCTGGTCGATTGGACTCAACTGACCTCCAGCATACTCAATATACTCAATGAGATCTCTGAACCTAAATTAACATTATGCACCTGAGGGACCCCTTGGTCTGGTTGGGTGGACCGCATGCATGTTCCTGCCTGCACACCATAACAATTATCGCGCACCCTGCCCCCGAGTTTATCTAACACGATTTTGAACCACCCTTGGGGGTAGTGCAAGAACCCATACCGTGAACGGTTGACTATACACCACAGATTTGGTGTGTCTCCGTTGGTGTGGTAGTATTGCCGATGGTGGGACACTCGCGTGTCTCTCCATCCATTCGCGGCCTATGCTTCAGGTTCGCGAATGGGTGGGGGGGCACTCAGATCTTTTGAAGTTATAAGCTGGTAGATGAGGATGCTATTTTGGTAGAGGGGTGTGAGCCGCTACAGGAGGGTGTTATAAAGTGCTGGAGAGTGTGCAATTTTGAAGAGTTGGCGCGCAATTGCTGCCCACAAAGGTTGTTCTAACTTGAGGCGATGATTTGCTAATGAGGATTGACGCCGGGCTGTTGCTATTGGGCCGCCAAAATGACTACACAGGGATGAATCCACTGGTTGTGGACTCAAACAGGGGTCTCTGGAAAAGCGCTCCAGCTGGGCATCCTATTCCAGAAGTCAAGTTACTGTTCAAAGTGTCTACACAGGGATGAATCCATCGCGGTGGACTCGAACCGGGAACTCTGGAATGGCGCCCAGGGCGGCAACTCATTCCAGAAGTCACTGCCAAAGCGACAAATCAAGGATGAATCAATTGGGGTGGGCAAAAGCCGGTGTCCTGGGAAAGGGTCCCATTGGGTGGTATCAAGCAACAGCGGCCTGTTTCAGTTGTAAAATCACTTGGCTGCAGAACAACGAAGTTGCGTAACTGCGTTACTGTCCAGATCCGTTGGTTCGTGGCAGGCTGGCTTTGTTTGAATGATAGTTTGAGGTGGCCAAGTGTGATGGCCAGCGAGAATGATACCCAGAGGATGTAATCAAGCGGCCAGAGTCCTAAACTTGAAGAACACAACATCCTTGATCCTCAAATAGCTTTTGTCAGTGGCGTTTCAGTTTGCCTACTATTCCTTACCATTTGACTGGCATTTTGTGGAAAACCGAGATCGTGGGATTCTGCTTAGTGCCTGACTTTTTGTGGTATAACAGGTAATAGTTTCTGTAAGAGGATGACCTGCGCGCCGCGCACGTCATCTTCTTACAGAAACTATTTCACTTTTTGTCAGGCAAGAATATTGAGATGTGAGAAATCCGGAAGCAAGTTATTTTGGAACACCCCCGCCCCATTCAATGAACTCCATGTGCTTGTTAGTTAAACTCAACTAACCCCCGCCCCATCCAATTGACTTCATGTGCTTCTTGGTTAACTTCAACTAATCCCCCCCCCTCCCTCCAACTCACCCAAGAAATCTCAGTTGCTGGTCGATTGGACTCAACTGACCTCCAGCACACTCAATATACTCAATGAGATCTCTGAACCTAAATTAACATTATGCACCTG
>DASCPX010000169.1:0-6726 GCA_036012755.1 Myxococcota bacterium | reverse complement strand
GACACCGACACCGACACCGACACCGACACCGACACCGACACAGACACAGACACAGACACAGACACAGACACAGACACAGACACAGACACAGACACAGACACAGACACAGGCACCGATAGTTGCGCCGATGCTGCGGCTTGTTCGGGTGACTACGACATCGAGAATGAGGGTGATCTGGAGGAGATTTACCTCTGCGAGAGCATCTCCGGTGATCTTATTTTTTACGATGAGTACTGGCTTACGAGCATCGATTTGCCTTGCCTCACGTCCGTGGGCGAAGACCTCGACATCAATGGCAACGACTCTCTGACCAGCCTCGACGGCCTCTCCAGCCTCACATCTGTGGGAGTCGACCTGGACATCTCGGCCAACGACGCCCTGACCAGCCTCGACGGCCTATCGAGCCTCACGTCCGTGGGCGAAGACCTCGACATCAATGGCAACGACTCTCTGACCAGCCTCGACGGCCTCTCCAGCCTCACAACCGTGGGCGAAGACCTGGACATCAATGGCAACGACTCTCTGACCAGCCTCGACGGCCTCTCCAGCCTCACAACCGTGGGCGGCAACCTGACCATAGCCTTATACAACGCCCTGACCAGCATCGACGGCCTTTCGAGCCTCACGTCCGTGGGCGGCGCCCTGTCCATCTCTGACAACGACGCCCTGACGAGCATCGACGGCCTGTCCAGCCTCACGTCCGTGGGCTCCTACCTGTACATCGGGTACAACAACGCCCTGACCAGCCTCGCTGGGCTCTCGAGCCTCACCACTGTGGGCTCCTACCTGTACATCGGGTACAACGACGCCCTGACCAGCATCGACGGCCTATCGAGCCTCACGTCCGTGGGCTACTACCTGTACATCGGGTTCAACGACGCCCTGTGTCAGGACGATGCCGAAGCGTTCGCAGAGTCGATCGAGGTGGGCGGCTCGACCATCGTGGAGGACAACCTGGGCGAGTGCGAATGAGCGTCGGTAGACGCTCAAGCTCCATAGCGCAGCCGTCGCCCGGGCTTGATCTGGAGCGGCGGCGGTGCGAGAGTTCCTCCCAGGCGCCGCCGGGCTGGGTGGGTCACCCGGGGGCCCGATCTCTCCATCGAAGGACACAAGATGAGCGACGCGCAGCTGGATCTCGAAGCGAAGGTGGGCGAGGTGCTCGGCAGCGGGGGGTGGCCTGCGGTGGAGGCGTTTCTCGCGCAGCTTCAACCCGCCGAGTTGAGCGACGCGCAGCGGCAAGAGTGGTTTCAATTTCGCGCCATCAGCGCCTATCAGGCCGGGGACAGAGATCAGGCGCTGGAGCGCTACCGCGACGCAGTGGCCCATTTTCCAGACAACGCGCAGCTCCAATTCGGGCTCGGGCAGGAGTTGGAAGGCCGCGGTCAGATCGACGAGGCGCTCGCCGTGTTCGCTGCGGCTCGCTTTCCCAAGGTGTCGGGCAAGTGGGCCATGGCCATGGTGCGCTATTGCTTCTTGTGGGGACGTCCCGACGAGGGCTTCGAGCACCTCAACCCGGTGCTGCACGCCATCTACCAGGGGCGCATCATCGATGACCACTTCCTCTACACCCGGCAATACCCCTTCTTTGGCACGCTGTGGCGCACGGTGATGGCCCTCTCGTGGCAACAGGGAGGGGCTGCTCCGGCGGAGGCTCGCAAGATCCTCGGCGACATGGCGCCGGACCTGGCGGACCACGACCTGGGCTATCTCTTCGAAGAGATGAACGCGCTCCAGAGCGCTGACTTTGGGCCGATTATCACGCGCCTCGAGCACTTTCTCTCCCAGCAGGACCCGGGCGGCAGGGTGATGGGCCTGCTGCGGATGCGGGTAGCCGTGTTGCGGGGTCACAGCCTGGATCCGGCCGAGAGCCGCGCCCTGATCGAGGCGGTCCCGCTCACACAGAGCGACTTCCCCTGGGTCGAAGACGTGCGCACCCTGGCCCTGGCCGAGCTCATGGCGCGCGAAGGGCGCGAGGCAGACGAAGAGGCGCTGCTGGCCCGCTTCTTCGAGCGACAGGTCCTGCTGCTAGAGCCCGAGCATCTGGTGTACTTCCACCTGCTCGACTACAACGAGAAGCTCCGCGCGCGCTACATCGAGTCCAAGCGCCCGAGCTCTCCCGCGGAGGGGAGCGCCGCCGCGCCGGCCACCCGCCAGCCCGCGGCCGGAGACTCGAGCGTCGAGGGCATCGCGCTGGAGACCTACGCCAAGCTCTGTGTGAAGCTCACCGCCGCCCAGTCCAAGGACGAGCTCCCGGCGCTCTACTCCGAGTTTGGTGTGCGCGACCAGGCCCACTTCGAGCGGGTCAACAATGGGTTCATCGCCGCGATGAACGATCCCGAGCGCGGCGAGCAGGTGATGGCGCGCTACTCGGAGCTCTTCGCTCAGAGCTCCCCGGACTACGCGGGGTATTTGAGCGAAGGGCAGGGTGACCCTCCTGACGCGAAGCCGCTGCGCGACGACCCGTCCCAGCTCGTCGCGATCCTGGACGCCCAATACGAGCGTTTCCACCAGTGGGCGGGCATCGCCACCGAGCGAATCGCCGTGTCGATGGCGGAGCTGGTGGTGGGCGGCGGCTGCGAGTTGGAGGTCGGGATCGTGGCCTTTGGTCAATGGTACGCGCTGGGGAATCTGGCTGGCGCGAGCACCGCGAGCCAGGCGATCTGTGAAGAGTGGGTCCGGCGCAAAGCGGCAGAGCGCAAGGTGGAGGCGGGGGTCTACCGTTACTACGAGCCGGCGAGCCCCGACGGCGGGCCACCCCCCGGTCCGCTGCGGGAGGTCCTCCAGCACGCCTTGAGGTACGTCATGGACCAGCTCTCATCGGGCCTGCGCCTGGAGAAAGTGGGCGGATGGCTCATCGACGAGGGCGCCGGTGATCCTGGCGATGCGCGGGTTCAGCACCTCGGCCCCGGCGCCTGGCTCACCTGCTGCGCCGTGTTCGTCGACCGCCACGGCGAGGAGCACTGGGTGCCTCTCCTGCGCCAGAACCCGCCCGACCGCTACGACCGCTCCGCGGCCGCCGAGGTCCGGGCCTTCAGCGCCTGGGCCGAGGCACACCATGGGGTCAGCCAGGACTACACCGAGTACTCCGCCGACTAGTGGCGACGCCCGGTCTTTTCTTTTGCGCCATTATGAGGCACAGTTGCCTCCTCACTCCACTTGGTAAGCCGAGAGCGTTGACGCTCTGTATCCGCTCAGTGAACGCATGCTGACGCCATTGGGTTGAGATCGTAGGTGTTCGGCGGTGGAGGTCAGCGATGAGGAAGCGTCGGACGGCGACGGAGCGGAAGGCGATGGCGCGAGCGTGGATGGCGTCGGGGCAGACGCAGCGGGCCTTCGCGGAGGCGGCAGGGGTGAGATGCGGGTCGCTGCAGCGCTGGATCAAGGAGGCTCGCGCGGATGAGGCGACCCCGGTGGGATTCGTCGAAGTCATCTCGCCAGCGGGCCCCGAGGTCGTGGTGGTGGTCCCCTCCGGAGTCCGGGTGGAGCTCCGTCGGGGCTTCGTGGCCGAGGAGGTCGGGCGGCTGGTCGCAGCCTTGTGCTGATCCCGAGCGGGCTGCGCATCCACCTGGCGGTGAAGCCGACGGACTTCCGGAAATCGATCGACGGCCTGAGCGGGGTCGTGCGGACAGTGCTGGACGAGGACCCGCTCACCGGGCACCTGTGGGTCTTCCACAACCGCCGGCGGAACGCGCTGAAGCTGTTGTTCTGGGACCGGGGTGGCTTCGTGATGGTCTACAAGCGGCTGGAGCGGGGTCGCTTCAAGCTCCCGGAGCTCGGTGAGGGCAAGCAGATCCGGCTGTCCCCGGCCGAACTGGGCGCGCTGCTGGAGGGCCTGGACATCACGACGGCGAAGCGCCTGCCGAGATGGACGCCAGGCCTTGTGGATCCTTGGAGATCGGATAGGTCGAGGCGTGGATCCGAGCCGAGCCGAGAACCAGCAACTCCGCGCTGAGAACGCTGCACTCAGGGCTGAGCTCCAGGAACTCGAGGCCGTCCGCGCCGAGCTCCATCAGGAGCAGCTGAAGCTCGAGGCCATCACCGCGGTCGCCGAGCGTCAGGCCCTGGAGATCGCCAAGCTGAAGCGCCAGCTCCTCGGCCCGAAGTCCGAGCGGGTCACCGAGGACCACGAAGCGCAGCTCCACATCTTCGGACGGCTCCCAGAACCGGAGAAGCCGAAGCAGGCGGGCACCAAGCCCACGCGGAGGAAGCGCAAGGGCACAGGCCGGCGCAACCTGGCGGACTCCCCGCTTCCAAAGCGCCGGGTGGACGGGAAGGCGCCGGTGGAGGGCTGCCCTTGCTGCAAGGGACCGCTGAAGCACATCGGTGACGCGGTCTCCTACCGGTGGGAGATCATCCCGGCTCGGGCTGAGGTCCTTCAGATCGTTCAGGGAAAGTACGCCTGCCCGAGCTGTCCAGGCGAGGGCGTCGTCGCCTCGGAGTGCCCCGAGTCCTTCGCGCTCCCCAAGGCGATGTGCGGCAACGGACTGCTGGCCCTGGTCCTGGCCGACAAGTACGGCGACCACATCCCGCTCAACCGGCAGGTGAAGCGCCTCGACCGCCTCGGCATCGACGTGAACACCGCAACGCTCTGCGGCTGGGTCCGAGCGGGCGCCGAGGCGATGAGACCCATCGCCCAGCAGATCGAGCGCGAGGTCCTGGCCGGCAACTGGCTCCGCGCCGACGCCACAGGCTTCCCAGTCCTGGACGGCACCAAGGGACGGGCCGCCCGCCATCACCTCTGGGCCTTCGGCAACCACGAGCACGTCGCCTTCCAGTCCACGCCGGACAAGGAGGGCACTACGGTCGCTGAGGTCCTGGAGGGCTTCGACGGCACGCTGATCGTGGACGGCGCCTCCGACTTCAACCTCGTCGCGAAGGCTGCCGGTGTCCAGCGCGCTGGGTGCTGGGCCCATGCCCGTCGGAAGTTCTTCGAAGCAAGCAACACAGACCCCGGGACAGCCGCCGTCGGCCTGGCCGCCATCCGCCGGCTGTTCCAGGCCGAGCGCCTCGCCAAGGATGGCTCTGTCGAAGACCGGCAGCGCCCCGCCCGCGCCCTCCGACAGCCCGTCGTCGGCCGGAAGAACTGGCTGTTTGCCAGCTCCGAGGGAGGAGCACAGTCTGCTTGTGTGCTGTTCACCCTGGTCGGCAGCTGCCTGCTGCAGGGCCTCGATCCCAGGGCCTACCTACAGGAGGTACTCGGACGACTCGAGAGCGACCCCGCCGTCCGCCTCACCCCCGCAGCCATCCGCGCCGAGCGAGAAAACCGCCTGGTCGGCTGATCGAGGCGCGCCCTACGCGCCTACCCGGCGAGCCGAGCGCCGGCCAGATGTGTTGGTCGAGCGCTTACGACGCTCTCGCTAGACTTCGACCCCGCGTCGAAAAAGGAAGCTCGAAATGAAGAAGTTCTTTTTGCTGACCCTCTGTCTCGCGTTCTTTCTGCCCGCCATGGCAAACGCTCCATAAATCACCTCAGGAGCGAATGTTCTGCCCCATGCCCCCGTACCTTCGGGTACATAGAAACCGGCCAAGGTGTAACGTGTGGAGAGGCTACGTGGGCACGCTTTTCATTCCGCTGCTTGCCGCGTGCGCGGGAGGAAGCGACCGTGTCGCCATCGACGTCGATGGCGCGGCGCGAAACTACTACGTTCACGTTCCGGATGGACTGTCGGACTCCGTCCCGCTCCTCCTGATGTTCCACGGGGGCGGCCCCAGTGGCGACAGCAAGGGACGGGGAGGAGCCAACTTCACCGGTTTCAATGACATTGCAGATGCTGAAGGCTTCGTCGTGGCGTACCCGAGCTCGTACGACGGCAACTGGGACGACGGAAGGGACACGCCCCATCTGCCACCAGAAGGCATCGATGACCTCGCATTCGTCGATGCCGTCATCGCGGACATCGCCGGGCGAGCGGACCTCGACCCAGCGCGGATCTATGCCACGGGCGCCAGCAATGGCGGCTTCTTCACCAACCGGCTGGCCTGCGAGCGGAGCCAGACCTTCGCGGCAGCGGCCAACGTGATCGGAAGCATGCCCGAGGGATACGACTGTGCCCCGGCACAGCCTGTGCCCATGCTGCTCATGCCCGGTACCGAAGACCCCTTGGTCCTTTGGGAGGGCGGCGCGGTCGCGAACGAAGACCGGGGGGCGTCCATATCCATCAACGATGCCGTCATGTTCTGGGTGGACCACAACCAATGTGAACCCGCACCGGACACCACTGAGCTTCCAGACGTCAATCAGGACGACAACAGCGTTGTGCGTGTCGACGAATACCACTCATGCGCCACGGGCGCCGAGGTCGAGCTGTGGGCAGTCGAAGGCGGGGGTCACGCCTGGCCGGGGGGCTCCCAATACCTACCCAAGAGCATGATCGGAGAGGTCAACCAGGACATCGACGCCAGCGCGGTCATCTGGGAGTTCTTCGAGCGTTTCCAGCGCTGAGGGCACGGCAGCCAGCGCGGAGCTGCTGGTCAGGCTGGCTACCGTTCCAGTCCCATAACGTGAATCACAAAAGCAGCGCCAAGGAAACCGACTCCGGTGGACACCAGGGATGACGCCAGAGCCAGAACGCCCACGGCCTGCAGCTCGGCGGGCACGGCGCATCCAGATGCTGGGTGGGCGGCCCTTTCGGCTTCCTCCTCGCTGCGCGAACTGCGACGGCTACGGGCTCCACGCCGGGGTCGTGATCGGAGCGGGCAAGCGCGCGGGACTGGAGAGGCTGGGGC
>DASCPX010000168.1:0-1002 GCA_036012755.1 Myxococcota bacterium | reverse complement strand
TATTATATAAAGGAGTTGTAAGAAGTGTTAGCCTCTTACAAAAAAAACAATCACAAATAAAATCTACCAATCCCTGAAAAGGCGTCGAGTGGTAGACGGCTCGAAGAGCAGTAGGAATGCTCTGGAGAGTGCATTTACTCACCTATATTTAGAATTCCTATATTAAGATTTTTATCTCATTTTAAATGTCGGTCGGCGTAATATAAAAACGGACTGGTATATATTTTTATCAAAAATATAATTTTTTGTTAAAAATATCCTTCTTCTTTTTCAAGATAAACCAACTTATCAAAATATTGAAAGTAATTAAAAATTTATTTTTTTGCTTTAACTTTTTTAATTTCATCTGAACCATTTTTCAATCGTTTGCCTGTATATTTATATCCCTTTTTTAATTTACCTTTATTACCACCAGTTTGAACGATACCACGATGTTTTCTTACTTTTTTAGTTTTTCTAGTTCTTTTTCCACCTAAAAAATTGGCTATTTCTGTAGGGGTTTCTCCTACTAAATCAGGAATAGTGTCTCGGATAGCAGTAGATACAGATTGTTGGTATTGAGGTCGGAGTTGATTAATTCTTTCATTGATTGCTTTTATAACGTCTTTTAAAAATTGTATTCTTATTTTTAAAATCTGAGGATCACTTTGATCTGATGGTGGATTTCTTAATCTATCAGAATTAAGTAAATTTTCGTATCTATCAATACAATCTCTTAAAATGTGGATATTATTAAAATTTGGTAATAGCGCTCTGACGCGTACGATAAGCATATTTAAAAAAGCGGAGTTCACAGCCCAATATGCGCCATCTGATGAAACCCAATTGACAATATTATTTAAAATTCCCATATTAAAATCATCCATATTAAAATCATCCATTTATTTCTTTTTATCATCATTTTGTTTTTTTTGTATATAATCTTTTATTATGTCATTTTTAATTAGACTAATAGTAAATACGATCAATGTTATAACACCTCTTTCGAATATTTTCCATACT
>DASCPX010000167.1:0-1269 GCA_036012755.1 Myxococcota bacterium | reverse complement strand
AGCCGGTTCCTTTGGGACCGGCTGCGCTGCTAGAGAATTATTTTTCAATAATTTTCTAGCAGTCTTTCTATTTTTGAGCCCAATTATATTAACTAGTTAAGTCTAGTTCGTTCGTGTATATTCGTATATACATCTAGCGTCTAGGTCCTAGCTCTGTTTGGGGTCTGACGCTGGGAGGGTATAGGGTAGGGGGGTAGCTGGATTTATTAGGCTTCTGCGCTGTGCCTTTAATCCTGGGGCCCGGGGGTGTGTTTTGGGTAAAGGGGTTTCTGGGAAATCCGGTGTGTGGGGGCCGGGCTGTGGACGCGAACGTAGGTCCTCTGTAGGGACCGCGGGCGCGCGATCAGTCCAGCTCCCGCACGGGAACGTTTAATAGAAACAGGGCCTAATAGGGCCCTGTACGTTCCCGGGAGGGCGGCCATTTTCAGCCGCAGCTCCCTCGAGAACTCCAGATCCCGTATACCCTCACGGAGGGATACGGGCCCCTACTGTTCCCGGTCCAAGGGCGACTGGGGTAGGGGAAGGGCCGGCCTCTTGCGCTAGAGGCTGGCTAACGGCAGCTTGCTGCTGGCCCGTGCAGTGCTTTCTGGGAGACGTCTTGTCTCCTGGGGGTGCTGTGCGCGGCCGGCGGTGAGCTGGGACGGGCGCAGTCCGTCGGGTGGCCCCTTGCAGCTGTCAGCTGTAAGGAACCCCGGCGGCGGCGCTCAGCGGGAGCTTGCTGCTGGCCCGTGCACTGCTTACTGGGAGGTCGGACTCCGACCTCCCGGGGGTGGTGTGAGCGGCCGGCGGTGAGCTCAGGAGGAGGTAACCGTTTTTTGCGGCAGAGGGCCTCCCCGCCCTCACCGTATACTGGGACCCGCCCGGTCCCTTAATAATTTCATATTTTTCATATATTTTATAATCCAAGGGTTGGATATTTCCCCCCCCAACATTTGCCCCCCCCAGGGGACTGCGGGGCCTGACCCAGGCCTCACAGTCACATCACATCCATCAAACATACCCTACCCCCCCTTCATATTTACTAAAATATTTCCCCCCCACATCCATCCATCATCCTCACAAGCAGTTTCGGGACCTTATTAGGGACCGATTCGCTTGTGCGAGCGTCCGAGGCTGAGACCTCGGCACTCGCGGGCCCTCCCCAGGGCCCATATCACCCCATACGCCTTGCGGCGAGTGGCCCTTCACCGTATATATACGGGCCACTTTATAGTTATATCCCTATTATATTATACTATACAGCCCCCTTACTGGCCCCTAAGGCTGGTA
>DASCPX010000166.1:0-15231 GCA_036012755.1 Myxococcota bacterium | reverse complement strand
CACCCCCGAACCAGATCACGCTCGGCAACGCAGCCCAAGGTCGACGCCTGGATACGATCCTTCAACCTCGGATCTCGTGGGCCCAACCGGCGCCACACGGCTTGCGCGGATCGCGCCCCCCACGGGCCGGCCAGCGCGATCGAGATGGTCAGGAACACTTTCTGATGATGCCGGACAGTTTCTGGTAGTTGCACGAAGCATGTTCATTCCATGGAATTGCTCCTGCTCCTCGCCGCTGTCATCGCGATCGCGCTCGCCATCGCCTGGCGGATCGCCGCCACCCGTGCGTCTCGGCGCAGCAAGCGGCGCACGCGCAAGGCGATCGAGGCAGAGGGCCGCGCCGAGAAACTACTGGGGCGCGCCGGCTTCTCGATCCTGGATCGTCAAGTCGCCGGGCACTGGACGCTCCTGGTCGACGGAGAGGAGGTAGAGGCAGGCGTCCGGGCGGATCTGCTGGTCGGGCGGGGCGGGCAGATCTACGTCGCGGAGGTGAAGACCGGGGAGCGGGCCCCCGATCCGAGCTTCCCGGCGACCCGGCGCCAGCTCCTTGAGTACCTCCACGTCTTTCAACCGGACGGGCTCCTGCTCGTCGACATGGAGCGGGAGCGCGTCCTGGAGGTCGAGTTCTTCACATGACGAGGCGACGGACGGCATCCTCGAGGCGGTCCATCCCAGCGGCGAGCTCCTCGACGCCGACGGCGCCGATCGACATTCGGAACCAGCCGTCTTCGGCCTCCAGGCCGAAGGCGCGGAAGGGCACCACGGCCACGCGGGCCTCCTTCAGCAGGTACCGGCGGATCGACTCGTTGTCGGCGAGCACAGCTCCGCCCGGGAGGCTGCGCCCCAACAGGTTCACCTGGACCGAGAGGTAGATGGCTCCCTGCGGAGCGATCGCCCGCACCGGCAGCCCTGCGTCCGCCATCTCGGTGAAGCGACGATGGATGAGGTCGAGACGCTCGACGATGCGCGCGCCGAAGTCCTCCAGCCACGCATCGATCACGTCGTCCCGGCCAAGGAGCCAGGCGGTGGCGTGCTGAGCGGGACGCGGAGCCCAGGCGCCCATGTGGCCGATGAGCGCCTTGAACTTGGGCTGCAGGTAGGGCGGGACGACACCCCAGCCGACCCTCAGGCCTGTGGCAGCGAAGGACTTGGAGATCGCATCCACCAGGACGGTGTAGGGGGCGACCTCGGGCACCAGTGAGATGGGGTCGTAGTGGGTCGTCTCACCGTGGGTGAGCATCCAGTAGACCATGTCGTAGAGCAGGAACAGCACCGGCTCTCCGGCCGCGGTCCGGCGCTGGTTCTCCTCGACGATCGCCTCGGCGATGGCTCGCAGGGCCGGCTCGCTGATGCAGGTCCCGCAGGGGTTCAGCGGGCTGTTCAGGTGCAACATCCGGGCGGTGCGCAAGTGGGGGCGGAGGCTCTCGACCGTCGGCATGAAGCCGTCCTCCGGCCTCGTCGGCACCTTCACCGGGACCGCTCCGTTGAGGTAGGCGTAGTACTCGTTGTTCCAGCTGGGGAGGGCGTAGACCAGCTCGTCGCCTTCGGACAGGATGCAGGCGTACGCGGCGTAGAGCGGCGGTCGGGCGCCGCTGCCGACCACGACGGCCTCGAAGGGGAAGCGCACGCCGAGACGTCGGGCGTAGTAGTCCGCGATCGAGTGGCGCAGCTCGAGGATGCCGTCCGCTGGCGGGTAATTGGTGCGGGCGTCACCGAGCATCGCGGCGATGCGCCCCCGCAAGGGCGAGGGAGCCGAGAAGTGGATCGGTGAGAAGTCCCCGACCGTGAGGTTGCAGATGTCCTCGCCGGCCGCGATCTTCGCCTTCACCTGGCTCGCGATGCCGAGGATCTGCGATCCGAGCATGTCTCGGGCCAGGGGATTGAGCGATCGCCCCGCGAGTTCGTCAGCGGCTTCGCCCTTGGGGTAGGGGGCGTCGATGGGCATGAGAGGCTCCTCTACGGCGCCTCCCAGATAGCGCGCAGGGCGTCGGACCGCCGCACGTGTAAGGAACCCGTCTCGCGGATCGTTGTCCGCCGAAGGCTCATGTCACTGCTGTCGCTGCCCCTCATCTGTGCTCTCGCGAAGGCCGAGGGCGTCGTCGTGCCGGTGGACAGCGTGATCTTCCCCGATCGCGACACACCGGAGCGGCCCCCGACCAGCTTCATGGTGAGCTCCTCGGTCCTGGAGGTCGAACCTGGCGTGGAGCATGTCGAGCTCGAGCTCGTCGTGCGCATCGAACCGCTCGAGGCGGGCTGGGTGGATCTCAGGCTCCTGGACGGCTCGGTCAGGCTCTACGAGGACAGCGAGGCCCTCGTCCACATGGGCTCCGACGGGCACTGGTGGTTCACCGAGGAGCTCGATCGGCCGAGGACCATCACGCTCCGCGGCTCCGTCCCGCGTCGTGGGGACTCGGTCAGCCTGCGCACGACCCCCGCTGTTCGCCAGCGCGCCCTCGGGCTTGGCGAGGACCTGGACTTCGAGGTCTTTGGGGCCGTCGGTGACGCCCTCCCTCCCAGCGAGCTGGTCGAGGTCAGCTGGAAGACCCACGTCGAGAAGCCCGTGGCGATCTCACGCGTGGTCCAGGGCCGGGTGTCCACCGCCGCCTGGATCGACGAGGGCGACCTGCGCGTCCGCAGCGCCATTCGGTGGACCGTGCGGCGGGGAGAGACGGATCGCTTCGAGGTCCAGCTCAGCGGTGCGCTCGCCGAGCTCGAGGTGACCGGCGCCGGGCTGGAGCGCTTCGACCGCAGCGGCGATCGGCTCATCATCTACCCCACGGAGTCGGTCGACGGTGTCTTCGAGGTGCTCATCGACTGGCGCGTCCCCTTCAAGGACAAGAAGGCCGAGCTCAGCCAGCCCCGGCTCCCGGGTACGGCGACGAGCACGGCGACCCTGACCCTCGCGGGTGACGGCGAGGTGCTCCTGTCACCAGAGGTCGATGGCCTCCGTGGCGCTGCCCTCGCAGAGCTCCCGGGCCACGCGCGAAGCGTCGGGGACGCCAACCCCACCGCGGCCTGGACCGGGAGCGGGACGCTGTCGCTGAAGGCGCTCCAGCTGTCCAGCTTGGAGGGTCCCGAGCTCGTCGTCGACCGGGCCGTCTGCACGGAAGCGAGCTCGGCGGGCGGGCGTAGCCTGCTGCGCTGCCAGCTCGACGTCCGCAACGCCTCGCGGCAGTTCCTCCGGGTCAGCCCACCCGGAGGCTCGGAGCTCTGGGCGGCCCGCGTCAACGGCGAGGGAGTCGCGCCGGTCGTCGTAGAGGACGGCACCATGGCCGTGCCGCTCGAGCGCTCCGTCGAGACCCTCTCGGGGCTGACGACCCTGGACGTGGAGATGACCTTCGTCGGGGCGGCGGAGCCATGGCGCGAGCGCTGGCGTGGCAAGCGAAGCATGGAGCTGCCCGGCTTCGACGCTCCGGTCGCGCAGCTCGAGTGGGAGTTTCGGCTTCCTCCTGGCTACGAAGCCAGCATCGAAGGCGGCTCTGCCCGCTCGGTCGGGGAAGCCGCCTCCGGGACGGAGATCGTCTACGCCGTCACCACGGCCGAAGAGAAGCAAAAGGAGCAGGCCGCCCGCGAGACCTGGAACGCGGCCCTGCACGCCTACCAGGACAACGACTTCGAGGTAGCCCAGTCCTACATCGACGAGACCCTGGCCCTGGACGCGGGCAACGACAACGCGCTCCGGCTCCAGGGCAACCTCGACGTGCTCTCCGGAGACGACGTCGCCACCCGCGGCGACGAGGCCATGAGCCGTCGCGTCAAGGACATGGCCAAGGCCAAGGTCGCCGGAGCAGAGGTCGAGCAGGAGGAGAAGCTCGACGAGGCCGAGCGCGCGCTGGCCGCTGGCGACTACGACCGCGCGATGGAGGTCTACGACGAGGTCGAGGTGCTCTCGAGGGAACTCTCCCGCTACGAGCAGACCGAGCAGAACGAGCAGGCCTGGTACGGCACCCGCAGCAGTTCGGGCAAGGCCGAGGCGAAGAAGCGCCTGGCCGAGCGCGAGGCCTCCTTGTCCTATGGGTCCCGGGGAGAAAGCGAGCCGGACACCCGGACCAGCGAGATCGAGATCCCACCCGGGACCTACGAGGTCACCCTCGATCCCTCCGGTGACTACCAGCTCGGGCACGCTTCGCAGGGCGTCCTCGGGGAGACCGCCGCCCCGGTGGCGGGCCTGGTCGGCTCTGGAAACGCTGGCATGGCGGGCGAGACCCTCTACGACGTCGATGGGCTCGAGGACGGGTACTACGACGTGCCAGAGGTCGATGAGTACGTCGAGTTCGAGTACGACGCGTCGGACTTCGGGGGTCGCGCCAACTACTCCTACGCCCCCGGGGTGACCGTCATCGTCGAGGAGCCCGCCGAGGCCTTCGACGACCGCGAGTTCGACTTCGCGACCGGTGGCACCTCGATCGTCGACCTCGTCCCCGAGCGCGCTCGTCGCATCCGGCTCGAGTCGAGCCCGGACCCCGCGGAGATGGCCGTGATCACCGCGACGCCGCCACCGAGCCCCGCCGCGGGTCCCGTGACCAGCTCCCGGACGACGACGCTGCAGATGCCGACGCTCTCCGCCACCACCCTTGCCATTCCGCTCCCCGACCACGGCGCTTCGCTGTCGGTGGTCCAACGCCTCCTCGCTCCCGGCGAGGTCCCCACCCTCGAGATCACATACCGAGAGGAACGATGACCCCCCTGATCCTTCTGTCCGGCTTCGCCTTTGCCCAGGACATCCCCTCGGCCAAGGTCGTCATGCCCTGGTCCGACTTCAAGACCCTCTACGACAAGGGCATGGCCCCCGAGGACAAGCCCGAGGCTGCGCCCCGGGACTTCTCGATCAACCGCGCTGGCTACAGCGGCGAGGTCACAGAGGACGGCACCAGCGCGCTCTTCGACGTCGCATTGCAGATCGAGGTCCACAAGGCCGAGGGCTGGGTCACGGTGCCGATCGCCCCGACCAGCGTCGCGCTCAAGTCGGCCAAGGTCCGTGGAAAGGACGCTCCTGTCTTCATCGACGGTGGCTGGTACATGCTCATCACCGACGCCAAGGGCATCATCGAGGTGGACCTCGAGGTGGCGGCGAGCGTCTTCGAGGCCAACGGGCAGAGCTCGCTGTCCTTCCCGATGGCTCGCAGCGGCGGCACGACCGTGCGCCTCGACGTGCCCAGCGAGAGCGACCTCGAGTTCGTCGTCGGCGACTCCCGCTTCCTCAAGGACGAGGACGTCCGGGGAGTGCGGCGGATGGAGGCGGTGCTCCCGGCCACCGGCAACCTCTCGATCTCCTGGCAGCGCGAGGTGGGAGACGTCGAAGAGGGCGGGACCGACGGCGCCCAGGAGCGCCGGATGTACGCAGAGGTCCACACCCTCGCCGGCGTCGCCGAGGGAGTCCTCTCCGGTCACTCCGACGTGAACTACACGATCGTGCACCAGGGGACCGAGCACCTCACCGTGACCCTGCCCGCGGACGTCACGGTGCTCGACGTCACCGGCTCCGGGATCCGCGAGTGGAAGGTCAGCGAGGCCGAGGGCGCGCAGACCGTCGACGTGGACCTCAACTTCGAGGCCATCGGCTCCTATCGGCTGATGCTCGACTACGAGCAGGCCCTGTCTGAAGACGGCGGTGACCTGGAGGTCCCGCGCATCGAGGTCTCCGGCGTCGAGCGCGTGAAGGGCTTCGTCGGGGTGGCGGCGCTCTCGACCCTCGAGGTCGTCGCCGGAGACGCCTCCGGAGCTCGCAAGATCGACGTCCGGGAGCTCCCGGCGGCGATCCTCGGTCGCACCGACCAGCCCGTGCTCCTGGGCTACAAGTACCGCCAGGACGCATGGACCTTGCCGCTGACGGTCAAGCAGCACGACGAGGTCGAGGTCCTGGTCACTATCGTCGACACCGCCGAGTCCATCTCGATGGTCACGGTGGACGGCCGGGTGATGGGCCGCAGCTCCTGGTACGTGCGCAACAACCGACGCCAGTTCCTGCGCGTCGCGATGCCGGAGGGCGCCGAGATCTGGTCGGTCAAGGTCGCCGGAAAGGCCGTGAAGCCGGGCATCGACGAGCAAGGCGACGTGCTCGTGCCGCTGGTCCGCAGCCGCGCCGCCCAGGGCAGCCTCGCCGCCTTCACGGTCGAGGTCATCTGGGTCGAGGACGGCACCGCGCCCGACGACGCCGGCCGAGGCTCCATCGACCTCGCGCTGCCCGAGATCGACGTTCCGGTCACCTACTACCGCTGGTCGGTGTACGTGCCCTGGGACGCCAAGATCAAGAAGAAGAGCGTGGATTCCACCATGCGCAAGGTCGAGTGGTTCTCCACGCCGGTGACCCCAGAGGGCAACTACCTCGACATGGCCGGACAGGCGGCGATGCAGCAGGCCTACATGGCCCAGAACACGGCGGTGGACGCGGGGGTCTCCCCGGTCGACGTCGCGATGCCCGTCGAGGGCCAGGCCCTCTACTTCGAGAAGCTGCTGGTGGTCGACGAGGAGCTGACCTTGCACCTGGACTACAAGGGGCTCAAGGACGATTAGACTCCCCGGTGTGAGCCGCGTCATCGCCGAAGGTCGCCTGGAGTTGGCCGAGACCCTCGGCGAGGGCGGGATGGCCACCGTCGTCCGCGCGCGTGACCTCCACACGGGGGCCTCGCGCGCGGTGAAGCTCCTGGCGCCTCGCCTCGCGAAGAACGCGTCTGTGCGGGCCCGGTTCCGCACCGAGGCCGAGCTCATGCAGCGCCTCGATCACCCTCACATCGTCAAGGTCCTCGACTTCGGCGAGGACGCCGGTCTCTTCTGGATCGAGATGGAGCTCGTGGGTGGGAGGAACCTGCTCCACTGGACCCACGAGTACGGTCCGATGCCGCCCAGGCTTGCCGTCGAGGCACTGCTACCGGTGGCCGACGCGCTCTCCGCCGCCCACTCCGAGGGCATCGTCCACCGGGATCTGAAGCCCGAGAACCTGCTGGTCGATGCCCAGGGGCGTTGTCGAATCGTGGACTTCGGCATCGCCCGCTTCAAGGACGGGATGGGCATGACGCGCACCGGGCTGACGATGGGGAGCGCCGGCTACATGGCCCCGGAGCAGATCAGCGACGCCAAGCGCGTGGACGAACGCGCCGACGTCTACAGCCTCGCCGTGACGCTCGCTGTCCTCGTCGCGAACCTGGACCCGCGGGACCTCGACGAGGTGCTCCGGGTCTTCAGCCACCGGGTCCCCCAGAGCCTGGCGATGGCCGTCGTTCGCGCGACCGCCAGCGACCGGGATCACAGGACCGCGACCATGGAGCGCTTCGGACGTGCGCTGGCGCGCAGCCTCGGGGACCTCGCCCCGATCCCGCCGAGGACGCCCGGGCTCTTCCTCCCGCTGAGCTGATCACCAGCTCCAGATGACGGCCTCGCCCAGGTCGAGGTCGACGATCGCGAAGCGCCGGTCGCTGCAGGAGCACTGCACGCTCGCGAGCAGCATCGGGGGGCCGTCCTCGACGCGGAAGTAGAGCTCCGGGTCGACGCTGATCGGCCTGTCGTTGCCGCACAGCTTCAGGTAGGGCGCGGTGGCCGAGGAGCGGATCGGGCCCCCGGACTCCAAGAACAGTGCGCTCCCGGGGATCGGCCGCTGTCCTTGTCGCGTCAGCGTCACCGGCCACTGCACGATCACGTGTCCGGCCACCTCCGCGCCCGCCACCGGCTCACCGATCGTGGCCTCGAAGCGCCTCCGCTCCCCGTCGCACTCCACCGACTGGGTCTCGAGGGTGTAGGCCTTCTCGAGGAGTGGTCCTCGGCTCTTCGGCTGGACGACGTCGTTCGGAGCGACAGTGCCCACGAGGTGCTCGACGGCGAGGTCGGTGGACCAGACCAGCGTCGGGTCCTGCTCCTCGCTCGGGTCGCCGACGAGGTCGAGGAGGGTCTCCCCGGGAGCGCCGGTGGCCTTGCGCAGGTCGCCGACATCGAGGGTGTGATTTCCGCGAAGGTTCGAGATGGCTCCGAGCCCCGTCCGCATGCTGAAGGCCTGGCTGTGCTCGGTCGCGGCGGTCGGTGACGAGAGGTCGCGCACGCTCGCGGTCCACGCCCCTTCGTGGAGGCTCCCGAGGAAGGGGTTCGCGCCCATGACATCGCCTCTCCAGCCCTCCCCGACCGCGAACAGCGTCGGCTCGTCGGCGGGGGCGGGTCCTCGGAGGGCGGTCTCCTCTCCGCCGGTGCACGCCAGACCCAACCACCACATGCGGCGAGGATGGCACACCATGCCGTACGCTCCCCGATGTGCTGTTGTCACTACTCGCCTGCTTCGGCCCCGCGGACTGGACGGACGTGAGCCTGGAGGATGCCTGCGAGCTCTCCGATCCTGGCTACGAAGACCCCAGTGACGCCGCGCTCGAGGCCCTCGACCGCGCCAACTGCTACCGCTCGCTGCTGGGTCTGGAGCCCGGGGTGCTGGAGGAGCGCCTCGACGCCGCCAGCCAGGCCCACGCCGAGTACATGGATGGCGAGGGCGTGCTCGCCCACGCAGAGGACCCCGAGGTCGAGGGGTTCACCGGAGAGCAGGTCTGGGACCGGATCGCGGCAGCCGGCTGGGACGACCAGGTCGGCCTCCTGATCAGCGAGGTGGTCGCAGAGGGCCCCGAGCCCGCAGCCGCGGTCGATCTCTGGGTAGACAGCGTCTACCACCGCTCTCCCTTCACGGCCCCGGAGTGGGTCGCCGCCGGCTTCGGCAGCGCGGGGGCCTACTCCTCGATGGCCTTCGTGATGCCCTACCCGCAACAGCGCGCCGTCGCCGTCGCCTACCCCGTGAACGGACAGGTCGACGTGCCTACCTCCTTCGACTCGGACACGGAGTCCCCGGACCCGGCTCCAGGGCACGGGGTCGTGGGCTACCCGGTCACCGTCAGCGTCTCCTCCACCGATGCGGAGTCAGGCCTGCGGCTCGACAGCGGCCAGATCCGCGGACCCGGCGGTGCGATCGATGTCATCGAGCTCGACCCCACCAACGACGAGTCGCTCTACGACATGGTCGCCCTGGTCCCCACCGAGCCGCTGGAACCGGGAACCGCCTACGAGGCCGAGCTCGGGGTCAGCTGGGGTGGGGAGCGGCAGACGCTGGAGATCCACTTCGAGACCCGGGAGTGATCGGCGTCGCCCACGAGCTCATGGCCGGGCGGGACTACTCCGACCTTCGCGGCTTCGAAGACGGCACCCAGCACCACCTGTTTCGGGTGAACGTCGACGGCGAGCCCCACGTGCTGAAGATCGCCCGCGTCGACTCCCCCTTCGGAGACAGCTGGGACACTGCCAGGCGTCACCACGCTGGACTCCTCGCGGAGATCGACGCGATCCGTCTCGCGCGGGTCGCCGTGCCTCAGCCATCCGAGCTCATCAGCACCGACCCGCCGGCGGTCCTGCAGCCCCACCTCCGCGGAGAGTCCGCCCAGACCCTCTGGGACCGGGGTCGCCTCGGTGAGCAGGGCCTCCTGGATGTCTGCTTCGCCATGGGTTTTGCACTCGCGGGCATCCACGCGGCCAAGCGTCCAGCGGACCCCGGGGCGGTCCCCGACCTCCCCATCGCCGACTTCGAGCCCGACAGGGCCCGGCTCCTTCACCTCGACTACCACCTGGCGAACGTACAGGTCGTGCGGGATCGACGGCGCGGTGGCTACCGGGTCAACGGGGTGGTCGACTGGGTCCTCTGCCGCTGGGGTCCTCGAGAGGCGGACGTCGTCGAGATGTCGATCAGCGTCTTTCACCAGATCCCGCCTGCGCGCGGCGCCTTCATGGCCGGCTACCGCAAGGCGGGCGGTCTCCCCATGGACAAGCGCGCAGAGGACCGCTTCACCCTGCGCGAGCTGGTCAGGCGTCTCGAAGCTGGGGTCGACGACCCGAAGGTGGAGGCGCGCTGGGAGGCATGGTCTCAGGAGCTACGTCGGCCCTAGCAGCTGCAGAGGTACTGCCAGAAGAGGCCGTAGGGGTCCGTGCAGCGCCGTCGCACCTGGAAGCCGGCCGACTCCAACACCTCGACCCACCGCGTGACATCCAGCTCGTAGACGTCCCGGCTCTCGATGGGCGCGTGTGCCAGGCGGACCTGCTCCAGGCACCAGAGGTGCACGATCGCGTCGATGCGCTCGTCGTCGGGCTCGTCGAGCAGCGCGCGAGCACAGCGGCGGACGTAGCTGTCGAGCATGTTGTCGACGAGCAGCTCGTCGCCGGGTGGCAGCTCGACCTCGCAGAAGACGTCGGCCTCGTTGAGGACGAGGAGGCCGTCGGGCTTCAGCGCCGAGCGGATGCGCTCGAGCACCTCGCGCTTGCCAGGGCCGCTCATGCCCACAGAGGCCCTCTCTGCGGTGTCCCGCCCCGCGACGTGGTGAAGCGTCAGGGAGCAGACCACGACGTCGAGCCTGCCGGGGAGCTCCACCTCCTCCACTCGACCGCGGAGCGAAACCTGCTCCACTCCGCCGGGGAGCCGCCGAGCGATCTGCTCCTGGACCTCGGCGGCCGGATCGCAGATCGCCAGCCATCCCCTGTCTTTCGGCGTCAACAGCGAGGCCCACAAGCGCCCATCTCCGCCGCCGATCTCCAGCGCGCGCCAGCCCGGTTGCAGCCGCGGACGAAGGGCGAGCGCGTTCGCCGCGTAGAGCCCCCGGGTGAGGGTCGTGCGGGTCCAGGTGTCGAAGAGCGAGTCGGGCCCGAAGGCCGTGTTCCATCGCTCTCTCGGCGCGGGCCCCAACGACTCGAGCAGGCGCTCGAGGGCCTCTGGCTGCAGCTGTCGAGGCAGGGTCAGGAGGCGGCGGACACCCGCGGCGACGTCGGACATTCCCACCCATAGCCCTAAGATGCGCTCCGCGAGGTCCCGATGCTCCTGTTCGCCGCGCTGTGGTCCACCCCCTCCTTCGCCCAGGACGAGGTCTCGGTCGAGGAGGAGGTCGAGGTCGTCAACCCCTGGGACGAGACCGGCTTCGGCTTCGGCGGACTCCCGGCCCTGGCCTACAACTCCGACGACGGCTTCGGCTACGGGGCGCTGGCCTCGATCTACCGCTACGACGGTCAGACCGCGCCCTACAAGTGGTCCGCCACGATCCTCCTGTACATGACGACGAAGAAGGTGCACGTGCACCGTGTGGACTTCGACGTGCAGGACGTCGCGGGGCTGCCGTTGCGGGCCGACGGCCGGGTGGAGTTCTACGCGACGCGCTCGGCGAACTTCTGCGACGTCGACCCCAAGAGCTTCTGCGACGAGACCAACGCCGTCGCGGCCGCGGACGCGCTGAACCTCGACGAGGGACAGGAGCGCGACGACTTCATCCGTCGCTACCACAAGATCCGGCGCATCGTCCCCAACGGCACCTTGAACCTCAAGTACCGGCTCACCGACCTGCCCCACAAGGCGGAGGTCCTGGCGGGTTGGTACGGCGAGTACCTCATCCCCGGCGACTTCGACGAGAGCGGACCCTACGCGGGCAGCCGCTACGACGAGCTCTTCCCGGGCGGCGAGGAGGGCATGTTCAGCACCGTGCAGCTCGGCGCAACCCTCGACAACCGGGACAACGAGCCCAGCCCCACCAGCGGGTACTGGATCGAAGGTTCGGTGCGCGGCGGCAGCAAGTACATAGGCAGCGACTGGGACTACTTCGGCTACAACCTCACCCTGCGGGGCTACATCAACCCGGTCCACAGGCTGGTGTTGACCACCCGCGCGGTGCATGACGGGGTCATCGGGGACGTGCCCGTGACCGGCCTCGGGCGACCGGGTGGGTCGCAGATCTACGCGATGTACGGGGGGCAGCGCGCGGGCCGCGGTGTGCGCAGCAACGGCGTGCTCGGAAAGGCCCGCTTCCTCGACCAGCTCGAGGCCCGCTGGACCGTCGCCAACTTCGCCGCCAGGGGTGTCGAGGTCGACGTCACCCCGGTCGGCTTCACGGACATCGGTTGGTGGGCAGAGGACCTCTCCACCATCTCCGACGGCGCCTTCGTCGTCGGCTACGGCGGGGGCCTGAGGCTCGGCTTCAACAAGAACTTCATCATCCGCGCGGACGTCGGCTTCTCACCGCTCGAGGACCACGCCTCGCAGGTCTACATCGACATCCGCAACCTCTGGTAGGTCCCATGCTCTGGCTCCTGTCCTTCGCCTTCGCCGAGGACGACGTCGTCCTCCACGTCGAGACCTGGAACGTCGGTCTCGCTCACGGCTTCGTCGACCACGCAGAGGTTCGCGCCCCCGAGATCTGGACCGCCATCGAGGGCAGCGAGGCCGACCTGGTCTGCCTGCAGGAGGTCTGGAGCGAGGAGGACCGCGACTCGGCGGTCGAGACCCTGGCCGAGAGCCACCCGCAGCTGCACCTCACCGACAACGAGCAGCTGAAGGCCTCGTCCGCTCCGGCTTGCCGGCGAGGTGACCTCTTCGGCGAGGACAAGTTCGTCTCCTGCCTCACGGGTTCCTGCGGCGGGCTCGAGGGCGACGCGCTGACCGACTGCATCATCGAGGAGTGCGAGCCGATCCTCGCCCAGCTCAAGACGGACAAGCCAGAGTGCGCCAAGGCCTTGATGGCCCAGGTCGGCAAGAGCGCGCCTGCGGCCCTGTGGACGGTGATCCGCCCATTCCGCAAGGCTGGCGTCTTCAGCTACGGCGGCAGCGACGGGCTGGTGCTCGCCAGCCGCGTGCCCCTCGAGGACGCCGGCGTGCTGGACTTCACCGACGTCTCCACCCTGAACCGGCGCAGGGCGCTCTACGCCGACGTGAAGACCGGCGAGGCCACGACCCGTGTCTACTGCATGCACCTCACGGCGGACCTCGACGGCACCGCGCCCTACCCGGGGGAGTTCGAGAGCTGGAACGCGGAGAACCTCGCCCAGGTCGAGCGCCTGCTCGAGCACGCAGAGGCCTTCGGCGGCCCGACCGTGCTCATGGGTGACTTCAACTGCTCCCTGGAGGACAAGGAGGCCGGCCTGCACGCGGAGAGCGCGGCCAGCTGCCAGGCGGTGCTCGATGCGGGGTGGAGCGACCCGGTCATGGACCTCCACCAGTGCACCTACTGCGCGAGCAACACGCTCGTCGGTGATGCGCCCGACGTCCTGCTGGATCACGCCTTCGTCCGCGGCTGGGCCAGCCAGGACGGCTCTCTCCGCTACGACGGGACCGTGCCCATCGAAGGCCTGGGCGATGTCAGCCTCTCCGACCACTACGGCTACGGCCTCAGCCTCGTCCCGATCCCTCCGCCTCCTCCCCCGGAGCCCGATCCGGAGACCGATCCCGGGACCGAGGACGCTCCCCCGGAGTGAGTCAGCTCTTCAGGGGGTTCCAGGTCACGCTTCGGAGGAAGCTGTGGGTCAGGTACTCGCGCTCGATGACGGTGGCCATCTCTTCGGCGGACTTGAAGTCGTCCCAGTCCACGCGGATGACGGGGACCGTGCGGCTGATGTCGCCGATGAAGCGCTCGTACTCCGCATACAGCGCGTTGAGGTACTCCAGCGACAGCGCGGACTCCACGTCGCGGGCCCGCATCTGCACGCGCTCGTAGGAGCGCTCCGGCTTCACGTCGAGGTAGACGATGACGTTGGGCCGGCACATGAAGTTGCTCATGTGGCGGAAGAGCTGGAGGTAGGTGCGGTAGTCCCGATCCTCCATCAGCTCCATCTGGCAGAGCATCTTGGCGAAGACCGCGTCCTCGTAGATCGTCCGATCCTGCACGCCGCCCCCGCCGTGCCAGATGATCTCCTGGTGCTGCTGGAAGCGGCGGTTCAGGAGGTAGATCTGGGTCGCGAAGGCGTAGCGCTTCGTGTCGGCGTAGAAGTCGGCGAGGTACTCGTTGTCCGCGACGGGCTCGTAGTAGACGGGCAGCCCCAGGTGGTTGCCCAGCGCGGTCGCCAGTGTGCTCTTGCCGGCGCCGATGATTCCGGCGATTCCGATGAAGAGATCCTGCAGGGATTCCATGTGGCTGCGGGTATCCCGCGACTTGCCGGGATGCACCACTCCAGCGCGCGACAGTAGGCTCTGTCGGTGCCGGTCTTCTCCTTGCCTCCCGAGCATGTCTTCCCGGACCCGCAGCTGGCGCGGGAGGACGGGCTGTTGGCGGTCGGCGGGGACCTCCATCCGCACCGGCTGTTGTTGGCCTACGCGACGGGGATCTTTCCCTGGTACTCGGAGGGCCAGCCCATCCTGTGGCACTCGCCGGACCCGCGCTTCGTGCTCGCCCCGAGCGAGCTTCGCATCCAGCGCAGCCTCAAGAAGGTGCTGAAGAAGCGCCCCTTCGAGATCCGCATGGACAGCGACTTCGAGGGCGTCATCGACGCTTGCGCCCGGGCCCGTCGCCCCGGCCAGCGGGGGACCTGGATCACGCGGGACATGAATGAGGGGTACCTCGAGCTCCACCGGCTCGGCTTCGCTCACTCGACGGAGGCGTGGCACGAGGGCCAGCTCGTCGGCGGCCTCTACGGTGTGTCGCTCGGGACCGTCTACTTCGGCGAGTCGATGTTCGCGCGCCTGGACAACGCCTCCAAGATCGCCTTCGTCGCCCTCGTCCGGCAGCTGCAGCTCTGGGGCTTCGAGCTCATCGACTCACAGGTCTACACCCGCCACCTCGCCAGGTTCGGCGCCCGGGAGATCCCGCGACGCCGGTATCTCTCGACCTTGGAGCGTTGCCTGCGCGAGACCACGCGACGCGGCAAGTGGGTGCTCGAGATCTGAGCGACCTGGCCTTTCCGGTTTGCGGAGCTCGCGTGTCCAATACATGCTTCGACCGCCAACGACGAAAAGAGGAGCCCCGAGATGACCCTTCTGTTCATGACCCTGGCCTGCAAGGGTGATGGCAGCATCGACGTGTCCGACAGCGGCATCGAGACCGACACCGACACCGACACCGACACCGACACCGACACCGACACCGACACCGACGCTGACTCCGACACCGACTCCGACGTCAACCTCGAGGTCACCTTCATCATCGATGGCGAGTGGGAGGGCACCGGCATCGCGCTCCACATCGCGGAGTTCGGCGAGGAGGAGCTCAGCCTCGGCCGCACCCACAGCGGGAGCGCGGTCGGCGGTGCCAGCCACACGATGTGGCCGGACCCACCCGAAGAGGACGAGCTGCAGCCGATCGATGGCTACCCGGACGTCCAGATCGCCTTCAACCTGGCGACCCAGCACGACGACACCAACGGCGACGGCGTCCCGGACGAGGGCGAGGTCTACGTCGGCACGACGACCGCGCTGTTGACCTGGTTCGAGGGCGAGGTCCCCACCGACTTCGCGGTCATGGGCATCGTCTCGGG
>DASCPX010000165.1:0-1396 GCA_036012755.1 Myxococcota bacterium | reverse complement strand
GAGAACCAGCTATCTCCAGGTTTGATTAGCCTTTCACTCCTATCCACAAGTCATCCCCTAGATTTTCAACTCTAGTGGGTTCGGGCCTCCACGAAGTTTTACCAACGCTTCACCCTGCCCATGGATAGCTCACCTGGCTTCGGGTCTGCAGCCCGCAACTGTTCGCCCTGTTCAGACTCGGTTTCCCTACGGCTTCGCCTCACGGCTTAACCTCGCTACGAACCACAACTCGCTGACTCATTATGCAAAAGGTACGCGGTCACTCCGAAGAGCTCCCACTGTTTGTAAGCACACGGTTTCAGGGTCTTTTCACTCCCCTCTCGGGGTCCTTTTCACCTTTCCCTCACGGTACTCGTTCACTATCGGTCATCAGGTAGTACTTAGCCTTGGATGATGGTCCACCCAGGTTCCGGCGGGATTCCACGTGCCCCACCGTACTCAGGTACCTGGCAACGAAGTGAAGCGCCTTTCGGCTACGGGAGTCTCACCCTCTGCGCTGCGCCTTCCCAGACGCTTCGCCTAAACGCTCCATTTCTTACTTCGCGCCGAGAATGCAGTCTCGGCCACCAGGCCCTACAACCCCTGATCAGCAACGCCTGCACGCTTACACTGACCAGGTTTGGGCTATTCCCCGTTCGCTCGCCGCTACTGAGGGAGTCTCGGTTGATTTCCTTTCCTGCAGGTACTTAGATGTTTCAGTTCCCTGCGTTGGCTCTGCCGTAGCAGTGACGACCCATGACGGTCGCCGGGTTTCCCCATTCGGGCATCTCCGGATCATCGCTCGCTTGCCAGCTAACCGAAGCTTATCGCAGGCTCCTACGCCCTTCTTCGCCTCCTGATGCCTAGGCATCCACCGTGTGCTCTTCTATACTTGACCACCAAGACGCTCCTTTGGTCGCCAGGGCACGGTGTGAAGGTAAATACCTCCACGTTCCCTGGCAGACTCAGCGTCTACCACCATTCCTATGCGCAATTTCAATGAACAGATGAAAGCCGGACTTTCGTCCGGTCTCTCAAAGACAGATAGCAGCCCCATCTCTATACCTGGTGCCAAGCCCTTCATCGTGGTCGAGGCTCCCGTGTCCGAGGACTCGGGTCTCGAGCGTCTGAAGGGTTCTCCTGCCGAAGCAGGAGGCGTTTGGCTCCTAAAGGAGGTGATCCAGCCGCAGGTTCCCCTACGGCTACCTTGTTACGACTTCACCCCAATCACCGACCAGACCGTTGACGGCTCCCTCACTAGGTTGGGTCACCGGCTTCAGGTCCAGCCAACTTTCGTGGTGTGACGGGCGGTGTGTACAAGGCCCGGGAACGTATTCACCGTAGCATGCTGATCTACGATTACTAGCAATTCCAACTTCATGGAGTCGAGTTGCAGACTCCAATCCGAACTGAGGCT
>DASCPX010000164.1:0-35179 GCA_036012755.1 Myxococcota bacterium | reverse complement strand
CCATCGGCCGCCGCCAGCGGCGACGGCCGCCCCTACGGGCTCCTCGGTTGCTTGCCTCGGCAAGCGCCCTCGTCGTACGTCCAACCAGCACTCGCCTCCGCCGTCGTGGCCTCGGGAGCCTTCTTCAGCAGCCTGCTAGCCCCTGTCGTCCTTGTGTGCGCGAGCGGCGCGGCGGCGGGTTCGGCGACCGAGCAGGGCCTCGACCGGGCCGCTCGCCGCATAGAGCACCATCACTGGGAGCACGATGAAGCTGATGTCGTAGAAGACGCCGCAGACGATGAGCGAAGCGAACAGAACAGCCGCGGTGGCCTTGGTCGCGCGGCCCATGCGCAAGCCCTTCGTCGTTCGGAAGGGCACGCTGGAGACCATCAGGAGCGCCATCACGATGATGGCTGTCAGCGGCCCGGTCGGGTGCTTCACGAAGGTGAGCCCCATGGCTGCGTGGAACATCACCATCGCGGCGAGGGTGCCCCCGGCCATCGTGATGGTGAGGCCGCGACTCCTCTCGAACTCCTCCTGGTTCGTGGTGCCCACGTTGAAGCGCGCCAGGCGGAAGATGCCGCAGATCACGAACAGGAAGGCGGCGGCGAGCCCGACGATCCCGAGGCTGTCGAGACCCCAGTTGTAGACGAGCACGGCTGGGGCGATGCCAAAGGACACGACGTCCGCGAGGCTGTCCAGCTGGACGCCGAACTCCGACTGGCTGTTCGTCATGCGCGCGACGCGCCCGTCCAGCATGTCGAAGACGCCTGCGAAGCCTATGAGCAGCCCCGCCTGGTAGAAGGTCGTCGGGTCCCCGTCGTTTCCGGCGGCCAGCATGATGGCGTAGAAGCCACAGAAGATGCTGGCCGACGTGAACCAGTTCGGCGGACTCAAGAAGTGCTTCAGCATCGCGGTCCGAGACTATGTCCCGAAATCGCCCTCTGCAAGACGTTCCATGAGCAAGAGGTGTACCAGCTTCTCGGCCTCTGTTGCCGTCTCCGCCGAGACGGTGAAGCGGAGGGCGTCTGGGGCCGCGACCCAATCGAGCACGTCGATGCCGGCCTCGGCAAGGGCTGCGAGGGTCTTCACCAGCGCTGGACCCTCCACAGAGGCGCCCGTCGACACCGCGCTGAGCTCGACCACCGGCTCGCACAGGCCGCCCTCTGGAAGGACAAAAGCGGCCCGGTCGTGCCAGTTTCGACGATCTACGAGCACGCCTCGGGCGTCCGCTCGCCGGATCTCTGCCCCGGCCGCGACGAGCGAGGCGACCAGGACCTCTCGCTGGCCCCCGGAGAAGCGCACCAGCTGGCGGTCCGTGGTCACCGCCGCGAAGCGAGGAGGGAGCTCTCCGACGACGATCCGCGTGCCGCTTCCTGGCGGGTCGTCGGTGCTCGCGGCCTGGATCTCGATGCCGAGCCGATGGGCGAGGGCGACGGCGTCGGCCTGGAGCACACGGGCTCCGGAACGGGCCAGCGCGAGGGCCTCGTCCAGGCTCAGCTTCTCCAGGCGTTCGGCGGTCGGGACGGTCCGCGGATCGGCGCTGTAGACACCGTCGACGTCGGAGCAGATCTCGCACCACTCGGCGTCCAGCGCGGCTGCCAGGGCCACCGCCGTGAGATCCGTCCCGCCACGTCCCAGGGTGGTGACCTCCTTGTCGCGGGAGACCCCCTGGAAGCCGGCGACGATGACGATCTCCTCCGCCTCTAGCGCGGCGCGCAGCCTGTGGGGCCGCACGGCGACGATGCGCGCGCTGTTGTGAGCCTCGTCGGTGATGATGCCGGACTGGCTCCCCGTGAAGCTGCGGGCCGGAGCCCCGAGGTTCGCGATCGCCATCGACAACAGCGTCATCGCCACGCGCTCGCCGACGGAGATGAGCATGTCGAGCTCTCTCCGTCCTGGGCTCGGGGTGACGCTTCGAGCCAGGGCCAGGAGCTCGTTGGTGGTGTTGCCCATCGCGCTCACGACGCAGACGACTCGGTGACCCGCGTCCCGAGTAGCGACGACCCTCCGCGCCACCGCCCGGATCTTGTCGACGTCGGCGACCGACGAGCCGCCGTACTTCTGGACGACTGTGCTCACTCGCTACCTGATCTGCAGGTTGTCCACGTAGATGACATTGGGTCCGCGATCTGGGCGCGTGTACGCCGTGACGTCCCACAACGACAGCGCGCGGACGGTCCTGGGGACCGCGCCGCTGCCAGCGTCGAGCGGAACGAACTCCCCCAGTCGCGCCTCGACGCCGATCCAGGTCTCCGTCGAGGTTCGGATCTCGGGGTATTCCCAGCGCTGGCCGAGGTCGTCCTCGAGGATCAACCTCAGCGTCGCGGGGAAGTCGCCGCTCTTCAGGTCGAAGACGAACTCCTTGGGACGAGGGCTCTCCTCGTCGAACCACAGGCCGATCGCGTCGGTCTCGCGGTCGGCGACCGTGGTGGACCAGGCCAGCGCCGGATCCTCCGAGCCCGGGGGTGCCTTGCTCTCCAGGGCTCCCTTCTCTCCGTGCTTCCACGAGTGCAACCAGTGGCCGGTCCCGGTGCTGAAGTCGTAGCTCATGGGGAGTCGCCGCACGCGCAGTTCCTGGCTGTCGATCTGCGCAATGAGCGCTCGGGCGCGGTCCTCTACCACCGGGTCCGCCATGGCTACTCGGAGCGCCTGGCGGGCGCCGTCGGCGTCCCCCTCGGCGTAGCTCGCCCGCCCCAACCAGAAGTTCAGCTCTCCGAGGGAGGGGTCATCGTCGGGGAGACCAGCGACCAGGCCCTCGTACCAGGCGATGGCTCCTTCGAGATCGCCCTCTCCGGATTCCATGAGCATGCCTTCGTAGAGGCCCTGCCAGGCGCGCACATCCTGCCCGTTGGCCATCGCGGCCAGGAGCAGGATCATCCTTCCTCGGCGATGAACCGGTAGCCGACCCCGTGCATGGTCTCGATGAACCGGGGGCTCTGTGCGTCGTCGCCGAGCTTCTTGCGGACGTTGAGGATGTGGGTGTCGACCGTGCGCGTCGTGACGTTCGGGTTGTACTGCCAGATCGAGGTCAGCAGCAGCTCACGTGGCAGGACCTGCCCGCGGTGCTCGATGAGAAAACGCAGCAACTCCTGCTCGCGGTTGGAGAGGCGCTCCTCGATGCCGGAGCGGCGGACGATGTAGTTGTCCAGATCGACCTCTACGATGCCGAACTTGTAGACGGAACGGGCTCCGCCAGCTCGCTTGAGGGCGGCGCGCACGCGGGCGGCCAGCTCCCGGAGCGAGAAGGGCTTGGTGACGTAGTCGTCAGCGCCGAGCTCGAAGCCCAGCAGCTTGTCCTGCTCGGTGGTGCGCGCAGTCAGGAAGATGACGGGTCCTCGGAACTTGCTCTCACGCAGCTGACGGCAGATCTCGAAGCCGTCCATGCCGTCGATGCCTTCCGGCCCCTCCTGCAGCATGACGTCCAGTACCGCCACGTCTGGTGGGAAGCGGCCCGCGAGCTCGAGTGCCGCCTTGCCGGAGCGTGCCCCATAGACATCGTAGCCCTCTCGCGTGAAGAAGGCCTTCACTGTCTTGAGGACTTCCTCCTCGTCCTCGACGAACAGGATCCGCGCCATTTCTGCTCCTCTCTGTCAGCTGTGCGGTTGGGGACGAAGTGGGAAGTGTAGCGTGAAGGTCGAGCCCTGCCCCGGGACGGAGGTGACCTCGACCCGGCCCGAGTGGGCGTCCATGATGTAACGCACGATGGTCAGGCCGATACCTGTTCCTTTCTGACGCCTTGCGTCGGGGTCGCTCGAGCGGAAGAAGTGCTCGAACAACAGGGGGATCTCCTCCTGTCGGATCCCGATGCCCTTGTCGGACACGGCGACGTGGGCCTCGTCGCTGCCGACCCAGCCTCGGACACCGATCCAACCGCCCTTCTTCCCGTATTTCGCGGCGTTGGAGATGAGGTTGTGGACGACCTGGGCGATGGCCTCCGGGTCGTGCATGACCACGGGCAGGGAGTCGGGCACGTCGATGTCCATCTTCATGTCCCGGGTCTCCATGGAGAAGCGCGCGGACTCCACCGCCTGCCTGACCGTCTCCCCCAGATCCTCGGCCCGCATCGTGTATGTCTTGGCCCCCCGCTCGATCGCGGCGAAGTCGAGCACGTTGTCGACGAGGCGTGAGAGCCGTTCGGACTCGCGCACGATGGCGTCGTAGTGATCCTGGAGGTCCTCTTGGCTGTCGACGAGACCGAACTGCAGGGACTCACCCTTGATGCGGATCTGGGTGATGGGACTTCGAAGCTCGTGGCTCACGTTGGCTGCGAAGTCGGCCTTGCTCCGGGCCACTTCCAGCTGCTGGACGACGAGGCGGCCTGTGAGGACAGCGCCGGTCCCGATCATCATCAACGACAAGATCAGGATGGCGAGTCGCTGGAGCCGTTTTCGCTCCTGGGCGTCGTTGAGGTCCGCGGCGCTTCGGGGGTGCACGACCAGGGACCAGCCTGGTAGCCAGGGCTTCAGCGAGCGGCGCACCAGCGCGTCAGACGGTGCATCGGCGTCCGGGCTCAACAAGAGCATGTTGACCTCGGCCGAGGTCCGTGTCGTTCGGCGGGCGTGGTCGCGGATGTCGCCCAGGACCGCCTCTGGATCCAGCGCGAAGGCGTAGAGGTCCTGACCGTCCTCGCCCCACCACATCGTGGCCCACAGGGCCTGATCCTCCAGCCGCCAGGCGATCTGTCCGCGGTCCACCGGCAGCGCCCGGCCTCGGGGGTTCAGCGACATGAGCTCGTCGTAGAGCCGCTCCGCCCAGAAGAGCTGGCGAGCTTGCTCCTGGAGGCGTCCGCGGCGCGACGCGAGCCAGTCCTTCTCCGAGGTCTCCTCCAAGAGCTCCAGCCCCCGGGCCGCGACCGCTGCCTCGTTGCCGCGTCCGATCGTCCACTCCTCCTCGAGCAGCTCGTCGATCAGGGTCTCCAGCGCCCCCCGACCGATCTCCGGGTCCCGGTCCAGGAGCAGCTCGCCCCGACGCAGCCGGGCCAGGTCGCCGATGCGGAAGCCGTGGAGATTCCGCACGTCGTGGTAGTCCGCGTAGAGGTTCGCCAGGAGCTCCTCCGCGGCACGCGTGTCACCGGCTCGGCCGAGGCTGCTCGCCTTGTTGAACAGGGCCTGCCCGACGGCCTGCGGGTCGGCGACCTCCTGGGCGAGCTCATCCCAGGCGCCGACGGCGAGGGCGGGGTCTTCGACGTGGTTGGCGCGTCGCCACGAGTCCCCGAAGTACACCGAGTGGTCCTGGAGTGTCGGGCGGTCGACGATCTGGAAGGGCGCCTCCAGGTTGCCCTCCTCGTCCAGCCTGAAGGCCACGCGCACGTAGGGGGACAGCGTCTTGGGGTCCTCCACCGGCGAGCGCCCCGACTCCAGGCGAGCGCGGGCGCTGGCCTCGAAGTCCTTGAAGGTGGCGTCGACGTGGCTGAGCACCTCGCGGATCTCGCGATCGCCCGACTCCTCGACGTCCTTCCAGACCTGGAGCTCCTCGCCTCGAATCGAGCCGAAGCCGATCCACGCCAGCGTCATGCCCGGCGCGAAGACCGTGATGACGAACACCCAGGCCAGGCGCAGCAAGCCCCGCATGTGGACGGCGTCGGCGAGGACCCGGACCTCGCCCCGACCGGGGTCGAGGCGCCTGAGGATGGCTCGGATGAGGCGGTTGGTCAGGCGATGCACCGCCGGTGCTCTATCATCCTCGGCCATGTGGTTGTTGCTCGCCTGTCGGTGTGGGGACGCGCCGGAGAGGGCGCCCGGCCACTACATGGGGGCCATCCTCGCCCGGGACGCCGTGATCCGGGCAGACCTCGACGCACTCCACGCTGCGGCTCGCGAGTTGGAGGACCCCGGGATGAAGGACACGGCGGTCGAGGACCTCCACGGCGCGTTGGGCATGGCGGTGGCCGCAGAGGACCTGGAGGAAGGCGGCTGGGCGGTCGCCGGCATCGTCGAAGCCTGCGGGGACTGTCACGCCGGCAAGGTCGGTCCGGTCTCTGCTACGGCCGGCCCGCACGGGCACGACAGGCTCTGGGCGGACCTCGTCAGCGGGCGGGAGATCGACGCCTCGGGCTTCAAGGAGGTCGCCCCGACCGAGGCGACCGCGCTGGCCCTGGCGAGCACGCAGGCAGAGCGTGCATCAGCCTACGGCGACCTGCTCGTGCGCTGCTCCGGGTGTCACCCCGGCGGCTGACTCAGGTGAAGGCCGGGATACCGGTGATCCAGCGACCGAGGATGAGGTTGTGGATGTCGTGGGTGCCCTCGTAGGTGTAGACCGACTCGAGGTTCGCCATGTGGCGCATCACCGGGTACTCGTCGAGGATCCCGTTGGCGCCGTGGATGTCTCGTGCCATGCGCGCGATCTGCAGGGCGACGTCCACGTTGTTCATCTTCGCGAGCGAGATGTGTTCGGGCACCACGGTCCCGTTGTCCTTCATGCGCCCGCACTGAAGCGCGAGGAGCTGGCCCTTCGTGATCTCTCGCAGCATCCACGCGAGCTTGTTCTGGACCAGCTGGTAGCCGGCGATCGGCTTGTCGAACTGCACGCGCGACTTGGCGTACTCCGTGGCCGAGTGGAAGCAGCTCATCGCGGCACCCATCGCGCCCCAGGCGATGCCGAACCTCGCGTTGTTCAGGCAGCTGAAGGGTCCCTTGAGGCCCCGCACCGCGGGCAGGATGCGGTCCTTCGGGATGCGGCAGTCCTGGAAGACCAGCTCGCTCGTGACGCTCGCCTTCAGGCTGTGCTTGCCGTGCATCTCCGGGGCCGAGTAGCCGGGGTCCCCCTTCTCCACGACGAAGCCCCGGATGACGCCGTCCAGCTTCGCCCATACGACGGCCACGTCCGCGATGGTCCCGTTCGTGATCCACATCTTGGCGCCGTTGAGCACGTAGGAGTCCCCGTCGTCCACTGCCCGGGTGATCATGCCCCCGGGGTTGCTGCCGTAGTCCGGCTCGGTGAGCCCGAAGCAGCCGATCTGCTTGCCTGCTGCGAGGCCTGGCAGGTACTTCTCGCGCTGGGCCTCTGTGCCGAACTTCCAGATGGGGAACATCACCAGGCTGCCCTGCACGCTGACGAAGGAGCGCACGCCCGAGTCGCCGCGCTCCAGCTCCTGGCAGATGAGGCCGTAGGCGACGTTGCTCATGCCGGCGCAGCCATAGCCCTCGAGGTTCGCTCCGAGCAGGCCCATCTCGCCGAACTCGGAGACCAGCTCCAGCGGGAAGGTCCCGGCGCGGCAGTGGCCCTCGATGATGGGCAGGATCCGCTCCTCGACCCAGGACCGGACGAGGTCGCGGACCATGATCTCCTCCTCGGTGAGGAGGTCGTCGAGGCGGTAGAAGTCGACGCCGCTGAACTTGGCCATCTTGGGGACTCCCGGTTCGAGGGGCGCCCCACTAACCCGCTCGGCTACAAGCCGATCTGGTACTTGTCGGTCGTCGTGGTGTTGCCGCTGGCGTCGGTCGACTGGAAGCGGAAGACATAGGTGGATCCGAGCTGCCCCGTGAACTTCAGGGTGTGGGCGGTGGTCAGCTCGTCGTTTCCGTAGACGCCGTAGTCCTCGAAGTCGATGTGGCTCGAGGCGGGCTCGTTCGTGACCCACTCCAGCGTGAAGCTCGTTCCGTCGGTGTAGCCGGACACCCCGCTGATCACCGGTGGGGTCATGTCGATCTCGGGCTCTGGCTCCGTCGGCTCCTCCTCGATGGGCTCCTCGGCAGGGGGCTCGGCGCCAGCCGCGATCTCCAGCGCGGCTTCGATGTCCAGGACGCCGTAGCCGTAGCTCGTGTCATAGCCGGCGCTGCCGCGGTCGACGGCGCTCTGGGCGAGGATGCTGCGGATCTGTTCCGGGTCCTCGACCCCGGCGCTCTTCAGCATCGCCGCGGCGGCCGCCACGTGGGGCGCTGCCATGCTGGTTCCCTCGTAGAAGGTGTAGGTCCAGCCGCCATTCTCGAAGGTCTCCTGGAGCACGCCGTCGGCGTAGCCGTCGCCGTTGTCGTCCTTGGAATAGTCCCCGCCCGGGGCGGTGAGCTCCATGCCGCTGCCGGTGTTGGAGTAGCTGGCCCGAGAGCCATCGACGCGACTCGCGCCGACGGCGATGACGGTGTCGAAGCCTGCCGGGTAGCCGACGCTCTTGGCGAACTCGTTCCCGCTCGCGGCCACGAGCACGACGCCGCGGTCGTAGGCATAGTCGCAGGCGCGGCGCTGGGTCTCCGACGCGTATGGACCGCCGAGGCTCATGTTGATGACATCGGCTCCCTGGTCTGTCGCCCAGGTGATGCCGTTGGCGATGGCGGCCATGTCGCCGTAGCCGTTGTCTCCGAGCACCTTGACCGGGAGGATGCTGGCACCCGGGGCGACGCCCGCGACGCCGCGGCCGTTGTCGGTGGCCTGGGCGATGGTGCCCGCGACGAAGGTCCCGTGCCCGATGCGGTCGGTCGGGTCGCTGTCGCCGTAGTAGAAGTCGTAGCCGTCGATGACGTGGTTGAGACCGTCTGGACCTCCTTTCTTGACTCCGGTGTCCAGCACCGCCACGACCGTGCCGGTGCCATCAGCAAGGTCCCAGGCCTCCCAGGCGTTGATCTGGTCCAGGTTCCACTGGTAGCTGGCGTAGGGGTCGTTGCTGCGGGCCTGAGCGCGCACGAGGTAGTTCGGCTCCGCGAACTGCACCCGGTAGTCGTCCTCCAGAAGGGTGACGACCTCCTTCACGTTGGTGTGTCCCTTGATGTCGAGGCGGGCCACGCCGATCCGGTCGTTTCGCTCCATCGGCCGCAGGTCGTAGTCCTGCTGGAGCTGCGATGAGACCACCGTGTCGTCGACAGCGACGAGGATCTCGCGGTCGACGTATGCCTCCGTGTCCTCGAGGACGAGGGCATCTCCAGGCGCCTCGGTGTCGCATCCGACGAGGAGGAGAGGGGAGAGGGAAAGCGCGACGAGGGCCTGCTTCATCATCGTGGCTCCGAAACCTGGACTTTTCGGGTAGACAGCCTGCCGGCCGGTTAGGCCGACGGGTTTCGGTGCGCGCACATTGAAGCAGGTCCGGATCTCGGCATCAAAGGAAAAAAGTGTCAGTCGTTTTCATACAGGTTTCGAGATGAAACGCTGCCTCGTCAATGGCGAGGAAAGAAGCTGTATACCGGCGGACGATCCCGGCTTCCTTCGCGGTCTCGTCTGCTTCGACACGATGCGCACCTATGGCCGGATCCCCTTCCGACTGGCTGCGCACATGGCTCGCCTGGAGGCATCGGCTGCGGAGATGGGCATCGACTGTCCGACCGCGGCCGTGCTCGAGGACGTCCATGCGCTGCTCGAGACGGACGTCTGGATCCGGGTCACTCTCACAGCTGGCGGGATCCGGGTCGTCCAGGCGGCCAGCGTGGACCCCGACCGGACGGGCCGAGGTGTGCATTGTGCACGTCTGCCCGTACTTCCCAGCCCCTACCTGCGGGGTTCGGTGAAGCACGGCAGCCGCGCGGCGTGGGTCCTGTCGGCTGAGAAGCTCGGCGTGGACGAGGTCCTCTTCGTCGCCGACGGCGAGATCCTCGAGGCAAACCGGAGCAGCGTCATCGCCGTGCTCGACGGTGTGCTGGTGACCCCCGTGGCAGACGGCCGTCTGCTGGACGGCGTGACGCGTCGGTCCATGCTGGACGCGGCGGCCCGGGCGGGGTTGCAGATGCGGGTCGGTGTGGTGCCGGCCGATGCGGACTTCGAGGAGCTGTACCTCGCCTCCACGCTCAAGGAGCTCTCGCCGGTCCTGACGCTCGACGGGGCCGAGATCGGTGGAGGTGATGTCGGGGAATCCCTACACTCGGCGTTCCGGCAGCTGGTCCAACTGGAGTCTCAGTCGGCTCTCTCGTAGCCGCAGGTCTCGTCCCCGATCGTCTCGGTGAGGTGACCGGACTGAGTGCGCCGCAGCTGGCCTGGCCGCGGGGCTCCCTCACCGTCGTCGCTGAGCTCTTCTTCCACGAGCGTCAGCATCGGCCCGTCGTCGGACCAGCTGCCGCCGAACTCGATGACGCCATCCCAGATGCAGGTGACGTCGGGTGGGCAGGGCGCGACGAGGTCGCGGCCAACGTACCGGAAGTCCGGAGTGAAGGTGAGCTCTCGCGGGTAGCCGCGGTCGCCGCAGGGACCACTGGTCCATGTCGCCACGACTGGATGACTCACGGGCTCGGCCGCCGTGGCCTCGGGTGGGGGCGGGGCGGGGGCCTCTGTGACCTCAGGCGGCGGCTCGTCGGGCGCGGAGCCCGGCGCCCGACCGGCGCAGGCCGCGAGGGTCCACAACAGCATCAGTCTTCGCTCCCTCCTGCGGCCACCCACTCGGTGTCGTAGACGACGCCGTCGTAGTTGCCAGTGGCATCGACCAGGGTGTCGCCCTCGCCCTCGTCCATGTGCCACAGCGCGGTCGTGGACTCGTCCACCTCGAAGGGTTCGAAGGAGGCCTCGAAGGTGTCTTCATAGCGGATGCTCGAGGACAGGCGCACCTCGTCGAGGGTGCCCTCGAAGCCCGCGGCCAGATCGGTCCAGCAACCTATCTGGATAGTGTCTCCGATCACGGTCCCTGGCGAGCTCGTCTGGAATCCGATGAGCTGGCCGTCCACGAAGAGCCGCATCTTGCCGTCGCTGGCCCAGGTCCCGGCCACGTGGTGGGACTTGCCATCCATGATGCCGACGACGTCGAAGACTCCGTCGCCTTCGTCCAGGTCGTCCTCGCCGAACCACGTGCGGCCGTCATCGGTGTCGACGAGCGCGAAGACGCTCCGCCAGATCACGATGGGTTTGTGGCCCAGGTCGGCATCGACCGCCCCGCGGACGAAGGCCTCGATGCTGAGGTCTTCCGTTCGAGCCCCGACATCCACCGGCACCTCGACACACCCTCCGCCATCGAAGGCGAGGGCGAAGTCACCATCTTGGCCCGTGTTGATGCTGCCGTTGCAGGCGATCACAGAGAGCAGCAGGGTCACGTGAGCTCCGCCGAGAAGTGACGATGATACCATCCGCCGCCTCGCCTCGCCTTGGTCGGAGATGCTGATGCGCAGTGGCCTCGAGGTCCTGTTGGACGACCCCTCAAGCCTGCGCGGCGCACGCGTCGGCCTCTGCTGCAACCCAACCGCGGTTGACAGGAGCTACCGCCACGCCATCGAGCTGCTCTCGGGCGCGGGGGTCGTGCTGACCCGGCTCTTCGGCCCCGAGCACGGGGTCGCCGCTACCGCCCAGGACATGATCGGCGTGGCGGGAGCGGACGGTCCGGACGGCTGCGTCTCTCTCTACGGGGACTCCGAGGACAGCCTGCGCCCGCCGCCCGAGACCCTCGACGACCTCGACGTCCTCGTCTTCGACATCCAGGACATCGGCAGTCGCTACTACACCTACCAGGCGACCCTCGGTTTCGTCATGGAGGTCGCCGCTGGGACCGGTACCCGGGTCGTCGTCTTGGACAGGCCCAACCCGATCGACGGGGTGAGCGTCGAGGGCAACGTCGTAGCGCCGGGCTTCGAGAGCTTCGTTTCGGCCTACCCGCTCGCGACTCGCCACGGCATGACGATGGGCGAGCTGGGTCGCTACTTCCAGCGAGTCGTCGGCATCGACTGTGCCCTCGAGGTCATTCGCTGCGAGGGCTGGCACCGGGACACCTACTCCGACGAGGGCGACTTGCCGTGGGTGCTTCCCAGCCCGAACATGCCTACTCTCGAGACGGCCATCCTCTACCCGGGCATGTGCCTCATCGAGGGCACGAACCTCTCAGAGGGGCGCGGGACCACGCGGCCCTTCAACCTCGTCGGTGCCCCATGGCTGGACTCCGGACAGTTCGCCACGATGTGCCGGAAGGGGGCACTGGACGCCGGCCTCGAGGGTGTCGCATTCCGAGCCGCTGACTTCCTCCCGCAGTTCCAGAAGCACGCCGGCGTCGTCTGTGGTGGCGTCGAGGTGCACCTCGACAACCGCCACGCCCTTCACGCAGTCCTGTTGGGCTGGGTGGTCATCGAAGCCGCCCGCCGGTGCGACCCCGACAACTTCGCCTGGCGGACCGAGACCTACGAGTTCGTCGACGAGCCCATCGCCATCGACCTGTTGTGTGGCTCCACGGAGGGGCGCGCCGCCATCGAGACCACGATCCCGGTGCGCGACCTGGTCGAGCACTGGGATCGGAGCCGCGAGGCATGGGACGAAGCCCGTAACAGCGTGCTCTTGTACTGACCGGCGCCCTCAGGCGCGCTCGCCGAAGAGGGTCTCGTGCATGCAGCTGTTGTCGCTTGCCAGGATCGCCTTCGAGAGGGCGACGGCCGTCGGCAGCCGAGTCGCGCAGTACCACTTCAAGTTCAGGATCTTGCCCTTGTAGAAGTCCGCGTCGCCGGCGTTGTTCTGGCTGCGCACGTGGGCGACCTGCGCCTGCTCCAGGGCGTGCACGCCCAGGACGACGAGACCAAAGAGCTCGAGGAATGGTGTGGCCTGGAGCATCGCGCCCTCCAGGTCCCCCTCCATGCCGAGCTTGCCCAGGTGCATGGCCGCCGCGCCGAGGAACCCTACGGACTTCTGGACCGCATCACACTCGGCGTCCAGCACACCGGTCGCCCGGGCGGCCGCGATCTCGGTGTTGGTCTGCTGCATCCAGTTCATGAAGACCATGCCGTTCTGGGCTCGCATCTTGCGGCCCAGCAGGTCCATGGCCTGGATGCCGTTGGTGCCCTCGTAGACAGACGCGATCTTGCTGTCCCGGCAGTGCTGCTCGGCGGGGTACTCCTGGATGTAGCCGTAGCCACCGAAGGTCTGGAGAGCCGTGACGGTCACGTCGAAGCCCAGGTCCGTGCAGTAGCCCTTGCAGATCGGGGTGAGCAGCTCGACGAGAGCGAGCTTGGCCTTGGAGACGTCCTCGTCGTCGGTGTTCTCTGCGATCGTCAGTCGCAGCGCCGTCGTGTACAGCAGCGAGCGCATGAGCTCCACGGACACGCGCATGTCCATCAGCATTCGCCGGACATCAGGGTGATTGTCGATGGTGACCTTCGGCGCGTTGGGGTCCCTCAGGTTCTTGATCGAGGAGCCCTGGACGCGCTCGGCGGCGAAGGCGCGGGCTTGCTCATAGGCCAGGGCGGCCGAGCTGAGCCCCTGGATCCCGACGGCGATGCGGGCTTCGTTCATGAGGTGGAACATGATGCGCATCCCGTCGCCGGGACGCCCGATGATGTAGCCGTGACAGGGGTCGTTCCCGCCTAGCTCGAGGGTGCAGGTCGGTGAACCGTTGAGGCCCATCTTGTGCTCGATGCCGACGACGTAGACGCCGTTGCGCTTGCCCTCCTGGGGAGTACCGGAGAAGCCCAGCTTGGGGACGGCGAAGATGCTCAGGCCCCTGGTCCCACCGGGCGCGTCCGGGAGCCGAGCGAGCACGAGGTGCACGATGTTGTCGGTGAGATCGTGGTCGCCGCAGCTGATGAAGATCTTCTCCCCCGTCAGGTGGAAGAGGCCCTCTGTGTCCGTCGGCTCGGCCTTCGTGCGGCTGGCGCCGACGTCCGTGCCCGCCCCGGCCTCCGTCAGGCACATGGTCCCTGTCCACTCGCCGGTGTTCAGGCGCTCGATGCACGTCTCCTTGAGGAAGTCGTTTCCGTAGTGCATCAGCAGGTTCGCTGCTCCGCGGGTCAGGCCCCCGAAGGTCGACATCGCCGGACCGGCGCCCGTCAGGATCTCTCCGACCGCCATCGCGACGGGCTCGGGCAGGTTGCATCCGCCGTACTCGAAGGGCGCGGTGAAGCCGACCCAGCCACCCTCGGCCTGCACCTTCCAGGCCTCACGGTAGCCCTCGGGCGTGGTCACCTTGCCGCCGCCGTGGAAGGTGCAGCCCTGGCGGTCGCCCGGTCCGTTCAAGGGCCAGAGGACCTCGGCCGCGATGCGGGCGGCCTCTGCGATCATCGCCGTGTAGGTCTCGACATCGTAGTCCTCGTAGCGGGAGTACGAGCCGAGCTCCCCGTGTACATCGAGCTGCTCGAAGAGGACGAAGCTGACGTCGCGAAGGTCGATGTCGTAGCCGGTGGCGCTCATGGCGGATCTCCCTGAATGAGCGGTCATTCAGCGACCGCTGGGGATGCCCCGTACCCCCCACCGTCGCGCACGGCAAGCGGGTTTGCTGCATGAGCGGGACGAGTGGCCAGATCGATGACCTCGCGCAGGGAGCGCACACCCACCACCTCCAACCCCTCCGGGGTGTCACGGGCTGCCGCTGCGGGTACCAGCACGCGTCGGAAGCCGTGGCGTCGCGCCTCCAGCAGGCGGGGCCCCGGGTGAGCGACAGCTCGCACCTCCCCGACGAGCCCGACCTCTCCGAAGACCAGGGTTCCAGGATCGATGGCACGATCCAGCATGGAGCTGGCCAGTGCGACGGCGACTCCGAGATCCGCCGCCGGCTCGGCGATGCGGAGCCCCCCAGCCGCCGAGACGAAGACGTCCCGATCGTGGAGGCTGAGCCCGACCTTGCCGAGCACCGCCATGAGCATTCCGAGGCGGCCTCGGTCGAGACCGAGGGCTGTACGGCCCGGGGTCCCCGCCGAGGGGCGCCCTACCAGCGCCTGCACCTCGGCGAGGACGGGTCGGCTTCCCTCCAGTGCCGCTACGACCACAGTTCCCGGTGCTCCCACGACCCGCTCCCGTAGCAGGCGCGCGGAGGCGTCCGGGACCTCCCTCAGACCATCCCCCGCCATCTCGAAGAACCCGAGCTCTCCCGTCGCTCCGAAGCGGTTCTTCGTCGCTCGGAGGATCCGGAGCGACGAGCGCCCGTCCCCCTCGAAGTACAGCACGGTGTCCACGAGGTGCTCGAGCGCCTTGGGTCCCGCGATGCCGCCCTGCTTCGTGACGTGACCCACCAGGAAGGTAGCTATGTCCTTGCCCTTGGCCAGCGCCATGGCCCGCGTCGCGACCGCGCGCACCTGGCCCACCGAGCCCGGGACCGAGTCCATGTTCCTTGCGCCCATCGTCTGGACCGAGTCGATCACGAGCACCGCGGGCCCCAGCCTCTCTGCGACCTCCATCACCGTGTCGAGGCAGGTCTCCGGCAGGAGGTACAGTCGCTCCTCCGAGACCCCCAGCCGCTCCGCTCGTAGGCGGACCTGACGCGTGGACTCCTCTCCCGAGACGTAGAGGACGGGGACCCCCCTCGCTGCGAAGCGGGCGAGGACCATCAGCAGGAGGGTGGACTTGCCCACACCTGGATCTCCGCCCAACAGAGTCAGCGAACCGGTGACGAGGCCGCCCCCGAGTGCGCGGTCGAGCTCCGGCATGCCGACACGCAGGCGCACCTCTCCCGTGTCCATCGGCACCTCCGTGATCGGGATCGGCCGGGGCTGTCCGATGCGCGTCTTGTCCCGGTGCGTACGTCCCTCCTCCATCCACCCATCGTGGCGCCCGCACCGGCACGCCCCCACACCCTTGGGATCGTAGCGACCGCATGAACATCGAAAACCCACGTCGTCCTCCGTCGGAATCAGCCTATGGAGGTCCCCTGCCATTTTTTGACCTCCCCCCTTCCGATTCTTCTCCAGGCACAATCGTCCTGTGATCCTCAGCGTCACCGTCAACCCGATGGTCGAGCACCTCTTCGACCAACCCGGCTTCCACGCCGGTGGCGCGTTCCGTCCCGCCGGGCGCTCCAGGGTCATCGCGACCGGGAAGCCGCTCAACTGCACCCGGGCCTTGCGGGATCTCGGCCACGATGTGCTCGCCGTCGCGTGCATCGGGGGCGCGACGGGACGCGAGATCGAAGAGTGCTTGGAGCGCGAGGACCTGCCCCACCGGCTCTTTCCGATCCGCGGCGAGAGCCGCCGCGGCTTCACCGTCACCCACGGCGGCCACGTCACGACCGTCTACGGCCCCCCGCCGACCCTGCGGGACAGCGAGGTCGACGCCCTGGTCGCGACCGTGAAGTCGCTCCTCCCGGCCAGGCTGATGATCCTGGGTGGCTCGACCCCGCGCGACGACGTGTACGCGAGGCTGTCCCAGCTCGGCGTCCCGGTGGTCCTCGACACGCGAGGAGCCGCGCTGGAGTCCGCCATGGATGCCGGCGACGTCTTCCTCGCGAAGCCCAACCTGCGGGAGTGTCGCGAGACCTTCGGTGCACTCGATCTCGAACGCGCGGTCCTGGAGCTGCAGACCCGCGGCGCGCGCAACGTGGTCGTCACGGACGGTCCGAGGGAGGCCCTCTTCCTCGTCGGGGGTCGACGGATCCGGCTGCGCCCGCCAGAGGTGGAAGTCGTGCACACCGTGGGTTGTGGGGACGCGCTCTGTGCAGGCCTGATCCACGCGCTGGACCAGGGGCCCGAGCGCGCCGCGGCGTTCGCGATGGCTTGCGGCGCCTACGCCGCCACGCGACCGGAGATCGCCCGGCTGGAGATCTCGGCGTGCCGCAGGATGGCGGAGGATCTCTTGTGAGGGTGCTGCGGTGGGGACGCAGCGCCTACGAGACTCAGCAGCAGCTCGACGACGAGAGCAGGCGGCTCGGCGCGCTGGGGCTCCACGTCTCCGCCTACGTCGGACAGCAGCCTCCCGTCGAGGGGGTCGACATCCTCGTGCTGACCTCCAAGGTCCGGGTCGATGGTGCCGTGCTCGCCCGCGCTCGGGCGCTGAAGCTCGTGGTCACCACGACCTCCGGACACGAACACATCGACGTTGTCGCGTGCAGGAGGCAGGGCGTGACCGTGGCCCGATGCCCGTTGGCTCGTCGAGACGCCGTCGTGGACACCTCGCTCGCGATGGCGCTCACGCTCCTGCGGGACCTCCCTTTTCTCCACGCGCGCTCGCGGGAGGGGATCTGGGCGCGTGGGGAGCTGCCTGCCCGACCGCTGAAGCTGGTGGTCGGCCTGCCTGTGGGGATCGTTGGGCATGGCGTCATCGGGGCTCGAGCCGCCTCTATCTGGCGGGCGCTGGGCGCTCGTGTCCTGGTCAGCGACCCTCGGATGAAGGGCAGCCGCGGGCTCGCCGAGCTCATCGAAGAGTGCTCGGTCATCAGCCTGCACTGCGATCTCAACCCGACGACGCAGAACCTCCTCTCCCGCGAGATCCTGTCCGCGATGCGGCCCGAGATGGTGCTCATCAACACGGCCCGCGGTCGCCTCGTCGACGTCGACGCTCTCCTCGAGTGCGAGCTCCGGGTCGGGCTCGATGTCTTCCCGGAAGAACCCTGGCCCCGCCTCGCCGAGCTCGCCGCGCGGCCCAACGTGCTGCTGACGCCGCATGCCGCCGGCTACCACGAGGGACTCGGTCAGGCCCTGGCCGCTGAGCTCGCGACCACGGTAGAGGCCTTCCTCAACGACCGGCCGGTGCCCCACCCCGTCGGCGGATGATCTTCCTGATCGCCCGGTAGACGGACTCATCAGAGCCATCGACCCCATCGAGCGGGAACCAGCGCGCGTCGGTCGCGCCGTCCCCCGCATGCATCGCTCGAGAGTGGGCTCGGAACAAGAACCGCAGATCGTGATGCTCGTGCCGGGGCTCGGGTTCGCGAGCCGGTATCGCGTGCACGTCGACGTCCAGCAGTCCCAGCACGTCGAGGTCCGCGATGCCGGTCTCTTCGAGGACCTCGCGCCGCGCCGCGGCCAGGAAGCCGGTGTCCGAAGGTTCGATGTGTCCCCCGGGCTGCAACCAGCGCCCGAGCTTCTGGTGGTGGATGAGGAGGACGTCCCTCTCATCGGGCGACAGCACCATCGCGCTCGCCGTGAAGTGCCCAGGCTCGAAGTGGGAGCGGGAGCAGGCGTCGTCGTCCACACCGCAGAGGGCCGAGGCCGCGGCCAAGTGCGCGGCTTCGAGCTCGTCGACGGCCTCGTGATCCGCGAGCAAGCGAACTGCGTCGTGCCGCATGAAGCGGCGTCGCTCCCGGCGCCTCTGGGCGGTGAACTTGTCAGGCTCCGAGCGCTCGATGCGCAGGGGGTTCCCGCCGACCGGATGTGGGAGCCCCAGCTCGATTGCAGCGAGGAAGAGCCCCGCCCGCCGGAGCACCTTCCCCGAGGTGTAGGCCTCGTCCCCGAGGATCGGGTGTCCGAGGCTCGCCATGTGCCGTCGCAGCTGGTGGGTCCTTCCCGTCTCCGGCCAGAGGTCGACCGTCGTGAGAGCTCCCGGGGTGAGCGAAGGGGTCGTCGTCACGGCTCGCCACCGGGTCCTGGCGGTTCTTCCCGCGACCGGGGAGTCCACGATGCCTTCGCCCGCCAGCGCGCCGAGCAACAGCGCCCGGTAGCGCTTGGAGACCAGGCGCTGCTCGAAGAGTCGTCCGAGGGCGACCTGGGCGCTGGCGGTCTTTGCGCAGATCACGAGCCCCTGGGTCCGAACGTCCAGGCGGTGGACCACCCGCGGCCGCTCGAGCGCGTCAGGCTCGGTGCTCGGTTCCAGGTTCGCCGGCAGCGCGTGCTCCAGGGTGCGGTGCTTCAGGCCACTGGTCGGGATGCCAGCGGGCTTGTCGACGACCGCGAGGTGCCGGTCTTCGAAGAGCACCTGCAGGGTGGTCTCGAAGACGCGCGCCGGCCGTCTCCCGGTGTCGACGAGGACCACCTCGTCGCCTTCCCGCACGAAGCGGCTGGACTCGACCGTCTCTCCGTTGAGCAGGATGCCGCCGCGCTTGATGACCTTGCGCGCGAAGGCGCGGCTCGGGATTCGCTCCAGCGCCACGGCACAGAAGCGGTCGAGCCGAGCGGGCACCTCCAGCGCCGGAACGATGATCCGCTCGATCATCGTCGCGCCAGGATGGCGTCGATGCCCTCTGCGAAGCCGTGGCCGCCTTCCCCTTCTGTGACCCAGCGCGGATGCGCCTGCATTCGATGCAGGAAGTGGCGGACGTTGGCGACGCCGACGCTCAAGGGGAAGAAGCCGAACATCGGCTCGTCGTTCGCCGAGTCCCCGAAGAACGCGTAGGCGGAGCGGACCTCGTCGAGGTCCTCGTCGAAGACCTCTCGCAGGAGGTGCCGGCAGCCCTCGAGCTTGTCGAAGGTCCCGAACCATCCGTTCACGTGGATGGAGCTGACCTTGCAGGTGGCGCCTGCCTCCTCGAAGCAGGCGACGATGCGATCGACATCGGCCTCTCCGAGGGCAGGCACGTCCTCGCAGAAGTCGATGGCCAGGTCGAGGTCGCGGTAGGGCTGGTCGCTGGCCAGGGCGGTGCCGGGGACCTCCTGCAGGATGTGCTCGCCGAGGGCAGCCAGGCGCGCGCGGTTCGCGGCGCGTTGTTCGGGGGACTGCGAGAAGCGGCGGTGGAGCTTACCGTCACGATGGAAGAACCAGAGCCCACCGTTTTCGCCGACCACGCCGTCCACGGGCCACATGCGAGCGAAGTGGTCGACCCAGCCGCCGGGGCGACCCGTGATCGGCACGACCCGGAGTCCGGCCGCCTGGAGCCGAGCCAGCGCCAGGAAGGCGTCGGGCACGAGCCGCCCGGCGTGGGTCAAGGTGTCATCGATGTCGCAGAAGACCCCGCGGAGAGCACGGGCGTCCTCGGTGGGGAGCTCGGAGAGGGGACGCATGGGCTGTCTCTAATCTCCGCGATACACCTTTGGCATGCGGCATCGCCTCCTCGAGCACCTCGCCTGTCCGGCCTGCGGGGACGGCGGCCTCACGCTGGAGACCCAGCAGGCCGAGGAGCTCCAGACCTGGCATGGGCAGTGGGAGTCAGAGGGACGAGACGACCGGGGCGTCCACGTCGAGGAGCGCCGGATCACGGACATCGTCGAGGGCGCCCTTCACTGCGCTTGCGGGCAGGTCTACGCCATCCGCGAGGGCATCCCGCGGATGCTCCCCACGGACTACGCCGGGGGTCGTCCGAGCGGGCATCGTTGGGCGGAGTTCGATGGCAGCCTGCCGGAGTACGAGGCGAACTTCGCCGACATGGCGCATCCGCTCGAGCGCAGCGACTTCACCGGGAAGCTCGTGCTCGACGCGGGGTGCGGCTTTGGACGTCACGCCTTCTTTGCAGCTCGCTATGGGGCCGAGGTCGTCGCGCTCGACAACTCGGATGACGCGGTCGCTTCAGCTCGACGCAACACATCGGGGCTCTCCAGGGTGCACGTCGTCCAGGGCGATGTGCTCAGGCCGCCCCTTCCCCGGGACCACTTCGACCTCGTCTACAGCTACGGGGTCCTCCACCACCTGAGCTATCCGAACGATGCCTTCAGGCAGCTCGCGGGCGTCGTCAAGCGAGGTGGCAAGCTCCAGGTCTGGGTCTACGGCCCCAGGGCCGGCACCCCCGCCATCGTCTCTGGAGCGCTGCACGGAGCGGCGGCCAACATGACGGACGAGACCCTCCACGCCTTCTCCCACGCGATCGCCAGCGGTCTGCGGCTCTTCAGCCACACGCCCTACCGCCTGCTCGGCCACGTGCCCGTCCTCGGAAGCGTGCTCTCCCACCTCCCAGCGCACGACCACCACCGGTGGCCTTTCGAGGTCGTTGTCGCGGACATCTACGATCGATTCCGCGTCCCCGTGCAGCACTACTTCCCGGGCGAAGAGGTCGAGGTCTGCTTCGCCGACGCGGGCTTCGCCGACATTCGCGTCAGTCGCCGCGTGCGAAACGCCGAGAGCTTCCGCGGCATCGGGACCAGGAGATAGCTACCGGGCGTACTTGAGCTGATAGGCCACCATCGGCGGAAACGCCGAGTCGTAGGCCCGGTCGACGAGGTAGGGCTGCACCAGGAGTGTGTGTGTGATGCGCTCATCGTAGGTGAGGGCCTGCACGAGCAGCCCTGTGCGCAGCAGCGTGTCGTCCCCGGTCCAGGTCTTTCGATAGGTCGTGAGGTCCCCGATCCGCAGCTTCGCGCCGTCGTCGGTGTTCCAGTCCCACTCGTAGACCAGCACGACGTTGGCCTGCGCCAGGGTGTCGCCGCCCTCGACGCCGGTGCGCATGAGCACCTCCATCTCGCGCTCGAAGAAGTACGGGTCCTTCACCTCGGTCGTCATCGAGTGGACGTCGATGTCCCACCGGGACAGATCCCCGTTCACCGCGACGATGACGTTCTTCACCTTGGCCTTGAGCGTGCCGCTGAGGCCGTAGTGGAAGCCGCTCCCCGGATAGCGATTGCCGCCCTCTGCAGCCTCTTCGATGTCGTCGTTGGACCCGTAGTCCGCTTCCCAGTCCTCGTAGAGCACGAGGGTCTGGAAGCTCCCGTAGTAGCGGTCCCAGTAGGCGTACGGGGTGATGTCGAACACCGCCAGGGGGGAGAACGTCAAGCGTCCGCCGGCGCGCAGGTAGGCCGGCGTCGCCTGCACATCCGCCTCGAGCTTCAGGGCGGCCGGCTCGGTCAGCACGTTGCCCGGCTCGGCCCAGGGCATTCCGAGCGAGACACCCGGACGGACCTGCCCCGAGAACCCCAGGCGCCAGTACGACGCCGACAGGCGAGCGTCCAGGGTGGGGGACACGTCCGCGGCCATGGCTGTCGAGACGAGGAACGCGAGCATCAGAACTGCGCCCGAAGTACAAGGTTGATGCCCAGGGCCGAGCGGACCTCCTGGGGCTCCGGCGTGCGGACGAGCTCTCCGTCCTGCTCGACCGAGCGGGAGAGGTTGTTGTCGAGGGTGTAGAGGAGCTCGCCCACCGCGATGGTAGAGGGGCTGATGTCGTACTGGACCGACAGCACCGAGCCGAGGATGTTGTAGGCCTGATCGTACTCGTCCGGGACCTGTTCCTTGTCCCGCTCGGTGTACTGCACGTAGATCTTCCCGGTCTCCGAGTCTGTGTAGGTCGCCGGCTGCATCATGCCGACGCCGAAGGCAGGCGTGACGTGTGCGTCAGGGAAGTAGTGGGAGAGGCCGAAGCGCCAATAGAGCTGCGGCGTCGTGTCCAGCGAAGACGGGATCGAAGTGCCCGAGGTCAGGCCCGGCACGTTGAAGACGATGTAGGGGAGGTCCTTGTAGACGAGGTCGCCGTAGAGCGTCGTCTTGAACACGACCACCCGGGCCTGCACGTCGGCGGCGATGGCGCTCTCGTTGACGATGTTGCCCACGGTGTCCGCGTCGAGCAGGTTGTGGACGAGGCGGTTGCCCTCCACCTGCACCAGCACGCCGACCCCGTCCAGCGTGTCGTGACTGATGTAGGTGTCGCGCATGAAGTCGGGGCTGTTTCGATACAGACGCAGCTCACCAGACTGGATGAAGTCCAACTCGGTCGTCGTCCGGAAGGCGACCTGGGCGCTCGTCCCCAGGGCCACGATCGGGGCACCGTAGTTGGCGTCCGCCGCCGAGCCGGTGTTCGTCATCTGGCCCTGTTGGAATGACCCCAGCCCCGCCTCGACCCGGACGCGCTCGGCGAAGGTCAGGCCCCCTCCGGCGAGGAAGCTGTTGTAGGCGGCGTTCCTGTTGCCGTCCCAGGTCTCGTCGACCGCCTGGTTGATCGCGGTCTTCGCTCCGAGGAAGGCGTAGTGCCCCCCCTTCTGCCACTGAAGCCGCGCGCCGGGCATGGCGCCCACCGCCGGGGTCAGCATCTCCCGACCGCCGTAGGACAGATCGTAGGAGTAGCCGAGGCGGAAGCGCCCAGCGTCTACCGCGTAGCCGGTCAGCGACAGGGTGTGGTCCTCGCTCCCGAGCTCGCGCACGATGCGCACATAGGAGCCGTCGTCGCTCAGATCGACGCCGGGTTCACTTCCGTCCGGGTCGAGATACGGCGTGAACTGGATGACCATCGCGGCCTCGGTCCACCAGCCCTCCCGGAAGCCATCAGAGCGCTTGTAGAGCACGAGGTGGGACTGCGAGATGTCGTCGGTGTACCGGCCCTCGTAGTTCTCGAAGAAGGTCTGGTTTCCGCGCATGACGAAGTTGGGCCCGGGCGAGAAGTACTCGGGTCCGGCGCGGACGTTCGTGTCTTCGAGGGCGGTCGTGACCGCGACGTCCATGAAGTCGCCCGCCTGGGCAGTCGCGAGGAGGATCAGGGAAGGCATGGCTCACTCGGAGCGTGAGAATGGGGGAGCTCACCAGGCGCCGGGGGCATCCGTGGTGGCGGAGAGGGGGGGCCGCCCGCTGCGGGGGCCAGGTCGTCGGCCTCGCGCGGCAGCACGATCCACTTGTCGAAGACCTGGTTCAACATGCCCTGGACGTATGCGATGTCCTGGCCCGCCTGGGGGACGAAGTCCGGGATGGTGACGCTGTTGTCGACATAGAGACAGTCGCCGACCGGCCACTGGCCGTATTCGACCCAGTCTTCGTAGTCGCCGTCGCCGGGACCGAAGGTGGAGGGAACCTGAAGGTCCTCGAAGCGCACGACGGAGGACTCGTGACCCTCCAGCACGGCGAGGTCCGCACAGTCCGACGCCGACAGGGTGGCCGGATCGGGCACCTCGCCGGTCTCCTCGTCCGCGACCTCGTAGGTCGGGAAGGAGAGCTGGGTGGTGCCGAGGTATTCCTGGTTCGCCCCGGTCAACAGCGTGAGGCGAGCGCCCAGGACGACCTCGTCCCGGGGGCGACTGAAGGTGTAGACGAAGAGGTTGTTGTAGCTGCCGACGTCATCGGCCGTGTCGGTGATCCAGAAGCCGTTGGTGCCGACCGCCGTGACCCGGACCTCGCGGTCGATGGCCCTGACCTCCGTGAACTCGCCCTCGAGCTGGTTCGACTCGACGTCGTCGATGGTGTTGATCTCCGAGAGCGTCGGCAGGGCGTACCAGAGCGGCGGGTCCGAGACACCGGTCGCGAAGCTCGGCTGCCTCTGGCTCTCGGCGTCCTTGTCCCCCTCGTCCGAGAACCAGACCCGGGTCGACGCGAAGCCGTTGCCGAAGGCGATCTCCCCCTCGTAGACGCCATCGGTCACCGTCACCCACTGGGCCTGGTCGAGCCTGCCAGGCCGGACCTTGACCACCAGGTCGCCCGTGTGTGGGTAGGGGTCGCCGTCGACGTCCAGGGTCTCCACCCGCACCGGCAACAGCGCGGTCTCGCTGCTGAAGGGCAGGGGGCTCTCGGCAGTGCCGAGATCCTCGGCGAGCACGGTCACGTAGATGAAGGTCGGCTCGACCCGGTCGGTCGGCACGGTCTGGGCGCAGGAGAACAGCAGCAGCATCAGAACACCGGGAGGATGCGGCCGTCCTCGACGCAGGCCGAGTCTCCGGGGAGCTCGTACTGGTCGATGAAGTAGGCCTTGACGACGTCACGGATGGACACGCCCGTGTCGAACTGGGTCGTGTTGCGCTCCAGCATCGAGAAGCCCGAGCCGCCGTGCGCGATGTAGTTGTTGGTCGCGAGCTCGTAGGTCCCGTTGGGGTCGAGCGGCACGCCGTTGATGAAGATGTCTTCCGCGATGCGGTCCCTGCAGTTCATCGTGAAGCGGATGCCGGCGACCTGCGCCTGGCTGTTGCAGCCGCGCTCACTGGACCGCCACGCCACGTAGTCGAGCAGCTCTTGCACCTCTCGCCCGGACAGGAACATGGTGGTGATGGTGTTGTCGAAGGGCATCGAGTTGAAGAGGTCGTCGACCGTGATGTCCCAGGTCTCGCCTTCCTCGAGGGTCGCGCCGATGTCCGAGCGGATGCCGAGGGTGTTGGTGACGGCGATCTCGGTCTCGACCCCCGGGTAGCTGCGCATCGCTTCGGCAGAACAGTTGCCGAGCATCGAGTCACCGCCGGTGGTGCCGTAGCGGGTGAGACGCTGGGTCGCGACGCCGATGACCTGGTCGAGGCGATAGCGCTGGTCGAGGTCGTCCTGGTACTCGAGCAGGATCTCGTGGACCTCTGGATCCTCGCCGCTGACGGTCTCCGAGCTGATCGGGAACAGCGTGTAGTCGTGGGACATCAGCTGACCGTCACGTACGACGAGGTCCAGCCGACCGATGAACTTCGCGAAGGCCCCCGAGTGCACGACCGGGATTCGCTTCCCCGTGTGACGGTTGGTGACCACCAGCGGCGGGTCGATGGCGACGTGGTGATGTCCGCCGATCACGAGGTCGATGTCGCTGACCTCTGCGGCCATCTCGAGGTCGTCGTCGAGGCCCATGTGAGAGAGGGTCAGCACGATGTCCGCGCCCTGGGCACGCAGGAGCGCCGCCTCCTGGGGCACGACCTCGTACTCGTCCCGGACGGTGATGCCGAGGCTGTTGTCCTCGTCGTGGATCGAGTTCAGCGAGGAGAGGTTGCCGAGGCCGATCACGCCCACCCTCAGGCCGTCGAGCTCGTAGATCTTGCTGGGCAGCGCGACGCGCTCGAGCTCGTTGGACCAGGGCAGCGTCGACGACTCGAAGTCGTAGTTCGCGGCGAGCAGATCGTAGCCCCCGTGGCCGACGATCTGGGCGAAGAGGTTGTGGGCGCCGGAGTCGAACTCGTGGTTCGCGATGACCGCGGCGTCGAGGCCGGTGGCGGTCATGCCGCGCACCTCCGCTTCGCCCTGGTACTCGTTGAAGATGATGGCGCCCTGGAAGCAGTCGCCCGAGTCCAGGTGGAGGCTCCGACCGGCGTTCTGTCGCTCCCGCTTGATCACGTAGGCCATGCGCGCGAGGCCGCCGTAGTCGCCTGCTCCGTCGGACAGCCCGAGGCCGTTGTCCGTGAAGCTCGGGTCGAACTGGTAGGGCAAGAGCCGGGAGTGGATGTCCGAGGTGTGGATGATGGTCAGGCGCACGTCCTGACCGGACAGGGCGGGCACGTCCCAGGTGGACTCCGTGGGGATCAGCGAAGTGCATCCGGCGAGCCCGAAGAGCGACAGCGACAGCGTGCTTGCCTTCACGGGGCGCGCCTCCAGGGAAGCGCGGCGGGTATCCCGAGGATCGACCTCGGGCAATGGCCGGGAGGGGGTCATGGGTGGCTCGCGCCGTCCGCCGGTGTGGGTTAACGAGGCGGCTATTTCGCCCCTCTTCTCTGACACGCAATGGGTGCCCATCATGAGGAAGCTCCTGCCAGCGGCGCTGCTGGCGACCCTGCTCCTGCCTGCCGAGGCCTTCGCCGAAGCGTGGGAAGCAAAGACGATGCGGGCGCCCCTGTCCGCGCGCGAGGTCGAGCGCCCGCTCATCATCGGCAAGGGATGGCTGGAGATCGGCATCGGAGCCGACGTCAAGCAGTCCAAGGGCTACTGGGGCCCGGACGGCGCGGCAGAGGACTTCGACGACGCGGTCTGGCTCTACACGACCGAGTCCCTGAACGTGCGCTACGGCGTCGTCCGACGGGGCGAGATCTACTGGTCGATGCCGATGCACTACCTGCGCCTGACGAACGAGAGGCTCGGCACCGACACCTCCGGCCTCTTCCTCGGTGACCCGCGCTTCGGGTACCTCTTCGAGGCCTTCCGCACCGACGCGCCGCTGACCTCTGTCGTGACCCGAATCGAGATCAAGGCCCCAGCAGGCAACGAGACCCCGGGGAGCTACATCGCGGGCCCTGGCACCTACTCCTCCTTCGTCACCACCACGGGCACGACCGACGCTCTCGTCGGCCTCGACGCCAGGCGCCAGCTCGGCATCATCGGCCTGCAGGGCGGCGTGCACTACACCTACCGCTTCAGCGGTCTCGTCAGCTACCTCATCGAGACCGAGAGCAACCAGTTCAACGCGCGGATCCAGCCGGGCTTCATCGTCGACGCGAACTTCGGCGCGATCCTCCAGCTCGGACCGGTCGCGCTGCAGGGTGGCGGCTGGGTCGAGACCCACGACGAAGTCCGCATTGGGACGACCTCGCCCGGCATCTTCCCGAACCAGAACCTCGAGCCGGTCGAGGGCAGCGACGGCTGGTCGGCAGGTGTCGACGCCGGGGCCACCATCGGCGCGACGAGGAACATCGACGTCGTCCTGAAGACCCACGTCCCGCTTCGCGGAGAGGACCTCATGTTCTTCCCCATCGAGGACCTCCATCCCACCCGCGGCATCACCTACTCGGCCGACCTCGAGTTCCGGTTCTAGGAGTCCCGATCATGCGCATCATCCAGACGCTGTTGGCCGCCGTGCTCCTCGCCGGCCTCTCGATCAGCTCGACGGCCCGGGCCGAGAAGTTCGCCTACCCCTACCACGTGCCGGATCTCGACTGGTACACCATCGAGACGGAGCACTTCGAGATCCACTACCCGGTCTCGAAGGTCTCCCGCGAAGACGGGAACGAGCACTACATCAACGCCGAGTACTCGGCCCGGAAGACCGCGAAGGTCTCCGAGGAGATGTGGCCCCTGATGTGTGGCCAGCTCAACTACTTCCTCAAGGAGAAGATCCACGTCGTGGTCCTCGATCAGATGGACTACCTGACGGGCTTCACGATCCCCTCCTGGGACTGGATCGAGATCTCGGCGAACCCGGGCTCCAACTTCTACCGGGCACGAGGCCGCGGCGAGTGGTTCTCGGACGTCATGATCCACGAGTTCGCCCACGTCGTCTCGCTGAAGGCCAGCAACGCGCTGGCGGACGGAGTCCAGGGAATCAACTTCGGGGGGCTCTACTCCGACGGGATCCGCGACACCGCGACAGGGGTCCAGCTGAGCATCGGTCAGAACGACCCCTGGTGGTGGACCGAGGGAGGCGCCGAGTTCTGGTCGGACAACACCGGCTACTACGTCTGGACCTCGCGTCGCGACGCCTTCATCCGCCAGACCGTCCTCGACGACCGGCTTTTGACCTACGACGAGTGGGTCACCCGCGTCGACGCCAGCGGCTTCGGCGAGGGCGAGCGCGGCTACCAGCAGGGCTACTCGATGGCCTTGTACCTGCGAGAGCGCTTCGGCGACGACACCATGGCCCGCTTCGCCATCGAGTACGGCAAGGGCTGGCGTCCCAACTGGGAGACCGTCATCCAGGACGTGCTCGGGATCACGGGCCGCGAGCTCTACGAGGACTGGAAGGCCTACATCACGGCCAAGTACGAGAAGCAGCGCGACGACATCATCGCCGAGGGCCTCGTCGAGGGCTACCCGATCCAGGGGGTCGGCGAGTGGCACTTCGGTGACCGGGACGCCGAGGACGCCTGGTGGGGCAAGGCGCTGGACGACCGCGAGCGGACCAAGGGGACCCACGGCTCCTACAGCCTCTACCCGAAGATCTCGGACGACGGGAGATGGGTCGGCATCAACACGCGGGGGTCCCTGGGCCTCCAGCAGGCCTCGGAGGGCTCCATCTTCGGCTTCGGCGGTGGCAACACCGACGCCCAGGCCGCACAGGGCGAGGCCGACTCGGCCGGCAGCATCTCGATGGGCTTCATGTCCGGCTGGGACTTCGTGCCGGGACAGGACGCGGTTGTGGTCACGGCGACAGAGGACAGCTACGCGCCCAACCGGGTCTCTTACTGGACACAGATCCGCCTCGAGCGGGACGGCTACAACTGGAACCAGCTCTTCTATGTGCCCCTGGAGATGGACGAGCACAAGGAGCGGGGGCGGGCGCTGGAGTCCCTGACCTCCAAGACCGTCATGGGCAGGCAGACAAAGCCGCTGCACCCGGTCGCGATCCCGAACACCCAGCGCGGCACGGACCCCGCCGTCCGCGACGATGGCCGCGTCGTCTACCTCGAGTACTTCGACGGGACGACCAACGTCGTCACCATCAACCTCGACGGCACGGACAAGAAGTCCCTGACGACCTTCCACGACGGCACGATGTTCCAGCGCCCGGACTGGAGTCCGGACGGGACCCAGGTCGTCGTGTCGATGTACCGGAACTACCAGAACGACATCATCCTCCTCGACGCCGAGACGGGCGAGGTGACGCCGATCACCTGGGACAGCGCGGAGAGCTTCGACCCCCACTGGGGTCACGACGGCAGGATCTACTTCACGTCGGATCCCGACTTCGTGATGAATGTCTACAGCTACGACCCAGAGACGAAGCAGATCCTGAAGATCACGAACGTCATCGGGGACGCCGAGACGCCCTATCTCACGCCAGAGGGGAACCTGCTCTTCACCTACAAGACCGCCTACGGCTACCAGTCGTGGGCGCTCCCGAAGGAGCAGTTCCTCAACGCCGACTACTCCGACCAGTTCATCACCGAGCCGGACATGGCCGAGGTCACGGCCGTGCTCGAGTATCGAGAGGACCTCTCGATCTACGAGGGCATGACCCGGAAGTACCGGGCCACCCGGTCCATGGTGGCGCCGCTGGCGATCCCCACGTTCCGGGTCAGCAACGACACGATGACGAACTGGGGCGTCACCGGGGGAGTGCTCGTCCGCCTCTCGGATGTCGTCGAGGACCACGTCGTCCTCTTCGCCGGCGAGCTCGGCGAGGACTCCAACGTCTGGGGCTACTACGAGAACCACGTGCGGCGTCCGACCGTCGGCGTGTTTGCCCGCACGGGTCTCACCAAGTTCGACTTCGCGCGCGCTGTCGACCAGGACAACGACCCCGCGACGCCCAACGACGTCGACATCTTCGAGGGCAAGCAGAACCAGGTCTACACGGTCGTCCAGGGCTTCGCGAGGTACCCATGGGACCCTCGCGGCCGCTTCCAGACCGGCGTCAGCGTCCTTGGTATTACATACGGTTTCAAGACCACGAGTGACGTCAAGCCGGAGCCGTTCATGGCTACGGGGGCGCTCTCTGGCTTCGCCCAGTGGAGTACGGTCTCCCAGCGCTACTACTGGGGCGGTCACCCGGTGGGGCGCATCATCAGCCTCGCCTTCCTTCGGGGCTACACGGACATCATCTACGAGCCCTACTATGGTGTCGACGTCGACGACGGGCAGCAGCTGGACAAGTACCAGTACAACCGCATCGACTTCCGCTGGACCGAGCACTGGCGCGTGAAGGCACCGTGGGACAAGGACGTCCTCGGTCTGCTGGGTCAGGCGAACAAGTACCGGCACATCATCACAGCGGACGTCCAGCTCGGCTACATCGATCGCAACGTCCAGTACAACGACGAGTACCGGGCGGGCGGGCGCCATCCCTACTACTGGGGCTCGGGCAACCTCGCGCCCAACACCATGTTCTCGGGCTACCCCTCGTCATCCCTCGTCGGCGAGACGATGCTCGTCGCGTCGCTGGCCTACAAGTTCCCGGTCAAGACCGACATGAACAAGAAGGTCGGGCCTTTCTACTTCTATGACCTGCACGCCCAGCTCATGGGGACCGTCGGTAACCTGTGGTCCTATCGACCTCCGGACGAGCCAGGCAGCTACTACACGAACCGCTACGACGCCCGGGTCGCCTACGACGAGTCGGACGTCGTGCGCGAGGTCCCGTTCCAGGACTACAGCTACAAGAACTCCCCGGTGGACCCGGTGACCGGAAAGGTGGACCCGAACTACCTGCTGTCCGACATCGGAGCCGAGCTGCGCTTGTCCACCGTGATGTTCAACCGCGGGAGCTGGAACAGCTTCCTGCGCGTCAGCTACGGTCTGAACGAGATCCGCGGCATCTCCGACGTGAACGGAGACGACATCACGTCCACCGCCGACAATGGCGTCGGAGACAATCTCTCTACCGAGACCGAGAAGCCTGGTGTGCGCGTGTACATCGGCCTCGGTACCGGCTGGTAGGAGGAACCATGAGCCTCTCCATTCTCTTCCTCGCGGCTTGCGGACGGCCAGTCACCGAGACGGACGTCAAGATGGTCGGTGTCGGGCTGGACCCGGACGAGATCGGTCCGGAGCCGGAGTACTTCGGTGGCCTGATCGAGGTCGATCGTATCGAGTTCGCCGGTGGTGAGCTGCCGATGGGGCTGCTCGGTTTCCGGTGGTTCGACGCCGCAGGTCCGTCCATCGTGGACTTCGAGCCGCCGTACGTGATGGTCTACGGTCTCGCCTTCATCTTCGACGACCTCGTCCCTGCCCCCGACGCCCACCATGGGAACATCGCGGTGCCGCCGCCGGCGGACGACGCCTGCTGGACGAACAAGGAGCCCTTCTCCTACCTGCTGGCGAGCACGAGCGAGGTCGGCGATCAGCTCGTCATGTCCGACGCGGAGGGCACGACGTCCCTCACCTTCGGGCGCTTCCCCGAGATCTATCCGCCAGATCCGCAGGACGTCTTCGTCTACTACCAGGCTGTCGAGAGCTGGGTCGACTCCCCTGTGATGAACTACGCCGTCGACTCCGAGACCGGCCAGCTGGAGCAGAAGGTCATGCGGGCGGCGAACTGGTCGGAGGGCGCGGAGGTCGCGGTCAGCTTCCCGGGCGGCATCCCGCCGGTCGAGGCCCCCGTCTCCAGCATCCCCCTCCCCAGCGCCTACGTCGGCGATCCGACCATCGTCCTGCCCGAGCGCCCGAGCAACCTCTGGGTCAGCTGGAACGGGCCGCACCAGGACGTCCACGCGGAGGCTGCGGCGGGCGAGTACGCCACCTGCGTCCGCTACTGGGGCAGCAGCCTCGACGGGACCGGGATCGTCGATGGGCCGGTCGACGACCTCGACTGTGCCGGTCAGTCCGTGTTTCCCACGGGGGCGCTCGAAGACGAGTACTTCGAGGGCGGGTACTTCCCCGGGCAGGTCTACACCGGCCCGTGGGACACCATCGACGGGGAGGTGACCTTCCACTGGGAGGCGGGCGCCGAAGAGATCGACGACACGGTCGTGCTGAGCGTTCGTTTCCTCCCGGCCGTGGACCGGACGGACGACTCCTTCCTGGTCGCGCTGGTCCCGGTGGATCCGCACCCGGACGTGCAGGCGAAGTGGGACCAGCGCGAGAGCGGCGGCAAGGTCGAGGGAGACCTCCCGCAGGGCTATCGGGCCCCGCTCGCTTGCGACGACGAGGACAACGGGCTGGAGTACATCTTCGACCCGACCTTCGAGAGCGCGGACGGCGAGCTCATCCCCACCCTCGAGGGAGATCCCACCAGCACGCTGGCAGAGGTGACCTGCCGGCTGGAGGACGACGGCGAGTTCGTCCTGACCAACGAACACCTCGCCAACGCCCTCCGCTACGCCGCTGCGAACGACGCAGGTGGCGCAGTCTTCTTCTTCTCGCGCACCACCGAAGCCGAGGCGCCGGTGCCGCCCGTCCGTGACCAGGCCGGGTTCAAGCGCGACATCAACGACATCAAGCTCCGAGCGAACTCGGTGCAGATCGGTCGGTTCCGAGTCGAGGACCTCTCCGACCTGGACAAGGGGAACTGAGATGAGTGTGGCACTTCTCACAGTCCTGGCCTGCCAGTACATAGACACCCACGAGCCCTACTACTCGGGCAAGGCGCCCCAGGTGGCCGATGTCCTCGGAAGCGACGGCGTCGGAGCCGAGATCGGGAATCTCGGCGGCTACGACGTCAACATCCAGGGAAGCGGTTTTGGAGACGACAGCACGGCCATCGTCGTCTTCTTCGGCTCGACCAACGCCGTCATCAAGTCCGTCTCGGACACAGAGATCGTGGCGGTCTCCCCCAAGGGACCGATCGAAGGCGGCGCAGTGGACGTGCGCGTCGCCACCCTCGGCGGCGTGGGCGTGCTCGAGGGCGGCTACGTGTACGACGTCACCGACCTCTTCGACGACCAGGTCGCGTACATCCAGGTCAACGACTTCTACTACAGCGCCTATGGTGGCAGCTCGCCCTACGGTGGGCGGGATGTCTACTACTTCGACGACGACGACGACCCGGAGACGCCGGATCAGGGTGTCGCCTTCGGATTCGACACCTTCAGCTACATGGGCAACACCGGCTTCGACGGAGCAGCGGCGCTCTACGGTTCGCGCTTCGGACGGGTCCACTCGGTCGAGTACGGATGGTCCGGCGGCGCCGACTGGTCCGAGGTGTGGGCGGTCCAGACCCCTGCGTACAACCCCTACCTGGCCTGGACGGATGACCTGCGCGAGGAACTCCCGACACCGGACGAGAAGATCCGTCTGCGCAACCCCGAGCTCGAGGGTGTCAGCTACTGCGCTGACCTGCGGACCCTGGCCTACTGGTACTACGGCGGCGACGACGAACACGCCGCGTATAGGCTCCCGTCCTACGACGAGGACGTCGTCCTGTACCTCACGGACGAAGGCGACTGCGATGACGGCGCGACCCTGTATGACGCCTCGGTGATGCAGATCTGTGAAGAGGAGGAGTACCAGACGGACACGAACGCCTATGCCGTCGAGTACCCGGTCCCGATCCCCTTCTTCATGGCGCGGGGCGAGGGAGCCGAGGATCCCGACATCGGGATGAGTTCGTGCTTCGACGGGGACAACAACGACGGGAGGACCGAGGAGCAGGGCTTCAAGGTCCGCGATCTGGAGGACGACGACTGCCACAGCTGTTTCGACGGAGTCGACAACGACGAGGACGGACTGGTGGACGGTGACGATTCGGACTGCCACCCGACCATCCTGCTCGACGCAGAGGACACCGGTCTCCACGAGGTCCAGCTCACGCTCCCGGAGCCCATCCTCTTCAACTGGGCAGAGGGCTTCGATGCTGCGAACGATGCAGGCGCCCCGGAGTTCTGGGGTCTCTCTGGCGGGACCTACACGGGCGGCCCGGTGCTCGGCCTGGACGAGTGCTTCGACTCCCTCGACGACGACGATCTGGTCCCGGACCTCGATGAGGCCGGACTCCGCCTGACCTGGCGGCCATCCGGTTTCCTGCCGAGCGACGATCCCGCGGTGGTCGATGTCCAGACCAACGTGCGCGTCGCGCTGACCGTCATGAACCTCGGGTGGTTCGGCGGCGAGGGCTACCCCTTCCGGGCATCGATCCAGGTCCCTGACGACAACAACTACGACACCTTGTTCGAAGGTCTCAGCTACGTCGACGTTCCTGTCGAGGTCCTCTACCAGCTACCGGACGTCACCTTCATCGACGGTGGTTGCTCCACGAACCTGGGCGGCGAGATGGCCTGCTCGTGGGCGAGTCCGCTCAACGGGAACTACGGCTACCTGTTCGTGACAGTGGATCGTGTCACGGAGTACCGCCTGCACAGCGACCACCCGAAGGTCGGCGGCGACTTGATCTTCTCCTACAACACCGGCGACTTCGGCTTCCAGAGCTTCGATCACCCGCTCGACAACGACGGCTGCAGCGACTGCGAGGACGGCGACGGCGACGGCTGGCCGGACGACTTCGACCCCGACTGTGAGCTCGGCGATGTCGAGGACGGCAGCAACGCCGGCGTGTACAGCTGCAACGACGACTTCGACAACGACGGCGACGGCGACATCGACCAGGAGGATTCGGACTGCGCCAGCGGCTACGACCTCGAGTCGGGCGACTGCAGTGACGGCGAGGACAACGATGGTGATGGCTGGATCGACGACCTCGACGCCGAGTGCAGCGACACCGAGCCCGGCGTGGAGCTCGGCGAGCTCGGCGAGGACACGACGCCCTGCGCCGACGGCGAAGACAACGACGGCGATGGCTGGAGCGACTCGGAGGATCCTGGCTGTACCGCCGGCGCTGATCCCGAGGACGACGGCTTCGGCGGCGAGTACGAGTGCAACGACGGCTTGGACAACGACGGCAACGGCGACGTGGACGCCGAGGACCCGGGCTGTGCCGAGCACGACGCCGGCTTCGGGACCGAGCAGCCGGAGTTCATCCTCGGCTGTATCGACGCTGAAGACGGCGACGAGGACGGCTACATCGACGAGCTCGACCCTGACTGCGACTACACCAAGAGCCAGGAGTGGTGGGCCTTCCACGAACTCGAGGACCACCCGCTGACTGCGCGCGCTTGCTACGACGGCGAGGACAACGACTCTGACGGTCTGATCGATGCCGACGACCCTGCCTGCTGGGGAGGGGCTCAGTTCGACCTCTACGGAATCGAGCGCTCCTTCGCCCCCAGTGGGTGGCTCGACGACGAGAAGGACAACGGCAGCTGCACCGACGGAGCGGACGGCGACGCCGATGGTCTCGTCGACGGCGACGACCCAAGCTGCGCCCCGTGGTTCGGAGCGAGCGAGGACGGCGGGACCTGCAGCGACGGCCTCGACCAGGACGGCGACGGCTGGATCGACGCCGATGACCCGGACTGCACGACGGCCACGGACGACGAGAGTCTCTCCGTCCGGAGCTACAACTGCAGCAACGGCGTCGACGACGACGATGATGGTTTCATCGACTCAGAGGACGACGGCTGCTCGAGCGGCTTCGACGGCTCTGAGAGCTCCTGAAAAGCCCCGTAACTCCAGACACCTGGAGGGGCAGAAAAGGGCCGGATCCAATCCGGCTCTTTTTCTTGACGCCACTGGGGCCCCTGGCTAATATGCGTGGGCTCTTGGGAGGACACCTCCTGAAAGCGGCTGGCATCTCGATGCCGGCGTCGACTGGTGCGAGCCGGTTCGGTCTTTGAAAAACAGATAGCAGCTCTGTCGATTCTTTTAGAGTTAATCGCTTGGACAAGCGTCCAGGTAGACGAATTCTTCTTAGACTTTCGGGTCTAGGTCGAACGTTTTACAACTGGAGAGTTTGATC
>DASCPX010000163.1:0-1131 GCA_036012755.1 Myxococcota bacterium | reverse complement strand
ACTGGCGGTCTGGCCGCGTGACTGGCGGTCTCGCCGCATGACTGGAGGTCTGGCCGCATGACTGGCGGCCTGGCCGCGTGACTGGCGGTCTGGCCACGTGTCTGGCGGTCTGGCCGCATGACCGGCGGTCTCGCCGCGTGACTGGCGGTCTGGCCGCGTGACTGGCGGTCTCGCCGCATGACTGGAGGTCTGGCCGCATGACTGGCGGTCTGGCCGCGTGACTGGCGGTCTGGCCGCGTGACTGGCGGTCTCGCCGCATGACTGGCGGTCTGGCCGCATGACTGGCGGTCTCACCGCATGGCTGGCTGTGTCACTTGCGTCCTATATGTGTATATATGTTATATGTAATATAAGGGGGCCAGGTGCACCCCACCGTCCGAAGGCGGCGGACCATCGCCGTGAATCGTGCGTGGTTTGCGCGGCGGCGAACGCGCGAGATTGCACCTGCGGCGCCGACCTTGCTGACGAGGTGGATGCGACTGAACTCGCGAGCTTCATTCGCTTCGTGCGGGCTCCCACGACACCGGTCTATTCAGAAACCGACCCGGAAGATCAGAGAGACCTGCAGATTGTGGCGCGGCGGTGCATGTCTGGACTACCCGGCGTTTCTCAACCTGGTGCGGGCGACTTGCTGCCACTCTGCCGCAACGCGGCACGTTTCGCGGCCGTGGCCGCGCTCTCCGGCCGCCCCGACGCCATCAGCAAGCTCGAATCAGTGTTGGGCGGGGGCGGCGCAGATCCCGCCCTCGTCGAGGGCATCCGCGCCCTTTGCGACGCTGGCCCCTTCTTCAGAGGAGGCCAGGCGCATGGTCCGCTCAAGAAGAGTGACGTTCCCAAGGCCGTCGAAAAATTCATCTCGACGACCTTGCCCTCCTTGGCAGAGGCGGTTCATGACTGGTGCAGGGCAGCCCAACCACCGCGCGACTCAGCCTGCGGCGCTACTCAGCCTGCGGTGCGCCGGGTCATGGAGCTCATTGTGGCATCCGGGAAGATTTTCCAGTGCGCCGATTACTTCAACAAGCGGTGCATGGAAATCTTGCTTCTCACTGGCCTGGCCGGCGTGGAAGCAAAACACCTGGACGCGTTGGCGGACATCTGGCCTCTGGGGGCGGGAACGAAGGCTGGCCTCAA
>DASCPX010000162.1:0-2808 GCA_036012755.1 Myxococcota bacterium | reverse complement strand
CGCCCGCGACGCTACGGGTGATCGAGGGTCTCCAGGCGGCGAGTCGCGCGCCTCCTGGGGAGCGGGTGGCTGGCTGACGCCGCAGGACCGCCTGTTGGTGGGCACACCTGCGTCCCGCTCTCAGGGACGGGGGCGGTTTTGTGTCAGGTGAGGGGGCAAGGCGCTCACGGGCGGCGGGGCAGGGGGGGAAAAGCTGCATCGCGCCCCGAAGTTTGCCAGGGGCATAGGTTGAAAAGTGGTCTAATGCTGCCTATCCCCACGGTTGCTGGCTGGCTCACTTGCCTCGCCCTCCAGAGGGGACACTTTAGTCCGCTAGAGGCCGCTGAGCCAGGGGTGGCGAGGTCGCCGCGTTCGTGACATAGCCACCGCGGTGCGGCACCATCCTCGCGGCTGTCATCAATCCAGGAGCACATCATGAGCGAGATCACGACCGAGCGTGGGCGGATCCTTGTCGCTGGCGCCACCGGCTACCTTGGCAAGTACGTCGTGCAGGCCGCCCACGCTGCCGGCTACAAGGTCGTCGCCCTGGCCCGCGACGCCGCCAAGCTCGAGTCCCTGCGCCCCTGCTGCGAGCGCATCTTCGTCGGCGAGGCGACCGATGACTCGACCCTCGAGGGGCTGTGCGATGACGTCGACATCGTCTTTTCTTCGCTCGGTGTGCGCGCCCTTAGCGGCAAGATCACCTACGAGCACGTCGACTATGGCGCCAACATGAACGTGCTGCGCCGCGCTGAGGCCGCCGGCGTGCCGCGCTTTGTCTTCGTCTCAGTGATCCATGGCGCACAATCCCGCCTCTCTGTGCCCCAGGTCGACGCCCGCGAACGCGTCGTCGAGGTGCTGCGCGCTACCGAGATGGCCTGGACCGTGCTGCGACCGACCGGCTTCTTCAACGACATGAGCGAGTTCTTTAACATGGCGCAAAAGGGCACCGTTTGGATCGTCGGCGACGGTAACCAGCGCATCAACCCGATCCACGGCGCTGACCTGGCCGCCGCCGCCATCGCAGCGCTCGACGATGACGCCACCATCGGCGCCGAGCTTGACCTCGGCGGACCCGAGGTCCTGACCATGCGCAAGATCGCCGGGCTCGCCGGAGAGGTCGTCGGCAAGGACGTGACCATCCGCTCGGTGCCGGCAGGCGTCTTACGCGCCATCGGCACGTTGACCAGCCCGTTCTCGGCGAACTTCTCGAATACGATGAAGTTCTTCGGCAGCATGGCCGACCTCGAAGGCTACGGAGAGCCGGTTGGGCAACACTACCTGCGCGACTTCTTCATCGAGCTACGCGACGAGGGCATGGCCGAGGACCTGGCGGTGCGACGCTGAGCGAGTTGGCATCTTCAACTCGCCAGATTGGCCATGTTGACCTTCATCTTGCGCCGCACCTGGCCGTTTTCGGTCAGCTGCTCGGATCGCGCGGCGTCGCGAAGTGGTGCGTCACATCACGTGCACCGTCCGCATGACTATGGCTCCGGCTTCTATTTTCACGGCGCATGGTCCGACTCGCCACATGATGGGGCGACGCCAGGCTGGCTTTGGATCCGTTAAGGCAAAGTCCCAGAATTCAGGAATGGCATGACCAAGCTGAGAGCATTTATCAATCGACTGATGGCTCTCATCAAGCACTTGCTTGTCCGGCGGCGGCTTGTCGGCTACGCAGGGGTCCTGCGCATCCCTCCTTTGGGCGAATTGACCGTGGACAGAACAATCTCCCGGATCGATTCCGCCGCTGGAGGTCCATACGTCGCGCTCGACTTCAGCGGTGGCCGCTTGATGGTCACGGAGCACGACGGCGCCGCGCTGAGCGTTCACCGTTCAGGCGCATGGCGAGGCCCAAGCGCGTCGCCGACGAGAATCAATGTGGGCGAGACCTTTCGCGTGGGTGGACTTCAGATGACCTTAGTTCGTATCAATCCGCGCTACCAGAGTCTCGAAGCGTCCAATCCGCACCTCTTAGTGGAAGCCTATGTCCAGCCGACGGTCGTCGCCTGGAGAGGCCTGAAGAAGAGCCTCTCCCAGCTTCAGTATGTGTGCAATGAGAGCGCAAGATCTGGGGAAGCCTTGGATGATGCGCATCGACTGAGGGGGGAGATCGTCGAGCGCTTGAAGGTCTTTGAGATGTTTGTTGAGCAGACAATTCGCTGGCGGGATCCCAGCATCCGCGCCTTATGGCCCGCCAAGATCGAAGAGCTTCGCGAGGCAACAGAGAGACTGCTTAGAAACCCAGCCCTCTCAACCGACGAGGCTGAATCCTGCGAAAGAGAGCAAAAGCCTTGAAAAATCGAGCTGCGATCGGAAATCAAGTCAAAGCGGGCGTTGGTGCATGAATCGATATCCGACCGATTGGCGACCCGTTGGTCGTGTACATCACGGCCTCCAGCATGGAGCGGATGATGGCAAAGCGCTCGAAGGTCCATATCCACCTACAAGACCAAGTACCGGGTCACCAACCGGCCCGAGTACGACCGGGCGCTGGTCCGTCGGGGTGACCTCACCATCTGGTTCACGCCGTCCGCCATCCGCGGACCACACCACACTCTCACGCCGTACGAAGGGACTGGATGTGCAACTGCGTCGAACGTCGACCCGTGAACCCGTCCATCTCGTCGTCGATGCGACGGGTCTGGGCATCGTCGGCCAGGGGCAGTGGGCGGCTACGAAGTGGGAAGGAAAGGATAGGAAACATTAGTCCAAAACCGAGCCTGTTTGAAGGCCATCGTAGCGCGCAAACGGCGGTTCACGGCCGACTTCGACAGCACAAGCCGCTTGGTTTCGACCGAAAACAAGCTCCAAAGAGCTCCAAGTCAG
>DASCPX010000161.1:0-1274 GCA_036012755.1 Myxococcota bacterium | reverse complement strand
TCCTGTCGCATATCGCGAGCGCGCCCGCAGCGACCGACCGAGCCGTACCAGAGGTACGGCGACCGAGGGAGCGAGGACGAAAGCCGCGAGATGCGATAGGAGTGCGCTCGACGCCCGGAGTTATTCCTGCGCGGACCCTAAGGGTTTGTTAAGAAATAAGCCGATCAGGTTCGGTGCTGGATGGCCGGATCTCGTAGTTCCACTCCCCGTGGAAAGCATCCGGCACGAGGTAGACCTCGGCAAGTTCACGGTCGGAGATTCGGCGCCCCTTCTTGTATTCGGTGGAGTCGATGCGACTCTGGACGGTGAGCCCACCAACCGTCGTTGTTGCCGCGATCAGCTCGACGATGACTTGGTGCGTCACGAGCGGCTTCCCCCGCCAGTTCTTCGTGATGAACGAGAAGAGCCGATGTTCGATCTTGTTCCATTTGCTCGTCCCAGGAGGGAAGTGGCAGACCATGATCGGGAACCCCAGCTCATCGGCGAGCTTCTGCAATTCCACTTTCCACAGACGCAGTCGATACCCGTTGCTCCCGCCGCCGTCGGCGGTGATCAGTAGCGAGGAGGCGTCGGGGTGTCGTCGCTGCCCCATCTCCTGCCACCACGCTCGGATGCTCGCCACCGCGAACTCACCGGTGTCGTGGCTGATCCCGACGCTGACCCATGCTTCGTTCTCTGCGAGGTCATAGACGCCGTACGGGCTCGCTCGACCCAGCTCACCGATGAAGTCATATGCATCGACGTCCTCGGGATCTCCGTTCGGTCGCAGCTCCCTACCCGCATTCTTGTACTGTCCGACGAGTTCCTTCTTCTTTGTATCGACTGAGATCGCCGGATCGCCTTTCTCGTGTTGCCGGCGGCACATCTCGTTGATGTGCTCGAACTGCTCGTTGCGATCAGGATGCTGCTTCCCCTCCATTCGCTTGCGGTTTGCCTGAAGGCTGTAGCCTAGCTTCTTGAGCAGACGTGAGATCGTCGGAGGGGTCGTCTTGAAACCCCGAGTCATCAACGCGTCAGCCAAGTTCCGAAGGCTGCGTGCCGTCCACAGCAAAGGCGACCCTGGGTCACCTCGAGTGGTGGCGGCAACGAGTTCGTTCAACAGTTCCAGCAGCTCTGGATGCTTATCCTCGATCTTCTTTCGTCCACCACCGGGGCGCCGACTGCGCGACTTGTCGAGCTCCGGCGGTACACCGGCCTCGATCTCCCGCGTCTCCTTGATGCCGCGTCCAATCACACTCGGCGCCATCCCCGTCGCCCGTGACGCAGCAGCAATC
>DASCPX010000160.1:0-129656 GCA_036012755.1 Myxococcota bacterium | reverse complement strand
AGAACTGGAAGTAGATGAACTGCTGGCCGTAGGTCGAGCCCAGCACCACGATGGCCGTGAACAGGGCGATGGCGAGCACGGCTTGGACCGGCCTCGGGAGCTTCCACAGGAGCTCGAGGTCGTCGCCGCGGAGGTACATCACGATCTGGGCGACCAGCGGGACGGCGATGAGCACCGCGAGCTGGATGAAGGCATAGCGGTCGTCCTCGGAGACGTGGAAGTCGGTGACCAGGGCGCGGGCCAGCCCGGCGAACTGCCCCATCGACTGGGCACGGAAGATGGCGAAGCCGAGCACCGTGAAGTGGAAGGTGGCGACGATGGCGAAGAAGCTGGCGACAGGCCCGAGCTCGCGCCTCTTGAACTGGCGCTGGATGGCGAGCGCCAGGCCGTGGTAGGCGCCCCAGACGATGAAGACCCAGTTGGCGCCGTGCCAGAGACCACCCAGGAGCATCGTCATGGCGAGGTTGAACTGCGTGCGGAGCTTGCCGCCTCTGGAGCCTCCGAGCGAGATGTAGAGATAGTCTCGCAGCCACTGGGACAGCGAGATGTGCCAGCGTCTCCAGATCTCCCGAGGGCTCTTGGCGAAGAACGGCAGGTTGAAGTTGATCGTCAGCTCGATGCCCAGCAGCTTCGCGACCCCACGCGCGATGTCGGTGTAGCCGGAGAAGTCGCAGTAGATCTGCCAGGTGAAGGCGTAGAAGGCGATGAGCACCATCGCCCCGCTGGGCTCGGCGCCGTCGGCGTAGACCTCGTTCACGAGGATCGCCAGGTTGTCCGCGACGAAGAGCTTCTTGAAGTAGCCCCAAAGGATGAGCCAGCCGCCCTCGGCCGTCTGGGCGGTGGTGACGGTGCGTGGCTTCTCGAGCTGCGGCATCAGCTTCGAGAAGCGCTCGATGGGCCCCGCGACCAGCTGTGGGAAGAAGCTCACGAAGAGGGCGAAGTCGAGGAAGCTCCTCGTCGGCTTGGCGTGGCCTCGATGGACGTCGATGGTGTAGGCCATCGACTGGAAGGTGTAGAAGGACAGGCCCACCGGCAACAGGATGTCCAGCACGGGCCGGGACTCGGTGAAGCCCCAGTAGATGAGGAACAGCGCGGTCTCGTCGACCAGCCAGCCCAGGTACTTGAAGACCCCCAGGATCAAGAGGTTCGTAGCCACGGAGACCGCCACGAACTTGCGTCCGCCCCCGGCCGCCAGTCGGTGGGCGCAGAAGTAGTCCACTACGGTGGACAGCAGGATCAGCCCGCAGAAGCGCCAGTCCCACCAGGCATAGAAGAAGTAGCTCGCCGCGAGCAGCAGCACGTTCTGCGCCCGGTGCGGGACCAGGCGGTAGACCAGGTAGACGACCGCGAAGAAGAGCGGGAAGACGGGCGAGTTGAACAGCATCCGCGGCGTCTCGGAGACTACCTCAGAGACGAACAACCCCTCGGCGGGGGTGCCGAGGGGTTGTCAATGAGCCCACCAGGACTTGAACCTGGAACCGACGGATTAAGAGTCCGGCGCTCTACCAATTGAGCTATAGGCCCGTGAGGGAAGGGGTGGATGAGGGGATTTGAACCCCCGACTCCTGGAATCACAATCCAGTGCTCTAACCAACTGAGCTACACCCACCGCAATGCTAGAGATCGAGGCCCCTGGCGAGGCCGGCCCTGATCTAATCCGTTGGGAAGGCACGGCAAGTCACCTGGACGACGCCCAGGGCGGCAAGGCTCTTTCGAAGAACTGCAGCTCCGCGCGCGCCGCCAGATCCGCCGCCGTCACGCGGTTGAGGATGTCGTGTCTCGCCAGGGGGCCGGACACCGGGAGGCTGCGCTCGAGGACCAGCAGCGTGAGCGCGCTGTAGTCCCCCAGCGGGAGGGAGTTGCGGCCGGGAAACAGCGGCGGATCTGGTGTTGCAGCAGCCCGAGGGAGCCAGGGGAGGGGCGGCGGATCGTCGCCGATCTGGACCCAGCCCCCCTCGACCCCGGGATCCAGTGCGCCGAGGGCCACGAGCAGCCCCAGGGGGTCCCGCCACACGTCATCGGCGCTCCAAGGCGCCGGATCCCACCAGGGTGTGCTGGCGCCGTCCGGGGTCGGCCAGGGCGTCGCGGACCACGTCGCTTCCGGTATCGGACGACAGGCGTGGGTCCCGGAGACCGGGTCCAGCAGTCCGGAGCCGTCCACCAGCGGTCCCCCTGGCCCCAGGACCCAGGATCCGTCTGGCCCGATCGGCGTCGCGGCGTCATGCGCCGGGAAGCCGAGGGGAGACCAGTCGAGCCAGCCCTCCACGATGCTGTCGCGGATCAGCGCGCGCGGCGTGTCCCCGGAGTCGGGCACGAGCGACACGACGCGATCTCCCACCAGGACCCAGCCCGCGTCCTCGGCGTGGAGCACCTCGACTCGGCCTTCCGGTGCGTCGAGCGCCAGCGGGGCCGAGACCCCCCAGACGAGCCTGGTCTCTCCGACACGCGTCAGCCGCCCGAGCTCGTCCCACTCGAGCTCGGTCCGCTGGTCTTCCCCTGGGCCACGGAGCTCGGTCGGGCGGCCGAGGCTGTCGTAGGTGACATCGACGGCGCCGGCCTCGCCGATGACCTGCTCGATGCAGCCTGCGTCGTCGACGAGGTAGGAGAGCACGTCCTCGCTCGTGTTCCACGCCAGCGGTCCTACGGGAGGCGTGGCGTGGACCGGCTTGCCGCGCTCGTCGTAGACGACCATGCCCCCGTGCGGAGCCGAGACCTGCCCGGGGGCCCAGAGCCACGCACCATCGGCCTGTTCGCGCGCTACGAGCTCCCCCGCGGGGTCTCGGTGGAAGACGATCTCCTGCTCGCTGGGGCTGAGATCGGTGATTCGCTCGACGCGGTCGGCTTCGTCGAGCGTCAGGAGTCGGTCGAGCAGGACGGCTCCGTCGGAGCCCTCGATGCGCACCCCGCGCATGCCTGGCTCGTAGGCCCGCCGGAGCAGGGTCCCATCGGGGTAGCGCACCAGCACGACGCGGCCGAGGTTGTCTCGTCCCAGGGAGAGCGACACTCCGTCTTGCGAGCTCCAGCGTGTCGTCAGCGTCTCTGCGTCGTGGAGAGCGCGCCAGATGCGCCCGTCGCTGTGCATGCGGAAGACGAGCCCGCGGTCGTCGCGCTCCAGGATCACGCCGTCGACCTCCACGATATGCCCCCCAGCGTTTCGTCGGATCGCCAGCGAGTCGTCGCCTTCCCCGATCCGTGTGACCCGACCCGTGGTGTCCCGCCCGATGGGCCACGAGAGCTCGCCTGCAGTGACCGTGTGCACGAACCCGGCTCCCCCGCGCAGCAGGCTGAGATCGAGCGCAGGTCCCTCGACACCGATGAGCCGATCGAGCAGGTCCCAGCGCCAGGTCAACAGCCCGTCGCTGGTCGGGTTTCCCCTGGCGTCTCGCTTGATGACGAGGTCGTCCAGTCCTACGAGCCGGTCAGCGTCCGTCCACTTGATTCTCTGCTCCGTGCCGTCCGGTTGGTGGGCCACGATCGCCCGTCCAGCCGCGTCGCCCAGAACCCCCCAGGCCTGTCCCAGGGCGTCCTCGACCCGGGTGAGGAGGCCGTCGCTCCGGTAGCGCAGGCGCAGGCGCCGCTCGCCGTCGAGGTCGATGCCTACGATGTCGCCGAGTCGGTCCCTTCGCAGGGTGACAGCCGGTTCGTCTGGGACCTCTACGCGGATGGCGCGTCCCATGTGGTCGTAGGCGAGCACCCACAGAGAGCCGGCTCGCCCGAGGATCGTGCCGGGGCTGTCTCCCGCGAAGCCACCGAGCAGGGTCTCGGCCCCGGAAGGGTCGGCGATGCTCGTCACCCTGCCCCGGGTGTCGCGCGTGAGGTAGGTCGTGGCGCCTGTAGGCCCGGTGACGTCGACCACCAGGCCCTTCGCGTCGCGCGTGATGCGCCATGGGCTCGCCTCTCGTCCGACGGCCACGATCCGTCCGTGGGCGTCCCGTTCGTAGCGGATGATCCGGCCCTCGGGGTCCTCGACGGAGGTGAGTCGCCCGAGGGCGTCACGGTCGACCGCCCACACCCCGCCCGCCGGGTCCGTGAGACCCATCAGCTCGTCGCCGACCCAGCGCAGGCGCCAGCGCTCGACGGTCGTGATGTGCTCTTCGCTGTCCCGTCCGACGCGGACCTCTGTGCCGTCGGGGGCGACCCATCCCGCGAGGCGCCCTCCTTCCAGCAGCGTTCGGGCTTCGCGGCCGAGCGGATCCGTCACGGTCACCTGGTCCGCCGATCGGCGGATTCGCCAGGACGCTCCTCGCTGATCGACGACATCGAGTGTCTCTCCGTCCCAGCTCAGCTGGCGTCTCAGCGGCCCGGGGCCAGCGATGTCCACGACGCGATCCTCCGCGTAGCGGATCCGGACCTGGGAGCCGTCCGGCCAGATGATCGCCGACAGATCGTCACCCTCGTGCACGAGTCGGACGCGACCCCCTTCACCGATGCTGGCGAGCAGGCGCGCTCCGTCCCACTGGTAGAAGTGCTCCTCCCCGCCTGGAGCAGCGACGGCGCTGATGTTGCCGTTGAGGTCGTGGAGGACCCGGACCGAGCGCCCGTCGTCAGCGCGGACCCGGGCGAGGCCGAGTTCGTCGTGCTCCAGGTTCATGCCGTCGCCGTCCTCGTCTTCGAGGCGGACGAGGCGCCCCTCCGTGTCGAACCGGGCCATGTGGTCGAGACCGGTGATCTCGTAGCCCCGCTCGGTGCGGATGGCGCGTCCTTCCCCGAAGAGGGTGCCGACGGGCCACATTCCGTCGTCGGCGAGGCCCTCTGGCACGGGAGGATCGACCAGGAGGAGCTCCGCTCCTTCGAGATCGTGGTGGAGGAGACCATCGACGGTGATGTCGATCCGCTCGTCCAGGCTCAGTCGCCACTGTCCCCTGGTGTGGACACGCCTGAGCTCGAGCGGCGGCCCCTGGCCCTCGACCCGAAGGTCGACGACCTCCACGAACAGGGCGCCGCTGGCGCTGTCGACGTCCACGATCCCCCTTCCGGCACGCCAACCGGTGGGGGTGTCCGGCCCGAGGGGGCCGATCCACATCGGACCACTCGGCGCGAGTACTGGGAGGGTCGCAGCTTGCGCTTCCAGCGCCAGGGCGAGGACGAGGGTCAGGGTTGACCGTGGAGGTAGTACGGACCCCACCAGGCCGGGTCGTTGCCCAGGCCCTTGAGGTTCTGCTCCTCGCGCAAGGCCTGTCTGGCCTGGAGCAGGGCCAGGGCGGGCTGGCCGTGCTGGATCAGTGACTCGTAGAAGGTGTAGATGAACTTGCTACGTGTCTCGAGCGGAGTGTTCCAGCTGGTCGTGATGATCGTCGCGCAGCCAGCGGCGCGAAGCGCTTGGACCCAGCGGGTCTGGATGAGGGGGTGTGCGTCGCCGGTGACGACGACGGTCCGCGCGTGTAGATCCATCGCCCTCAGCTCGGCGAGCCCCAGGGTCTCCTCGCCGAAGACGATGGACCCGCGCTCGGCGCTCTCGACGCCGGCGAGGTGGATGAAGCGCGCGTTCCTGGCCGACTCGGCGAAGGCGGCCACGGAGGCAGCGTCGCCCGAGTGGACCACCCGCAGCTCCTGGTCGAAGTGCCGGCCACTGTTCTCCACCTCTGTCGGGATTCGCACGCCGTCCTCGGCGATCGCATCGTCGGGCGCGGTCTTCGACAGACCCAGGTAGGTCGGCACGTAGCGCGTGGGCTGGGTGCGCTCCGTCCGCCAGGCGTCCCCGACGCTCGCGGCGTACCCCATCGTCCGGATCTCGGCGAGGTAGCGCTTGCTGGCGTGCTGCTCGGGGAGGACCGCGAAGCTCACGGACCACAGCGCGCCGTCTGGCAGCACGACGTAGCGCCCGGTGCCGGTCAACTCGTCGCGGAAGGGCTCGACGAGCAGGACGCGCAGGTTGTTGCCGTGTTCCTGCAGCGACTCCGCGCTCGGACCACCATTGGCGGCGGCGTAGCCCGCGCGCAGCGACTCGGCCGCGGTCTGGATGGCTGCGACATCGGTGATCGCTGCAGCCCGACCGCCATCGGCAGTCAAGACGACGGCGTCACCCCTGTTCTGCCCGAAGCGATAGCTCAGGATCGCCATTCCCTTGAGCTCTGCCTGGATGGCCTGGTAGTCGGGTAGGGGGGCCGGAAGGGCCCGGGCAAAACCGGCTGTTTCGAGTGCTTTGGCGTCCGCCTCTGCCAGAGCCGCCCGGGCTTCGACGGGCTCGGCGGTCAGGCCGGCCAGCCACCTGAGCGTCTGTCCGCGGAGCGCTACGTGGGCGTCGTTGTAGGCGATCCTCTCTTCCGCCGACAGGCCGACGGAGGGGTCGTCGCCGATCGCGAACGCGGTGTCGATCTGGCGCGCCGAACGCGACCAGTCCTGGGCGGTCAAGAGCGCGATGGAGGCGGGCAGGTTCTGCTCCACCAGCAGGTCGCTGTCGGTCCAGAAGTCCGAGCCTGCCCTGCCGGTCTGGATGCTCGCCGGGTACCAGGGCCCGCGGTGATGGGACGGGGTCGCGCTCCACGCGACATTGTAGGCGGCGGCAGCGTCCTCGTAGCGGGCCGCACGGGCCAGGGCGCGCGCCTGGCCGTGCATACCGGCGAGATCATCCGGAGTCGCCTCGAGTGGCGGGGCGTTGGGGTCCAGCGCCATCCGCCAGGCGTCGAGTTCGGAGGGCAGGGTCAGGCTGCCGTCCGCTTCGGCGCTCAGCTTCTGGCCATCGAAGACGCGCCGGAGGAGGACCTCGGCGGCTAGGGGGCCGCCGGCTTCGCCGAGCTGGTCGGCGACACGATCGAGCGCGTCGAGGGCGGTCGTCGACGCGCCGAAGTCACGAGCGAAGCGGTCCTGCTCCAGCAGGGCCTCGATCTGGACGGCGACGGGGACGCCATCGCCCTGGGAGAGCTCGACCGCGCGAGCTGTGAAGCTCTCCGGGTCCTGTCCCGCAGCGAGGGCGGCTCGGGCGCCGGCGAGCTGGATGCGTACACCGTCGACCCCATCGATCTCGTTGTTCTGGAGAAGGACGTAGGCTTCGTCCATGTTCCCAGTGAGCACGTGGCGCATGCCCGACAGGGCGTCCCTGTTCATCTCAGGAGCTGCTTCGATCGCGCTCTGGAGTTCTACGTCCAAGCCCAAGGCGTAGGCCGCCAGTCCGGCCTGCCAGGCGGCTTGCGAGGCGAGCCAGGCGTCGTCGTTGTCCGACAGCGTGGCCTGTGCGGTGACGGCGTGCTCCAGCGCCAGCGCGGCGTGTCCCTCTGCGAGCCCAGCCCGAGCCACCGCGATCGACGCCTGGGCAGCGCCGATGTCGTCGACAGCGTCGTAGCGGGCTTGCTGGTGCTCGAGGGCGAAGCTCTCGGCTTCGTCGCTGCGACCTTCGGCCAGCCAGGCGTCGACTGCCTCTGCGGCCAGGGCGCAAGAGCGCTCCGACAGGCCGAGCTCCTCGGCCTTCGAGGCGGCCTCCGCCAGTCGGTTGGCGGCGAGCGCGCGGTCGCCCGTGAGGCGGGCGGCGAGGTGCCCGCCGCGCACGCTTGCCTCTGGATCCTCGGCCCCGAGCACGGCGGTGAGATCGCTCAGCGCGGCGTCGGTGTTGCCGATGCGGTCGTAGATCTCCGCTCGCAGCAGCTGTGCCTGCCAGTTCACGGGAGCGGTGGTCTTCAGCAGTGTCTTGGCCCTGTTCCCCTTCTTCTCCACGGCGGCGAGTACGAGGGCGTCGTTCGGGTCCTTCCTGTCGAGCGCGCTCGTGTCGAACTCAGCTCCGGCGAGGAGGGCCCGCGCCATGAAGACCGCGCCGAGTTCGGCGTCGGCACGACCCAGTTTCTGCGCAGCGTCGAGGGCGTCGTCCGCCCGATCCGCGTCGAGCGCCAGGCTGGCGCGCAGCATCTGGTGCTGTACGTCCTGGCCGCCGAGCGCGGTGCTCGCGTCGAGCCTGTCGAGGAGCGCGTCGGACTCCCCGCTGTTGTTCGCGGCGAAGCGGAGCAGCCGCCAGATCCGGGTGTCCTCGGCGGACTCTGCGAGCATGGCCTCGAGCTCCGTCACGGCTTCGCGGTGGCGTCGCGCGGCGGTCAGGGAGCGAGCGCGATCGAAGCCGGTCAGTCCGGTGGTCGGATCACGAACGCTGTCCTCGACGACTTCGTCGATGGGGGCTTCGACGACCAGTTCGGTGTCGGCCTTTGCCTTTGCCTTTGCCTTTGCCTTCGAGGTTTTGTTGGGGTTGGAACCGGAGCCGCCATCACATGCGATGAGCGGCCACAGCAACAGAAGTGACGACAGGGCCAAGATCCGCTCCCAGCGCAGGAAGGGCGGACACTACCACGCCCGCCTCGCGTGGAAAGTGCGCCTACCTGCACTCCCGCGAGCCACCCTCGAAGCAGTCGAAGGTCTTGGGCCCGTCGAGGGTGACGAAGGCCACGACGCCGCCACCATCGGTGCGTCCCTGGACGCGGCAGGGTCCATCCTCCGCCGCCTTCACCGTGACGGGGTTGGTTCCCGCCGCGCTCCCACGATGGCACTTCACGACGAGCGCGGAGATGCTCGGATCCGCGCTTCGGAAGGTCACTTCGTAGGTGGCGCTTTGCGCCGGCTCCTCCACCGGAGCGGGGTCCGGATCCTCCGCTGGCTCCGGCTCCGGCTCGGGCGCCGTGAGCAACCCGGAGTCCCTCTCGCCTTTCGTCGGCGCCAGGCGCGGGTTCACGGGAGGTCGGGTCTCAGCTGGTTCCGTCGTTGTCTCGGCCTCTGGCTCGGCTTTGGGCTTCGCCTCTGGCTTCGCCTCTGGCTTCGCCTCTGGCTTCGCCTCTGGCTTCGCCTCTGGCTTCGCCTCTGGCTTCGCCTCTGGCTCAGCGTCGGGTTCACCCACAGGCTCCTCGCTGGGGCCTCCGCTCGGCTCTGCCTCCGGCTCCGCCTCGACCGGCTCGGGTTCCGGCTGGGCCTCCGGGGCCTCCTCGGCAGGCTCTTCCTCGCCGATGTCCTCTTCGGCGACGTCCTCGATGTCCTCCTCGATGTCCTCCTCGATGTCCTCCTCGACGAGTCCGTCGAGGGCACTGAGGTCCACCTCGGGGAGCTCGAGTCCCGAGGGTCCCATTGCCCGCCAGGCGAACAAGCCACCGCCGCCGATCACGACGAGGGCGATCGCCACGGCGAGGAAGACCAGGATGCCTCGGCCGGACTTCGGAGGGGGGATGTCGTCGTCGTCGTCGAAGACCGGGGAGTCGTCGATGTCCTCTGGAGCGTGGCCGAGCTGCACCGCGGGCTCCGCCGGACCCGAGAGGGGGGCACTCTGTGCGGTGAGCGCGGGCTCGCCGGTGCTCGTGTCCTCGTCGTCCCGAGCTTCCTCTCGCAGCACCTCGTCGGACATCGGCTCACCGAGGACGATCTCTGGTGGTCTGCCCTTGTTGGGCATCGCCGCCTCGAGCGTCCTCTCGGAGCCGTCGTCCCCGCTGGCCTCCAACGTGGGCTCAGCCTGCTCCGCGATCGCTCGCTGACGGAGCTCCTCGAGTTGGGGATCCCGGCCGACCACGGTCTCGGCTTCCTCTTCGGGCGTGGACGGGACCGGGAGCGACTCGAGCGCCATCACGTCGCTCTTCGGATCCGGCAGCGCGGGGCGCACTGGAGGCTCGCCGCCCTGGAAGACCGGGGTCTCGGCGTCGGAGGAGGGCTTGCTCAGAACGCCTGGGACCACCGCAGGTGCCCAGGCGCCGAGGCCGGGACCTCGGGTGCTCTTCAGGATCTGTGTGAGCTGCTTGGACAGGGCCGGCGTAGAGGGCCGGTGGTGGGACTCCCGTGCAAGACAGAGCCGCACGATCTGCGATGCGGCGATCGGAACGGCCTCTCCGGGGCGCTCTGTCAACGCCACCATCGCTGCCTGGACGGCTTGTTCGTGGCGATGGGGCTCCGAGGAGCCCGGCGGCGGGCGCGTGCCGGTGAACAGCTCGATCGCGAGCGCGCCGATGCCGTAGGCGAACGCGCAGGGGCTGTCGGGGCCCTCTGGCGGCGTGAAGCCGAGCAGCGGCAGGGGCGGGCTCTCTCCGGCCGGGCGTGCCGAGAGGCCGGCCAGGCGGACGCGGCCCCGGGCGTCGACCAGGACGTCCTCTGGTGTAGGACCGCGGTGGGCGAGCTGGTGGTCGGGCAGCTGCTGCAGGATGGCGCGCTCGGCGCGAGCCAGGGTCGTGGCGATCTCGGCCAGGATGGCGATGCAGATCTTCACGGGCAGGAAACACCCACGCACCCGCTGTGTGTCGAGGACACGTGCCATCGACACGCCGTTGTCGTGCTGGTAGACCAGCGCGGCCTTTCCCTTGAGCGCGGTCACGTGCATCAGACGCTGGAGGCCTGCCACGCGCAGGCTCGCCAGGCGGCTGGCTTCGGCCTGCAGCTCCTTGAGGTGCTTCGGATCCGCCGGGACCTCGTCGAGCAGGCGGATGAGGACCCGCCCGGTCTTGCCTTGGGGGTTGCTGAAGGTCGCCTCGCGGACGCTGGGTCCCCAGGCTGCGTAGGCGCCGGTGATTCGCAGTTTCGACGTTGCCATCTGGGGCAGTCTATCCAGTTGTGGTTAGGCCATCCCTGTGGCACTCGACGCGCTGCTGAAGGATCTGCTTACCAAGGCGGGGGACGAAGCGCTTCGACGCTTCGGGTGCGCCGAGGTTTCGACAAAGGCCGATCGGACCATAGTCACCGACGCGGACCGCGCGGCAGAGACCGTGATCCGAGAGGGTCTCCAGCGGCACTTCCCGAACGACGGCATCGTCGGAGAGGAAGGCACCCGAGTCGAGGGGTCCGGTGCGACCTGGCACATCGATCCCATCGACGGGACGAACGCCTTCGTGGAGGGCCTGGCCCACTGGGGCCCGACCATTGCTCGCGTTCGAGGCGGGGCCATCGAGTGTGGCGCGACCTGGCTCCCGCGAACGGGGGAGTTCTTCTTCGCGGCCCGTGGCGAGGGCGCCTGGCGCGACGGTCGCAGGCTGGTCCCGATCCCGGACGCCGAGCCGCACCACCGGAGCCCGGTGTACCTGCCCTCCAGCTTTCATCGCTGGGCTCGTCTCGACCATCCGGGCGTCGCGCGCAATCTCGGGAGCAATACTGCCCACCTCTGCCTCGTAGCCGCCCAAGCGGCCCATGCGTGCTTCGTCGCCGCGGGGTGGTCGCCCTGGGATGTCCTGGCGGGCTTGTGCCTGTTAGGGGAGGTCGAGGGCGTGGCCACCACCCTGCAGGGACAGACGCTGGACCCTCTCGCCGACCTCGGAGTGCCCTTCGTCGCCGGCAGTCCTCTCGCAGTCCGGCGGCTTCGCGAGGCGATTTCCTTCCGGCCCTTGGAGTGAACCCACATGGGTGAGCGCGACCAGAGCGACGTCCTCGACGAAGAGGGGAACCCCGTCGACCCGCTCGGCGAGGACAACCCGACCCGCGAGGTCCCCCGCGACTTGAAGATGCTGGCTCCTCCTCCGCGGAAGAGGGCCAACAAGGCGAGCAAGGACGATCTCCTCGCCTACTACCTGGCCGAGGTGCGCCGGTGGCCGCTGCTCGATCCGGCGGTTGAGAAGGAGCTGGCGATCCGGTGGGTCGAGGACGGCGATCGCTACGCGGCCGAGCGGCTCGTCACCGCCAACCTGCGCCTGGTGGTCAAGCTGGCCTTCCAGTACCACCGCCAGTGGAGCAACGTCCTGGACCTCATCCAGGAAGGCAACGTCGGGCTCGTCGAGGCGCTGCGGCGCTACGATCCCTACCGGGGCATCCGCTTCTCCAGCTACGCCCAGTACTGGATCCGGGCGATGATCCTTCGCTACCTGATGGACAACTTCCGCATGGTGCGGCTCGGCAGCACCCGCCACGGGCGAAAGCTCTTCTTCCAGCTCCAGAAGGAGAAGCAGCGCCTGATCGACGAGGGGCTCAAGCCCTCCACAAAGGCCCTCGCCGAGCGCCTCGACGTGCCCGAGCAAGAGGTCATCAACGTCGACCAGCACCTTCGCGCGCCGGCGATGAGCCTCGATGCCCCTAGCGGCGGCGGCGACGAAGGTCGCCAGCTCAAGGACATCGTCCCGGACCACATCCGCACCTCCCCGGCCGACCAGGCGGCGAGGAACCAGCTGGGTTCGGTCGTGGCGGAGAAGCTCAGCGTCTTCGCCGAGACCCTTGTAGACGACCGCGAGGAGGCCATCTGGCACGAGCGGCTCACGGTCGCGGACCCGATCCCGTTGTCCCGGCTGGGCGAGCGCTTCGGCGTCAGCAAGGAGCGCATCCGCCAGATCGAGGCCCGCATGCGCAAGCGGCTCAGGGCCTTCCTGGAGGCGGAGCTCGGAGACGAGATCGACTTCGAGTTCTCTGTCCCGGGCGAGTGATGCGCCTGCTCCGGCGGTTGTCCCGCCGGCGCCCTCTCGACGCCTCACCGGTCGACGCGAGGCGTGGTCCGCTTCTCCAGCTTCGGCTCGGTCGCCCGGGCTTCGAGGACAGGCGCGATCTGCACCGCTGGTTCCTGGACCTCGCCCGTCGCGGGGAGGCGGAGGAGGCCTGCTCTCGACTCGGCAGGTGGATACTGGCCGATCGGCCTGGCGAAGGCGCCGACTGGGAGCACGCCTCCGACGCAGCTGTGCGGCTGGTCTACTGGGGCCTCGGGGTCGGTGTCCTGGGCGAGGAGCTCGATCCGGATCTCTGGCGACGCATGGCCGGCTCGGCCCGTGCCCACGCCGAGTTCACCCTTCGCGAGGACTCGCCCCATCCCGTCGCGCAGGGCTCGGGTCTGGTCGTCGCCGGCTCGCTGTTTCCAGACCTCTCCGAGCTGTGGGTCGGCGAGGGGCTCTCCAGGCTCGCGAGGGCCATGCCAGAGGTGGTCGCCGTTGATGGCAGCGGAGCTCCGGACGCCCTCCAGCGTGCCGTCTGCTTGGGGCTCGTCGCCCGCTCCTTCGCCACCCTGCCCCCAGAGGCCGAGGGCGCTCTCTACCGTGGTGCGTCCTACCTGCGCGTCGTCTCGGCGGGTGGGCCACCTCTGGACACTGCCCGTCATCCGGCGCTGCTCGGCGAGTCGGCAGAAGAGCTCGCCGACGCCCTGGGAGTCGAGGACGACCTCGACATCGGCCGTGAGTGGTCCCTGCGGGCCTACCGGGCGACGAACCGGGCCGTGGGACACGCTCGGCTGAAGGGAGTGACCTCCCGACTGCTGGTAGAGCACGGCTCGCTGTCCTGGCACCTCGACGGAGAAGCCCTGATCGGGGCCCTCGGACCAGCCGAGGGTGAGCTGAGCTCAGCCCGCGTCGACGACCGCCGGGCGACCCTCGCCTGGGGTGCTCGCAAGGTCCTCGCAGAGGGTGGCCGGGTGCAGATCCTGGAGCAGGGCTGCGCCGGACTCCGAGTGCAGCGAGGCCCAGGCTGGGAGAGGCTGAAGGTCGGCCTGGACAAGCAGCTCTGCTGGCAGGAGCAGGGTGACTGGCTCGTCGGCGTCGGGAGCGCGGAGCGGGTGCGCTGCAGCTTCGAGCTCCGCTAGCGTTAGCGCCTGGGCCGTCCCGGCGTCGGCCCGCTTCGGTAGTCCGCGTGATCGAGGTCCAGGGCCTTCATCTTCGTATAGAGCGTGCGCCTGGTGATCCCCGCGGACTCGGCGGTCTTGCCGAGATGCCCTTCGTGGCGGGTCAACAGCGCATGGAAATAGGCGCGCTCGACGCGATCGCTGGCTCGCTTCACGTTCTCTGTCAGCGGCAGGCGGTCATCGATGCGCAGCTCCGGGTCCGCCTGCCCCACCGCGGTCTTGCCGAGCATCTCGGATGGCAGGTGCTCCTTCTCGAGGCGCTGACCCGACCGGGCGATGAGCCAGCGCTCGCAGAGGGCGCGGAGCTGCCGGACGTTTCCTGGCCACTGGTACTCCAGGACGGCTCCCATGGCCTCCGGGCCGATCTGGGGCGGCTGGAGACCGTACTCCTGGGAGGCGTCGTCGAGGAAGTGGCGGATGAGCAGCGGGATGTCCTCTCTGCGATCGCGCAGGGGCGGGAGGATGATGGGGAACACATCCAGTCGGTAGAAGAGGTCTTCGCGGAAGTCGCCGCGCCTGACGGCGTGTTCGAGATCCAGGTTCGTCGCGGCGAGCACGCGCACATCGACCCGCACGAGGTCGTGGCCGCCGACTCGACGGAAGGACATCTCGTCGAGCACCCGCAGGAGGTTCACCTGCACCGACAGCGAGGTCTCTCCGAGCTCGTCGAGGAAGAGCGTGCCGCCGTCCGCCATCTCGAAGACACCGCTGCGACGGGCGGAGGCACCGGTGAATGAGCCCTTCTCGTGGCCGAAGAGCTCGCTCTCGAGCAGGGTCTCCGTGAAGGCCCCACAGTTGACGCTGATGAAGGGTCTCTCCCGCCGCCTGCTGCGCTCGTGGATGGCTCGACTGATGAGCTCCTTTCCCGTTCCGGTCTCGCCTCGGATCAACACGGTCGCGTCGGTTCCGGCCACGGCCCGCACCTGGTCGAAGACCTGCAGCATCTTCGGGCTGCGGGTCAGCAGGTGGCTGAAGCCGTAGCGATCCTGCACCCGCTCTCGGGCTGCCTGGAGCTCCCGCGAGGTCTTTGCCGTGTCCAAGGCTGTGCGCGCCGCCTCGATCAACCCTCGCCGGTGAACCGGCTTGGCGAGGTAGTCCGTCGCGCCGCGGCGCACGGCGTCCACGGCGCCCGGGATGCTGGGTGAGCGGGTCAGGGCGACCAACGGGACCCCGGCGGCGCGCTCGCTGAAGACATCGAGGATGCGCGGGCCCTCGAGGTCACGGACCTCCAGGGTGAGCACGATGAGGTCGAAGTCCTCGTCATGGACCAGGGTCAGGGCTTCTCGCGCCGAGTGCGCGATGCGGACCTCGCGCTCTTCGTCGAGCAGCGCGGTGCGGGCCTGGCGCGCCCCCTCCGGGTCATCGTCGACCACGAGGATGCGTTCGAGCTGGGCAGCGGACTTCACAGTCGCCATCGTGCCATCGTTGGGCATGAAGCGAGCCTGGACAGCCAGCGTGGCGCTCGGGCTCCCGCTCTTGTTGCTGTGGCCCTGGCCGTTGCGCCCGAGCCACCTGCCCAGCCACCCGTTGGGGGAGGGGACCAACCACGCCTGGATGTTCTGGCGCGCCTTCCAGGACGGCCCCGTCGTCAACTGGCCGGAAGGCATCGCCATCCCGCTGATGGACCCGGTGAACCTGCCGGTCGCCGTCTTCGGTCTGCAAGGGGTCGTCTACTTCAACCTCGTGTTGGCCTTCGCCGGGGCCTGGGCGCTCGCTAGGGCCTTGAAGGCCACGGAGGCGGGCGCCTGCGCCGCCGGCGTCGCGGCGATGTCCGCTCCGGTCCTGCTCGGCCTCGTCGACATGGGTCTGAGCGAGGCGCTGCCCATCGGCTGGTTGGGGCTGCACGCCGCCGCGCTGGTCCGCTGGGGAGACACCGGACGACATCGCTGGTGGCTCGCCTCCGGCCTGTGCCTGGCCGCCTTCGCGCTCTCGGGCTGGTACCACGCTTTGTTCGGCCTCGTCGTCGAGGGCCCGCTCGCCGCGTGGGTGCTGTGGCGCTCTCGGCGGCCCCTCGGTGTCCTGGCTCAGGGGGCGATCGCCCTGGCGCTGGTCCTCCCCCGCGCGCTGACGCACGACAGCTCCCTGTGGGCCGAGCGCTTCATCCACGCATCGCCCCATCCCCCCGAGTTCCGTCCGCACTGGCGCGAGCTGCCGGTCTTCGGCACGGATCTCGCGAACCTGGTGCTACCGGCGCTGGAGCGTGTCGAGCCCTCCAAGGCGGTCTACCTGGGTCTCGTCGCGCTGGGCCTCGCGCTCTTGGGGCGCCGCCGGGGCCTGCTGCTCTTTGCCCTGCCGCTGTGGATCCTCGCGCTCGGTCACCACCTGAGCGTCGCCGGCGAGGTGCTCGCGCCGATGCCCGCGAAGTTCATCCCGATCGACGGTCTCTCCCACTGGCACCGGGCCGCCGGGCCAGCGGCGATCTTCCTAGCGGTGGCAGCGGGCTTCGGCGCCGAGCGTCTGCCACGGTGGTGGTTGGCCCCCCTGCTGCTGGTCGCGGACAGCCTCCTGTTCTCACAGACGGCTTTTCCACGGCAGCTCACCGACCCGAGTCCTCCCGCCATCTACGAGCACGTCGACGGAGTGCTGCTCGAACTCCCCTTCGACAACCGACGGGTCGACTTCGGTGAGGAGATCCCTCGCAGATCGAACCTCTACCAGCTCTCCCACGGCCAGCCGGTCGCCGAGAACCACGAAGGCCCCGACGCGCTCCTGCAGCGCCCTTCGATCCGGGCGCTGGACGCCGCTTGCTTCGATGGCGCTCTCCCGGATGTCCTGGACCTCGACGGTCTGGACCAGGTGCTCGTCGTGGAGGCCCACTGCTACGAGGCCGAGGCTGTCGTCGATGCGCTCACGGTTCGGCTCGGCGAACCGACCCGCGCTGAGGGAGGCTGGCTCTTCGGAATACCGGATCAGTAGATACGCATCTACTCGATGTCGATAACCGGGGTCGCTTCCGTCGCGCCGGCGTCGCCGGCGCTGACTCCGGCGAAGACCATTCCCAGCACCAGCCAGCCCAGCGCCACGAGCAGGAAGACGTTGAAGAGGCGCGAGGTTGCTGGCTCTTCGGTGTTCTTGATGGTGAGCGTGCGGGCCATGATTCTCTCCAAGTGCGGCAGCGGACGGGAGGACAGCGGGAGGATTCGCTGTTTTACGTAGCAAGCGCTGTGCCAGGTGCTACGGAGCGCTCTCAGACGCCGAGTTCGTCCCGGATCTCGCGGAGTAGGACCTCGCAGCTGCGGTCGATGATCTCGTAGACGAGGTCGAAGCCCCGCGCTCCGCCGCCCCAGGGGTCGGGCACGTCCCCCGAGCCGGAGGGGTCGTAGTCCCTCATCATCACGACCCGTCCGGTCCCGAGGCGCTCGATGCCCCGCTTGTTGCTGGCGTCCATGGCGACGAGGAGGTCGGTCTCGTGAAGGTCCGCGCGTCTGAGCTGGCGGCTCCTCAGCGTGCTCATGTCGATGCCATGACGCCGGGCGACGCGCGCGCTCATGGGGTTCGGAGGCTCGCCCTCGTGGTAGCTGGACGTGCCGCAGGAGTCCACCGCGATGCGGTCCGAGAGACCTGCAGCCGCCACCTTGTGGCGGAGGACCGCGTCGGCCAGCGGGGATCGGCAGATGTTGCCGAGACAGACGAAGAGGACGGAGTAGACGGGCATGTCTTGTCTGCGGCTTCAATCCAGGACGACTGTCTTCTCTTCCTTGATCTTCACCTCGTAGCCCTTCTCTATGTACTGGGCTTCGATGCCGGCGGTGAAGTCGTCGAGGTCGCCCTTGCCCCCCATGGGTTCGGCGGTGGCGAGCACCAACCAATCACCCTCGGTCGTGCACTTGGAGAGCTTGGGCTTGAAGGCCCGCATCGGCTCCAGGATGTCGTCCTGAAGGATGTAGCGATTGCCCGGCTCGCTGATCTCTGTGGCGTGGAGGCTGGCGCTCTGCACACCCTTGCAGTCGGCCAGCTCGATGCTGACGGCGCCGTAGGTGAAGCTGCCGTCCGAGCCGACCCTGTCGGGGTAGATGGCGGGCAGGAGCGATGCGGCGGCGCCCTCTGAGCCTGCGTTCGCGAGGCGATCGGCGATCGAGCGGGCCTGGTTGGCGGGGAGGCCCTTTGCCATCGTGACCAGGGCGTCCTCGAGCGCCTGCTGGTGCTCCGGGGCCATCTCCTCGCCCAGCGAGGGCGCGACCGCCGAGTCCATCAGGGCGAGCACGGCCTCGAAGGGCCCGTCGTTCTCGGCTGCATTCTGGGCACCGACCGCGAGGCTCGGCAGCGCGTCTGCGCCGAGGCGGGCGACATAGATCTCGGCCACCTTGGCCCACTTCTCGTCGTACTGCTTCGCCGGGGGGTTCTCAACCGTCTGGACGAGCCAGGCGTCGAAGCTCTCCGCCTGGCAGGTGACCAGCGCGTCGTCCCACTGCTGGAAGTCGATGTCCCGGAGGCCGAAGTACGCACCCTGGAGGAACTTCACGACCTGCTCGTTGTCGGCGCAGTGCTGGCCGATGCCCTCGGCGACGACATCGCGGGCGTCGTAGTCCGGGATCTTGCCCATCATCTCCCACACGGGGTTCCAGATCTCGTGGTCGATGGCCACCATCGACAAGGCGATCAGCGAGTCGCTGTCACCAGCGTTCTGCATGACGGCGGTGAAGTTCCGCTTCGCTTCGGTGGTGTCGCAGGCGGCGAGCTTCTCGAAGGCCGCGGCGGTCGCAGGACCTTTCGCCTTCTTGGCGCGAGCCACCTGGCCCTCGCATTTGGCGTGGGCGCTGGTGCTCCATGCTGCGGCGGCGCAGAGGAGCATGGCGGGGACGATTCGCAGGAGCTTCATGTACCGGACCCTCGGTCGGCGTCGCCGATAAGTTGGATTGCTGGTCACGTCGAGGTGCTGGACACCCGCGGAATGACAGTTGTTCCCGAACCGTCGGTCGCCCACGGAGGTCGGAGTTGACAGGCCGGTGATGCATGTGACACGCTCCCGCCGTTTCCGGCTCGTCCGGATCACTTCCCGTCCAGATGGTCGAAATGGCCGCTGAATCCCTGCAAAGGAAGGAAACCATGCGCGCAGCTTTCATCACCCTGGCCCTCGCAGCCACCGGCATCGCCTGGGCCGGAGACCCGCCCGCCGACGAGGCCCCGGCAGAGGAGGCGGCCGCGGCCGAGACCGAGGCCGAAGCTCCGGCCGAAGCTCCGGCCGAAGCTCCGGCCGAGACCGACTGCTCGACGCTCGAGGGCGACGAGAAGACCAAGTGCGAAGAGGCCGCCAAGGCCGCCGAGGCCGAAGAAGAGCCCGCCAAGAAGGGCGGAAAGGCCAAGCGCGACAGCTCCGGCAACATGGAAGCGGAGATGGACGACGAGTAGCCGTGCTACTCAGCACGGCCGTTGTCCAATGATCGAAGCAGCCGAGGCCCTCACCTCGGCTGTTTTCGTTCAGGACAGGATCATGCGCGTATAGGCGCCGACGAAGAAGGTCAGGATGATGAAGCCGATCAGGGTCTCGACCGAGTTCAGGTAGCGGAAGCGGTGGTCGTCCTCGCCGAAGTCCCAGCCGGTGTTGATCGCGAGCAGCGACTGGAAGCTCACGAAGAAGAGCCCGACGAAGCTGACCTCTCGGATCGGTAGCTCTGTGCCGTGGTACATCAGCATCGTGTCGGGGCACCAGCGGCGGTAGATCAGGGCGAAGACCGCCGTCACGAACACCGTGCAGAAGAAGAGGTTGCCCAGCTGGACGCCCCAGCCGAAGCACCACTCGAAGAGCCCGATGTTCAGGATGGAGACCACCTTGTCCGTGGCCCCGCCGAAGCGCATGCGCGCCATCGTCTCGTGGTGGCGGGTCCACCAGTAGGCGTCGTCCTCTGCGTTGATCATGGCGCGAGCCCCGAAGCTGTCCTTCAGCCCGACGAACTCGTCGATGAGGGCGTCGTAGCAGGCCGCGCGGATCTCCTCTTCGGTCATGTCCCGGCCGCGGGTCAGCCGGCTGATGCGGATGTCCTCTGTCCAGCCCTCCTTGTCGGTGGCGCACTTCTCGTAGAAGAGGCGGTGGCCGTCGGGGCCGTCGACCTGGGCCGGGTAGACCTGTAGAGCGCGCACCTCTGCGGCGTACCAGCTCCAGTCCGCGTCCCCGACGAAGGTCGAGTCCGTGAGGGTGATGCGGCCTGGCACGTTCGCATCGTCGAGGATGAGGGTGTCGTGGAACTCGGCCTCGTTGAAGGCGATCTCGTTCCCGAAGATGGTGGTGAAGTCGGCGGCCGAGTACCAGGTCGTGCGCTCGAAGTGGGACTCGCCCAGGAACTGGGTGTTGTAGAACTGCGCGAGGTGTTCTTCGCCCTCCGTCCCGAAGACCACGCGCTCGAAGACGGCGTACCCGGTGAAGGTGGTGTTCGCGAAGCTGATGCCCTTCTCGACCCGCGCGATGAGGTCGTTGACGGTCTCCACGCCGTAGCTGGAGGTCGTCGTGAGCGGCTCGTCGGCGTCCTCGTCGCCCTGGTAGTCGCGGTAGAGCGCCAACAGCGGCTTGGTGTCCTCGAGGTGCATCGCGCGGGTGACGTCGTCGAGGGAGAAGCGCACCTTGCCGTCGAAGCGAGCGTCGACGAAGCTGGCGTTTTCCTTGAAGACCGTGCCGACCATGTCGAGGCCTTCGCTGTGGACCTCTTTGACGGACAGCGTGTCCTCGAAGACCACGCGGCTCATGTTCAGGCGGCCCTCGAAGGTGCTGGTCTCCAGGCTGACCGGGCCCACGAAGCGGCTGTCTTCGAAGGTGGCCCCCTTGAGCAGCTCGCAGCTGTTGAAGGCCGCGCTGCCCTCGAAGGTCGCGCTGTTGAAGTAGACGAAGCGGGCGCTGGTCACGCCGGTGAAGATCACGTCTCCTGCGTAGCGGGTGCCGCCGAAGTAGACGGCCTCTGAGAAGCGGGCGTCCTTGAAGTTGGCTCCCCCGCGGAAGGCAGCGAAGCGCAGGTCGAAGGGACCCAGGATCTCCGCTCCCTTGAAGTCCACCGGTCCGTCGAAGACGACCATCTGCCAGCCTGCGGTCTTCTCTCCGGTCTCGATGGCAGCGAAGTTCGCCTCGCCGCGGATCGCGCTGTCGCGGAAGCTGATGACCTCGAAGGTGGAGGATCGGATGACAGAGGACTTGTTCTTCGCTCCGGTCCACTGCTTGCCGAGCTTGACGTCGCCGAGGACGAAGGCCTTGATCGCCAGCTTCTTGAAGTGCTTGGTCTGGGCCGTGATCGAGCCGATGACGCAGCGGTTGAGCACCACGTCCTGGGTCGCGAGGACCTCGTCCTCCAGGGCGTTGAAGTCCAGGGCCTCGACGTAGCAGTACTTGACCGACTTCCCCGCACGGATCTGCTCGAAGACCTCGTCCTGGGTCATCGGCGTCAGCATGCGCTTCTTGCCCTTCGAGGTCGTGTAGATCGCCGCGTCCTCTCCAGCGGTGGCCTTGGCGACGAGGGCCTCGACGTAGGCATAGGCCTCGTCGACGAGGGCGTTCCGATCGGGGTGGATGGAGACGATTCGCAGCACCTGCACCGTGCGGAGCACGTCGTCGTCGAAGGAGGCGCGGTACTCGGCCGCGGCAGCCTCGTCCTGGCCCAGGCGCTCGAGCACCAGGGCCTCCCGCAGCCCGGCGCGGTAGCCGAGGTACTTCTTGAGCTCCATGCGGTCGAGCGCCGCCTCGATGAGCGCTCGCTTCTCTGTCTCGTCTGTTTCGTCCGAGGCCATGCGCTCCAGGACGCGGTAGTCCTCGATGTGGGCGTAGGGGTCGGTCGGTTCCTCCGCGATCGCAGGGGACATCAGGCACAGCAGGAGCGCAAACAGCGCGTTCATTCCGGACTCCCGGGACGGCGGAAGAGGCGGGACTAACGCGCCGGAGGGCGGTGAGATCCGCTGAGCAGGCGCTCGATCTTCTCCAGCAGGCGCTCCAACATGATCGGCTTGGTGTCGTAGTCGTCACAGCCAGCTGCCAGGGCCTTCTCGCGGTCACCGGACATCGCGTCAGCAGTCAGCGCCAGCACGGGGATGTGAGCGACTCGCGGATCGGATCGGATCCGCCGTGTGGCCTCCCAGCCATCGAGGCGCGGGAGGTGCATGTCCATGAGCACGAGGTCGGGGTGGTGGGCGTGGACCATCTCCAGCCCCTGCTGGCCATCGACGGCGATCAGCACCTCGTAGCCTCGGCGAGTCAGGCGGCGGGAGAGCATGTCGCGGTTGAGGTCGTGGTCCTCGACGAGCAGGAGAACGGCCATCAGGTTCCCGTGTCGTCCCCGTCGATGTTGCGAATCGGGGTGAAGCTCCAGTCGAGGGACTCATCGCCCGTCTCGAGCTCGAAGACGATGCTCCCCGAGACCTCTGACGTGAGCTCACCAGGCTGGTACCCGCAGACGGAGATCGTGAGGATCGAGCTGGCTCCTGGGGGCAGGTCGCCGAGCTCCATCGGCGCATCCGCCGCGTAGCCGTCGATGCAGAGGTAGGTGCTGTCGTAGCCCTGGGCCGAGGTGAGCTCCAGATCTGCGTCGCCCGCATTGCGCAGCACGACATCCAGGGGGCTGCAGCCGCCCTCGTCGTCCTCGCAGTTTTCGCCCGCGTGAAAGTCGACCTCGCCCCAGGACAGCGGGTTCGGTGTGATCTCCAGGGAGCCCTTCGCGCAGGCGAAGAGCAGCGCCAACGTCACGCGACCTCCATCCAGCACCACGTCATGCTCGTCCGATACAGTACCTCGGGCCGGAGGCGCAGGAAGACCTCCCAGGTCATTCGGCGCTCGTGGCGACGGCAGCGGGTGAGCTCCAGATCGAGCCGGCGGAGGAGCCGGCTCAGTGGGGGGATCGCCGGGAGTCCTATGGCGCCGTTGCAGCGCCAGCCCTCCCGAGTGGGTGTCACCCGCGCGAGGATTGCCTCGGTGCGGTCTCCGAGCGGCACGATCTCTCCGTCGACCGGTCCGTCCGGAACGAAGTGGGGGAGCAGCGGCAACAGCGGCTTCCAGTCCGGTGTCCACAGCATCGGTGGGGCCTTTGCCACGGCGCGCACCGCCTTGCGGGTCGGGATGTCCGGCTTGGGGGCGTTCTTCGCCCACCTGTCGCAGGGTGTGCCCTCGAAGTCCAAGAGCGAGATCCAGCAGAAGTGGATCGCCGCACTCCTCGCCAGATCCCGGTCGATGGGCTCGTCGGCCCAGGGTCCGAGCATGCGATCCGGTGCGACGAGGCCGATGTCTGGGAGGGTGTCCTCGACGATGTCGGCCAGGAGCACGTCTGTCACGGGGAACGGGGCGCGCTGTGGTGGTCGCCGATCGTGGGTCCGAAGCGTCGGGATGTGCAGCACCTCGACGAGGGGATCGAGCTGGTCCCTGGAGGCGTTTCCCCGGATGACCTCACGCCACAGATCGAGGAAGCGGGCGTCGAGGTCGTCGTGCTCTGCTGCGCTCAGCGTGCCTCCGAGCAGGAGGTGGTTGGCGTGGCTGCCGAGCTCGTCGAGCCACTCCTCGGCGGCCCAGGGGTCCGCGGCGTCAGAGGTGATCGGCCAGGCGTTCGCCAGGTTCGGGATCACGCCAGGCGGGCCAGCGCCTGCTCGTGGGCTTCGCGCACGCGTCGGACGAGGTTCGGGGGCGACTCGACCACGACCTGTCCGCCGAAGCCGAGGACCCAGGTGACGAGCTCGTGGGTGACGCCGACGTCGAAGCTCACGCGCAAGCGCCCGTCGGCGAGCTCGACGATCTCCTGGGTCGGGTGCCAGTGGCGCTCTCGGACGTAGTGGGCGACCTCCACGTCGAAGACCGTGACGACCGCCTGCGGTTCGGCGCTGATGATCCCGAAGGCGCCTCGCAGCTGCTCTTCGGGCTTGTAGTTCATCGGCGGGCGGAACTTCTCCATGCGCAGGCGCGAGAAGCTGACGAAGCGCTCGACGGCGAAGGACTTCACCTTTCCGTCCCGGCGGTCTCGGGCGAAGAGGTAGAGCCCTTGCCGATAGGTCGCCAGCGTGAGCGGCTCGAGGTGGTACTCCTTCGAGGCGCCGGTCGGCTTGGTGTACTCGGCCCTTCCGGCGTTGTCGTAGATGAGCGCCGAGATGATCTCGTCGATGAGCTCGCCCTGCTCGGCGTAGTCCTTGGCGTGCTCCGGGACGGCCATGAACTTGCGATCGAGGTCCTGGACAAGCTCGGCGTGGGCGCGAGGGATCGCGGGTTCGAGACGCTCGATGGCGTCCTCCAGATCCTGGGCGAACTGGGTGCCGTCGAGGAAGGTGAAGAGCTTGCGCCCGAAGTGGAGGGACAGGACCTCTGGCAGGGTGAGCTGGACACCGCTGCGGCGGTACTCCGCGTCGAGGGAGATCGTCCGCTCGTCACCAGCCCCGTCATCGTTGATCGGGAGGTTCATCCCCTTGAGATCGGCGAGGTAGCGCCGGAGCGTTCGGCCATCGATGTCGAAGCGGTTCTTGAGCTCCGACGCGCGCACGCCACCACGTCGCGTCATGAGCTCCACCATCCGAACGAGTTTCTGGGCCTTGTTGAGGTACATCGTCTTGGGCCGGACAGTTTTTGGTCGATCGAGATGCCACCTTATCGGTGGACAGAGAACTGGACATCTGAACTCACGTTCAGTATAACCTGAACAACTGTTCAGACCCTCATCGGGATCAAGGAGCACGCGGAGATGTTCGACATGCTGACGATGGACCTGCTCTTCACCATTGCGGCCAGCTCTGCGCTGGTAGGCCTCTGGGTCGCCACGACAGCAGTGCTCCCATGGACCGACGCGGAGCTCGAAGAGGTCGACGGGGACCTGCGCCGCATCGCGGACTCGTTCCGTCCCGAGCCGGAGGTGGTCGCGGCGCGGCGCTGAGGGCACTCGAGCTCGGCGCCCATCAGGGATCCCGGTCCACCAGCGGGAACACCACGCCGTCCACGGTCCCGGTCGGGAAGTCCGCTCGTACGCGCACGGTCTCTCCGTCATCCCCGAGCGTCAGGGTCGACACGCGCGCGGTGGCGAGCTCGCCGTCGAACAAGAGCGTGGCCGAGTTGCCTGACTGGCCTCCGTAGACCCCGTCTTCGGCGTCTGCGGGCAGGTAGCCCTCGAGGATGTCGTCGAGCTCGAAGCGGGTCTCCTCCTCGAAGAACACCAGAACGGCAGCGCAATCGGGGACCCAGTCCTCGATGGTCGTCTCGATGCCGCAACCACCCGTCGATGACGCTGTGCACGCGAGCGCTGCCAACAGGGTTCCCAGGGGCATGAGAGTGGTTATCCATGGGGCCCGTCGAGAGGGAGCCAGCGTGCGCTACGACCCCGCCGTCATCGAGCCGAAGTGGCAGGAGTATTGGGAGGACCACGATACCTTCCGGACCCCGGACGTCGACCCGTCCGTGCCCAAGTTCTACGCGCTCGGCATGTTCCCCTACCCGAGCGGCGCGGGCCTCCACGTCGGCCATCCCGAGTCGTACACTGCGCTGGACATCGTCGCCCGCTACAAGCGCAAGAACGGCTTCAACGTGCTGCATCCGATGGGCTGGGACGCCTTCGGACTGCCGGCGGAGCGCCACGCCGTGAGGACGGGCAGGCATCCCGCCGAGATCACGCGAGAGAACGTCGCCAACTTCAAGCAGCAGCTCCAGCGGCTGGGCTTCAGCTACGACTGGGGCCGCGAGATCAACACCTCCGAGCCTGACTACTACCGCTGGACCCAGTGGATCTTCCTGAAGCTCTACGAACAGGACCTTGCGTACCTGGCCGAGGTGCCGGTGAACTGGTGTCCGGCCCAGGGCACCGTGCTGTCCAACGAGGAGGTCCAGGACGGCAAGTACGTCGAGACGGGGGATCCGGTCGAGCGCCGCAACATGAAGCAGTGGATGCTCAAGATCACCGCCTACGCCCAGAGGCTCCTCGACGACCTCGACGAGGTGGACTGGCCCGAGCACGTCAAGGAGATGCAGCGGCAGTGGATCGGCCGCAGCGAAGGCGCAGACGTCCAGTTCCGGATCGACGGCACCGGAGACGACTTCACGGTCTTCACGACCCGCCCCGACACCCTGTTCGGTGCGACCTACTGCGTGCTCGCGCCGGAGCATCCGCTGGTCGAGCGCGTGACCTCTGCGGACCGCAAGGATGCCGTCGACGCCTATGTGCGCGTGGCCAGGAACCGCTCGGACCGCGAGCGCCAGGTTGCCGCAGAGAAGGAGAAGACCGGCATCTTCACGGGGGCCTTTGCCCTCAACCCGGTCAACGGCGCGAAGGTGCCCATCTGGGTCGCTGACTACGTGCTGATCACCTACGGCACGGGCGCCATCATGGCCGTGCCTGCCCACGACGAGCGCGACCACGCCTTCGCCAGGAAGTTCGGCCTCGACATCGTTCCGGTCTACACCACCCCCGACGGTCACGACATCCAGGAGGCCGCCTGGCCTGGCGAGGGCACGGCGGTGAACTCCGGGGACTTCGACGGCATGAGCACCGGCGAGTTCAAGGACGCCATCATCGCGTGGCTCGAGGACAACGGCCTGGGTGTCGGAAAGGTCCAGTACAAGCTGCGGGACTGGCTGTTCTCACGCCAGCGCTACTGGGGCGAGCCCTTCCCCATCGTGCACCGGGACGACGGCACCTACGAGCCGGTCGCCGCCGAGCAGCTGCCTGTGACGCTGCCGCACGTCGACGCCTACAAGCCGACCGCTGACGGCCAGCCGCCGCTGGCTCGCGCCGAGGACTGGCTGATCACTCCGGAGGGCCTTCGCCGCGAGACGAACACGATGCCGCAGTGGGCTGGCAGCTGCTGGTACTACCTGCGCTACATGGACGCCCGAAACGACCAGGCGGCCTTCAGCCCAGAGGCAGAGGACTACTGGGGCCCTGTCGACCTCTACATCGGCGGCGTCGAGCACGCGGTGCTGCACCTGCTGTACGCCCGGTTCTGGCACAAGGTGCTCTACGACTGTGGCCTGGTCCACACCAAGGAGCCCTTCGCCAAGCTCTTCAACCAGGGGATGATCCTGGCCTTCAGCTACCGGGACGCCGCGGGGAAGTACTACTACCCCCACGACTGCGAAGAGCGAGACGGCGCCTGGTTCGCCAAGGACGGCACCCCGGTCGACACGCAGATCGAGAAGATGTCGAAGTCGAGGTTCAACGTCACGAACCCAAACGACGTCGTGGACCGGTATGGCGCGGACGCGCTGCGGCTCTACGAGATGTTCATGGGGCCGCTCGAGCAGGTGAAGCCCTGGCAGGCCTCCGGCGTCGAGGGTGTCTACCGCTTCCTCGCTCGGACCTGGCGCCTGTTCGTGACCGGCGAGGGCGAGCTCAACCCGGCGATCGGTGATCACGCCGCAGACCGGGAGCTCAATCGCTCGATGCACGTCGCGATCAAGTCGGTCACCGACGGCGTCGAGACCTTGCGCTTCAACACGCCGATCAGCCGCATGATGGAGTTCGTCAAGGTGGCGACCGCCCGCAAGCAGCTGCCGCGGTCCACCATGGAGAGCTTCGTCCAGATCCTGGCGCCCTACGCGCCGCACCTGGCCGAGGAGCTCTGGCAGCGCCTGGGCCACTCCACGTCGCTGGCCTACGAGCCCTGGCCTCGCTTCGATCCCGCCGCGCTCGTCGATGACACGGTGACCATCACCGTGCAGGTCCAGGGCAAGCGGCGCGGTCAGATCGAGGTGGCGAAGGACGCCGACAGAGGGGACATCCTGGCGGCAGCAAAGGCCGTCGAGAACGTCGCCAGGCACCTCGATGGCATGACCATCGTCAAGGAGATCGTCGTGCCGGGTCGACTCGTGAACCTGGTTGTGCGCCCGGCGACCTGATCGGAAAAAACGCTGTTGTTTTCCCGGGATCTGAGCGCCCCGCTGCGGTATGCTCAAAGCATGTCTCTTGACGTGTCCAGTGCTGTTCCGGTGCCCGAAATCGACCCCGCCGTCGATCCCTTCCACGCCCTCATCCGTCTGGTGGACCGCTACCGCCGAGATGTCCACGCGTTGAGCCCCGGGGCCTCAGAGGACGCCGTGCGAGCGGCCGAACGCCACCTGGGCCATCGCTTGCCCCTGACGCTCTCCGGCTTCCTCCGGCGCTGGAACGGTGCCTCCCTGTTCCGGGGGGCGCTGCGCCTTCGCGGCACCTCCGAGCTCGCGCCCCCCGGCGAGGAGCTCCCCAACCTGGTCGCCTTCGCGGATCTGCCAGGCCGCCGTCAGTGGGCCTATGCCCCTGATGGGCAGGGCACCTTCGTCTTCGGCGAGGTCGTCGACGGGCGGCTCGTTGCCCACCACGATCGCTACGATCGGTGGCTCAAGGCCACGATCCGAATCATCGACGAGGACATCGCCCCGGGCGAGCCGGAGCTTCAGGTCCGTCGAGAGTGTGATCCGGACGGGGGGCACCTCTTGCTGGCGCTGGGAGAGTTGGCGCTCGAAGGGGGCGACGCGGCCATCGCCAGCGAGCGCTTCCGGCGAGCCAGCACCTTCGATCCTGGCCTCATCCGAGCCTGGCAGCGCCTGGGTGAGATGCACCTCGCGGAGCGTGACAGGGGCCAGGGGCGCTTCGCGCTGCTCAAGGCGCTCCGCGGGACGCGGTTGCCGCTCCCATTCCCCGGCGCGGCCGCGCTCGACGCAGAAGCCCTCCGCACCCTGGAGGGGCTCTTCGACAAGGTCGATCCCGCCTGGCAGGCGGAGCTGGAGAGCTTCGTCGGTGAGCGTGTCACGGACGTTCGCTCCGAGGGCGGGCTCGCGGTCTACGAGGCCGCGGTGCGCGCCCAGGCCCGAGCCGCCCTCGCGCGGGGTGCGCGGCGCGAGGCTCGGAACATCCTCATCCAGGCGCTGGAGCGGGGCCGGGCCTTCGCCACGAGGCGTCTGCTGCCCGAGCTCGTCCTTCAGCTGGTCCGACTCGAGCGGGAGCTGGGCATGCACGACGAGGCCGAGGTCCACCTCCGGCCGCTCCTTCGTCGTCCGGAGCTCCACGCCCGCGCCAGTCTGGAGCTGGCGGCGATCGTGGTCGCTCGCCAGGAGCCCTGGGCGGAGGACGTCCTCCGAGACGCTGCAGGGGTGACCAGCTCCGGTGACCGCGCCCGGGTCCAGCTCCTCGTCGGCGAGCGCCACATCCTGCACCAGAGACTGGAAGCGGCCGCGGTGGCCTTCCACGCCGCCGACGAGCTGGCGGTGCTCAGCGGTGATCCCTCCCTTCAGGGAGCGGTCTGCATCGGTCTGGGCGACGTGGCCCGGCTGGGCGGGGACCTGGAAGAAGCGGCCCGCGCCTATGCGGCCGCCGCCGCTCGAGCTGGGGAGGCCCGCGACCCGGAGCTCGCGCTCAGAGCGCGCCTGCGTATGGGGGACATCGCCCGCGCTACCGGCAACGCGGCGGATGCCATCGAGGCGTACACCCACGCTGCAGACGGTTACCGCAGTCTCGGTCTGCCCGTTCGCGAGGCCTGGGCGCGCCTCCGCATCGCCCGGGCGACAGACGGCCGAGCCCGTCGTGACGCACTCCTGATCGCACGAGAGCTGTTCTCGGACCCCAGCATCCAGCTGGTTGCTGGCATCGGCGCGACTGACGCGCTCACAGGTGAGCCCGGTCGGAGTCTCGACTGGCACCTCGCCTGTGCCGCTGTGTACGCCAGGGAGCGCCACGAAGCTCAGCGCGGTCGTCCGCCGCTGGTCAGGGCCGACGCTGATCGTCCCGAGCGCCGCCTCGGGTCCCACCGGATCGCCGTGTCGGCAGCCGGGGTGGAGGTCGTCCACGCGCTCGCGAAGGAGCTCGTCTCTGGAGCGCGGGAGCTCCAGGCGGCTTCGGGCCGCGCGACGGATCCGAACGTGGCCGCCTACGTCGCGGCCGTCGACCTGCTCGCCTACCACCGCAGCTACGAGGCCGCTGAGGTTCTCCTGGGTCAGCTGCTCGGGGCCCGCCTCCCGGATCTCCCACAGCGCGCTCTGCGCGGAGCCCTCGCTCGGAGCCCGAACGCTGCGCTCGTAGATGGACTGCTGGGGGTCATCGAGGAGCCGGGGGAGCCTCAGGGTGTCGCGGCTGCCGCGGAGATCCTTGGCTGGCGGCGCGAGCATGCCGCGGTCTCCCCACTGGTCGAGTTGGTCCGCCAAGGGCGGAGCGTCTCCGTGATGCGCGCAGCGGTCGTAGCCCTCGGGCGTATCGGTGACCGAGTGGCCATCGATGACCTGCTGCAGGTCCTCGAAGTGGCTGACCTCGCCGAGGAAGCCGCGGTCGCGCTCTTGATGCTCGGCGACCGTCGAGGAGTCGACTTCCACGGCCAGGCCCTCAGCTCCGGACGCGAGCTGGGCAGGCCTCCTGGCGAGATCGTCGGGCGCTATGGCGGACCCAGCTATCTCCTGCTCCTGATGGGCAGCGCCGCGGGAGAGGGCCCCCGCGCTCGGGCGGCGCTCCAGGGCCTTGGCTACATCGGCGACGTGCGAGCGGTCCCGCGGCTGCTGGGAGCGCTAGGCCACAGGGACCGCTCGGTCGTGGCGACTGCGTGTGGGGCCCTCGAGCTGTTGCTCGGTCACCGCGAGGATCCCGACGAACCGGGCGTGCACGCACGCTGGGAGCGGTGGTGGGAGCAGAACATGCAGCGCTTCACCGAGGGCGCTCGCACCCGCTACGGCGAGCTCCTGTGCCCCGCGCTCTTGACCGAGAAGCTCGGAGACGACGATCCCCTCGTGCGCCGGGGTGCCTACGACGAGCTTGTGATCACCACCGGCTGCCACATGCCTTTCGACAGCGACGGCCCCTGGCGCGTCCAGGCGATGCACCGCCGAGCTTGGCAAAAGTGGGCGAGCGACCACGCGAATCGGTACATCCCCGGTGCCTGGTGGTTCAACGGCGAGGTCATCGGCTAGCCTCAGCGCTCTCGGACGCCAGGAAAAGTCCTAAAAAAGGTGTTGGAAAACGCCAACACCTCTGGCACCATGTAAGTGGGCGTCTTCCCTTACACATCTCCCGACGACGGGACCAGTTGGCGGATATGTCATGGCTCCATGGGTCGTCGTGGTGTGCACCACGCTTGCAGTCGCGCTGCCTCTAATCGTTGGCTGGTGGTACTCGGAGGTCAAGCTCCGCCGCGAGATCGTGGCTTGGCAGATTCGTGTAGATCGGCTTCAGCGGCAGGTTCGCACCCTCAACGGTGATCTCGCGCGGGCCAGCTTACGGGCCTCTGCCGTGCTCAAGGCGCTCGCTGGCGAAGACTGCAGGGACCTCGGGACCAGCATCTCGGGGCTTCACCACGCGCTCCAGGTGCGCACCCTGGCCCTGAGCTCCACGCAGCGTCGGCACGCCATCGTGTTGAAGGAGGTCGCCGAGCTGCGCCACCAGGTGAAGTCGCTGGTGCCCAGGGCCGAACACTCACTCTCGGAGAACCAGGACTTCCAGCTCCTGCTGGCACAGGTGACCGACGAGCGGGACCGGCTGAGGATCGCGCTCGATACGTGTGGGGACAAGGCTCAGCGGGATCAGATGCTGCGCCTGCGTGAGGAGGTCGATGAGCTGCGCTTCCAACTCAGGGCGGCAAATCGGGCCATCATCGAGCTCGAGAAACAGCTGGAGACGAGCATCCTCGAAGAGGGATTCGCCAACGAGATCACTGCCCCGGTCCTTCACCTGGTGTCGGAAAAACCAGTCAGTAGATAGAGGAACTCAGTAGAAGCGCAGCTTGTAGGGGTTCTTCTCGGTCTTGGCGTCCTTCGCCTTGGCGGCCTTCTCGGCCTTGTCGAGCCAGTCCTTGAAGGTGTCGTTGTCCTTCTCGAAGTTCAGGGCGAAGCGGATGTTCAGCACGCAGCCCTTGTAGTCCTCGTCCCGCCAGTTCTGGAGCGCCATGCGCCAGTACTTCGCACCCTTCTCGGTGCGGGCGGCGGTCGAGGGGTCGTTCGAGGCGTCGCTGGCGGCGGCGGCATCGGCCCTGCCTCCGTCGGAGAGCCGTAGGTTGCCCGCGGCGAGCTCGCAGTCGTAGGCGACACGGGACTCCGGGTCGCGGAGGGTCCGGTAGGCCTCGTTCACTGCGCGGTAGATGGCCGTGGCCTTGCGCGAGAGCTCCTTGTCACCCTGTTTCTTGATCCGATCGGGGTGGAGGAGGCGAGACTGGTCTCGGAAGCCGGGCTCGATCTCGGACTGCTGAGACTCCTGCGTCACACCGAGCAGCTGGTAGTAGTCGAGCTCGTCGAGGATCTCGTAGATGGTGTCGATCTCGATCGTCGCGCGCATCCGCTTGTCGACCACGGCGGCCTCCGTTCCCCCATGGGAACACACAGTATGGGCTAGAACCCCAGCTGATCGAAGCGCATCGTTTGGACCTCTTCGTCGGTCAGGCCCGAGCTGGCCTCGATGCGGATGTCCTTCGCCGAGCCGGTCTCGATGTCCTCTGCGACGACGTGGACGATGCCGTCCTCGTCCAGCTCGAAGCTGATACGGACGCGGACCTCGCCGCGCGGCGCCGAGCGCAGGTTGTCGAGGACGAACTGGCCGAGGAGCTCGTTGTCGGCCGCCATGCGGCTCTCGCCCTGGTAGACGCCCACGCGGACCTCGGTCTGGTAGTCGTGCGCCGTGTGGAAGATCTTCGAGGCGTCCGTCGGAATCGGCGTGTTTCGGGGGATGAGCACCTCGCAGAAGCCGCCGACGGTCTTCACCCCGAGGCTCTGAGGGGTCACGTCGACGAGGACGGCCCCGCCCTCGTCGCTGTCGCTGGTCAGGTTGTGGGCCTGGATAGAGGCCCCGATCGCGACGAGCTCGTCCGGGTTGATGTCCGTGTAGGGCGTCTTCTGGAAGTACTCGCCGACCGAGTGGCGGATCAGCGGGATGCGGCTCATGCCCCCCACCATCAGGACGTGGTCGATGTGGGCGTTCGACATCTTGGCCAGCGACAGGGCGTCGTCGCAGATGAGGAAGGTGCGCTGGATGAGAGGGGCGACGATGCGGCCATACTCCTCGCGCGTGAGCACGGCGTGCAGGCCGAGGTCCTCGCCAGCGGGTGAGCGGGCGAGGGAGGGCACGCGGACCTCGACCTCCTCTGCGGTGGTCAGGGCGATCTTGGCGCGCTCGGCGGCGTCCCGGAGCTTCATCCGCGGTGTGCGCAGGGAGGAGATGTCCATGCCGTGCTGATCGCGGAACAGCTCGGCGAGGTGATCCGCGGCGGAGTAGTCGAAGTCGTCGCCGCCGAGGAAGGTGTCGCCAGAGGTGGCGACGACCTCGAAGATGTCGTCGTCCAGGCGCAGCAGAGACACGTCGAAGGTCCCGCCGCCGAGGTCGTAGATGGCGATGTGCTGGCGCTTTCCCTGCTTGAAGCCGTAGGCGAGCGCTGCCGCCGTGGGCTCGTTGATGATGCGAAGGCACTCGAGCCCGGCGACCGTCGCGGCGTCCTTCGTCGCCTGGCGCTGGTGGTCGTTGAAGTAGGCCGGGACGGTGATGACGGCGCGATCCACCTCTTCGCCGAGGGACTCCTCCGCCAGCTCCTTCATGTGGCGCAAGACCTGGGCGCTGACCTCCGGTAGAGCGAGGACCTTGCCCATCACGCGCACCCGCGCGTCGCCGTTGGGCCCCTCGACGATCTCGTAGGCGGTGTGGCCCATGATGCGACGGACCGTGTCGCTGAGGAACCGCCGCCCGATCAGGCGCTTCGCCGACGCGATCGTGTTCTGCGGCGCATAGATCAGGTTTCGCCTGGCGCGATGTCCCACCACGACCTTGCCGCCGTGGCCATAGGCGACAACCGAGGGCTGGGTTCGGCGTCCCCTGGCGTCAGCCAGAACCACCGGTTCACCGTTGCGAACAACGGCGACGCACGAGTTCGACGTACCTAGGTCGATCCCGACCGCAACGCCCATGGGGTCCGCTTCCTCTGGCAGGCGCTACAAGGGTAACAGGGGCTCGATCACCTGTGTCATAGCGGCATGGATCCGACCGTTGGTGGCGAGGATGCGTGGGGCATCGAGGTCCAGCTCACCACCGGCCATGTCGGTCACGCATCCGCCGGCTTCGCGCACGAGCAAGGTCCCGGCGGCAACGTCCCAGGCGTTGAGCTTGAACTCCCAGAATCCGTCCAGCTGACCGGTGGCGACCATCGCGAGGTCCATCGCGGCTGCCCCGGCGCGCCGGAAGCCCCGGGCGGTCTCGAGCAGGGCTCGTACGAAGCGCAGATAGTCGGCGGCGCGCTCCCGCCGGTCGTATGCGAAGCCGCTGGCGACCAGGCTCTCGGCCAGCGCGTCCCGCTCCGAGACGCGGATCCGCTCGCCATTGCAGAAGGCTCCCTGTCCGGCTCGGGCGGTGAACAGGCGATCGTGCACGGGGTCGCCGATCACGCCGAGCACGAGCTCCCCCTGGTCCTGGAGCGCTATCGACACGCAGTAGCTCGGGAAGCCGTGGACGAAGTTGGTCGTGCCGTCCAGGGGATCGACGATCCAGCGCGTGTCGGATCGCGAGCCTCCGCCCTCCTCCGCCAGGATGGGGATGCCGCTGGGCTCCAGGACCGAGCGGATTGCCTCCTCGCAGGCGAGGTCGACCTGGGTCACGAGGTCCACCACGCCCTTGTGCCGAACTTCCAGGGTGGGGCGATCGCTCATGATTCGGCAGGCGCGGCGGGCCGCTTCGGTGGCGAGGTCGATCACGGCGTGTCGATGACCAGCGTGACCGGGCCGTCGTTCACCAGGGAGACCTTCATGTCGGCGGCGAAGATGCCTCGCGCGGTGGGGACGCCCTCTTCGGCAAGCAGCGCGCAGAAGCGCTCGTACAGCGGCTTGGCGTGATCGGGTCCGGCAGAGGCGATGAAGCTGGGGCGTCGCCCCTTCCTGCAGTTCCCGTAGAGCGTGAACTGCGAGACCACGAGGGCCTCGCCGCCGAGCTCGATCACGCTGTTGTTCATCCTGCCGCCGTCGTCGGGGAAGATGCGTAGTCCGGCGAGCTTGCGCGCCATCCAGAGCGCCTGGGCCTCGCCGTCCGGGGGGGCGACCGCCAGGAGCACGAGGAGGCCGCGGCCACACCGCCCGACTGGAACGCCGTCCACCTCTACCGAAGCGGAGCTGACCCGCTGCACCACTGCTCTCATGGGGAGCTGCAGCTGATCACGCTGCCGTTGTCGCCGCAGATGTACTGGCCAGGCCCTGTCACGGTGACGACGCCTCGGGAGCTGCCCAGCGAGATCACGCAGTTGACCTCTCCCACGAACTTCAGCCGGACGGCGCCGGCGAACTTCTGGACCTGGCCGTCACCACACCGCATCTCGGCCTTTTCGGTCGCCGAGAGGCTGATCTTGGCCTCGTATGGCGTCCCCGGGGGGACGGCGTCCGGCTCGGCCGTCTGGGTGGACTCCGTCGAGGACTTCGTGGATGTCGTCTGCGAGGACTTCGTGGTGGACGAGGTCGTGGACGCCGGCTTCGAGGTCGTCGTCGTCTTCGTCGAGGGCTTCGCCGTGGTCTTCGCCGTGGTCGTTGTCTTCGTCGTCGTCTTCGTCGGGGCCTCGGCTTCTGGCGGCGAGTTGAACTCGGCGGGGTCAGGCTCGTCCGAGTCGATGCGCTCGCGCGGCTGGACGTCCTCGAGATCCTCGAGGTCCGCCAGTGACGGCTCGATGTCCTGGATCTCCTCCGGCTCGAACAGGGAGGCGTTGACGGTTTCGTTGCTCATCATCCAGGCGATGGCCGAAGCGCCCGCGAGCCCGAGGCAGGCGAAGGCCAGGCAGCCGATCCCGAGCACCACGAGCTTCATCGAGCTGCCCTCCTTGGCCGGGGGCGGCGCTGGTGGGGTCGGTCCCTCTGCGACCGGTCCCTGGATGACGGGCCCCTGCGCGACGGGAGGAGATCCTGCCGGGGGAGCCGGTGCCGGGGGAGCCGGTGCGGGGGGAGCCGGTTGCTGACGCGGCGGTTGTTGACGCGGCGGTTGTTGACGCGGCGGTTGTTGACGCGGGGGCGGAGCAAAGTCGCCAGCCACTGGCGTCGGTGGCTCGAGCTCTTCGGCCTGCCACTGGTCGGAGAGTTGCCTGGGCGCGTCGAGCTCCTCGTCCCAGTCGTCGTCCTCGTCCTGGAGCATCGCGGCGATGCGGTCGCGGCTCCACATCTGTGTCGACTCGCCCTTGGACGAGGGGGCCTGGCGGTGGACCGGCTTGAACTGCCCGGTCTTGCCACGAGGGAGGGGAGAGCGGATGTCCGATGGGCCGCGGAGGGTCTCCTCGACCGGGGCCCTGCTCGGCGCGGCTTCACCGCCGGCGCGCCGAACCGCCCTGGGCGCCCACTGGGCCAGCCCGCTGCCGGGGCACTGGTCAGCGACGGTGGCCAGCACGTTCGCGGTGTCGAGTGCGTCCGGTCGCTCCTCCAGGTCGTAGGCCAGGATCTGGCAGAGGAAGCGCCGGACGTCCTCCAGCCAACGACGACCGGAAACCTCGCTGAAGTCCATCGAGAGCACGCGGCTCACGACGGCGTCGTCGTGGTCGTCCGGGTCCTTCGGCATGCGGCCGAGCGTCTCGTCGCTCATCAGCGAGTGCAGCACGACTCCGAGACCGTAGACGTCCGTCTTCACACCCTCCGGTCGGCCTTCGGGCGCTCGAGAGGTCCGCCTCACCTGCCCGTAGCCTTCGAGGGAGACCCCACCGCTGGCGTCCACGCGCACGAAGCCGGCCTTGATGTCGCCGTGGCAACCCTCGTCCTCCTCCGCGATGGTGAGGATGTCCGCGACAGCGGAGGCGATCTCCAGGCTGGCCTTCAGCGGCGGGCGTCCGCTCGTGAGGAGCTCCGACAGCAGCACGCCAGGTGCATCGCCCTCGTCCGTGAGGATGCTGCCCTCGGCGCCCGGCTCACGGGTGTAGTACCAGCTCAACGACGCTCCTCGCGGCAAGGAGCGAATCTAACCCGTGAAGTCCAAGGTCACGCGCAGGCCCCCTCGGCGCGGTTCTCCGCGCGCACCTCTCCGCCGTGGAGCTCCACCACCTGCCGCACGATCATCAGGCCCAGCCCGCTCCCGCCGGTCTTGCGGTCCCGGCTGGCGTCCCCCCGCATCGACTCGACTCGCTCTGGAGCCCGGTCCTCCAACAAGGCCAGCTCGAGCTGGAGACGGGTCAGCGGTGTGCGCAGCTCGTGGGAGATTCCGGCCATGAGCTCCCGCTCGTTGCGGAGCATCGTGTCGACGCGGTCTGCCATCGTGTTGAAGGCGCTAGCCGCTTGCCGGAGCTCGGTGGGACCCTCGTCGGGCAGCCGGTGGGCAAGGTCGCCCGCAGCCATTCGTTCCATCGCCGAGCGGGTCGTTGCTCACCAGCGTGAGCTTTCCCTCCTCGAACACAGCCTGCGTCGGCGTATAGACCACCGTGAGCTGCATGTCCTCGCCGACGTCGAGCTCCCAAGGCAGGGTGGGGGTGTCCACCACCTCCATGGAGTCCGCCGCGAAGGCGTAGTCCTCGACGACGAGGTCCTCGTTGCCTGCGTTCGAGAGGAAGAAGTCGACCTCGTAGTTGCAGCCGACGGGCACCAGCCCGACCTCGATCTCGCTGGGCAACAACTCCAGGACCGGGGCGATGCCCAGGCCGAACAAGGTCGTGGTGGCGACTGGGGTGTCCGGGTCGTTCGAGCTCACCGACAGGGTGTCTTCGTAGTCCAACGCGGTCGTGGGATCGAAGCTCAGCGTGGCGACGACGGACTCCTGGGGCTCGCCGGGTCGGGTGGCGTCGAAGTCCAGCTCCGAGGCCGACAGGTGGATCGTGGGGACCTCGTCGACGGCTGGGAGCGGCGCGGTCAGATCGACACCGACGGTTCCTTCGGACAGACAAGCAGATGCGATGAACAGCAGCATGAAGTGACCTCCGCCCGCTAAGGCTTACGTGCCCGACAGGGGGGTCTGTGACGCCTCGGATTACGCCTTACTCGCAGACAGGCTGGCGCGCGTAGCTGATCTCTATGACCGAGCCCTCGGTGGGCACGTTGCCCTCGTCGAAGACCACGGCGTTCGCGGAGTTGTCGAAGCTCCAACCGGACGCCGTCACGCCGGAGACGCGCACCTCGATGGTGCTCTCGACCGCGACCTCGGTGAGGATGTAGACCCGCCGCGAGCCCTCCTGCTCGAAGCTGTCCTCGAACTCTGCGGTGAAGACCCCGGCGGCGTCGATGGTGACGAGGAGCACGGGGTTCGACGGGTCGGTCGAGGTGACGGTCAGGTAGGCCTGGTCGTCGAACTCGTCGACTGGTGCGTAGGCGACGCGCAGGTCGAGGCTCTCGCCGCTCTCGAGGGTCGCCGGGAGCGTGTCGGTTGCGAAGGTGATCTCGTCGCTCCCGGAGGAGATCTCGATGGACTCGATGGTGACGGGGCCGCTGCCTACGTTGGAGGCCGTCGCCGTCTCTTCGACCTCGCAGCCCACCTCGATCGACCCGAAGTCGATGAGCTGGGGAGAGATCTCCAGGCCACCGCTGGTGAGCTCGCCCACCAGCTCGATGCTGTAGAGGTCCTCGAAGGGATCGTTGCTGGTCACCTCGATGGTCGTCGCGAAGCTCCCTGCCTCTGTGGGGGAGAACGTGACCTCCAGCTCGGCCTCCTCGTCCGGGGCGATGATCGGCCAGTCCAGGGCGCCAACGCTGAAGGGCGCGTCCGCGTCCGTGGTCTGGGCGTCGTCGATCTCGAGGTCGCAGTCGCCCTTGTTCAGGATCGTGAGGGCCACCGTGACGGGCTCCGCCGCGCCGACCGTGCCGAAGTCCAGCGTTTCGACTGGCTCGTCCTCGTAGCGGATGGAGATCCACGGGTAGCAGTCGTCGCTGGAGTCACTCCACCAGTCCCCGGAGTCCCACCACCCGCCTGTGTCCCATTGCGGGGTGTTGTTGTCGCTGCAGAACAGGCATGACAGGATCAGGCCCCAGAGCATCGGCGTTTCCTCCGAGTGTGAGTATGCACAAGGAACAGGACGGCCGGCATCCCGAAGGAGCCGGCCGCCGTACTCACCGCGTGAGCATCAGCCGTCGCAGTCGCCGAAGAGGGCGTAGTAGACCTGGACGGTGGAGCCACCCTCCGGCACGTAGGACTCTTCGAAGTCGATGCTGTTGTCAGCGTTGTTGTAGGACCAGCCCACGGTCGTCGGGATGCCGTTGACCGTGACCTCGATGGTGTCCGGCACCGGGATGTCGGTCAGCTCGAAGCTCGTGAGGTCCGCGGCGGAGCCCTCTGCGAGGGTCTCGAGGTGGGAGCCGAAGTCGGTGGCGCAGATGCTGAGGAAGACACCGCCGGATGCCACGGTGGCCTCGTAGAAGCCGGTGTAGGCCTGGTTCGTGCCGCAGCCGGTCGGGTAGTCACCGCCGATGGCGTGCATGACCACGTCGTCGGTGTCGTCCTTCATGCTCTGGAACAGCGAGACGTAGTAGGTGTACGGGTTGACGCTCTGCTCGGGCTCGTCGGAGACGCCGACCAGCGAGAGCGTTGCGTTCTCGCGGTAGAAGCCCTCGTTGCAGCCACCGGTCTGGATGTTGGCGGTCTTCAGGCCCGCCTCCAGCAGCATGAAGCCGCGCTCGGTGTTGCTTCCGTAGCTGTTGCAGTAGACGCCGCTGTAGCTCTCGCAGAGCATCGTCCCGAACACGTCCTCCTGGTCCGACAGCGACATGGTGTTGTCGATGTAGGGCTGGGTGCCGGCGGGGTAGTTGATGCAGCCATCGTCCTCTGTCACGACGGACACGTGATAGTCGGCGTCCATCGAGGCCAGCGTGGTGACGAAGATGTCGAAGTTGGAATCGACGTTCGAGACGTCGTCCCACATGGAGCAGGACCAGTCGACCGCGAACATGATGTCCGTGGCGCCGTTGATGGGCTGCTCGAAGACGTCCGTGTTCTCTCCGGCGAGGGCGCCGTTGCCGTTCTGCGTCGCCCGAGCCATCGGCGCGGCCGGGTCGTTGCTGTAGATCTGCAGGTAGGCGATGTCCTGGTACTCATCGAGGGGGGCGTAGTCGACCCAGACCTCGACAGAGGTGTTGGGGCTCAGTGACCAGGCCTCTTCGGTGATGTCGCCGTTGAAGACGTCGGGCTGGAGATCCTCTGGCAGCTGGTTTCCGATCGGGTCGAACACGAAGTCGGTGGAGCCGGTCGAGTACTGGAACTCGTCGATGATCAGGTTGTCGTTGCCGACGTTGGCGATGGTGATCGGGAGCCAGCTCGTGCAGCCGATGTACATCGTGCCGTAGTCGTACTCGGCGGGGTCGACGTCGATGATCGGAGCGATGCCCTGGCCGAGCAGGCGGACCTCTGCGGTGGGCGTGTCCGGGTCGTTGCTGTCGATGAGGATGCTGGCTTCGTAGTCCTCAGCCGTGGCGGGAGTGAAGGTCACGGTGAACTGGGTGGCCATGCCCGCGGGGATGAGGACGGAGTCGACCGGGCCCAGGTCGTAGGGGGCCTCCGCGTCGCTCAGGCGGATCTCGGTGATCCTGAGGTCGGCGTCGCCGTTGTTGAGGACGCGCACGTCGATCGTGGCAGACTCGCGGTCGCCGACCTGCAGCGCACCGAAGTCGTACTCGGTCGGATCCGTGGCGATGTCCGGCACGCGGTCGTCATCGATGCCCTGGAAGTTACCGGGGTCGGTGACCAGCTCGTAGTCGGTACAGCCCGTGAGGCTGCCGAAGCCGGCGAGGAGCAGGATTGGTGCGTGCATGAGGTCTCTCCCGAAAATCCCGGTGGTGGCCTGAGGTCGCCAAACTATACGTCGGTGATCCCAGGGGTGTGACAAGTTTTCCGAATAGTCCGAAAACCCGCAGGGCTGCGGGTTTACCGCACCACGGTGCCGGGATCAACGGGCTCGGAGGTGGTCGCGAGCGCAACAACCGTGCCACCCCCGGCGGCGAGCAACATGCCCTCGCTGAGGATGCCCCGGAGCTTGGCCGGCTTCAGGTTCACCACGACCACGACGTCCTTGCCGACCAGGTCGTCGGGTGCGTAGCGCTGGGCGATCCCGGCGACGACGGTCCGGGGCTCGCCTTCGCCCACGTCGACCTTCAGGAGCAGCAGGCGGTCGGCGTTGGGGTGTCCTTCGGCGGAGACCACCCGTCCAGTCCGAAGCTGGACCTTCGTGAAGTCGTCGAACTCGATCATGTCGTACTGCTCCTTCTTCGGCTTCTTCGGCTTCTTCGGCTTCTTCGGCTTCTTCGGCGCCGTCTTCGTCCTGGTCTCGCCCTCCACGGCCGAGAGGGCGGCGGCGATGGTCTCGGGGAGTTCCTGCATCCGCGGAAACAGCGGCTCCCCGTGGGTCAGTTCGGTGCCCTCGACGAGACCGTCGAGGCGCTCGAGACCGGCCAGGCCGGGCTCCTCGACCCCGAGACGGGCCAGCAGTTCACTGGACTTTCGCGGGCAGAAAGGCGCCAGGAGCGTGCCCGTGATCCTGCAGAGCTCCAGGGTCCGGCGCATCACGCCGGCGAGACGCTCGGTCTCCCCCTTCCGGTTCAGCGCCCATGGCTCCTGGGCCTGCACGTACTCATTCCCCGCGCGCGCGATGCGCACTAGAGCCTCCAGCGCGACCTTGTACTGCACTGCCTCCACGGCGGCGTCGAAGTCGGCCACGGCCGCGGAGACCTCGGCCTGGAGGGTGTCGTCCTCGGCTCGGTTCGCGTCGAGGGCCGGGACCCGACCGCCCAGCCACTTCTGCGTCATCGAGAGCGCGCGGTGGGCGAGGTTTCCGATCTTGTCGGCGAGATCCGCGTTGTAGCGAAGCTGGAAGCTCCTGTGGCTGAAGTCACCGTCACCGCCAAAGGACTTCTCGCCCATCAGCACGTAGCGCACGCTGTCGCTGCCGTATGCGTCGATCAACAGGTGGGGATCGACGACGTTGCCGAGGGACTTGCCCATCTTGCGGCCCTCGACTGTCCACCAGCCGTGGGCGTAGAGGCACTTCGCGGGCTCGAGACCCATGGCGAAGAGCATGCACCCCCAGTAGATCGTGTGAGTCGTGAGGATGTCCTTGCCGAGCAGCTGGTAGTCGGCGGGCCAGCGCTTGGAGAGCTCATCCGGATCCGACTTCAAGCCCACCGCCGAGACGTAGTTGAGCAGGGCGTCGAACCAGACATAGGTCACGTAGTCGTTGTCGAAGGGCACCTCGATGCCCCAGGGCAGCCGGGTCTTGGGGCGCGTGACGCAGAGATCGCCGACCTCCTTCTTCAGGGCGCCGATGAGCTCGTTCCGGCGGGCCTGTGGGCGGACCCAGTCGGGGTTCGCTTCGAGGTGGGCGCGGAGCTGGTCCGCGTAGTCGCTCATCTTGAAGAAGTAGTTCTCCTCCTCGATCCACTCGACAGGCTTCATCGACGCCGGGCAGAGCTTCGTGCCGTCCTCCCCCTCGACGACGTCCTTCTCCGTCCAGAAGCGCTCCTCCGAGGTCGAGTACCAGCCGGAGTAGGACTCCTTGTAGATGTCGCCTCGCTCGTAGAGCTCCGTGAGCACTTGCTGCACGACGCCCACGTGGCGCTCTTCGGTGGTCCGAATGAAGTCGTCGCAGGTGATGTCGAGGCGGTCCCAGAGGGCCACGAAGCGCTGCACGAGCTCGTCGACGTGGGCCTGGGCCGTGAGCCCCCGGGCCTCTGCGGCGCGGAGCACCTTCTGACCGTGTTCGTCCGTGCCGGTGAGGAAGTGGACGTCGTGGCCCTTGAGCCGGCGCCACCGCGAGATCACGTCGGCCGCGACCGTCGTGTACATGTGGCCGATGTGAGGGGCATCGTTGACGTAGTACAGCGGCGTCGTGATGTAGAAGGTGTCGGCCATCGGGGCCTCCCAGAAGGGTCGCCTCACCTAGTCGCCTGCCGGTGTGCGGGCAACACCTGTGGGCAAGCCGCTCAGGCCGCGATAGTCGCCGCCGCATGGTGCGAGCGCTCGGCTACAGCCACGGCCACTTCGACCCCTCACGCCCCGGACGCCTCTGTCGCGGGCGTGAGCGTTGGATCCAGGGCTGGGAAGAAGGCGAGCTGCCTCGGATCCACCGGGTCGTCGTCTCCGGAGCTGCCTTCACCGACGACAGCGCCCGGGATGCCCACCGAGGCGTCAACTGCGCCGGAATCGACGTCGGCACGCTGGTGATGTCGCTGTTCCCGGGCAAGCCGCTGATCGGCTTCCGAGAAGAGGGCGAGCTCGCCCGCGTCCCGCACGAGGTCGGCGAGGACGACGAGCAGCAGTTCCGGGCGCCCCGCCGCGGCGGTGCCTGGTTCGAGCCCTGCCAGCGCTTCCGCCTGCCCGTCGCGGAGCCGGACCGGCTCGGTGAGCTGCTCGTGGACGATACGCTCGATGGCCTCCTCGTCGGCGCCGAGCTGCCCCTGTCCGAGGAGCTCGAGGAGGCGCTGTTCCTCCTCAGCGGCATGGGCGACGCCTCGGGCTACCCGGTTCGGCGCTTCCAGCCCATCGGGCTCATCGAGGTGCTTCGTCACGTCGAGGCCATCATCTGCGTCCACCTCGACAAGCACGGCCCGGCGCTGGGTGTGTACACGCTGGAGCCGATCGACCTCCGCGGGGAGCTCGAGGCCTCGGTCGAGGATGTCGGAGCGCTCGCCGTGCCCTTCGCGATCCCGCCGATGCTGGCCCGCTGGGACCGGGCGTTGCAGGAGCTGCGTGTGAGCTGGGCGGAGACCCGCGACGGCGAGTTCCCCGTGCCCCCGGCCGACGAGCCGACCCGGTGGAGCCGTCTAGGACGTCGAGTCGCTCGGCAGCAGGCGGAGGAGTAGCTCGGTCTCGTCGGCGTCCTCGTCGCGACCGAGGGTGCGGAACTGGGCTGCGGCCATCTCCAGCGCGTAGCGGGCTCGTCGGGGCGCCAGGTCGCTGATGCGGCGCCCGGCACGCTGGAAGGACTCGGCGAAGTCGTTGTCGTAGAAGGGCTGTGCTTCGAAGCGCGGCTTGAGGCCGTGCACAGACTGGTCCCAGAGCGCCAGGTCGCCCAACTCTGCCGCTACCTCCAGCAGGAGCCCCCGGGTGTAGATCTCCGGGTAGATCGCGTAGAGCTTCGGCGCCTCCAGCACGATCTCGCCGAGCAGCTCGTGCGCGGCTTCGACGTCGCCGCGGAGCAGGTGCACCAGCGCCAGGTTGTTCATCGAGACGAACATCGAGGTCTGGCTCTTTTGCCTGCAGATCCGGATGGCCTCTGCGTAGTGCGGATGGACAGCAGCTGCGCCCGCTGGCCGGGGTCGGTCTCCTGGTCGAGGGCCTCGAGGATGTAGGCCTTGGCCGCTGCGTGCTCCCCCTGGATCGCCAGGTTCGTCGCCAGGATGGCCTGCACGTCGAAGGTGGGCCAGCCGTGTCGCCGGGCCTCCATGAGCAGGGACTCGGCCTGGCCCAGCACCTTGTCGAACTCCCAGGCGTTGGTCACGCAGACCAGCCTTCGCCGCTTCATGTGGAAGCGCCGGATGTCACCGGGTGGCAGCCCGAGCTGGTCCAGCGCCCGCTCCCCGGTCTCGACGAGGAGCATGCTGCGGCCGTAGTCCTCGTCCATGCACGCCCGCTTCGCTGCAGCGATGAGCGGATCCACCGCCGCGCCGATACGGCCGGCCTCGAGCCGGAAGAGGCCCAGGCGCTCGTCGTCGAGGCCCTCGATCTCGTCCTCGTCGAGGACCGCCAACAGCGGCTCCAGCCGCTCGGACCAGACCTCTCGGAGGTTGGCTGGCAGTCGCAGGTCGGCGCCCTTGGAGAGGGCGAAGCCAGTCGGTGTCGCCCGGAGCAGGCCGCGGCCGAGCCAGTCGCCTACGAGCTGGATGGCGTACTCGGGGTTGCCCGCGCTCCTGGCCGAACTCCCGGCCCAGGAGCCCGGAGATGCCTGCCTCGGCCTGGGCGTAGCGTGCCTCGTAGAAGCGGGCCGAGCCGAGCTCGGAGGTCCGCAGCCCGAGCCAGTTCGCCACGCGGGTCTTGCCGACACCCGGAGGCCCGTACAGCACCAGGGCGCTGGCCTCTCCAGTGCGCCGAACCGTCACCAGCGGCGCCCGCCAGTCTCGCGGCATGGGCGGATGACCCCAGCTGCGGCTCTCTGCCTCGTCGCTGACCGGCTCGGGGACGTTCAGCTCGGCGGTCAGCGGGGCGAGGGTCTGGAAGCAGAAGGTCGAGGCCTCGGAGAGACCCAGGTCCATTGTGCTGCGGTCGAGGTCCACGGGATCGCCGAGCCCCATCAGCGTCCAGGCGGCGTCGGCTGCGTACGGGAAGCGCTTCTCAGAGGCCTTCTCGAGGGTCTTGAGCACCCACGCCTCCAGGTCCGCGGGTACGGAGAAGGTCGGGGTGAAGGCCGGTGGCCGGGCGTGGACGTGGGAGCGCATCAGGTCGGTGAGTCCACCCTCCGGGAAGACCCGCCTGCCGCAGGCCAGCTCCCAGGCGATGCAGCCGACCGCGTACAGATCGGTCCAGGGTCCGATTCGCGAGGCATCGCGTGAGAACTGCTCCGGAGCCATGTACTGGGGGGTGCCCGCCGGCTTGCGATGAGGTTGTCGATGGAGCTCGTCGAGGGCCTGGGCGAGTCCGAAGTCGGTCAGCTTCAGGCCCGGCCGGAAGTCGGCCCGGGTGCAGTGCAGGAGGTTCCCGGGCTTCAGGTCGAGGTGGATGACGCGGTGGGCGTGGGCGTGCCCGAGAGCGTCCAGCAGCGCGAGGAGCAGCGCTCGGAGCTCGGCCCAGTCTCGAGGTCGCCGCCTGCGGTCGAGGCTCCCCCCGCTGGCGAACTCGGTCACGAGGTAGGGCTCGCCGACCTGCAGCGTGCCCCCCGAGGCGGCGGACTGGAGCGCGTCGACCTCGCCGTGATCGAAGACGAGGACGACCCCGGGATGATCGAGGGCCGCGACGGCCTCGACCTCGCCGTGGCGCCCGCGCCAGACCTCGCCCATCCCGCCTGCGCCGATCGGGTCCTCCAGGATGAAGGCCCCCAGCGAGACCTCACTCACACGGATTCGCCACGGCGCCGCCGTCGATGTAGCCGAGCTCGCGCAGCATCTGGAAGACCTCGCGATCGATGCCGGTGGGGTTCACGGGTTGCGCGGCCGCCAGTCCACCGCGGGTGCTGCGGAGCTGGTCCCGCAGCTCTCCGGCCACCTGGCGGACCTCTGGCGAGTCCTGCATCCACCGCTCGGGCTCCCAGCCGGAGGGATCGAGCTCCCAGAGGGTCACCTCGTTCGTCTGCAGCGCGACCTCCAGGCGATGGGTGGGGGTCACGATGCTCGCCATCTGGGGGCCGTAGAGGATGTCCTCGGACAGCGCGAAGGCGTCACCTGTCACCAGCGGTCCGGGGTGTCCGGCGGCCAGGGCCCGAGAGACGCTGACGGCGTCCACCAGCTGGTCACGCTTGCCCGGCTCCAGGGTCGGGGCCTTCACGATGAGCGGCACCCTGGTCACCTCCGAGCGCATCGTGTGGCCGTGCTCGAAGCCGCCGTGCTCCCAGAACTCCTCGCCATGGTCGCTGGTGAGCACGAAAAAGGCGTCGTCCCACCGATCCCGGCTCTTCAGGCCCTCGATCAAGGTGTGGACCGCCTGGTCGACCGCGAGGACCTCCTCCTGGTAGGCGGCCCGGACGAAGGCGCGGTCGTCGTCGTCTGGAGGCGGGATGACCCTGGCCATCCAGCCCCCGTGCAGGGCCGAGCCGAGGGGGATCGAGATGCTCGCCGGCATTGTCGAGGTGAAGGTCCCCGCGAATGGGGGTCCCGGGTCGTAGTCGACGTGGGGCTCCATCAGGTGGACCATCATGAAGGCCGGGCCCTCGCCGGCGTCGAGCCACTCCAGCGCTGCGTCTACGGTCTGGGCGGCGGTCCTGTGACCGAGGAGTTCGGCGCCCTCGTAGTCGTAGACGTCGAAGCTCCGGGCGAAGCCGAACTCGGGGGCGAGGAAGCCGTTGTTGATCCAGGCGCCCGTTCTGTAGCCACGGGTTCGCCAGACGCTGCCCAGGGTCGGCAGGTGTTCTTGCAGCCGGCCATAGCAGCGGTCGTTGTCCGCGGCGCGCACGACGCCGTGGCTGAATGGCCGTTGGCCCGTGATCAGCGTGGCCGTCGAGGCCAGCGTCCAGCTGGAGGCGCTGTAGGCACGGGTGTACCAGGCGGCCTCGCTCTCCACGAGGGCGTCGAGGTGAGGTGAGGTGGGCAGGGGAGCGCCTGCGAAGGACAGGGCGTCGGCTCGCAGGGTGTCGACCAGCACGAAGACGACATCGGGGTCGCGGTCCTCCGCGCACGAACAGCCCAGAATCAGCGCCAGGAGGCCCACGGCACGAGTCTATCCCGGTGTTAGAGGGCGGCCCGTGGGAGGCATCGCCGGCATCGTCGACTTCAGAGGTACCGCTCCTTCCCGGGACCTCGCCGGACTGATGTCAGATGCGGTCGCCCATCGCGGCCCGGACGACTCGGGGACCTGGGCCGAGGGGCCGGCGATCCTGGTCCAGCGCCGCATGGCGCTCACGGAGGCCGGGCGCCGGCAGCCGATCGCCGCGAACCCCTACACCCTGGTGCTGGACGGCCGCATCTATGACCTCGACGGTCTGAGACGACAGCTCGAGGGTCAGCCACCGCGCACCGGCGGTGACGCGGACGCGGTGCTTCGGGGCTGGCAGACCTGGGGTTCGGACACGGTCGCGCGGCTCAACGGCGACTTCGCCCTGGCCGTCTGGGACCGTCGAGACCGGGTGCTCCACCTGGCTCGGGACCCCGCCGGGGTGAAGCCGCTCTACTTCGTCTGGAGACAGCGGCGCTTCGCATTCGCCTCCGACGTTCGGGCCCTCTTGCTGCTGCCCTGGGTCTCTCGGGACATCGCGGTCGAGGAGCTCGCCGAGTACCTCAGCTTCCGCTACGTCCATGCGCCGCGGACCCTGCTGCGGGACATCCAGCTCCTTCCGGCGGGCCACATCGCTCGGGTCGACGGAACGGGCGTGCGCCTGCATCGCTGGTGGTTGCCCGAGTCTTCGCCTCCTGGCGCCGAGCCGGAGCCGGAGGAGGCGATCCAGGCTCGCCTCGAGGTGCTGCTCGACCGCTCGATCGAGCGTCGTTGCGTCGCTGACAAGTCAGTCGGCCTGCTGCTCTCTGGCGGGATCTCCTCATCGTCCATCGCGCGGCTCTGGAGCCGACGTCGTCCCATCCGCAGCCTGAACGTGTCCTTCGCTGATGGCGGCCCCGACGAGGCCTCCTTCGCCGGCCGCATCGCGCGCATTTTCGACTGCGAGCACCAGACCCTGCGGATCTCGCAAGAGGACTTCGTCGCGGCCGTGCCGAAGGTCGTAGACGTCCTTGGCCAGCCGATGCCCTCTGCGGGCGCGGTCGTCCAGTACCTCGCGGCTGCCCACGCTCGGGAGCTCGGGCTGCGCATCCTGATCTCCGGGGACGGGGTGGACGAGGTGCTCGGGGGTCCCGCGGTCGCCGCGCTAGTGCGTGAGATGCGCGCGGCGCGGATCGGCGCCAAGCTCCCGCGCCCGGCCCGTGGACTGCTGGAGCGCGCCCTGGCCCCGGTTGGCCGCGGTCAGGCGCTGGAGGATCCTGAACACTTCGGCCTCGTCCGAGAGGTCGGTGGGTCGAACGTCTTCGACGTCGACGGGCGCATGGACATCCTCCGCGACCCCGCCCACGTGCGTCCGGGGATCCGGCGGATGTTGCTCGAGCCCTTCTACAACGAGGTCGACGCCGACCCCATCAACCAGGTGCTGCACGTCTACCAGCGGGGGTGGCTGTCCGAGGACACCCTGCTGAGGACCGACCGCTGCTCGATGGCGCAGGGCGTAGAGGTCCGCCATCCGCTGCTCGATCGGGACGTGGTCACCTGGGCGGCGGCCGTGCCCGGCCGCTGCAAGATCAAGCGACGCTTCGGTCGCTGGCACGGCCGCTGGCCCTTGGCGCAGGCGATGGAGCAGGAGTTGGGCGCGGAGCTCGTCTGGAGGCCCAAGCGCTCGATGCCGGCCCCGATGAACCGCTGGCTGCGCGGCGCCGGAGAGGCCTTCCTCTGGGAGCACGTCGAGTCGGTCTGCGACGACCCCCTCGGCATCTTCCGGGTCGACGCGATCCGCAAGCTGGCCCGTGAGCACGCCGCTGGTGAACGTGACCACGGTCCCCGCTTGTGGACCCTGATCGCGCTCGACATGTGGCTCAGGACACTGTGATCCCGCGAGGCGAGGGGAGCGCCACGCCTCGGGAGCGATTAGACGGCTGTCGCTGCAAGAGTCACTGCGTCGTGACCCACTGGGGGGAACCTGACGCGCACGTGAGGGTTTGACTTGGAGGCTCTCCAAGGCTAAACCTGACGTGTACGTAAGAGTTGGCACTCTCGATGGCGACACTTCGGATCGGACAGCTCGCGAAGCTCAGCGGAAAGACCGCTCGCGCCCTCCACTTCTACGAGGAGCTGGGGCTGTTGCGTCCGGTCGGTCGCACCCCCGGCGGCTTCCGGCTGTACTCGGATGACGCCCTGCTCCGGATCCGGTGGATCGAGCGTCTCCAGGAGATCGGCTTCTCGCTGAACGAGATCCAGGACTTCCTCGCCCACCTCAACGAGCAGGCCCGCGGCCCTGATGCCATGGCGCGCCTGGCGAACTTCTACCGAGAGAAGCTGGCCGAGACCGAGACCCGGCTGGCTCGCCTCCAGGCCTTCCGGGGCGACCTCGCCGCATCCATCGAGTACCTGGAGGGCTGCCGCGTGTGTGACCCGCTCACCCCGCGCCAGGCCTGCACCGTCTGCAACGCCGACGGCCGTGACGCCCCCGACATGGTGGCGGCCGTCCACACGAGCTGAACCAATGCCTGTCCAGACACCCATCTACATGGACAACAACGCCACGACTCCGGTCGACCCGCGGGTGCTCGAGGCGATGATGCCGTACCTGACGACGGTCTTCGGAAACGCCGCCAGCCGCACGCACGTCTTCGGCTGGACAGCGATGGAGGCCGTGCACCGAGCTCGGGAGCAGGTCGGCGAGCTCATCGGTGCCTCTCCGAAGGAGATCGTCTTCACCTCTGGGGCGACCGAGAGCGACAACCTCGCCATCATCGGCGGTGCCCGCTTCAACCAGAAGAAGGGCAAGCACGTCATCACCGTCGTCACCGAGCACAAGGCCGTGCTGGACTCCTGTCGCCAGCTGGAGAAGGAGGGCTTCGAGGTCACCTGGCTGGGTGTCGGCGCGGACGGACGCGTCGATCTCCAGGAGTTCGAGGCAGCGATCCGCCCGGACACCATCCTCGCCTCGGTGATGCTGGCGAACAACGAGATCGGCGTCATCCAGCCCGTCGCCGAGATCGGCGCCATCTGCCGGCAGAACAAGGTCATCTTCCACTGTGACGCGGTCCAGGGGCTCGGCAAGCTGCCCTTCGACGTCAAGGAGATGAACGTCGACCTCGTCAGCATCTCCGCCCACAAGATGTACGGGCCCAAGGGCATCGGTGCCCTCTACGTCCGTCGCGGTCGCCCGCGGATCAGGCTCGAGGCCATCATCCATGGCGGTGGCCACGAGCGGGGAATGCGGAGTGGGACCCTCGCCGTCCACCAGATCGTCGGCCTGGGGGCCGCCGCGGCGCTGTCGAAGGAAGACCTCGACGCCGGCCACATCGAGCGGGTCCGAGGGCTCCGCGACCGCCTCTGGGCGGGCCTGCAGCAGGGGCTCACCGAGATCTACCTCAACGGCTCCTGGGACCACCGCCTGCCCAACAACCTGAACGTCAGCTTCGCCTGCGTGGAGGGTGAGGCCATGATGATGGGCATCAAGGACATCGCGGTCTCGAGCGGCTCGGCCTGCACCTCCGCGAGCCTGGAGCCCAGCTACGTGCTGCGGGCCATGGGCGTCGACGACGAGCTCGCCCACACCTCCATCCGCTTCGGACTCGGTCGCTTCAACACAGAAGAAGAGGTCGACTTCGTCATCGAGCGCGTCACCGACAACATCCAGAAGCTCCGAGCGATGAGCCCGCTGTGGGAGATGGTCCAGGCGGGCATCGATCTGAAGAGCATCGAGTGGGCGGCCCACTAGGAGATTGCCGAGATGGCCTACAGCGACAAGCTGATCGATCACTTCGAGAACCCCCGCAACATGGGCGCGCTCGACAACGCCTCCGACGAGGTCGGGACCGGGCTGGTGGGTGCTCCCGCCTGCGGTGACGTCATGAAGCTGCAGCTTCAGATCAACGAGGACGGCATCATCGAGGACGCCAGGTTCAAGACCTTCGGCTGCGGCTCGGCCATCGCCAGCTCCTCGCTGGTGACAGAGATGGTCAAGGGCAAGAGCGTCGAGTTCGCCGAGCAGCTGGACAACGGCGCCATCGCGGAGGAGCTCTCCCTGCCCCCGGTCAAGATCCACTGCTCCGTGCTGGCCGAGGACGCCATCAAGGCGGCGCTCGCCGACTACAAGAAGAAGCAGCTCGCCAAGCTCGCCGGAGAGGACTCCTGAACCATGGCCGTGAACATCACCGCTGCTGCCATCACCCGCTTCGAGAAGCTGAAGAAGATGCGCCAGACCCCGGACCACGTCTTGCGGGTAGGTGTGCGCGGTGGCGGGTGCTCGGGCTTGTCCTACTTCCTGGACATCGTCGAGGCGCCAGAGGAGCGCGACAAGGTCTTCACCTTCAACGGCGGCGTCACCGTGGCCGTGGACCGCAAGTCATACCTCTTCCTCAACGGCACCGAGATCGACTTCGAGAAGACCCTGATGCGGACTGGCTTCGTCTTCAACAACCCCCTCGCCGGGACCTCCTGCAGCTGCGGGGAGTCGTTCACCCTGTAGGGACGCCGTGAGCTGTTGGAAGTGCAACGAGACTGTGGGCGGTCCCCTCTGTGTGAGCTGCGGGGCGCTCCAGCCACCGCCGCCCCGCCCCGACCACTTCGAGATCCTGGGTCTGCAGCGCGCCTACTCGCTGCAGCGCAAGGCCATCGACGCCGCCTGGCGCGCCAGGAGCCGGGTGACCCATCCCGACCGCTTCGCGGGTGAGAGTGCGCTCCAGCGGCGCCTCGCGCTCCAGTGGACCGCCTCGTTGAACGAGGCCCGACGGGTCCTCCGCGACCCGGTCGCCAGGGCCTGGTACCTCTCCACCGGCGAGTCTCGGCAGCCGGAGAAGAACCCCCCGGCGGTGAGCCCGGAGTTCCTGGAGCAGATCTTCGAGCTGTCGATGGCTTCCCCAGAGGACAAGAAGGCCGGCGGAGCCGCGCTCGACGCCGCGATCGGCCAGGAGATCGCTGGCTACTTCGCGGCCTGGGAGCGTGGCGAGGCAGATCTCTCGGCGGTCCCGGAGTGCCTCGCTCGACTCAAGTACGTCTCGAACCTCGTGAAGGACTGACATGGCCAACATCGGCATCGATCTCGGCACAACCAACTCGCTGGTGGCGGTCGTCCTCGGCGGCCGCGCGCGGGTCCTCCTCGACGACGAGGGACGCCCGCTCACCCCCAGCGCCGTGCGCCACGTCCCGGGCGCTGATGCCCCGCTCGTCGGCCACGAGGCGCTCGTCGACGCCGCGCAGCACCCCCGAGCGCTGCTCACCTCCTTCAAGCGCTTCATGGGTCGCTCGATGGATGACGCTCGCGAGGTCATCAGCGGCCTGCCATACAGCCTGGCAGAGGGGAGCGACAAGGTCGCCCGCTTCGACGTCGGCGACGAGCGCATGATGACCTCGATCGAGGCCAGCGCATGGGTGCTGCGGCTGCTGTTGATGCAGGCGACGGACTGCCTGATGGCTCAGCCAGGAGGTGTCGTCATCACCGTGCCGGCCTACTTCGACGACGCCCAGCGGCAGGCCACCCGCGACGCCGGCAAGCTGGCCGGGCTCCAGGTGCTGCGCCTGCTCAACGAGCCCACGGCGGCGGCCATCGCCTACGGACTCCAGGAGAAGGCCCAGGGCATCTACGCGGTCTACGATCTTGGCGGTGGCACCTTCGACATCTCCATCCTGGAGCTCACCGACGGTGTCTTCCAGGTCCTCAGCACCGCCGGTGACACCCAGCTCGGTGGCGATGACTTCGACCGCGCGCTGGTCGAGGAGATGAAGGGTCCCGGCCTCGCCGGGGGCGAGCTGCGCGCGGCTTTGGACGAGGCGGTGGCGACCAAGCACGCGCTGACCGAGGGCCATCGGTGGGGCACCATCACGCGAGAGCGCTTCGAGGAGCTCATCCGGCCCCTCGTCGCGGGCACGCTGAGGAGCTGCGCCCAGGCCCTCCAGGACGCCGAGCTCTCTGCCGATGACATCGACGGTGTCGTGCTCGTCGGAGGGTCCACCCGCGTCCCGCTCGTGCGCAGCATGGTCGGCGAGTTCTTCGGTCGCGACCCCTACTGCGGGCTCGACCCGGACCAGGTCGTCGCCCTCGGCGCCGCCATGCAGGCGGACATCCTCACGGGAAACTCGGAGCTGGCAGAGGACATGCTGCTGATGGACGTCGTGCCGCTGTCGCTGGGCATCGAGACGATGGGTGGAGTCGTCGAGCGCCTCATCTGGCGCTGCACGCCCATTCCCTGTGCGGCGAGCGAGACCTTCACGACCCACGTAGACGGACAGAACGCCGTCGACATGCACGTGCTGCAGGGCGAGCGCGAGATGGCTCGGGACAACCGCTCCCTGGCGAAGTTCAAGCTCAAGGGGCTGCCGGACATGCCCGCCGGATTGCCACGGGTGAAGGTGCAGTTCACGGTGGACGCCGACGGCATCCTGCAGGTCTCGGCGACCGAGCAGTACACGAAGACCCACGCCGAGATCGAGGTGCAGCCCAGCTACGGCCTCGAAGACAGCGAGATCGAGCAGATGCTGGAGGAGGCCCTGGACTTCGCCGAGTCCGACGTCGACGAGCGCCTGCTCATCGAGGCTCGAGTGGAGGCCGAGCAGGTCATCGGGGCGGTCGAGAAGGCCCTGCGCCTCGATCCCGGCCTGCTCGCCGAGGGTGAAGAGCCGCGCATCCGCGGGATCATCGAGAAGCTCTCGGCGGCCATGCCCGGCGACGACCGCGTCGTCGTGCAGGACATCACCAAGAGGCTCGACGAGGTCACCGCGCCCTTTGCTCAGCGGCGCATCGAGAGGGACCTGCGCCGAGCGCTGGAGGGGCAGGACGCGCTGGAGGTGGCAGAGGCGCTGCGGCGCACGGTGTCCACCTGAGGGACCCCGAGGCGCGTTAGCTGCCGCCCATGCTGCTTCTCTTCGCCTGCGCCAACGAACCCGTCGATCTGCTCGTCACCGGGACCATCCACCTCGATGGGAGCCGGACCGCCCAGTCGATCGGCGTCACCCAGGGGGTCGTGACCAACCTCGATGAAGAGGTCGACGCCCTCGAGGTCCTCGAGGTCGGCCATGTCGTGCCTGGCATGCAGGACAGCCACACCCACCTCCTCGCCGGGTCCTTCGCGATGGACCGCTTGCTGCTCCTCGGCGTGGGCAGCGAGAGCGTCATGCTCGACAAGGTCGCGGAGTACGCCGCGGAGACCCCCGACGAGCCATGGATCGTCGGCTACGGGTGGCTCCGCGAGCAGCTCGGCGAGCCGAACGGACGGGCGATCGACGAGGTCGTGTCGGACCGCCCGGTCATCCTCGTGGACAACTCGGGCCACTCGGCGGTGGTGAACAGCCTGGCGCTCGAGCGAGCCGGCATCACGGCCGACACTCCGGATCCCCCCGACGGCACCATCGCGCGGGACGAGGACGGCGAGCCCACGGGCTACCTGATGGAGGGCGCGATGGCGCTGGTCAGCGGGGTCGCTCTCGCCGACTACGACGACGAGCTGCTCTCCAGCGGGCTCGTCGACGCGATGGACCGCTTCCACTCCACCGGCGTCACCGGCGTCGCGGAGATCATGGCGCTGCCGGGCTTCGACCTGACGCGACCCTGGATCTACGAGGACGTGGAGCTGCCCATCCGCGTCACCTGGTACGGCCCCATCTTCGAGCTCGACGATGTCGCCGCCCTCGACGAGGTCCGCGGCCTCTACGAGAGCGACCGGCTTCGCTTCGGGGGAGGGAAGATCTGGGTCGACGGCAGCATGGGAACCAACGCAGCCTGGACCCAGGAGCCGCACGCGGACGACCCCGAGGAGTACGGCGACCACTACTTCGACACAGAGGCGCTCACGGCCATCGTCACGGAAGCCGAGGCCCGGGGCATGCCGCTGAAGCTGCACGTCAACGGCGACGCCGCGGTGGACGCGGCGATCACCGCCTTCGAGGCCCAGGCCCTGTTGACCCAGCCCCACACCCTGGAGCACGCCGTGCTCATCGCCGAGGGCGACCTGGAGCGCATCCGGGCGCTGGGGCTCATCGTCAGTGTCCAGCCCTCCCACGTGCTGCCGGCTTCGCTGTCGGACACCTCGGAGGCCTGGGGCGAGGAGCGCTTCGATCGCGCATACGACCACGCGGGGCTGTTCGACGCAGGCATCCCCGTCGCCATGGGTACGGACTGGCCGGTGTGGCCGGAGCCCTCGCCGCTTCTGACCGCCTGGTCGGCTTCTGTGCGAAGCGAGGGCGCGGTCGACCCAGGTGACGTGCTCGATGGCTACACCAGCGGGAGCGCGGCCAGCTTGGGCCGACCGGATCTCGGCTGTCTGGACGTCGGCTGCACGGCGGACTTCGTGGTCCTCGACGGGGACCCATTGGACGCCGCTGCCCTGAACGAGATCGGCATCGAGGGGGTCTGGATCGGCGGCGCTCCCTGAGCCTCAGGGGTCTGCGGTGATCGAGGCGATGACGCTGGCGGCGTCCTCTGCGGAGCGCAGCGCGTCGATCACATCCGTACCCACGATGCGTTCGGAGAGCTGGGCGAGCAGCCGAAGCTGACGCCTGCGATCCTGGGTCGGACCGATGCTGACGACGCAGACGTCCACGGGGATGTTCGTCGGGGCCCCGAAGCGCACCGGGCGCGCCAGCGTGAAGACCCCGACCAGGGTCTCGGTGAGCGCGGCGGTGGTCGGGGCGCTGAGCGCGATGCCGCTGCGCAAGGCCGTGTTCTGCCGGCGCTCGCGGCGCCACAAGGCGGTCTCGACGCGGTCCTCCTCGACGCCCGCGTGCTTTGCGAGGTGGTGGGCCATGCGAGCGAAGAGCTCTTCCTTGCGACCCACGCGGAGCCCGGTCTTCACGACGCCGGCTTCGAGCACGGGTCCGAGGTCATAGCGGTCCTCCAGAGCGCCGAGACGGTGGTGGACCTGGTGGCGCGGGGCCTTGATCTTCAGCACCGAGCACTGGGCGGCTTCGACGACGCGGTGCTCCTTGCTGCCGAAGAACAGCGTCCGCAGCGTGCGCTCGGAGGGCGCACCGACGACCATGAGGTCGTAGTCGCAGGTGATCTCGCGGATGGTCAGGGCGACGTGGTCGGTGCGCGGGATGAGGCTGCGCGCAGGGCGAGTGCAGAGCAGCTTGAGCTGGCTGTGGTAGTCGCGGAGGCTCTGGATGCGCTCGTTCGAGTCGCCGGGCCCGGCGGCGTAGAACAGGGTGATCTCGCCCCGTGCCTTGCGGGCGAGCTCGTCGGCCATGCGCACGACGATCGAGTCGTGGGGGCCCGGCTCGGCCAGCACGAGGATGCGGGCGAAGGGCTGGGACCGCACCTCTTCTGTCGGCGAGTCGAGCTCGTCCCAGGAGGTGTTCAGGCTGGTCTCGGAGAAGCCCTTGTCGGTGTAGATGGCGATGTCGCAGGGCACGTTGTCGAGCCACCAGGCCATCGGGTAGCGCACGAGCCTGCGGAGCTCGCCGCGGGCCGGTTCCATGACGATCCACTCGGCTTCAGTGGCGCGGGCGTGCTTGAGTAGCGCCTCCATGGCGTTGTGGGTGACGACGTCGTGGAAGTCCACCAGCACGTGGAGGTCCTCTGCGATGACCTCTGTCTGGCGCTTCAGGCGTTCCATCTCCGCGTCCGGATCCAGGTGCGCGATCAGCGGCAGGGCGTGGGGGATCTCCTCGAAGCGCACGACCTCCAGCACGCCCTCCTCGACGAAGCCGGCGGCCAGCCGTAGCAGGTGTCCCGGCGCGGGCTCGTAGCCGAAGACCGGCACGATGACGCGGGGTGGCTTGTCCTCTTCCTCTTCCTCTTCCTCGGCTCTCTGCGTGGCCTGGAGCGCGTGGGCCTCGCCCCAGATGTGCTTGACGGCGCCCTTGCGGTCCACCCTTCGGCGGGCATAGCCGAAGTACCAGGCCGTGCCGATGGTCATCGCGGCGGTGACACCGTAGAGCACCTTCGTGCCGAGCTGGGTGAGCAGCCAGATCCCCCCGAGGATGCCGAGGATCTGGATCCATGGGTAGAGCGGCGTCTTGAAGGTGGGTTTGTACCAGCGCGCGCCGGACTCGCGGAGCACGATGACGGCGAGGTTGACGATGCAGAAGACGAAGATCTTGAACCCCGACGCCAACTTGGCGAGGGTGACCACCGGGAGGAAGGTGACCATCGCCACCAGCAGCACACCCGTGACCGCGATGGCGGCAGTCGGTGTGCGGAAGCGGGCGTTCACGGTCTTGAGCACGTCCGGCAGCAGCCTGTCCCGGGCCATGGCGAAGGGGAAGCGGGTCGTCGACAGGACCCCCGCGTTGCACATGGACACGAGCCCCGCGATGGCGATGATGGCGAAGCCCACGAGCCCGACCTCGCCGAAGACGACACCCCCGAGGGCGGCGACCGGCGTGACGGTTCCCTCCAGCTGCCCCACCGGGATGTTGGAGGTCAACGCGAGCGCGATGACGGCGTAGATCACCATCACCGTGAACTGGGCCGCGAGCATGCCCAGCGGGATGTTGCGGTCCGGGTTCCGGACCTCTTCGGCGACCGAGCAGATCTTTGTGACGCCGCTGTAGCTGACGAAGACGAAGCCCGCGCCGGCGACGATGCCAGCGGAGCCAGCGGGGAAGGCGGGCTCCAACAGCGCGAGGTTCGCCTTGAGACCGCCTCCGATGCCGAGGACGGTCAGGGCCACGATGGTGACGCTGACGATGAGGATCTGGATGAGGGTCGCCTTGCCCGCGCCGAGCACGTTGACCAGGAGCAGCACGCCGAGGATGGCGAGAGAGACCCAGGTCACCGGCAGGTCCGTGAACAGCACGAGGTAGGAGCCCAGGCCGACCAGCGCGAAGGCAGACTTGGAGGACAGGGACAGCCATGTGCCGAGGCCGGTGACCGTGCCCATCCAGGGCCCCATGCTGCGGTCGATGTAGACATAGGTGCCGCCGGCGACGGGCATGGCGGTCGCGAGCTCTGCCTTTGAGAGCACGGCCGGGAGTACGAGGACCCCGGCGAGCATGTAGGACAGGGCCACCCATGGTCCGGCGATGGCCGCTGCGAGGCCCGGGAGGACGAAGATGCCGCTCCCGAGCATCGCGCCGACGGCGATCGAGTAGACCGACGGGAAGCCCAGGCTGCGGTCGAGTTGCTTGGTGGTGCTCACTGGACCAGGCTCCGCCGCAGGAGCTTGCCGGTGGGGTTTCGGGGCAGCTCGTCGATGGCGCGAAAGGACTTCGGCACCTCGACACGGTTGAGGCGTTCCTTGCAGTGCTCGCGCAGCACCTCCGCGTCCAGCGACCTGCCCTCCTCGACCACGACGAAGGCGGTGACCGCCTCGCCCCACTCCGGGTCCGGCAGGCCCACGACCGCGACCTCGCGCACGCTCGGGTGGGCGCGGACGACCTCTTCGACCTCGCCAGGGAAGACGTTGGCGCCACCGCTGACGATCATGTCCTTCTTGCGGTCGACGATGAAGAGGTGGCCGTCCTCCAGGCGGGCGACATCGCCGGCGCTGGCCCAGCCTTCGGTCTCCAGGGGACTGGAGGCCTCGACGCCCTCGTAGGGGCTGATCATGTCGCTCTTCACGTAGAGCTCGCCGGGCTCCCCGGGGGGCACGTCGCGGCCGTCATCGCCGATGAAGCGCAGATCTAGACCGGGGAGGGGGCGCCCGACGCTGCCGGGGTGGCGGCGGAGGTCGTGGGGCGAGGCGATCGTGACGATGCCGAGCTCCGTCGCGCCATAGAAGTCGTAGAGCTTGGGTCCGAGGACGGCGAAGGCCTTGCGCTTGAGGTCTGCCGGCAAGGCTGCCCCGCCGGACAGCAGCGCTCTGAGGGGAGCCGTGCGCAGCCTCTTCGCGTTCGGGCTGCGCAGCAGTCGCTCGATCAGCGTGGGCACCAGGAAGGCGTGGGTGATGCCCTCGTCGATCATGCGCGCGATGACCTCTTCGACCTCGAAGCGCTGGCTGACGAGGGCAGTCCCGCCGATGGCGAGGCTCAAGCCCGTCAGCAGCATCGGCGCCGCGTGGTAGAGCGGACAGCTGGTGAAGATGCGGTCTCCGCGTCGCAGGTCGAAGCCCGCCAGGTAGCGGACGGGCGTCATCATCGAGGCGCCCCGCATGTTGATGCGAGCCCCCTTGCTCGAGCCGGTCGTGCCACTCGTGTAGAGCATCATGTCGGGCTCGTCGTCGAACCACAGGACCCCACGAGAGCTCTTCGCGGGCTCGTGTCGAAGCGCGCGGGACCAGCCCGGAGAGCCGGGGACCAATGGGCCGGGGACCGGCGAGGCCTCGGCGAGGTCCTGCTCGATGATGAGGGCGGACAGCCTGGCGCCGGCGAGTTTGTCCCTGGTCTTGGCCACGGGCGAGTGAGGGCTCATGGGCGCGGCGATGCAGCCGAGGTGCAGTGTCGCCGCCATGCCGATGAAGAACTCGGCACGGTTCCGGCAGACGAGGCCGACCCGCTGGCGCCGCTTCAGACCGCGTGCCTGCATGGCCCCGGCGAGGCGGATGCTGGCTTCATGGAGCTCCGCGAAGGTCCAGGTGCGGCTGTCGTCGACCACGGCGAGCTGGTCGGGGCGCTCCACCGCGTACTTGGCCAGGGACAGGAAGAGGTCCCGTCGTCCCTTGGCGAACTCCTTGAGCACGCGGAGGGTGCCTCGAGGGCGCAGTCCACTCCAGAGCCGTGCCCGGTAGGACACGCGCATCATGTCCCAGCCGTCGCGCAGCAGCACACGCATGAAGACCCGAGGATAGGCCAGCGGACGACCTGAGCAGACGCGCTTTCGTCGCCGCCGCGGGCCTCGGTGGGCTCGGCTGTGCGCTCCCACCGGAGAAGGGGCCGGGCGCGGCGCCGGTCGATGCCGTCTTCAAGCCGGCGCATCCGCGAGGGGCTCGGCGAAGACTCGGGGCTGCGGTTGGCTCGATGGGATCGTCGAGGCGCTGGTCGGGCGGGTACGCTCGGTGGCATGAGCCCTGTCTTGCTTGCTGTGTTCGCGTGCTCCGGCCCGGTGGTTCCCGCCCTCGATCAGCCCGCAGAGGACCTGTCGGAGGCCGTCTACGACCTCGACCATCTCCTGCGCGTCGAGATCGAGCTCCCAGAGGACGACTGGGACGAGCTCCGCCAGGAGACCCGCACGTTGGAGAGCACGATCATGGCCGAGGACTGCCAGGCGCAGCCCTTCGAGAACCCGTTTTCCTGGTTCGAGGCCTCCGTCACACTCGACGGGGAGACCATCGAGCGGGTCGACGTGCGCAAGAAGGGCTTCCTCGGCTCGCTGAGCGACGTGAAGCCGTCGCTGAAGCTGGATCCTCGGCGAGTACGACGCGGAGGCCACCTTCAACTCGGTGCGCCGCCTGACCCTGAACAACGCCGTCAGCGACCCCTCCTACGTGCGTCAGTGCATCAGCTACAGCTTCTTCACCGACGCCAGCATGCCGGCGCCTCGTTGCAGCCTGGCCCAGGTCACGGTCAACGGCGAGGACCTCGGCATCTACGTCAACGTCGAGCCGATCAAGGAGCCGATGCTGGCGCGTCACTTCGACGAGTCCGAGGGCAACCTCTACGAGGGCACCCTGTCGGACTTCCGCGAGGGCTGGACCGGCACGCTGGAGAAGAAGACCAACGAGGGAGAGGATGACTGGGACGACATCGACGCTCTCGTAGAGGCGGTCGCGACCGACGACGATGAGCTCCTGAGCGCGCTGGAGACGGTGCTCGACCTGGAGTCCTTCATCGACTTCTGGGCGGCCGAGGTGCTCGTGGAGCACGGCGATGGCTACAACGGCAACACCAACAACTTCTACCTCTACGCCGACCCCTCTGACGGCCGCTTCCGCTTCATCCCATGGGGCACAGATGCGGTCTTCTACGGCGGGGGTGAGGGCTCGGAGGGGACCAGCGTCTACGCCAGCTCGATGCTGGCGTGGCGGCTCTACAGGCACCCGGATGGTCAGGCGCTCTATGTCGAGCGGCTGCAGGACATGCTCGATACCCACTGGGACGAGGGCATCGCAGCGGAGCGCATCGATCGTATGGCGACCCTCATCGAGCCAGAGGTCAGCGGGTCCACCTGGTCCGAGATCGAAGAGGCCCAGGAGGTCGTGTTCGACCAGATCGAGGCTCGCCGGCCGGACATCGAGGCAGCGCTCGCGGACGGGCCGCCGGAGTGGCCCTACGAGCCCCGGGACTCCTACTGCTTCGTTCCGTCCGGCTCTATCGAGGCGACCTTCTCTACGACCTGGGGCACGCTCCAGACCGGTGATCCATGGCAGACCGGGAGCTCCACGCTGTCGATGGTGTTCGAGGAGCCCATGCCCGAGGTCGAGGGCACGGCGGTCGCGGGCACCTCAGAAGGCAGCGCGCTGATCTACCTGCCGGCCTGGATCTCGGACACAGAGGCCGTGCTCGTCTACTTCGCCATGGAGGAGGAGCAGGTCGCTCCGGGGGACGTCGATCTGGACCTCGACCGGGCGATCGGCGCGCTCCTCTACATCGACACCGAGACCATGGACGACTTCGAGTTCGTGGCCTACGTCATCGGCGACCTGCACTTCGACGCCGCGGACTCGACCACCGACGCGCCCATCGAAGGCAGCCTGAGCGGGGAGTTCCTGGCTTTCTAGATGAGCCCGGCGAGGGTTGCGGCCCGAGCGGCCGCTGGCACACCTCTTGCGCCCGTCTCCGTTCGCGACCTGGGCGCGATCCCATGTAGAAGGCCCTCGATGACAACGGCCCTTCTCTTCCTGGCATGCGTCGAGTCGAACCTGGTGTCCACGGACTGGTCCGAGGACAGCGGCTTCGAGGACACCGGCCTTCTCGAAGAGGAAGAGGAGGCGCCCGTCGACGACGACGGCGATGGCTGGGATCAGGAGCTCGACTGTGACGACCTCGATGAGAGTCGTCATCCCGAGGCGGTCGAGACCTGTGACGGCATCGACGAAGACTGCGACGGCATCATCGATGAAGGAGCCGTGCCGGACTCCGACGACGACGACCTGGGGGACCTCACCGACACCTACGAGACCCTGCTGTTGCCGTGGCTCCACCCCGACGGTGACGAAGACCACTTCGTCTTCTACGTCGAGGACGGCGCGTGGTCCTGGTTCGACGTCGAGGTCTGGCTGTACCAGGTCCCAGAAGAGGGCGACTACGCCGTCGATCTCTTCTGGCTCGAAGACTCCGACGGTGAGTACCGCGGCCTCGTGGCTTCCAGCGACGACAACGGCTTCGGTGGCTTCGAGTTCCTGAACCACGGTGGCTCCACCGGCTCGGACGACTCCGGCTGGTACGAGATCACCGTGCGTTCCGTCGACGGCAGCTCCTGCGCCCACCCCTACCAGCTGCAGATCCTCGTCGGGAGCTGGTAGTGCTCCTCGCGCTCGTCATCGGGTGCGGCGACGGAGACGGACCGCTGGCGCGACTCCGCGACGGAGACGGCACGATCACCGGCTGTGGTGAGAAGACCCTCGAGCTCGTCGTCACCGACGTCTGGGCCCAGCCCCTGACGGCGGAGCTCTCGGGCGACACCATCGAGCTCCACCCCCTCGACGACGAGGCTGCGCAGTTCGCCGTGCTCGCCGAGGCCGAGGACCACCTCCCTGCCACCATCGACATCGACTGGGACGGCCAGACGGTGCGCGTGGAGGTCGACGGCGGTCGCAGCGCCCAGTCCAGCGACACCCGCGTCATCGACGGCGAGAGCTGCGAGGTCAAGACGGTCTACCTCGGCGTCGACCACGCCTGGTTCGCCGGAAGCGGCCCCGCTCCGAGCGACAACGACGTGGACGTGCTCATCAACGGCAAGGAGTCCTGGGAGGTCGTCTACGAGGACCTCAGGTCCGCCACAGACGAGGTCTTCTGGGCCACCTGGTGGTGGGAGTCGGACTTCGAGCTCATTCGCCCCGAAGGGCACTACCAGATGAGCACCTCCGCTCGCGAGCGCTACACGGCGATGTACGTGCTCGAGGACATGCCCCAGGTGCAGAAGCGCCTGTTGATCAACCGCTTCTGGGGCGACAACTCCGACTGGCTCATCTACCTGAACACCGACTCGGATCTGCGCGGACACGCAGAGGCCCTCGACGACTTCGAGGTGATGCTGCAGGGCAGCGAGGTCTCGGTCCCCTCCCAGGGTGTCTACGAGGAGCGGGTCGAGCCCTTCAGCTACCTCGAGCGGCTCATGGCCCGCCCCGAGTACGAGGGCCGGGCCTGGGTGCCCGACGAGGGCGGCCGCAGGGCCAGGGAGCTGGAGGTCGACGCTGCCAGCTGGCACCAGAAGGCGGTCGTCATCGACGGCGAGATCGCCATCGTCGGCGGCATGAACGTGAAGGCCACCGACTGGGACGACGAGCACGAGGTCTTCGACGAGCGCCGCATGGTCTTCGACGCCTCGCGCTCCGACCGCGAGGCCGTGCGGGACCGCGAGGTCGAGCCCGACCAGGGACCCCGCCGGGACTACATGATCCGCGTCGAGGGGCCGGTCGCTCGAGACGTTGAGGAGATCCTCGCCGAGCGCTGGCAGTACGGCATCGACACCAGCGATCTGTACGCCAACAACGCCTCCGCAGTGGTCCTCGACGAGCCCCACACCGTCGAGCACGGCGCCCTCGCGCAAGTAACGGTCACCCAGCCGGAGCCGCTGGAGGAGCAGCAGAACCTCGAGGCCCACCGGAAGGCCTTTGCCCAGGCCACCGAGTACATCTTCATCGAGGACCAGTACTTCCGCGCCCCGATCCTCAACGAGACCATCGCCGCGCGCATGCTCGAGGTCCCCGAGCTGGTGCTCATCGTCGTCACCAAGCCCGTGTCCGAGTGGGACGGGGGGCTCAAGTACACCTACCTCACCGACCAGTACTTCCGGGATCTGTTCGGCGACCGCTACCTCGTGCTGCAGCTCAAGACCGCAGACATGGTGGCCATCGAGGACTGGGTCTACGACGACATCTACTGGTACCCGACAAACATCGACACCCACTCCAAGCTGCGCATCATCGACGACCGCTACGTGAGCGTCGGCAGCTGCAACTTCAACAACCGCGGCTACCTCTACGAAGGCGAGATGAACGTCTCGGTCCTCGATACGGAGCTCGCACGCGACACCCGAGGGCGCGTCTTCGAGCAGCTCGTGGGCGAGGACCTCGCGCCCCATCTCTCGGATGACGCACAGAACAACCTCGAGGTGCTGCGCACCGCCGCCGAGTACAACGAGGAGCTCTTCGCCTGGTGGGACGCCTACGCGGACGATCTCTCGGCAGAGGAAGCCGAGGACACCTGGAAGGAGTACCCACCGGCGGGCTTCGTCCACCCGGTGGAGTTCTCATCGGACTACATCGAGGTCGGACCCGATCTGTTCTAGGGGCTTTTCAATGCCGAACATCGAGCTTCGAGACTTCAAGCACGCGAGCTCCTTTCGCAAGATCGCTGCGGTCGCGTGGGACAACCCGCGGGATCCGACCATCTACGGGATGCTGGAGGTCCGGGCGGAGAAGCTGCTGGCGTGGATCGATCTGAAGCGCCGCGAGACCGGCCAGAAGATCACCATCACCCACTGCGTCGCGCGGGCCGTGGCCATCGCCATCGCCAAGCACCCGGACGTCAACGCGCTCGTGCGCTGGGGCAAGCTCCAACGTCGCCGTGACGTCGACGTCTTCCTGCAGGTCGCGATCCAGGACGAGGAGAACGTCGGAAAGACCGATCTGTCCGGCTTCTGCGTGCGCAACGCGGACAAGAAGGACGTCGGCGAGATCGCCGCGGAGCTGCGCGGGGCCGCCAAGAAGATCCGCAAGGGCGACGACGCGGACTTCGAGCGCACGAAGGGCCAGGCGGAGCTGATCCCTGGCTTCGTCTACCGGTGGCTGCTCGGCATCATCGAGTTCCTCCAGTACACCCTGAACATCGACACGGCCTTCCTCGGCGCTCCCCGGGACCCCTTCGGCTCTGCGATGGTGACCTCGCTGGGCATGATGGGGGTGCGCACCGCCTGGGCTCCCTTCTTCCCCCTGGCCCGCACCGCGATGATCGTGCTCGTCGGCACGGTCGAGGACAAGCCGGTCGTCGAGGACGGCGCCATCGTCGCCCGCAAGCTGCTCGCTCTCAACGGCACCTTCGACCACCGGGTCATCGACGGCTTCCACGCCGCCAAGCTGTCTCGCGAGCTCCAGCTCATGCTCGAGAACCCCCACATGCTCGAGTTCGCCGACGAGCGCGACCACATGCTCGGCGACGCGGACGCGACGACGGATCTGCCGACGCTGGACCTCGACACCGCGGTCGCCCAGGACATCGAGGAACACGCCGAGGAGTGATGTTGTCGTGACGGGCATGCTCCTCCTCGTCACCGCCGCCCTCGCACAGGACTGTCCTTCGGCGACGGAGGGCTTCGGCGATGACCCCCGACTCCACGGCTCGGCTGTGGTGGTGGTCGAGAAAGAGAGCAGGCGGCTCGGGCTCTACGCCGACGATCAGCTCGTCGGTTGCTGGCAGGTCGGCCTCGCCTACGCCTACAACGAGGGCCACAAACAGCGGCGAGGGGACCTGCGCACCCCAGAGGGCTGGTACCGCACCAGCGACAAGCCCTGGTCGAACTTCTACGGCGCCATCGCGGTGCACTACCCGGCCAAGGCGGACGCGGCCCGGGGCCTGAAAGCCGAGCTCATCACCCAGGCCCAGCACGACGCCATCGTCCTTGCCATCGACGAGGGCCGCAAGCCCCCGCAGGACACGCGGCTCGGCGGCGAGATCCTCATCCACGGGGGCGGCGGCGAGGTCGACTGGACCCTGGGCTGCGTGGCGCTGGACGACGCGGAGATCGACACCCTGCGAGCGGCGCTGCCGAAGAGCCGGCGCACCGACGTGCTCATCCTTCCCTGAGAGGTCTGTAGACTCCCGCCAGTGAGTCGCAAGCTCCAGATCGCCCTCGTCGTCTTCGCCCTCTGCGGCGCCGTCTTTGCCTTCTGGGACGCCTGGAGAGACAGCCGCGCGCTCGAGCAGGAGCTCGTGCTCGCCAACGTCGACTCGCTGCGCAACACCGTGCTCGCCCTGGAGCAGACGGTGGGTCGGGTTCCCACCGAGTGTGGCTCGCGCGAGATCGCCGAGTCCGCGGTGGCCAGCGATGACATCGAGGTGCGGTCATCCCTGGGCGCCTGCGGTCACTATCTCGGCCGCGAACTCGAGCCTGGCCCCATCTGGATGGAGGCAGCCCCGGGCGGCGTCGACTTCAGCGTGCATGGGCTGGCAAACGGCCCCGAGGGGAACGTCGAGATCATCGCGACCCGAGCGGAGTCGGCCAGCTACAAGCCCTCGAAGTAGCTCACCGGGCGCCAGACCCGGTCTGCCCAGGCGGCCTCGTTGTGGGTCGCGCCGGCCTCGTGCCAGTGCCAGAGGTCGGTCTCCCAGCTCCAGCCGGTGTCGGCCAGCAGGTCCGCGAGCTGGCGGTTGACGCAGTAGTTGTCGCTGCCGTTTCCGTCGTCCTCTACGCCGTCGCCGTCGCTGTCGACGCAGCCGCTGCCCTCTGTGCCGCCGCTGTCGAGGAAGACCGCGATGTCCTTTTTCTCTGTCGCCGCCTCGAAGATCACGGGGTCGTCGTAGCCGATGCTGCCCCAGCCGAGGGTGCCCGAGAGCGAGGCCGCGTAGTCCCACTCGGCCGGGTCACGGAAGCCCATGTAGAGGCTGATGAGCCCACCCATGGAGGAGCCCATGAGCCCCCTGGTCCCGGCCGCGCCGTACTCGGCCTCCATCTTCGGCCTGACGATCTCGAGCACCCAGTCGGCGTAGGCGTCGCCGCCGCCGCCGTAGACGTCTCCGTCGCCGATGTCGTCCTCGACAGGGCCGTACTCGTCGAGGCGACCGGCGCCGCTGTTGTCGATGCCGATGGCCATCGTGCCGGAGCCGAGCACCTCCTGGAGGCGCCAGCCGCCGTAGGCCGCGTCGGGGTCGAAGAGGTTCTGTCCGTCGGCCACGTAGAGCTGGTGGGTCACGGCGCCGAGCGGCACCCAGACCCGCACCACCCGACCGTCGATCAGCCACCACTCGAGGTTGCCTCCGCCGCCCTCGACGAGGCTGTAGGCGCCGAAGTCGTCGTAGCCGTAGGCCCGGGACCAGTCGTCCGCGACGTAGTCCCCTTCGACGACGAACTTGTAGAGGCTGCCCTCGGGCGCGGCGATCTCGACCTCCGCCCACCAGATGTCCCCGAGGGTCATTGGCTCCGGGGTCCAGTCGTTGTGGTCGCCGGCCAAGGAGACCTCTGAGCCCTCGTCGAGGGCCGCGAAGACGCAGGCGCCGTCGTGCTCGATGGGCCACCCGCCGCTGGCTGCGACGGCGTAGAAGCCGGCCTCGGCGTCGAGCTCGCCGTCCCGCATCTGCTCGAAGATGTCGTAGTCGTCTTCTGTCGGCGAGCCGGTGTCGCTGGTGTCGAGGGCGCCCGTGTCGTCGACCGCGGAGACCGGGTCGTCCCCCTGCCAGTCCGGGCCGTTGCATGCCAACAGAAGGATCACGAAGCCTCCAGTGCGGCGCGCAGGATCCACAAGCGGTCCTGGCCCCAAGCTGTCCAGGTCCCAGGACCGCTCAGCTTGAAACTCGGCACACCCCAGAGCCCCTCGGCCATCAGGGCCTGGCGGTTGGCCTCGACCATCGCGCGCCAGCTGTCGTCGGCCAGCGCTTCTTCCGCCTGCGCCCAGTCGAGGCCGGCGCGCTCGACGACTTGCTGCAGTCCGGCGTCCTCCGCGACCTCGATCCCCTCGGCCCAGATGCCGGTCATCGCCGAGTTCAGCCAGGTCAGGGATAGGCCTTCTCGCTCGGCTAGGGGGCAGATCGCGAGCACCCGCTCCACCCCGGGGCCGAGTGGGTCGCAGATGCGGCCGAAGGGGACGCAGAGGTCCATGGCCTCGCGGGCAGCGTCGAAGAGGATCGCGAAGCGCTTGCGGCGGGGGGCTGGGATGCCGCGCATGACCATGGGCAGGATGGGCCGCACGATCAGCTCGAGGTCGTGCTCGGCGACGATGGCCTCTATGCGCGAGATGGCCAGGTAGCTGTAGGGGCTCCTCGCCGACAGCCAGACCTCGAGGCATCGCCCGCTCACCGGGGTCGGACTCCGGGTGCTGGAGGACGAGCCCTCGCCCGCTCCCAGGGCCTCGAGGCGTCGCTCGAGCAGGGGCAGGCGGCCGACACTCCAGTAGTGCTCGCCGGCGTAGCTGAGGACGCCGGGCAGGTAGTGGCCGGCGCCGTGGAGCCGAGCGAGGTTGGCATCCAGCGTGGAGGCCTCGGCGGCTTCACCGGTGACGGCCTCGCCGGCGAAGAGTCGAGCCCCGAGCTCACGGGCCGCCTCCACGTAGTCCAGGCCGTCGAGACCCTCGAGCCGGCCATGTGCGGCGTCGACCTCTGTGGCAGCCACCCTCGGCACCTCGAGTCCGTGGACCTGTGCCAGCTTCATCGCGTCGGCCAGCTCCCAGTCCCGGTAGAGCCCCGGCTGTGACACGGCGTCGCTGTCCGGCGGAGCGATGGTGCGGCAGGACAGGGCCACGTCGTAGCGCTCGACGAAGGCAGGCAGCACCTGGGTCAAGAGCCAGGAGTGGGGGGAGTCGGCCCGGTGCCAGAAGGTGAGCTCGTGGTCCTTGCCGAAGAGGCTGCGGAAGAGCTCGCTGCGTGCGCGCCGCCGCTCGAGCCTCGCGCTCCCGGTGAGCCAGGCCGCGAAGTGGGGCTGGATCGCGCCCTCGAGGCTCAGGCCACGATCCCTTCGCCGCCGTCGATGCGGATGACGTTGCCGGTCATCCAGGCCAGCCCGGGGCGAGAGAGCTCGACGAGGGCGTCAGCCACGTCCTCTGGCCGAGTGAGGCGACCGCCGGGGTTCCGCCGAGCGGCCAGGCCGATCAGCGTCTCTTTGCCGGGGATCTTCTGCAGGGCCGGGGTGTCCGTGACGCCAGCCATGATCGAGTTCGCCGTGATGCCGAGGGGGGCGAGCTCGACCGCGAGCTGGCGGGTGTGGCTCTCCAGGGCGGCCTTCGCTGCGCTGACGGCGCCGTAGCTCGGCAGGACCACGATCGAGCCCGACGAGGTCATCGAGAAGATACGACCACCCGCCTTCATCGAGCCCTGGCCGACGAGACCGCGGGCCCACCAGACCAGGGAGTGGGCCATCACCTCGAGCGTCATCGTGAGCTGCTTGGGCTGCAGCGGCCGCTCCCCGGTGAAGGGGCGCAAGGAGCCGAAGGCCAGGGAGTGGAGAAGGACCCCGATGTCCTCGTCGACCAGCTCCGCGAGGACCTCTTCGCGGCGGTCTGCGTCGGCGGCGTTCACGTTGAACATCCGGCAGCGCCGGCCCTCTGCCTCGACGTCGGTAGCCACGGCCTCCGCCAGGGGCATCGTGCTCTTCCGGTCGAGGTGGACGCCGAAGACGTCGTGCCCGGCCCTCGCGAAGGCGCGCGCCGAGGCGGCCCCGAACCCGGAGCTGGCCCCCAGGATCAGGACACCGCTCATCCGCCCTCTGGAGCGGCCGGCAGCTCTGGCGCGCCCAGGGTCGCCTGGGGAGCGATGGTCGTGTCGCGGAGCTCCTCGACGTAGGCGCGGACCTCGGCCTGCTGGACCTGCGGCTCGAGCTCATCTCGCACGTCCTCGAAGGGGACGAGCTCACGGGCGTCCTCGATGAACAACACGAGCACGGCCCCAGGGACCTCGATGGGTCCGACGATGTCGCCGGCCTTGGCCTCTGTCAGGGCTGCCTGGAGCTGCGGTGGCATCTCCCGCTTGCTGACCCAGCCCACCTCGCCGCCGTTTTCCTTCGCCCGAGGGTCGATGGAGTACTCGCCGGCGACGGCGGAGAAGGCCGCGCCCTCGACACCAGCGGCGGCCACCGCGGCCTCTGCGGTCTCCAGGTCGTTGGTCACGATCTGGCTGAGCTTCACCTCGTCCTTGCGGTACTGGACCTTGTGCTCGTCGTAGTAGGCCTGGAGCGCCTCGTCGGTCGTGCGCTCCGCCGCGACCTTGCGCAACAGCGCCTCGACGAGGGCCTCACGCTCTGCGATGAGCAGCATCAGCTTCACGTCCTCGTCGTCGTGGAGGTCCTGAGCGAGCGCCTCCTGGACGAGCATCTCCTGGACCACGACCTGCTCCTGGAGCTGGTCGACCTGGCCCTGCTCCTCGACCTGGGCGCGGACCTCTTCGGGCATCGCGCGGAGGTGGGCGTCCAGCATGCTGCGGGTGACCGGCTTGCCGTTGACGGTCTCGAGGGTCTCGCCGGTGCGAGGGAGGTCGCCGGGGATCCGGGCCACGTCCGTCTCGCAAGCGAGCAGGCCAAGGAGAAGGAGCATCTTGTTCTCGTCGATGAGTTTGGTCTGGTCGGTAAGCCGGGTGTCGCGGCCTTGCAACGCCGACGTTGCGCATGGGCCACGGAGGGTTCGTCCACGAGCCCTGGCAGGCGGTCTCGGGCTGGCACGCCGTTTGCGAAAGCCCAGGTGACACCAACAACGGAGGTCTCGTGAACACAAAGCAGGTTCTTCTCTCATTCGTCCTGGTCGACTTCGTCGCGGTCTCCGCCTGGTCCATCTGGTCCAGCGGCGGCGTAATGCCCATCATCGAGGCGGCCTTCGCCACCCCGGCGAACATCCAGACAGCCGCTGACTTCGCCATCTTCGTGGCGCTGGCGCTGGTCTGGATGTGGCGCGACGCCAGGAAGCTCGGCCTGTCGCCCCTGCCCTGGGTCGCCGCGACCATCGGCACCGGGTCCGTCGGCTTCCTGGCCTACCTCATCCGGCGCGAAGGTGCGCTGAAGGTGGCCTGAAACAGCTCATGGCTGGTCTCGTCCACAGTCCCTGTCAGCGAGGCGCGAGGAGGCGAGGCCAGCCTGTTAGGGCAAGGGTGTGAGGAAGCCTTGGATCGGCGCAGCGCTCGGGTGTGGCCTGGGCCTGGTGGATGCGCTGGGGATGGAGCTCCTCGGTATCGAGATGATGGCGGGCGAGTACGTCGTCACCTGGCCGGTCATGGGCGTCTACGCGCTCACCTTCGCCGCGCTCGGGTGGATGATCGGGCGCCAGTTCGAGCTGCGGGCGGAGCTCCAGGACCAGCAGGGCCAGCTCGTCGAGAGCGAGAAGCTGGCTTCGCTCGGGCGCATGGCGGCGGGAGTCGCCCACGAGGTGCGCAATCCACTGGGTGTGATCCGCAGCTCGGCCGAGGTCCTCGCAGAAGAGGTCTCCGGTCCCGACGCCGAAGAGGCATGCCAGTTCATCGTCGACTAGGTCGACCGGCTCGATGCCTTCGTCGGGGACATCCTCGACTTCTCGCGCCCTGTCCGTCGGATCGGGGGTTCGGCCTCCGGCGAGGAGGTCATCCGTCGCGCTGTCGCCCTGGCCGGCGGGCAGCTCGATGGGGTCGAGGTCTCCATCTCGGCTCCGATGGAGCTCCCCACCCTCTTCGATCGCGTGGTCCTGGGGCTGTTGCTCAACGCCGCCCAGGCGGGAGCCCGCTCCGTGGCCGTACGAGCCGAGGCCGGCACCCTGGTCGTCGAGGACGACGGACCCGGCGTTCCGGAGGAGCTGCGAGAGCAGATCTTCGAGCCCTTCTTCACCACCAAGGCCTGGGGCACGGGGCTTGGCCTGGCGATGGCGCGAAGGCTGGTCGAGGCCGACGGCGGTACCCTGTCGCTCCAGTCCTCTGGCGGCTTCCGGATCCAGCTCGAATGAGTCGCATCGCGATCGTCGACGACGAACCCCGGATGGGCCACATCCTGGGCATGGTCCTGCGGCGGGCCGGTCACGAGGTCTCGACCTACGAGAGCGCGGTCGACTTCCTCTCCGCACAGTCCGAGGTCGACGTGCTGCTCACGGACCTGCGGATGCCGGGCATGGACGGCATGGAGCTCTTGCGCCGCATGCGGGGGCGTGGCGTCCCCGTCGTGCTGATCACGGCTCACGGCTCCGTGGACAGCGCGGTCGAGGCGATGAAGGAGGGGGCCTTCGACTACCTCGCCAAGCCCCTCGACAACGCCACCTGTCGGGACGTCGTGGCGCTGGCTGACCGGCCACAGCGCACTTGCCGGCCGCATCGAGAGCCAGCGCGCGGGGACGACTCGCCTGCCCGTGGGATGGGTGAGGAGCCCCCACGCAGAGGCTGCCGCGCGTGTGCCGGTCGTGGAGTACGCGGAGAACCAGCAGCGCTTGTCGGACTGGGCTGTCGCTCACGACGCCGACCTCGTCACGCTGGCTCCCTGCAGCCGCCTGCGCCTGGCCGGCGGCGAGCACCCCTGGGATCCCTGGTTCGAAGCCATGGAGGCAGCCGGCGCGCTCGCCCACGTCGACGCCTGCTCGGTGCTCCGCGAGCAGGGTCTCTCCGAGGACGAGGCCTTCCTGGACGAGCTCCACCCGACCGCCGTGACGAATGAGGCCTATGCAGAGGCGCTCGCCGTGGCCCTCGTCGAGGCCGGCTGGCCTGCTCGCCAGCCGGATATCCCTCACCAGTGAGACAGCGGACCCTCGACTTCAGCGACCACCGGCGAGCCCTGGGCGACAACGCCTACGTCTACCCGGTGGTCTCGAGGCGCTCCAAGGGCCTGTCCGTCGGGGTGAACCTCAACCCCGACGGGGTCTGCAACTTCGACTGTCCCTACTGCCAGGTCGATAGACGCCAGGCGCCGCTGGTCGTGGACGTCGATCTCGGCCTGCTCGAACGCGAGCTCGATTCGCTGCTCGGCCTGGCGGCTAGCGGCCGCTTGTGGGTCACCCCGCCCTTCGACACCACCGCCCAGCAGCTCCGGCGCGTCAACGACGTGGCCTTCGCCGGGGATGGGGAGCCCACGGCCTTCGGCGGCTTCCACGAGGCCCTGCGCATCGCGGGCCGGCTGCTACAGCGCCACGGACTCGACGAGGTCACACCCGTCGTGCTCACCAACGCCACGCTCTTGCATCGGCCCGCCGTCGCCGAGGCGCTGCGCACCCTCGATGACCTCGGCGGCAGGGTCTGGGCGAAGCTCGATGCCGGCACAGAGGCCTGGTTCCAGTTCGTCGCCGGCACGACGACGCCGCTGTCGCGGATCCTGCGAAACCTGGAGTCCTGTGCCGAAGAGCGCCCGCTGGTCATCCAGTCGATGTTCCTCCGCTTCCTGGGCACCGGGCCCTCCAGCGCCGAGCTCGACGCCTGGTCGGACAACCTCGCGCGGATCGCGGATCGGGGCGTCATCGAGCTGGTGCAGGTCTACAGCATCGCCCGCCCCCCCGCGCGGCACGGGTTCACCTGCCTGCCTCGGCCGGAGCTCGACGACATCGCCGCCAGGGTCTCCGCGATCGGGCTCTGCGTCGAGGTCTTCGAGGGCCGCGCGACGAAGGAGTCGTCGTGATCGAGTGTGTCCCCAACATCTCCGAGGGTCGCGACCCCGAGACGATCGACGCGGTCGCCCGGGCCGTCGACGACACGCCCGGGGTGCGCTTGTTGGAGGTCGACCCGGACTGGGACACCAACCGCACGGTGCTGACCTTCGTCGGCGAGCCGGATGCGGTGCTGCAAGGAGCTCGCCGCTGCGTCGAGGCCGCCGTGGCCCACATCGACATGAGGAGGCACGAGGGCACCCATCCCCGCATGGGGGCAGCGGATGTCGTGCCCTTTTCGCCTTTCCCCGACGGGGACCTGGAGCTCTGCAGCCAACTCGCACGACGGCTCGCCACAGCGCTGCCCGCCGATCTCCCCGGCTGGTTCTACGGCGGGGACGTGCTCCTGGCCGATGTGCGCCGTGGACAGTTCGAGGGGCTCGACGACAAGCTCCGCAGCACGGCGCCGGACTTCGGTCCCCGTCGCAAGCACCCCTCGGCCGGCGCCGTCGCCATCGGCGCTCGGGGTGTGCTCATCGCCTACAACGTCGACCTCGACAGCGCGGACGTCCGCATCGCCCGCGGGATCGCCCGGCGCCTTCGAGAGTTCGGAGATCCACCCGGCCTGCCCGGGGTTCGCGCCCTCGGCTGGAAGAGCCCCTCTCGCAGCGGCACGCAGGTGACCACGAACCTGGTCGACTGGCCCACTACGCCTCCCCATGCCCTGCTCGCCGCGGTTCGGGACGAGGCCGCCGCGCGGGGGGTCGAGGTGCTCGGCGCGGAGCTCGTCGGCATGATTCCCCTTGCAGCCGTGTTCGCGGCGGGGGAGACGGTCGCGGCGGGTCTCGCCAACCTCGCGCTGCCGCCTGCCTGTGAACACAAGATCCTCGAGATCGCCCTGGAGAAACCGTGATCCTCGCCCTGTCCACGCTCGCACTCGCTGAAGGGCTGCCCTCTGTCGAGCTGTCCTGGAAGAAGGAGCTCGGGCTCCTGGTCGTCGACCCGCCCCCAGGCGAGCACATCGCCCCCGACGCCCCCGCCAGCGGATGGGTGGAGGTCGACTCCCGGCGGATCGGGGTCTCCACCCTTGGTGACGCGCTGGAGCCCGGGCTGGCCCTGGCGCTGCCGGGCAAGGAGCCCAGGGTCGTCCAAGGCCAGCTGGCGCTCAGCCTCTGCGAGGACGGGGGCACTGCCTGTCGCCCGGTGGAGCTCGCCTTCCTGGGCACCGTCGATGGGTGCAGAGGCAGCGAATACCTGGGCGTTTACGCCCCCACGCCCCCCGTCGAGGTCCACATCGAGTCTGCCGGCCTCGGCCCCGAGGAGGCCTTCGAGCAGGCCCGCGTCGAGAGCGAGCTCGTCCTGATCGACTTCGGAGCCGTGTGGTGCCCGCCCTGCAACCAGCTCTCCGCCGAGGTCCTGCACGATCCGGCCAACGCGGCTGATCTCGACGGCTTCGCGCTCACCGAGATCGACGTCGACCTCGCCTCCAGCTGGACATGGAAGGATCGCTATGGGGTCGGCGGCTACCCGACCGTGGTCGTCGCCCGGCCTGATGGCACCGAGATCGACCGCCACGTCGGCTACCTGAGCGAGGCCGAGTTCCTGGCCTGGCTGCGCTCCACCGGGCGCGATCTGGTCCCCGTCGACGAGCTCCTACAGGACGCCGAGCTGTCCCTTGCGGAGAGGTCCGAGGTGGCCCTGCGCCTGATCCGTGACGGCCGCGAGGAGGAGGCCCGCGCGGTCATCGAGAGCGCCTCAGAGGACAGCGTCGATCTCCGCATCGCCCGGCTCAGGGTCGACCCCGCCGAGGAGGACGTGCTCTGGCTCTCCGAGCACGGCCGGGACCGACTCTACGAGTGGGTGTGGTGGGCCGATGTAGAGCTCTCGGAGGAGGCGGCAGCCGCCTTCACCGCGACCATTCGCCGAGCTCTCGTCGACGCCGAAGGGGTCCTCGCCGCCGAGCTGATCGACGTGCTCGCCGACTACGTCCCCGAGGCTGCTCAGCCGGCCCTCTACGCAGCCGCGGCCTCGGCGCTGGCGGGCGCGCTCAGCGGCGACCCGGCCCTGGACCGGCCCTACTACACCTACCTCGCGTCGCTCTACCAGGCGGCCGGCGAGGGGGACCGGGCCATGGACCTGTTGAGCGACGCCGCCAGCGCATACCCCCACGAGTTCACCTTCTTCTACGCCGGAGCCGGCATCCTGCTGAAGGAGGAGCGCTACGACGAGGCCCTCGCCTGGTCCTCTGCGGCGCGAGCGCTGGCCTACGGAGACCAGGCCCTGCGGGCGGCCAAGCGCGAGGCGGACATCCTCGTCGCCCTCGGCGAAGGGGACAAGGCGCTGGCGGTGATCGATCGAGCGCTGTCGGAGGCCGAGCGCCCCGTGGATCTCGACGTACGGACCCCCCGCTACATCACGGCGCTCGAGGATCTCCGGGCGGAGATCCAGCCGGAGTGATCAGATCCAGGCGACCGTGATCTGCTCCCACGCGCCCACCCGGATCGCCTGGATGTCGACGGTCGCCGGTGGGTTCGGAGGCAGGTAGCTCTTGGGGTAGAGCAGGCCGGTTCTAGAATCGCCGAGCTCGTCGTACCTCGCGCCCCAGGGCGCCTGGTAGGGCGGCATGTGCACACCCTGGAGCATCGGCTCGATGCTCCGTACCCGGGCGTCTCGGTCCGAGAGGTCCTGCTCCGGGGTCGAGACGTCGAAGGACAAGAGCAGCCGCCGGCTGCGCAGCTCGTCGGAGGAGAAGGACAGCTGCCCGTCCACCAGCCGCATGCGTCGCCCGGTCAGGTGCCAGCTGGTCGACATTCCGAGCGGCGCCTCCACCCAGCGGGTCGCGAGCAGCTCGCAGCCCATCGGCCCCTCCACGACGCTGCCCTCGCCGAAGACGGCGAGCTCGAAGGGCTCGGTCTCCCGGGGGCCATCGACCAGCACGACCTGCCAGGTGGACATCTCGTAGTCGTTGTCGTCGACCTTGCAGCCGATCAGGCGCTCGAGATCGCGGTCCTGGTCCAGCTGGGCCTCGACGACGCGGAGCTCGCAGGTCGGGGGCAGGCTCGAGGTGAGGTGGAGGGCCTCTGTGACGTCGACGTCGCAGGACTTCAGCGAGGTGGGAACTGGCTGCTCGACAGGCCAGGCCGACAGGGTGCCCGGCACCAGCCCGGGAATCCGCAGGCGATCCCCGGCGAGGATCCAGTGAGGGTTGGCGATGTCGTTGGCCTCGGCGATGGCCTCGTAGCCGCCAGGGACGCCGTAGCGCCAGGCGATCTCCCACAGGCTGTCGCCCCAGGCGACGGGGTACTCCGTCACCGGTCCGAGGGGCTGTACGACCGGCCGGGTAGGGGGTGTCTTCTGGACACAGGCGAGCAGAAGATCATCGGACGGCCTCCGGGGTGGACCGGACAACGGGTTGCACGAGCAGTTCTTACAAGCGCTGACTACGATGGCACCCCATGTCCCTGCTGTTGACCCTGGCCTGTGCCAAAGATGAGCCGATTCACCTGGATCCGGATCCGGACTGCAACCCGATGGCCACGGGCGACGACTGCCTCACGCCGTTCCCCAGCCTGTACTGGACGGAGCCCGATCCGGACTCTCCGACGGGCGTCCGCACGCTCTACGGCAACGAGCACTGGGACGGTCCCGACGGCGAGCTCCCCCTCGACATCGATCTCTACAGCGGCTTCGACGGTGTCTCGCCCGCCAGCCCGGCGCTGGTCGCCCTTGGCTCTGACGTCGACCCGAGCTTCCTCTACGGGTGGGGTGCACAGGAGGGCTCTGTCCAACCCGGGGCGGCCATCGCCCTGGTAGACACCGACACCGGAGAGGCCATCCCGGCGCTGGCCGAGATGGACCAGAACAACCGCGGAGAAGGCTACAGCGACCGGCATCCGCTCATCGTGCGCCCGATGACGCCGATGGCCTTCGGGCACCGCTACGCCGTCGTGCTGACCACCGACCTGCGGAACATCGACGGCGAGCCCTTCGCCTCGCCCGCCGCCTTCGAGGCCCTCCGCGACGGTCTCGCTACAGACTCGGACGTCATAGAGGCCCTCCGTCCCGACTACGAAGCGCTCTTCGATGTGCTCGCGGACGCTGGTTGGGAGCGGGACGAGCTGCTGTTGACCTGGGAGTTCCAGGTCGCGAGCGAGCACGAGGTCCTTGGCCCCATCACCTCGATGAAGGAGCAGGCGCTGGCAGAGGACGTGCCCACCTACGAGATCGACACCGTCCTCGACGGCGAGGACGTCACCATCCTCGAGGGGACCTTCATCCCGCCTAACTTCTTGAACGATCTCAATGAGATCGAGTGGGACGGCGAGGAGGTGGCGCGCATCGACGACCCCCGGCCCTATGACTTCACGATGGTCTACCCCGCCGCCGAGGCCACCGGTCCCAGGCCGCTGGTGCTCATCGGGCACGGGCTCTTCGGCAACGGTCGCTGGATGTTGGAGAACAGCGACGTGCAGGCCCTGTCCACCGAGCTGGACGCCGTGCTCGTCGCCACGGACTGGATCGGCCTGAGCAGCGGGGACCGGGACCTGATCATCAGCGAGGTCCTCACCGATCTGTCTCGGGTGAGCCTGGTCACCGATCGCCTCGTACAGTCCCATGTGAACAACCTCACGCTGGTCGAGGCGGTCATCGAGGGCATCGAGGGCGTCGAGGTGGACCCTGAGCAGGTCTGGTACTACGGCATCAGTCTGGGTGGAATCCAGGGGGCCTCACAGGTGGCCCTGAGCGACCGGATCAGCCTCGCTGTGCTCGCGGTTCCCGGCGCGGGCTGGACGAACATGATCCAGCGCTCGGTCCACTTCGAGGAGCTCGACCAGCTCATCGACCTGCTCTACGCTGACCCGCTCGGCCAGAACGTGTTCCTCGGCCTGGTCCAGTCGCACTTCGACCGCAGCGACCCGGCTGGCATCGCCACCTTGCTTCGTGATCAGGACAAGGTCGTGGTCGTGCAGGAGGCCATCGGGGACTGCCAGGTGCCCAATATCGCAACAGATCTGCTTGTTCGCAGCATTGGCGCCGTGCAGCTCGGACCCGCTACAGACCCTGTCTACGGGCTCGAGGAGGTCGAGGGCCCGGTGACCGTGCCTGCGCTCACCCAGATCCGTGTGCCAGAGGACCTCGCCGAGTACTTCCCCCCTGACGAGAACACCATCCCCGAGACCGACAACAACGTCCACAACTCGGCGGTGCTCCAGGAGGCGACCTTCGACCAGATCCGCCACCTCTTCACCACGGGCGAGCTCGTTCATCCCTGCGACGGACCTTGTGATCCCCAGTGAGCGCCGTGGTCATCCTCCTCGCGTGCGCTACCCCTGATCCTGATCTCCCTCGAGACTCGGAGCTCGGAGATTCGACCCTTGGGGACTCGTCGTCGGACTCTTCCCCCGACTCGGGCGAGCCCTCCTCGGAGCTGAGCTGGACCGCCGTCTCCGCCGAGGGCGGGGCCTCCGGGGCGGACCTCGCGGTGGCTCCCGACGGTGAGCTCTACGCCAGCTGGGTGCGCTCGGGCCACGCCTGGGTCAGCACGTCGGTGGACGGGACGAACTGGAGCGAGCCGGTGGTGGTGAACTCCAGCGGGTCGGCGTCTGTCTACGGGGCCTCGCACCCGGAGCTCGTCGTGGACGACGACAGGGTGATCGTGTCCATGTCCGCCGGCGAGCGGCAGGTCGTCTACGGCTCCTCGCGTACCGCCCTGGACTTCGCTGAGCTCGCCGTGATCGGAGAGGGCCGCGGCGACCTCCACTTCGAGGGGATCTTCCTGCGAGCCCACCTGGCTCCGGACGGCAGCGTCTGGGCCACCTACCACGCCTTCCCGGCCGGGAGCTGGGACAACGGCTGGAAGGGCATCGCCCGCGAGACCGCCGACTGGGAGCTGGAGCCCGTCAGCACCGGCGCTCCCGGCGTGCCTTGCGAGTGCTGCGCCCACGATCTGCTGTTCACCCAGAACTCGGACGTGGTCTTCGCCTGGCGGAACAACGAGGACGACATCCGCGACATGTACGCGGCCTCTGGTCACGCCGGCTTCGACAGCTGGACCGCGGCGGGGGACGTGCATCCGGTGATCAACTACTGCCCGGTCCAGGGACCCAGGCTCGCGGAGGAGCCCGGCGGTGAGCTGTTGATGATCTGGGCGGACGGGGTCGAGGGGGAGTACGAGACCTTCCTGGCCACCAGCACGGACGGAGGGGAGAGCTGGAGCCCGAGCAGCGCCGTGCTCTCGGAGCTCGAGGGTCAGAGGGCGTCTCCGAACATGGCGGTCGCCCCAGACGGCCGCGCGCTCTTGGGCTGGACGTCGCCCACCGACGAGTCCGGGCTCGCCTGGCGCAGCGGCGGGGAGTGGGCCGGGCTCGGCGACCTCGAGCGCGAAGGAGTCGCCTTGTCCTACCCCGAGCTGGTCGCGGGCGAGGGCTTCTTCGGGGGCATCGCCGCCGACGACTCAGGAGATGTCTGGCTCTTCCAGCTCCCCTGATTCCTCAGTCCCCGCAGCAGGTCTCCAGCGCGTCGGCCATCTCCCTGAGCAGCGCTGCCAGCTCCCGAGCTCGCAGGCGGTAGCGGATCTGTCGGCCGTGACGCTGGGCCTCCAGGATGCCGGCCGCCTTCAGGGTGGCGAGGTGTCTGGAGACCACCGACACGTCGACGTCGCAGCAGCTGGCCACATCGCTGACGCAGGCTTCGCCACCCTGGCGAGCAAGCTGATCGAGGATCGCGACCCGGCGAGGATCGCCCAGGGCCTTGAAGACCTTGGGCGAGAGCACCTCGCCGAGCTCGACGCCGCAGCACTTCACGGCTTCGTCGCCGTGAAGCGCACGCTCCGCACCTTGCCCACCAGCCCGCGGAGCTCGCGCTCGACGATCTCTGGCGGCACGCAGGCCAGCAGCGACTCCTGGTCGGACTGCACGATGCCGTAGAGCTCGTCGTAGTCGTAGACGTGCTTGGACTCGGCTCTCACGTCGGCCAGGCCTGCGGCTTCCAGGCCGGCGACGTAGTCCGCCTCTGGGATGGCGCCGGAGACGCAGCTCTCGTGGAGACCGGGGATGTTCCGGAGGTGCTCGGGCATGTCCTCGACGACGATGTCGGAGACCGAGATGCGACCGCCGGGGGCGAGCACCCTGGCGATCTCGGCGAAGACGCGGTGCTTCTCCGGGGACAGGTTGATCACGCAGTTGGAGATCACCCAGTCCACGCTGGCGTCGGAGATGGGCAGCTCCTCGATGAGCCCCTTGCGGACCTCGACGATTGCGTCGAGCCCGGCAAAGGCGATGTTGTCCCTTGCCAGCTTCAACATGGCGTCGGTCATGTCGACACCGATGACCTTGCCCGACGGGCCCACCTTCTCCGCCGCCAACAGCAGGTCCAGGCCGCCTCCGGAGCCCAGGTCCAGCACGATCTGCCCCTCGGTGACCTCTGCGAAGGCGACCGGGTTGCCGCAGGCGAAGGAGTTCTCCACTGCCTCGGCGGGGAGCTCGGACAGGTCCTCGTAGCCGGCCACCCGGGCTGAGGCGCCCTTGGGCTCCCTGCTGCCACAGCAGCCACCGGAGGGGGTGTTCACGGCTTTGGTGTAGGACTCGGAGACGCGCTGGCGGAGGTTCGTGGGCTCACTCATGATGACTCCTTGGATTGCATAATTGCACAAACATGCATGTAAGCTCTGCAGCTGGGAACGTCAAGGTACCGCCCCGCGCCGCTAGCTGCCGAAGTCCTCTCGGCGCCGGTAGCACTCGACCGCGACGCCTTCGCAGTTGGGCATGTCGAAGGGGATCTTGCGGACCCGGACCCGCACTGCCGAGACCGGGAACTTGCTGCAGATGAGCTCGGCGACTGCCTCGGCGATCGCCTCCACGAGTCGCCAGTCCCTGCTCTCGATCAGGGCGGTGATCGCCTTGTTGACCTCGTAGTAGTCGACGAGGTCGCGGGCGCGGTCCGCTCGGGCGCTCTCCCGCCAGTCCGTCTCTGCGTCGAAGTCGATGAGCACGCGCTGCCGGATGTGTCGCTCGTACTCGTGGAAGCCGACCTTGCAGTCGTAGCCGAAGGCGATTCCCTGGACGCGGTCGTTCATGGCTGCCCCCTAACAGAAGCCGAAGCCGTGGACTCGATCCCTGGCGTAGGCTTCTCCCAGGAGGCTCCTTGCTCATCGTCATGCTCGGCTGCGGCGACCAGCAGCCCCTGCCTCCGCTGTTGTAGGCCAGGACGCCTGCGAGCTCCGGATCGATGGAGCCGTACAAGAGCGCCAGGTCACCGGCCATTCCGTGGCCGGCCACGAAGATCCGCGCCGCATCGATCTCGGGAACCGAGGTTCGTGCGTAGTGCACGGCATCGCGCACGTTCTCGGCGCCTGCGAAGTGAGCGAAGTACTGCTCGACGCTGACCAGTCCGTCCACCTCGAAGGTGAGGACGGCGAGACCGGCCTGCCGGTAGAGCTCCTGTTGGCGGAAGTCGTCCTCGCCAAGGTGCATGCCGTTGATGAAGCCCGACCCGGTCGGTGGGACGACGACGGCTGTCAACGAGCCGGGGGCATGGTCTCCAGCTGGCAGGCTCAGGCTGAGGCCCCCGCGCTGTCCGGTGCTCCAGGCCCCCCCGGACAGGCCGACCTCGAAGAACTCGGTCTTTCCTGGAGTGATCAGACCACCGGGCCCGCTCGGGAAAGGTAGGGCGGCCGGCCGCCAGCTTCGGCGGCGTGGTCTTCGTCGGTGGCCCGAGTGGTGGCGTGTCGACGCAGGCGATGATCGCGAGGGCGATCATGTCTGGATCAGGCGGACTGCCATGATCTGAAGCTCTGCCATCGGTCGATCGTACTGCTGTCGGAGGTGGGTATCCCCCATGGAGGCCGCATCCCGGGCCGCAGGTAGGTTGGTACCGTGCCTCTCCGGAGGACCCTGCCTGATCCGAAGCATGCGATGAACCCGGTCCCGTACCTCGTGTTGATGCTGGTGGCCCTGGGCGTTCGCGTCGCCGGCGCGCTGCTCATCGGCCCCTCGCCCTTCGGCCCGGACGCCCCGGGCATCGCGGCTGCGGTGGAGCTCGGCGGCCATCCCTACCCACTGCATCCACTGCTGGTTGGGCTGATCGGCGGGCTGCGTCCGACCAGCGTCATCCTGGGCACGCTGGCCGTGCTCGGCTGCGCGCGCCTGACCGAGCGCCTGGACGGCTCGCCCTGGTCGGGAGGGCTCCTGGCGGCCTGCGCCCCCCTCTTCGTCTTCACCTCTGCCCTCGATGGCGGGGACGCACCGGCTCTGGGGCTCTGCGCCCTGGGCCTGGCCCTCGCCTTCAGCGACAAGCCTCTCGGCGGTGCGATCCTCTGCGGCCTCAGCCTGGCCGTGAAGCCCATCGTCGCGCCGGCGCTGGTGATGCTGCTCGTGGCCCCGGCGCTATCGGAGAGGCCCCTGCAGCACCTGGCTCGGATGGCCGCAGGCCTGGCACTGTCCATCGCTCCGTTCCACTTCGTCCTGGATCCGCTGTTGGCGCCCAAGCCGCGAGCGGGGCTCCTGGGCAGCTGGTTCCTGGCCACCAACGGAGATGTGCCCTCTGCCGGCGAGCTGTTCGGCCTCTTCGGGACCGCGCTGGAGACGCTGGTGGCCCTGCCGAGCTGGACCGGCCACCTGGTGCTCGGGATCCTGGCGACCGTCGGTGCGCTGCTCCCAGGGCCCCACCGCCGGCAGCGCCTGGCGATCCTCGTCCTCGCGGCGGGGGTCCTGCTCACGACGACCGCCCTCTTGGGGGAGGCAACACAGCCCCGTTGGCTCGCGGCTGCGTCCTTGCCGCTGGTAGCGCTCGCGGGTGTTGGGCTGCGCCGGGCCCCGCCCCTGGGCCTGGTCTTCCTCCCGCCGGGAATGGCCGCCCTCGACGGACTGGCCGCCGTGCGCGCAGTCGAGGACCCAGGCACCACCGAGCCGATCGGACTGTCGTGGCCAGGCCGGATCGACTCCCTCGCCCACTTCCGCGACAGCAGCATCTGCGGGGCCCACCAGCTGCGCGGGCTCGTCGGGCAGCTCTCCGGCGAGGAGGGTCCGGTCTACGTCCTTCAACTCCGGGACGGCCGGGAGGGCGAGCTGACCTGGCCCCTGCAGGTGCGCCGACCCGACCTGGAGATCCGCGTCGTCAGCGAGTTCTCGGGCTACCCGATGGTCGCCCCCGGCCAGGCCGAGACCTGCCAGACCGAGCTCTCCCACCACTCCTTCCGCGTGGACAGCGAGCACATCCACGACGTCGCTCGCCTGCCCGAGCCCGAGCTGCCACCTCCCCCCCGGAGCTACCGGGCCCCGGGTTTCGGATCGAAGAGGAGGGAGATGGCGGAGTCCATCGACATGTTCTGCGCGATGGAGGGCTTGTTCCTCGGGGACATCTATCTCTTCGAGCAGCATGGCAGGGACACCCTGGTCGTCTGGGGCGAAGCCTCCTCGGAGGGGTTCATCCTGCCGACCTACGTGCGCAGCGGGAACCTGACGGTCGGCGCCGGCGGCGAGTCCCCGACCGTGATCGACTTCGACCTCGACGAGGAAGGCTCCAGCTGCGAGGTCGTCCCCTGAGCCTCGGATCGTGGGCTGATCTCAGTCCCCTGCGCTCAGCTAGCTCCGCCCAGCGGTCGAGGTCGACGCCGTCCATGCGGCTGAAGCGCGCGGGCAGCGTCGGGTCCAGGGGCTCCTCCTTGACAGTCGCCAGGAGGGCGTACTCGGGGCTGTCCCGGACCGCCGCTTCGGTGTTGTGGGTCCGGTTGATCCCGGTCTCCCAGCCCCGCTCGTCGAGGTCCCACACCATCGCGGTCTTGGAGTCGGGGAGGACGACCGTGCGCTCGGTCTCCGTGACCACGGAGAACTGGTCGAGGGTACGACTCGGAGAGCTGGAGAAGGCGACGCGACCCTCGACGGTCTCGCCAGTCTCGAGCATCAGCCAGAGGGGTCCTTGCTGTTGTCGCAGGGAGCTGATGAGCTCGACGTGGCCCACCACCGAGTCGTTGCTGTGGGTCGGGAATCCCGGTATCCGCACGAGCAGGGGGACGTTCGTGAGGACCGACTTGACTGTGTGGCCGTGGCCGAAGTTGCCGCTGTCCCAGAGCTCCTCGCCGTGATCCCCGGTGAGGACGAACCAGGTGTCGTCCCACCGCTCCCGAGCCTCCAGGCCCGCGACGAGCTCGCCGATGGCCTGGTCCATCGTGCAGACCTCCTCGTCGTAGAGGCGCCTGACGTAGTCGATGTCCTCGTCGCTGACGGGCTCGGTTCGGCGAATCCAGCTCTTGAGGATCTCCTGCGAGACTGGCAGCTCGAAGCTCGGCGTGAGGCCCTCGGTGAAGCGACCTCGGCAGCTGGCGTTGGGCTGGTAGTTGTGCTGGGGCTCCCTGAGATGCACGACGGCGAAGAAGGGCTGCTCGCGGTCGTCGACCCACTCCAGCATCGCCGCGACCGTGTCTGCTGCCGAGCGGTGCCCGTACTGCGAGCTCGCGCCCTGGTAGGCGTAGACGTCGAAGCCCTGGTCCAGGCCAAACTCCGGAGCGAGGTAGGTGTCGTTGACCCATGCGCCTGTCCGGTAGCCGCGGTCGCTGTAGGTCTCGGCGAGGGTTCAACTCCGGCGGGGGAGGACCCCGAACCGACCCTCTGAGAGCACATCGGTGACCACGCGGTGCTCCCGGGGCCACTGGCCTGTCAGCAGCGTCGCGACCGAGGGCAGCGTCCAGGGCGCTGCGGAGTAGGCACGCGTGAAGCGCGCCGACTCGGCGGCGAGGGCGTCGAGGTTGGGTGAGGCATCCCGGCTCTTGCCCGGGTAGCCCAGCGCGTCGGCGCGAAGCGCGTCCACGATCACGATGACCACATCCGGCGCGTCTGCTGCAGGTCCACGGGTGCACGCGAGCGCGAGCGTCAGCCACATCGGGCGACCCTACCAGCGGAAGCCGAGCGCGGCCCTCGCGCCGAGGGGAACAGACCGTGTCAGCGACTCCGGCCCGTAGGCGTGCCACCAGAGCTGGGCGTTGAGCGAGGTGTGCTCGCCAGCGAACCACCCGAGGTCGAGCCAGGGGGAGACGACGACCGCCATCTCGGAGGGCTCGATCTCGAGGGTGCCGTCACAGGTCTGCTCACCGTCGATGGCCACACAGTGCCGGGTGGCCGTCGTGTTGCCGACGTACACCGGCACGTTCTGTACTGCCGCGCCGACACCGATCGTCGGCCCTCGGAAGGGCTGGTAGTCCACCCCGGCGCTCACGAGCCCCCAGGGCACCAGGGGGCGGGAGGTCTCGTAGAAGACCTCTTCCTGCGTCGTCGTGCTGGTACTGCCCGTGCTGTTGTCGACCTCTTCGTAGTCGAGGACCTCGCGCACCTCGCGGTAGAGCCCGTCCTGGCCAGCCGCCACCCAGCCGCCCATGCGCATGCCGACACCGCTCGGCAGGCGCTCGCCGAACCGAAGACCGGTGCCCAGCCGCCAGGCGGTGCTGGCCACGAAGACGTCGCGTGGGGCGATCGGCTCGGCCAGCTTCGGAGAGGCCGCCAGGCCGAAGACCGAGATCTCGAAGGTGCTGGCGACCTGCCAGCGGACGCTGGCCTCCGCCTGGAGCAAGGCCGGGGCGTTGCCGACCTGGGCGTTGGGGTCCGAGTCCACCCACGTCCCGGCGACGCCACCCTCCAGTGCGGTCTCGCCCACCGGGAGCATCGGTCCGGCGAAGGGCGGACCTCCGGGGGTCGGCTCCACGACCGTCCAGGTCGAGGTCTGGGTGATGTTCACCGTCTCGATGACCGAGTTCGGCCCAGCCGAGGGCGTCGTGGCGCAACCCACGGCGAGCTGGAGCATCTGGACCTCGACCCTGCCGGGCCAGTCTACCGGCTTGCGCCGCCCCTCGCGCCGGGTGAGACCAATGAACGACTGAATGAGGGTTCACTCAATGTCCTACGAGATCAACAAGGTCGCCGTGCTCGGAGCCGGCGTGATGGGGCAGGGCATCGCCGCCCACCTCGCCAACGCCCGGATCGAATCGGTCCTCTACGACATCAACCTCGAGGCCGCCCAGGCTGGCCTCGAGAGCGCGGTGAAGGCGAAGCCGGCGGGCTCCAACACGTCGCTGTTCTTCAAGAAGAGTGACGCCTCGCTGATCACGGCCGCCACCTACGACGACGCAGGCGCCGCCTTGCTCGCCGAGTGCGATCTCGTCATCGAGGTCGTCGTCGAGCGCCTCGACATCAAGCACAAGGTCTTTGGCTGGGTCGCCGAGCATCGCCGCCCAGGCAGCGTCGTCGCCTCCAACACGTCCGGCCTGAGCATCGCCGAGATGTCGGCGCCCATGAGCCAGGAGATGCGAGAGCACTTCCTGGTCATGCACTTCTTCAATCCTGTCCGGTACATGCGGCTCCTCGAGCTGGTCCAGGGCGAGCACACCAGCCAGGCTGTGGTCGACGCCATCGCCGCCTTCGGGGAGCGCCGCCTCGGCAAGGGCATCGTGTTCTGCAAGGACACGCCCAACTTCATCGGCAACCGGGTCGGCACCTACGGCATGTGCTCGGTGTTCCACCACATGCCTTCCTTCGGGCTCAACGTCAGCGAGATCGACGGCATCTTCGGCAAGGCCATGGGTCGGCCCAAGAGCGCCTGCTTCCGCACGGGCGACCTCGTCGGGATCGACACCCTCGCCCACGTGATCAAGACGGTCTACGACTCGTGCCCGGACGATCCCGACCGTGACAAGTTCGTGATCCCGACCTGGATTCAGTCGATGGTCGACGAGGGCAGCCTCGGCGGCAAGACCGGAAAGGGCTTCTACTTCAAGACCAAGGTCGACGGGAAGAAGGCCATCCTCTCCCGCAACGTCGAGACCGGCGAGTACGAGGACCAGGGCCGGCCTCGCTTCGACTCCGTCAAGGCCGCCAAGAAGGGTGGCACCAAGGCGCTGTTGGCCGGCTCCGACAAGGCGGCGGGCATCGCCTGGGCCGTCACCGCCGACACCCTGCTCTACACGGCGGGCCGCATCCCCGAGATCGCTGACGACATCGTCAACATCGACCGGGCCATGCGCTGGGGCTACGGCTGGGACGCCGGCATCTTCGAAGGCTGGGACGCCATCGGTGTGGCCGAGAGCGTCCAGCGCATGGTCGACGAGGGCCGCACGGTCCCCGCCTGGGTCAACGACATGCTCGCCGCAGGCAGGAGCTCCTTCTACGCTCGGGTCGATGGGGTCCAGACCTACTGGTGCGCTCTCGAGGGCAAGGCCAAGGTCGTGCCGCAGAGCGACGGCTGGCTGATCCTCGACGATCTGAAGCGCCAGAGCGGAACCGTCGCGAAGAACGCCAGCGCCGACCTCCTCGACCTCGGGGACGGAGTGCTCGGCCTGTCCTTCCACTCGAAGATGAACGCTCTCGATGCCGACATCTTCACGCTCTACGACCAGGGCCTGAACGAGCTGGACGAGGGCAAGTGGGAGGCGCTGGTCATCGGAAACCAGGGCGGACCGGCCTTCTGCGCCGGTGCCAACATCTTCATGCTCGTCATGCTCGCGATGCAGCAGGAGTGGGACCAGATCGAGGGCATGGTCAAGGGCATGCAGGACACGCTCAAGCGTGCCCAGTACAGCCGGCGCCCGGTCGTCACCGCTCCCCGTGGGCTCACCCTGGGCGGCGGTCTCGAGGTCGCGATGCAGTCTTCGGCCTGCCAGGCCGGTGGCGAGCTCTATGCAGGCCTCGTCGAGGTCGGCGTCGGGCTCATCCCCGCAGGCGGTGGCTGCAAGGAGGTGGTCGCTCGCGCGCTCGGGAACATCCCCGAGGGCACCGAGTACGACCCGAACCCCTTCGTGCAGCAGATCTTCAAGAACATCGGCCTCGCGGCGGTCGCGACCAGCGCGGAGGAGGCCCGCGCCCTGGGCTACCTCCGCTCCCAGGATCGCCTCACGATGGACCAGGACGCCCTGGTCCAGGACGCCAAGGACCTGGCCCTCGGGCTGGTGAAGGCTGGCTGGCAGCCACCGCGTCCGCGTCGCTTCATGCTGCCGGGCCCCAGCGGTCGCTCGGCCATCGAGCTCTTCCTCCACACCCTGCACGAGGGCGGCTTCGCCACCGACCACGACATGGTCGTCAGCAAGCAGCTGGCCAACGTGCTGACTGGCGGAGACATCCCAACCAACACCTGGGTCGACGAGCAGCACATGCTCGACCTCGAGCGCGAGGCCTTCCTGAGCCTCTGTGGGGAGCAGGGAACGCAGATGCGTATCCAGCACTTCCTGCAGACCGGCAAGCCCCTTCGGAACTAGGAGACAGAAATGGGCGAGAACTCTCGTGATGTCGTCGTCGTCGTCGCTGTGCGTACGGCCGTCGGCAAGGCAAAGAAGGGCTCCTTCAAGGACACCCGTCCGGATGATCTCCTGACCTTCGCGCTCAAGGGCGCGCTGGGCAAGGTCCCGGACTTCGACCCGAGTGAGATCGACGACGTCGTCATCGGCACGGCGATGCCGGAGGGCGAGCAGGGCATGAACGTGGCGCGGATCTCCGCGCTCGCGGCGGGCATCCCCAAAACGGTCCCGGCGATGACCATCAACCGCTTCTGCAGCTCGGGTCTCCAGGCCCTCGCGCAGGCGGCGGCGGGCATCGAGGCCGGCTGGTACGACGTGGCCTTGACCGGCGGCGTCGAGTCGATGAGCCAGGTCAAGATGGGCGGTGACAGGCCCACGCCGAACCCGCGCCTGATGGCCACCAACCCCGAGATCTACACGGCCATGGGCATCACGTCCGAGAACGTGGCCAAGCAGTTCGAGGTGGACCGCGCGACCCAGGACAGCTTCGCCGTCCGCTCTCACCAGAAGGCCGCCGCGGCCATCGAAGCCGGTCGCTTCACCGACGAGATCATCCCGGTGCAGACCCGCGTCTACCGAGGCGGATCCTGGCAGGACGTGACCGTCGATGCGGACGAAGGCGTCCGCGCCGACACGAGCGTGGAGGGTCTCGCGCGGCTGCGTCCGGCCTTCGCTGCCAAGGGCACGACCCACGCCGGGAACTGCTCGCAGGTCTCCGACGGCGCTGCCGCGACGCTCATCATGAGTCGCGAGAAGTCAGAGGCCGCCGGTCTGGAGGCTCTCGGGACGCTCAAGGCCTACGCGGTGGTCGGTGTGGACCCGGAGATCATGGGCATCGGGCCGGCCAAGGCCATCCCGGCTGCGCTGGAGAGGGCCGGCCTGTCCATCGACGACATCGATCTCTTCGAGATCAACGAGGCCTTCGCTTCGCAGGCGGTCTACTGCGTGCGCGAGCTCGGCATCGACGAGGACAAGGTCAACGTCAACGGCGGCGCCATCGCGCTCGGTCACCCGCTGGGCTGCACGGGCGCCAAGCTCACCGCCACCCTGCTCCACGAGATGAAGCGTCGAGGCTCCCGCTACGGCGTGGTCTCGATGTGCATCGGTGGCGGAATGGGCGCAGCGGCCGTGTTCGAGCGCGAGGGCTGATCGGCGAGGTCGACGAAGACCACGCTGCCGTCGGTCTTCACGACCGCGACGCGGCTTCCGTCCTCATTGATGTGGACCTCGGCGACCTCGTCCATGAGCACGCCGAGCTCCGTCCGTGAGCCGGCGCCGTCGTCGCGCACGAGCTGTCCTTGGGACGGACCGACCAGGAAGGAGCCGTCGCTGGCCCAGCCCTCGTCGACGCGCTGTGGGTTCGGACCGATGCCGAAGGTCGTCCTCGCGCCGCTGGTGGAGACGCTCGCGTAGGGGCCGTAGGACACCGGATCGAGCCTGACCAGGGCCCGAGCTCCGTCAGCGCTCAGTCCTACGAGGAGAACGGGCTCCGCGAAGGGCGCTCCACCGATAGTCAGGTCGTGACTCGGGCCCTCGAGGGCCTCTGTCTCCGGGTGCACCGCCACCCGCTTCGCCATGTAGACCATGATCGTCTTGTCGGGATCGAAGCGCCACAGCATCTTCTCCCCGAGGACGAAGCTGCCGGAGCGCGGCCCGCTCAGGGCCAGGTCGGTGACCGCCTGGGTCGTCTGCGCCACCGAGACCCAGGTCATCGCCGTAGCGTCCAGGATGCGCAGCTCGGGGCGTGTGCCGTGCTCGATGTAGGCCAGGCTGTCCTCGTACCAGACGATGCGCTCCGCGCGCGGACCGGTGCCGCTGACGTGGCTGTCGTCCAGCGTGGTCCGGAACTTCGGGTCCTCCTCGCCGAAGTGGAAGTCGAAGAGGAACAGCGCAGAAGAGGCCACGGCGAGGCGGCGGCAGTCCGGCTGCCAGCCGAGGGCGGTGGTCTGGGCGCCGGTCGTTAGGCGCTGGCCCTCCCCATCTCGGAAGACGACCACGCCGTCTGACGTGGAGACAGCGAAGGCACCGTCGCACCAAGCGCCTGCCGCGAAGCTGCTGGAGAGGAGTCCGAGCCACATCATCGTTCTCTATGATGCCTCGCATGATGTGGCTGGTCGCGACCGCTCTCGCCGCTGAGCAAGGCCCGGTCATCCGAGGGGACCGTGAGTCCTTCGACGCACACTCCGAAGGTCGTGAGCTCACTCCAGGCGAGTTCGCCGGGCTGGTCGGCGATGTCCCGGTGGCCGAGGCATACACCTTGGCTGCCCAGGAGAACCGGCGCGCCAGGGGCCTTGGGTGGGCGGTGGGGATGCCGATCATGGCGGCTGGCGCAGGCGGGCTCTTCGTGGGCATCAACCAGGCCGACCCGATGACCATGATGGGCGGCAGCCTCGTGATGCTGGCCGGTGGCATGACCCTGGCGACCTTCCTCACGGTCTACTCGGCTCGCAAGCACGAGCTCGACCGACTCGAGCGCTGGTACCGCTTCGACCACGCTGTGGCCCTCGCCGGTGGAGCGGAGCTGCCTGGGACCGCGCCGATCGAGCTGCTCCAGTCAGCTGGTGGGGTGGAGGCATACCTGGCGGATGACGAGCTCACCGCCGGGCAGTTCGCACGGGCCGTCGGCGACGTGGGGACCTACAGGCGGATCCGCGCGCTGGAGGTCATGAACACGACCGCCGGTGTCGCGCTGTGCGTGGTCGGCTACAACGGCATGATGGTCGGGGCCGAGGGGCTCGAGAACGGAACGATGTCGGAGACCGAGGTCGCCCTCGGCACCGCCGGGATCCTCTCCGCGGCGACCGGTGTCGCGCTCCTGGCGCTCGGGCGGCGCGTCTACACGGACATGGACACCTGGTACACCTACCCGGAGGCCGCCGGGAGGTTAGGGTCGGCGCCATGAACAAGACCCAGGCCCCCAAGAGCGTCCTCTCCAAGGATGAGGACAAGGCGAACAAGCCGGGCTTCCGTGACCCGGCGAACAAGCGCAGCAAGGCATCCAAGAAGAAGAAGAACAAGCGCAAGAAGAAGTAGTCGGCGAGACTCGCCGGTCGAGGTGGACATCGTGCGTGAGGCCCTCCGCTCGTGCCCCTGAGGAAAGGACGCATCACTCGTCTCGCCCAGCTGGGAGCGGAGGCCGACTGGCGCGAGGAGATCGAGCGGCTTGGCATCTGAGACCAACCTGACGCTGCTCGTGAAGCCGGTCGGCGCGGACTGCCCGCTGGCTTGCAGCTACTGCTTCTACCGTGACCGAGCAGAGGTCTCGAGCAGCCCCCGGCGAATGAGCGAGCGGACCCTGGAGCTCCTCGTATCCGAGGCACTCGGCGCCGGGGTCGAGCAGGTCGACTTCATCTGGCAGGGGGGCGAGCCCCTGCTGGCCGGGCTCGACTTCTACCAGCGGGCGGCCCGACTTCAGCGCGATGGCAAGGGCCCGCGGATCACGAACTCCTTCCAGACCAGCGGGATCGGGCTGGACGAAGGCTGGGCGGAGTTCTTCGCTTCAGAGGGCTGGCTCGTCGGCTTGTCCATCGACGGGGACGCCGAGCAGCACGACGCCGAGCGTCCCACCCGTGGGGGTCGGCCGACCCACGCCCTCGCCCTGAAGGCAGCGCGCTTGCTGCTGGATGCGGGTGTCGAGGTCAACGCGATGTCGGTCGTGAGCCGCTACAACCACACGCTGGCTGCGGAGCGCTACGACAACCTCGTCGCCCTGGGCTTCTCGTACATCCAGTTCATCCCCGCCGCGGACGCCGACCCAGACGACCCCACCGCCGTGGCGCCCTGGTCGATCGATGGCGAGCAGTGGGGGCGTTTCCTCTGCGCGCTCTGGAATCGCTGGCAGGCGGACATGCGCAGGGGCAAGCTCGTCGTGATCCGGGACTTCGACTCGATCCTGGCTACCTACCTGGGACACCCTGCCGGGGACTGCACGCGGCGGCAGAGCTGCGGCGACTACCTCGTCGTCGACCACGACGGGGCCCTCTACAGCTGCGACTTCTTCGTGGACCAGCCGCTGGGGCAGCTCGGAGAGCAGGGCCTGACGGAGGTGCTGGAGGGACCGCGTCAGCGAGCCTTCGGCATGGCCAAGGCGGCCCGACACGCGGACTGTGACGACTGCCAGTGGCTCCAACGCTGCTGGGGAGACTGCCCCCGCCAGCGGGTCGGTCCCGGGGTGCTCTGCGAGGGGACTCGGCGCTTCCTCGCCCACGCCGACGGAGGCTTCAAGGCCCTGGCGAAGAGGCTCCGTCCCGGGCCACCGCCGCGCCGGAACGCTCCCTGCCCGTGCGGGAGCGGCGAGCGCGCCAAGCGCTGCTGCTATTAGGCCGCCGCTGGGTTGATGGCGTATGAGCCCGTGATCTGGGCCACGCCGAGCACCCGACCCGCGAGGGCCTCGCGCACGGCTTGTCCGTTGAACGACCCGCTCAGCCCGAGGCTCTCCACGTCCACCGCCCAGACGGTGAAGACGTAGTGATGAAGGCGCTGGTCGTTCCAGGGGGGGAAGGGGCCGTCATAGCCGCCGTAGTCTCCGCCCATGGTCTCGTCGCCTGCGAACCAGCTCGTGTAGTCGTTGACTCCCTGCACGCCGGACTGCGCGGGTCCGGGTGTCTTGCCCCCCTCCGTCACGCCGGAGCTGTGGCTGCCCGCGGCGATCTCACAGATCGAAGCGGGGATGTCGACGAGCACCCAGTGGAAGAAGTCGCAGCGGGGCAGGTCGCGGGGGACCCACCGGTCTTCCTGGTTCACGTCGTCGCCGACCGTCGGACAGTCCGGATCGTGGCAGACGAGCACGAAGCTCTTCGTCCCCAGCGGCGCCCCGGACCAGGCGAGGTGGGGGTTGTCGTTGTCGGAGAAGGCCACGGGGCCGTCCTCGCCCGGCTTGCCCATCGCGAAACGAGCGGGGATACGACTGCCATCGGTGAAGCTGTCAGAGCGGATCTGCATCGAGACTCCCAGGCCGAAGAGGTCGAGCATCCTATCGGTTGACGCCATCATCGTCCTGGGATGTGCGGTCAGGACACATCGACGGTCCATCGTGCGGAGCCTCCGACGCCGCCTGGTCGACCTCTCCGACACGTGGCCTCAGAAGGCGGAGCCGGACGGAGAAGCTCCGTCACGGAATCGGTTGATCAGCGGGTCCTTCGCGGCGGCGCCACTCGCGGCCGCTGTGCGGCCTGTCTTCTGATCGACTGATTGACTCAGGGCGGCGCGGAGGCAGCAGGTCCTACCGAGCGCGGGCTCGGCGCTCCGGCACCATCGGCGACGGAACTCCGACCCGCAGGAGCAGCCTGCCACGTCCTGGTTTGCAATTTCTTGACATGCCGATCGGCGGGGGGGGGCGGCTACGCCCATGCCTTCGACGTTCGCTTCGAGTGGATCCCGGGAGCCTGCGCATGATCGGCAGCCTGACGTTGCTCATGGTCGCCTGTGGTTCGTACCCGGAGCAGCGGTCCGATCTTCATGGGAAGTGGTCACCAGCCGGTCCGGGGCAGTGGCCGAGCAACACGGCCTGGTTCTTCGGGCAGGCTGAGTTCGAAGTCGAGCCGGACTTCGTTGGCGAGGCTAGCGAAGTCGAGGATGGCCCGTACTTCTGGTCGTTCTCTTGGACCGGTACCTACGAGGTTGACGGGAGGAACGTCACGATCGAGATGCTCGACAACATGGGCTACACCGAGCCGGTTGAAGGGACAGCGAAGAACCGCGTCCTCGAGTGGATCCCGACAGAACGGCTCGTGCTCGAGCTCGACCCGGACGTCTTCACCGGAACGACGATCGAGCTGACATACGCTGAGCAATACGACTGGTAGTGGCTCGGTTGGGGAAGGTGATGACCCCGCGGGGACGAGCCCGGGCAATCCTCTTCGCCTCGGCGCCCAACCTCGTGGCCCGCGGCCCCACGCCAGGATGATGTGCATCGCGGAAGAGCAGTCATCGGTGGTCGACCCCGCCTTCGAGTTCCCCTACGACGTGCGCTTCGAGTGGATCCCGGGAGCCTGCGCATGAGCGCCAGCCTATGGGTGCTCATGCTCGCCTGCGGTCCGTTCCCGGAACAGCGGTCCGATCTTCATGGAAAGTGGTCAATCGCGGACAGCAACGTTGCGTGGTTCTTCGGGCAGGCCGAGTTCGACGTGGAGCCGGACTTCGTGGGTGAGGGGAGCGAGGCCGAGGGCGGCGAGTACGGCTGGTACTTCCATTGGACGGGGACCTACGACGTCGACGGGAGGTACGTCACGATCGAGATGCTCGACAACTTGGGCTCCACCTACCCGGAAGAGGGGACAGCGAAGAACCGCGTCCTCGAGTGGATCCCGGCGGAGCGCCTCGTGCTGGAGCTCGACCCGGACATCTTCACCAGCCGCGGCGACACGGTGGAGCTGACCAACGCTGAGTCATACGAGTGGTAGCAGCTCAGGAGGGGAAGGTGGCGGCCCCGTGGGACGCGCGAGTTCTCGGGATGATCCGGTAACCGCGCGCCCGCCGCGGCATCTGGCGATCGACCGTGGTCGTCGGGCCTCCGACTTCGTGACCGTGCCCCTCCCAGCGAGGAGGTCCAACGACCACGGGCCTACCAGGGCAGGCGCTGACCTTCGGCGTGCCAGAAGCCGCCGCTGGTGGCCAGGGTGAGCTCGTCGATGCGGTCGAGCAGGCCCCTCGCAGCGTCCTCGGCGCCCCAGTTCCCGTGGAAACCCGTCATGCGGGTCGTGACGTAGCCGGGGTGGAGCAGGCAGACGGCGATGCCTCGGGGAGCCAGGTCCCGGCTCAGGGATGCGCCAGCCATGTTCACGGCCGCCTTGGACATGCGGTAGCCGTAGTGACTCCCGCTGGTGTTGTCGGCGATCGATCCCATGCGCGAGGTGACGATCGCCACCTTGGAGCCGCGCCGCAGGCGGGGGAGCAGGCGCTGGGTGACCCGCAGCGGTCCATAGGCGTTGACCTCCATCTGGCGCCGGATGCTCTCCCAGTCCAGCTCGCCGAGTCCCACCCGATGGAGCAGTCCGGCGTTGTTGATCAACAGGTCGATCGCGCTCTCTCCGAGGGCCGACTCGAGGGCCGAGACCCCCTCCTCCGTCGTCACGTCGACGCCCTCGACGACCTCGCCGACACCGGTCCCCTCGTCGACACGGCAGGCGCTGACGACCTCGTCCCCTCGTGCCAGGGAGAGCCGAGCCAGCTCCAGGCCGATGCCGCGATTGGCTCCGGTGATGACGACGCGCATGAGCACCTCCAGGCCGCGCGGTGTAACAGGGGACAATGCTCGTCCTCCTCCTCGGTTGCAGCTCGGAGGCCCCGGCCTTGTGCAGCGACCCGCTTCGGTTGGAGGGAGATGTGCTGGTGGCCGAGGGTCACTGCGGGTACGTCGAGCTCCGGGCAGAGGTCCACGGCGAGGGTGAGCTCGAGGTCTCGTTCACAGAGGTCGAGGGCGGCCTGCAGCCCGAGATCTCCGGCGAGGGGGTCTTCGAGGCCCTGGTGCTCTCTGGCCAGATGGAGCTCTCCGGAGACGAGGACCTCGTCGTCTGGAAGCAGGGCTACCAGTCCTGGTGGTGGTCGGGTGTCACCGAACTGCAGCCGCTGGAGTGGGAGGACGGCTTGCCTGTCGCCGGGGGAGATGGGGACGGGATGAGCGCCACCGAGGAGACCTCCGCGACCTCCTGGTGGGTGGGGCTCGCCGGTCGGCCCGACGGCGGGTGCTTCCTGATCGGCGCGCTGTCGGCGACGCGGACGAAGGCCTACGCGGCCTTCGGCGACGACCTCGCGGCCTTTGTCTGGGGAGGTCGGGGAGAGCGCATCACGGTGACCCCCTCGACCCCGCTGACGCTGGATCCGGTCCACGGGGGCTTCGCCGCTGGCCTCGCCGACGGCTTCGGGGACTATGCCTTGGCGGCGCGGGTCCACAACGGCGTCCAGGTGCGCGAAGATCCGCCGGTCGGTTGGGCTACCTGGTACCAGTTCTACTCGGAGATCACAGAGGAGCAGGTCCGCGAGAACCTTGCTGTCGCCTCGCAGATCGAGGCCCTCGAGATCTTCCAGATCGACGACGGCTGGCAGGTGCAGTGGGGACAGTGGGAGGCCGGAGAGGACTTCCCGAGCGGCATGGCCCAGCTGGCCGAGGACATTCGGGCCGAGGGGCTCACCCCTGGCCTCTGGATGGCGCCCTTCTACGTGGAGCGGGAGTACCTCTACGACGAGCACCCGGACTGGTTCGTTCACGACGCCGAAGGGGAGCCCCTGTCCTTCTCGAACTTCGGCGACCACGACTACCTCATCGTCGACGTGACCCATCCCGACGCGGCGGACTGGCTGGCCGAGCAGATCAGCGTTCGCGTCGACGAGGGCTGGACCTACCTCAAGCTGGACTTCCTCTACGCGGGCGCCCAGGAGGGGGTGCGCCAGGAGGACGTCACCGGTATGGAGGCCTACATCCGCGGCATGCAGATCCTGCGCGAGGCTGCCGGGGAGCAGACCTGGATCCTCGCTTGCGGCGCCCCGATGTTGCCGTCCCTGGGCTACGCCGACAGCTACCGGACAGGGGCCGACATCGCCTTCGAGTTCGACCCGGACCCGCGCCGGGAGTACCTGCGTTGGGCTGCTCGCGCGACCGCTGCCCGCAGCTGGCAGAACGGCGTGTGGTGGTGGATCGATCCGGACCAGCTGATCCTGCGAGACCCCTTCTCGGATACGGAGGCGACCGGAGCCGTCGTTGCCCAGGTGCTCTCCGGAGGGCCCTGGATACTCGGCGACGACCTCCCCTCGCTGGCCGAAGATCGCCTCGAGCTCGCCTTGGACCCCGACCTGCTCGCGCTCATCGGCGTCACCGCCAGGCCTCGAGACCCGCTGCGCTACACCAGCGGCCCCGACTTCGGCCCGCTGGCGGAGTTCGCCGATCCCAACGATGTGGTGCCCCCGGTCTGGAGCCTCGAGGATGGCAGCACTGCGCTCATCAACCTGGGCGACTCGTCGATCACGGTCCAGGGCCCCGGGGGAACGGAGCTGCTCTCCGGCGCCGTCGCCGAGGCCGGGGCAAGGACCCTTGCGCCGGGGGCCGGCGAGATCTGGCGCTGACTCAGGGTTTCGCCCGCTGTTCCTGCTGGATCTCTACGAGCCGGGCCATCAGCAGGACTCCCGGGTCCCCCTGCTGGCGGATGTTCGTGAGCGTCGCGTGCAGGATGGAGACTCCGCGTGCGTCGTCGCCCTTGAGTCGCCAGGCGGCGGCGGCGTCCATCGCGGCGCAGGACAAGGCGAACCAGTTGCGGCGGGCCTCTGCGATGTGGCCTGCTTCCATCGCTGCCTCGATGGCATCGTCGGCGCGACCGAGGTCGACGAGCAGGCCGCCTGCCATCAACAGCGCCGCCAGGCGCACCAGCTGGGTCCCCTTCAGCGCCGGCTGGAGCGCGGACAGGGCGTCATCGGCGCGCCCGTGCACGGCCAGGTTCTCGGCTCGGCGCAGCGCCAGGGAGGGCAGCTCGTCCGTGGCGGTCGAGGCGGCCTCGAGGTAGGCAGCCTCGGCCCGCTCCCAGGCGCCGAGGCGGCTGAGACCCTCTGCGAGGAGCGCCCAGCCCCGCTCATCGGGCTGGAGGCGGAGTGCAGTCTCGAGCTCCTGCAATGCGCCGCTGTGTCCCATGGCCGCGCGAGCCATCGCGCGCTCCAGTCGGAGGGTGGGCATGGCCGCGGCGTCTGCGGCTGCCCGGTCGATCAGGGCCGAGGCGTCCCTGCGTGCCCCACGCTCGCAGAGGGCCACGACGAGGAGCAGCCGCGCGCGGATGTCCGTCTCCCGGTCTCCCAGGCTGGCCGCGCGCTGCGCAGCGAAGGCCAGCACCTCTGGCGTCGCGTTCGGCTGGACCAGGCTCTTCACGAGGGCTCCAAGGGCCGTCCGGACGCGGCGAGAGCGATGGCAGCCAGCGCGGAGTCCCGGTAGCGCGCCAGGTCCGTCGCATCCCTGGCCAGCTCCACCTCTCGTCGGCCGAGCTCGGCGAGGACCTCGTCGTAGGGCTGGCCGACGAGCTCCTCGACCCGTGCGGCGTCCTCAGAGGTCTTCCGGGCCAGGGCCCGGAGTCGGCGGTTGGCGCTGCGCAGCAGGGCCAGGACGGGCCCCCTCGGCCTGGAACCGCCCGCCCGGCGGACGGCGACGCCGCAAGCTGCCAGCTCGACCTGGCTGCGCCCGGCCAGGAGCAGCAGCGTGTCGGCGGCCTCCAGCGACACCGCGACCTGCTCGAAGCGAAGCTCGGAGGCGGGTTCTTCGTGGCCGAGGAGGGCGTCGATCTCCGCGGTGGACGCATCCGCGCTGTCGTCGCTGTCGGCGTATGGCTCGTGCGGGTCGATCTGTGGGATGGCCTGGGGCCGGACGGCGCGCGTCACGGCCGCTTCGAGCAAGGCGGCGCCTCGCTTTGCTATGACATCGGTCACGGCGAGCTCCGGCGCCCGGTCGTCTGCGAGGGCGTGCTCGCAGATGCGCTCGGCGCTCAGGCGCGGGGCCAGGGCAGCGGCCGCACGGCGAGCCGACAGCCCGCAGTCGTCCTCCAGGGCTATGGACGCGGCGCGGTTGACGACGCTGAGACTGCCCAGGGCCTGGGCCTCCACGAGGCAGCCGAGCTCCACCAGCGAGGCCGCCCGAGCGAGCTGGGATGCCAGCGACTTCTGCCCTGGGAGGGGGCGAGCCAGGCGCGCGAGGCTCCGAGCCAGGGGATCGCCCGCCTCGGCCTGGAGGAAACGTCGGAGGGTCGCGACGCGTTCCAGCGGGCCCTCGGTCTTGACGAGGTCCTCTGGCTCGAGGTTCGCCCGCGCTGCGGCGATGGGGTCTCGCAGCCAGGCCCAGAGGGCGTCGAGGCGCTCGTCGCCCCGTGGATCCGAGGCCGGACCCAGCGGAGGGATCGAGTGCGCGTGGAGGGACTCCGGGATCGGGACGCCGTCGTCGTCCTCTTGCGGCACAACGGCGCTGGCGATGACCCTGAGGTGGCGGATGCGCTTCCGCTTGGGTCTCCGGGGCGGAGGATCGTCGTCAGGATCGCCGCCGAAGAGCTTGCGCCAGTCCTCGACGTCGTAGCCGCCCCGGAGGCGCTCCTTGGCGCTAAGCGCGGCGAGGTAGTCCGCGAAGGCCTCGTCGAAGTCGAAGCCGCCCCCCTCGCCGACCTCGACGTCGCTGCCAAGCGGCGGCTCCAGGTCCATCGAGCGGCCGTGTTCGTTGAGCATGTTGACGAGCGCCGCGTTGCCGACCGACTCCTGGAGTCCCTGGGCCTGGGCTGGAGCTACCTCCGGGCCGGTGAAGTCGACCTCTCGGTCTTCGGCCTCGGCCCGCTCCGGGACCTTCTCGACCTTTTCGGGCTCGCCAGGGCGCTGCTGCTTGCGGGAGCTGGCCACACACGACTCTACCCTCGCGGCGGGCAGAGTTAGGATTCGCCCCTACAGAGGCCCACGGAATGCAGCCCATCGCGGGATTCTCGCCCACCGGGCGGAGCACAATCGGCCCTGGCGCTGACCTCGTCGAGTTCGAGGGCGAAGATGGCTACCGCCACACCGGCCTGGTGTTCCACCCGGAATGCCGTGAACATCCGGCGATCAACTCGGCTCTCGACGTCGTCGTCGACTTCCTCGAGTCGCCCTACGTGACGGGCCTCCTCGAGCTCGTCGCTCACGACCACGACGAGGGCGCGTTCATCTACCCGACCGGGCAGGCGTGGTCGGCGTCAGAGGTCGTGCGCAGTCTGGCTGACACGGGCCAGGTCGCTGGCGTGCGCGCTGGCCTCGAGCTGATGTTCGCGGCAGGGCAGGTCCTCGTCGAGGCAGCAGAGTCCGGTGAGTCCCACGGCATCTACTCCCACGGCGGACTCACCCCCTGGCGCGTGATGCTCAAGGCCGACGGGCAGGTGGAGATCCTCGGCTACGCCCTGCCACAGGTCGAGATCCTGCTCTTCCAGTCCAACAACCGGGACGTGCCGAAGGAGGACTCCTTCCGATACTGCCCGCCGGAGCGCATGGAGGGTGCGAGCGAGGAACTCAGCGCGGACCTGTTCGCCCTGGCGCTCATCGCCTTCGAGTTCATGACCGGGAAGCCGGTCTACGACGGGCTCGTCAACGACATCCGCACCCAGGCATCACGCGGGGAGGGGAGCCGTCGGCTGTTCCGCTTCAAGGACCAGCTGCCTGGAGCCGTCAGCGAGCTGCTCAAGACCTGCCTGCGTGCCCAGCCCGACGACCGCCACCCGGACGGTGACGCCTTCCTCGACGACGTGCAGGCGGTGCTGGCGACGCTGGAGACGGGCGAGCCGCTCATGGACGTGATGGACCGGGTCTCCGCGCAGCAGCGCAGGATCGGCGAGGGCCTCGACGACGGAAAGACCATGGGCATGTCGCGCGACGACATCAAGCGCATGCTGGGCGAGGAGACAGGCGACGCCGAGCCCGCGGAGCCCAAGCGAGCCACGGCGTGGGCGCCGCCGTCGAAGAAGCGCCGCCGTCGCACTGCAGCGAGGCTGTCCACCGACAAGAGCCGGGACGAGGGCCCCACGGATCCCGCTCCCGAGCCGGATCCGGATCCTGTCGCGGATCCGAGTGAGCAGGCCGCGGCGAAGCCGGAGCCAGACCCTCCGCCGGATCCCACCAAGAGCTCCGGCCGCTGGGGAAAGCCGGGTCGAGGGCGTCGGTCCAGGCCGAACAAGCGCGCCGCGCCCCCGGAAGAGGATCTCGAGGGACCCGTCGACAGCGGAGCGATCGCGCCGGGCGCCGTCGCCCTGGACAAGTCCGCCGACGACATCATCCGGCTGATCTCGACCTCTTCGGATGAACACGGGCCGGCGCGGGATGACGGTCGGTCGGCCTCGGATGTCATCGACGCCATCCTGAGCAGCACCGCCGGCGACGACCCGAGCCTCCCCCCGAGAAAGCGGCAGAAGCGACGTCGTCGTCGGTCTTCGCCGAAGCCCGAGGCTGCGGAGCTCGCGCCTCCCAGCCCGGTGGCGCCTCCCAGCCGCCCGGAGCTGACCGAGGCGCCGGTGGCTTTCGGGGCCGCTCCGCTCCCGGACGAGGACAGCGCGGTCGCCCAGACCTCGAAGCCGGTCGCGTCGGAGCCGATGCGTGGCGTGAGCGCCCCGGCAGAGCCCGCCATCCGCCAGCTCTCGCCGAGCTCGGTCCGGCCTCCGGACCCACTTCCGGCGAGCCGCGGCGGCAAGGCCCTGACCTTCAGGATCATAAGGGGGCCGGGCGGCACCACGGTGAAGACACGCATCCCGGGCGGCTTCACGCTCGCGGCCGCGGTGGCCTTCCTCACGGGCACGCTGGTCCCGGTGCGGACCGATCTCCAGGGTCGCGTCCGCCTCGGCTACCGGCTCGGTGATCGGAACGGGCCCTTCCCCGGAGACACGGTCCTCTCCTCGCTCGATGGGGACCAGCCCTTGACCTTGCACCCGGTCGCCGTGCGCGAGGTCTGGGTACGCGTCGAGGTCCGGGGCGACCCCCCGACGGTCTTCCGGACCCCGGTGTCCACGGTGCTCACCGTCGCCACGGTGTGCGACGCGCTCACCACCTGGCTCGAGCTCGAGCCGGGCAAGTGGTTCCTGCTCCTCGGAGAGCAGCCCCTGTCGCCGCACCTGCTGCTCGACGAGCTCAACCTCTCCGGCGCGACCCTCGTCCTGACCCGATGAGCCAGGAGCGGTGGGACGTCGTCATCTACTTTCCGGATGGGCCGATGGCGCTCCAGGGCGACCTCGTGTGCCGCGGGCCCGTCATCCGGATCGGCTCGAATCCCGGACCGGGTGGGCTGAAGGTCGAGGGCTATCGGGGCCTGGACGATCGGCAGGCGGTCATCACCGCCTACGACGGCTCGTCGGTGAGCATCGCGCCTGTCGGGAACAACCAGGTACGGCTCGCGGCGCACCCCAACGTGGACTGGCAGACGGTCCGACCTCTGCGAGGCCCCGCCTACCTCTCCGACGGCTGCGCCTTCCACCTCGGCCCCCCTGGCCGTGGCTGCACGGTGCACTTCGTCGAGTGCCGCCGCCTCGGTGTGTGGGAGCAGCAGCGGGTGATCTCGTCTGCGGCCGAGGCAGACCCGATCGTCGAGGCCACCGACGTCCAGGAGCTTCGGGCCAATCGCAACATCCCGATGTGGTTCATCCCCGGCGTCCTGCTCATCGCGGTGGGCACCGCCGTCGCCGTCGTGACGCCGCTGGTCGGCGAGTTCCAGAAGGACATCGACATCATCGGTCCCAGGGACGCGGGCATGGAGGTCTACGAGGTCGTCGACCTGACGAGCGAGCTCAACACGACCCTCTACGCTGGCCTCGAGCAGCCCTGGGCGGAGTTCGTCCAGAAGCCCAACGCGGCGGCCGCCAGACGCCCTGAGATCCTCGAGGACAAGGAGAACTGGGACCGCCAGCTGATGGAGCACACCACGCGCAGCCTGGAGCAGCACGTGCAGGCCTGGTCGTTCTTCGTCCGCCTCGACGAGGTCCGCGACGACTACGCCTACGTCATTCGCCAGCTGCGCCGCGCGGAGCTCCCAGAGGTCTTCGCGGCCATCCCCTACACCGAGTCCCGCTATATCGCTGATGCCGTGTCCCCGGTCTGCGCGATGGGCTGGTGGCAGCTCATGCCGGAGGTCGCCCACCGGGTCGATGTAGACGTCCAGAACTGCAAGTTCGCCGGCACCAAGACCGTGTGGACGCCGACCGAGCTGACCCCTCCGCGCGGCGTGCTGAAGAACGCTCAGTACATGAAGAATGAGAAGTGCCGCATCACCAGCTGCGAGATCGATCTCCGCAGCGACCTCGGCGAGAGCACGCGCGGCGCCGTCGAGCTGCTCGCAGAGGCCTGGGACGATGGGGTGATCGCAGAGTCGGGAGCCGCCGTCCAGATCACGATCGCCTCGCACAACGGAGGCTACGACGACGGGCTCTACAACGGCGGAAGGAAGAAAGCGACCAACCTCAAGCCGGCCTACGAGCGCTGGCTGCGCAACCAGCGACTCGAGTACGACCCGAGCTTCCTCGGCCAGCAGGTCCGCTGCGCGACCAACGACTACGCGAACATGGACAGCTGCGGCTCGGAGCTGCATCAGCACACCCAGCACTACGCCTACAAGATCATCGCTCAGCACTTCCTCGCCGTCTGCTACTACGGGATGAACTACGGAAACGAGACCGAGTTCGCGGGCTGGCGCGACTACAGCCGTGGCACCGGGTACTGCACGGAGCTCGCCGTGCCGACCGCCGACCAGGTCGCCGAGCACCGATGAGGCTTCCATGAGCGCCCGTACCTGGATGGTCGCCAGCTCCTTGCTGGTGCTCGGCGGACTGAACCTCTACCTGCTCTACGAGGAGGAGGAGAGCTACTTCGCCAAGCTCCAGACCACGGCCGAGGGGCGGGTCCTCGCTGGCGAGGTCGATCCGCTCCTCAACCTCCGCTACTCGTCGTCAAAGCGGGAGGAGAACCTGCTGACCTTCGGCATGGACGAGGATCTCGCGGCCGCCGTCGGCACCCGGATCCGTGACTACGAGGACCGCTACACCGACCGCATCAAGTACCTCTTCGAGAACGTCGAGGACGCCGAAGCCCTGGAGGATGCCCTGTGCGGGCAGGCGGGTGTGCGTCCTCGCTACGGCGCGCTGCGCTACCTCATCGAGGTCGAAAAGGACGGCACCCGGCGGCCGATCAACCTCCAGCGGACGAGCCAGCTCACCTGGCAGGACTGGAGCAAGGGAGCGCCGATCGGTGCCGTCTACGCCGAGCTGGAGCTCGCAGAGGAGCGCAAGCCGGACGCGACGCTGATGGGCATCGCGGCGATCCTGGCGGCTCGGGAGCGGGATGTGCTCGAGAAGAACTCGCCCTGGGGCCCTGGCATGACCCAGCGCTGGTCGTGGGCGTCGGTGCTGGAGGAGGAGCCGGGAGTCCGCGACAAGGTCACGAAGTACTTCGCGGCGATGCACCTCGTGGTGGAGCTCGCAACCGCCGAGGATGGCGTCTGCGGGGGCGGCTGAAGGGGCGGGAACAAGCCGAACGGATATACTCCCGCGGCATTCTGGAACCCCAGGGACACGTGCAGCCAAGGCGTCGCTTTCGCTTCATCCGCGAGCTGGCTGAGGGCGGCTTCGGCAAGGTGTACCTGGCCGAGATGATCACGGGCGACGACTTCAGCAGCGTCGTCGCGATCAAGCTGCTTCACGGCAAGTGGACGACGCACGAGGAGATCGCCCAGCGATCCCGGGACGAGGCGCGGCTGTTGGGCCGTCTCCGGCACCGGAACATCGTCCGGGTCGAGGACCTGACCTCCATTCGTGGCCAGTGCGCCGTCATCATGGAGTACCTTGAGGGGGTCGACCTCAAGACGGTGGTCAACTACCTCGTCGGCATCGGCGACCGCGTGCCCCTGCGCTCCGCCTTCCAGGCAGTGGGCCACGTCTCGAACGCCCTGCACGCTGCCTACAACCACGTGCCGCTGCAGGGGGGTGAGCCGCTCAGGCTCATCCACAGGGACATCAAGCCCAGCAACATCATGCTGACCGCCGACGGGGACGTGAAGCTCCTCGACTTCGGGACCGCGCGCGCCAACTTCGACCAGCGCGAGGCTCACACCCAGGCCCTGGCCTTCGGCTCCCAGGCCTACATGGCGCCGGAGCGGCTGCTGGGTGACCCGGACACCCCCGCTGCGGATGTCTTCAGCCTGGGGGTGACGACCTTCGAGATCATCGCCGGTGGTGCCTTCGGCAAGATCCACATTCGCCCCGAACGCTACGCCAAGTCCATGGGCGATCGGTTGATGAGCCTCGATCTCTCGGGTCTCGATGTCGCCGAGGCGGACCGGGCGCGTGCGACCCTCCGGGCGATGCTCGAGTACGAACCGGGGGATCGGCCGACCAGCGAAGAGGTCGTGGACATCATGGAGCAGCTCGCCGACGCAGCTCCGGACGACTCGCTCCGCCGCTTCGCGAAGAAGCACGTGGGTCCAGCGATGGTCGCGCACCCGCACTTGGCAGAGGGCGCGACACTAGCAGGCGCGACCGTCTTCGAGGACCGCAGCGGGACCATCGAGACCGACGGGCTCCCTGCCAGCGACAGCGCCGCGCGGGCGATCGACCAAACCTACCTGCTGGATGACCTCTCCTCGCCGCGTGAGCAGCCGCAGGAGGAGTCGGAAGACCCGCAGAAGGCCGCCGCGGACACCTTCGACGATTTCCTCCCCGAGGATGGCTCCGGGCTCCGCCCGGTCCAGGGGGCCTCCGAGCTGGTGGAGAGCCGGACCAGGCTCCCGGACGGCGAACTGGAGGAGGACTCCTTCTACGAGCCGGAGACCCGAGAAGACCCGGTGGACCCGGAGATCATCGAGGCGAGCACCTCCATGGCCGATCCGGAGGGGATGCAGGCCGCGGTACAGGACGACGAACAGAGGGAGCTCGAGGAGCGCTCCCACGACGTGGACTGGACCCCACCAGAAGAGGACGAGCCCCACGCACACAAGGTGGAGGACATCGCCTGGGAGCCACCTCCGCCCCCGGACGCGGAGGAGCACGCGGAGGCGCCGAAGGCACGCGGAAAGGGCGCGCTGTTCGTGCTGGTGGGCCTCCTCCTGATAACGATCCTGGGCGCTGGCGCCTGGTACGCCAGCACGCAGTTGGGCGAGGACGAAGTCGATGTGCCGGTCCCCACGCCAGCGGTCGTCGTACCTGTCGAGGTCGAGATCCCGGCACCCACGGAGAGCACGGGTGTGCTCGTCTTCAAGGTGAGCCCCCCCGATGCGATGACCCTGACGTTGTCGAACAGCCTCGGCTACAAGGGCAGCTTCGAGGGATCCGGGACCTACGCGGTCGGCGATCTCGCCGGGGGCACATACCGGACGAAGCTGGGCAGCAACCGCAGCACCGTCGAGGTGGTCGCGGGCCAGACCTGCACCTTCCGAGCGAACCTGGCGAAGGAAAGCGACTGGTCACCTGTGGGGTGCGAGTGAACCTCCTCATCTCAATGGCCTGGGCCGGACCCGTCGAAGAGGACGTCGCGCGGGCTCGCTCGCTCGTCATCGAGGGCGACTACGACGGGGCACTCGACGCGCTGGATCGAGCGGAGACAGAGGCTGGCAAGACCGAGACGGTCGTGCTCGGCTCGACCCTGGCAGGCATCTGGTTCTATCGGGGCGCTGTCGAGTACCACTCTGGTGATCGCAGCGAGGCGATGTTGCGAGACCTCAGGGCGGCCCTGGTCATCGACCTCGAGTACTCCTTCGACCGCGAGGCGATCCCGGACCCGGAGACGGACGACCTCTTCTACGCCCTGCGCTCGGAGGTCGGACAGCGGCCCAAGTACGAGTCAGGGGCGCGCGAGGACGCGGTCGACGCCAGGATCTTCGTCGATGGCCACCTGATGACGGAGTACGACTACGTCCGGCGGGGGAACCACCTCGTGCAGGTCATGTGCCCCAACGGCAAGGTCGAGACCGAGTGGATGGAGATCGACGAGAACGTCGACCTCTACAAGCAGTGCCGTGGCAAGGTCGTCTTCTCGGGCGGTGACGACGATCCCTACGCGTTCGTCGATGACCCTGAGGAGGAGCCGAAGAAGGAGCGCGAACCTCGGGAGAAGAAGGAGCGCGAACCTCGGGAGAAGAAGGAACGCGAGCCTCGGGAGAAGAAGGAACGCGAGCCTCGGGAGAAGAAGGAGCGTGAGCCCCTCGACATCGATGTCGCCAGCATCGGTCTCATGGGTGGAGGCGCAGCGCTCCTCGTCGGCGGTGCCGCCGTGAACTTCCTCGTCGTCGAGCCGACCTTCGACGACATCGAGGCCGCTCGGGCCAACCCGGCCAGCCTCGATCGTGGCAGCGCCGAGTCGCTGACATCGACCTTCGACAGCTCCCGATACGCGACGATGGGGCTGCTTGTCGCCGGAGCCGGTTGCGCTACCGCAGGGGTGCTGGTCAACGACCGGATCGGCATCCTGGCTGTGCCTGCCGAGGGCGGGGGCGGAGTCGTGATCACCGGCCGCTTCTGATGGCGGAGCTCGCCGACGAGCTGGTCGCCGCAGAGGCCCTCACCGTGGCCGCTCGCTGGGACCAGGCGGCGGACGCCTGGGGCCGCGTCCACGCGCTGGCGATGCAGGTCGGCGACCTGGAGCTGGCCCAGAGGGGGGCGAACGAACGGGTCGAGGCGTTGCGCCGCGACGACCGCCCGGCGAGCATGCTGGCTGCCCTCGAGGAGGCCATGGCCCTGGCGGAAGGGGACGCTCGCCCGGCCCTGGAGGTGCGCCTCGTCGCTGCCATGGCGGACATCGGCCAGCTGCGCGGTGCGGCTCGGGTCGCCGGTGAGCTCCTCGCCAAGATGACGACACCGGGGCTGCGGCTCGTCGTCGCTGACACGCTCGCGGGTGTGCTGTTGTCGCGAGGGGATCTGCTGGGCCTGGCCAACCTCGTCGAACAGCTCGAGGCCGAGGCACGCGGTGGGGCTGTCCTCGCGGCTCGCTTTCGGCGCGCGCAGCTCCAGCGCATGCAGGGCCAGCTCGACGACGCCGCAGAGGGCTTCATACAGATCCACCAGGTGCTCGCGGACCATCCCCAGGCCGCGGCGGCTGCTGGCGGTGCCCTCTGTGAGCTCGCTGACATCTGCCTCATCAAGGGGGAGTTCGACGAGTGCTTCGCTTTTCTGGGCGGGGCGGCTGGTCATTTCCAGGAATCTCGGCGTCGGGCCGCGCTCTTCCAGCTCGAGGCCGAGCGCGCCATGGCGGTGTTGACCTCTGGGGCCACCTTCCTCCCTGGACTGCTCGATGGCCCCGTCGACTATGCGGGGTCCAGGGGGCTGGTGCTGCTGGAGGCCCGGACCAGGTTGGCCCGCGGGCTCTGTCGTGTGGCCGGCGGCTCTGATGCGGCCTGGGCGGATCTCGACGCGGCTGTCCTGTTGGCGGAGACCGCGGGAGCGCCGATCCTGGCTGGCCGCGCCCGCCTCGAGCGCTTCCTCGCGGGCTTCGGCGAAGAGGGAGGCGAGAGAACCGTCGATGATCTTCGGCAGGCGATGGAGGACCTCACGGGGGACCGGGTGTGGCACAGCCGCGCGATGGTCCTCCTCGGCCAGGCCGTCGCCGCGACCCGCCCGGGCGAGGCCATCGAGCTGGCTGGTCGCGCCTTGTGCCGCTTCCAGGCGATGGCGCTGAGCGAGGACGAGCGCAGCGCCAGCCGCGTCCTGGCCCTCGTCAGCTCGAGGTAGGGCGCCCTCTTCTACGCGGCCTCTTCTCCGGCTCGGGTGAGGGCCCGCAGTTCGTCCGGAGGGAGGGTCTTGGCGCCGCTGAGCTGCTTCAGGAACTCTCGGTGGAAGTAGTAGGGCCGAAGCGGCTCGGGGACGACATCGAGCAGACGCTGGTGGTAGGCGGGGAGGGCGTACCAGGGCACGTTGAAGTTGGCGTGGTGCTCGAAGTGGTAGTTGATGTTGAAGGGACTCGTCAGGAGTGAGGTCGGGTAGAAGTAGGTCCGGGAACGCAGGATCCGGAACTCCTCGAACTTGAGCCCGCAGCCGTGCTCCTGGGCCTTCTTCGTCAGGTTCAGCGCCATGAGCGTGTGGAATCCGACCAGGACGGTGAGCACCGACCACGGGTTCACCAGAAACGCGACCACCGCGATGAGCGGCCCGAAGAAGGCCAGTCCGCCGAGCAAGCGCTTGATGCTGAAGCCGTACTGGTTGCTGGGGTTGAGCTTCAGCGGGTAGAGCGGGATCAGTACGAGCGCCAGGTACTGCCGATAGAGCGCCCAGCCGGTGATCGGGTCCCGGTCCTGGGGATCGTCGTCCTCGCAAGGGTGGAGATGGTGGATCGTGTGTCCCTTCTCCCAGTGCTCCAGGTAGTCCGTGAAGAACATGCCGCCAGCGATGATGCCGATTGTCCGGTTGAGCGCCTTCTGCCGGGCCCGGTCCGGGTGCAGCACGAACATGTTGTGGCTGCACTCGTGGACGATGAGCACGTAGTGGGCGAGGAAACAGCATCCCAGAAGCGGACCGGCCACCAGGACGTGGACGGGCGTCCAGGCGACCGAGCCCCAGGCGATCAACAGGGCGATGGTGGCCCAGAGTGCGGCGGCGGCTGTGATGTTGAGCAGGTTGTGCTTCCACGGGTCCTGCTTGGCCCAGTGGAGCTCACCACCCGCAGCGACAGCATCTCGCATCCACTGCGCGGGCTTGTGCATCGTGATCTTCGTTCCTCTGCTGTGATCTTCGGATCACACGCTACTAGCGTGCCAGACGGTCTCTGGCACCGCCCCAACCACTTCTTGCAGGAGCCCGCCCCTTGAGAGTAGCCGCCGTCGGCGCAGCGTTTCCGCCCCACTACTATGACCAGCACCAGCTCGTCGCGGCCTTTCGCCAGCACTGGGGGAGACGGCACAAGAACCTCGACCGTCTCGCGCGGCTCCACGACAGGGTGCTCGTGGGCGGCCGTCACCTCGCGTTGCCGATGGAGGAGTATCCACGCCTCGAGACGTGGGGACAGGCCAACGACGCTTGGATCCGAGTCGCACAGCAGGTCGGCGAGGACGCCGTTCGTGACGCCGTCGCTCTGTCGACAGTGCCCTGGGAGCGCATCGGCGCCTTCTTCAGCGTGACCGTCACAGGGGTCGCCACGCCCTCGCTGGAGGCGCGCCTGCTCAACCGCATCCCAGAGCTCGCCCGATCCATCAAGCGCATCCCGATCTTCGGACTGGGCTGCGTCGCGGGGGCCGCCGGGGTCTCGCGCGCCGCGGACTACGTGCGGGCCTTTCCGGACCAGGCGGCGCTCTTGTTGAGCGTGGAGTTGTGCAGCCTGACGCTGCAGCGTGACGACCTCTCCATCCCGAACCTCATCAGCTCCGGGCTGTTTGGAGACGGCGGCGCTTGCGCCATCGTCGTCGGCGAGCGGCTCGCCGAGGAGTTCGACCTCGTCGGACCCCGAGTCGAAGCTACCCGCAGCGTGTTCTACCCGGACACGGAGCGCGTCATGGGGTGGGACATCTCCGAGAAGGGCTTCTCGATCGTGCTCTCAGCCGACGTGCCCAGGGTCGTCGAGCAGCACTTGCGGGCGGACCTCGACGCCTTCCTCGCCGAGCAGGGGGTCGCCCTCGCCGACATAGGGTCCTATGTCTGCCATCCGGGCGGCCCGAAGGTGCTCATGGCCTTCGAGGAGGCCCTCGGCGTCGACCGTTCGGCGCTCCAGGTGACCTGGGACAGCCTGATGCGGGTCGGAAACCTGTCCTCCTCATCGGTCCTGATGGTCCTTCGGGAGACCATGGCCGACCATCGCCCGGAGCCGGGCTCGCTGGGGCTGATGCTGGCGATGGGCCCGGCGTTCTGCTCGGAGATGGTGCTGCTGCGATGGTGACCTGGGTCTACCTCGCCATCGTGGGGGTCGTGGCGTGCGAGCGCCTCGTCGAGCTCGTCATCAGCAAGCGGAACTCCGCGGTCGCCTTCGCCCGCGGAGGCAAGGAGTTCGGGCGGGGCCACCTCGGAGTGATGGTGGCCCTGCACACTCTGTTCCTCTTCGCCGCCCCGGCAGAGGTGCTCCTGCTCGATCGGCCCGTGATTCCCTGGCTCTTCGGTGCCATGGTCCTGCTGCTGTGCGGCACGATGACCCTGCGGTACTGGGCCATCGGGACGCTGGGCCAGCGCTGGAACACACGGGTGATCGTCGTGCCGGGCCTCAGCGCTGTCAGCGAAGGACCGTACCGCTTCCTGCGACATCCGAACTACGTCGCGGTCGTGCTCGAGCTGCTGGCGATCCCGCTGATGCACAACGCCTGGCTCACGGCGGTGGTCTTCGGCCTCTGCAACCTGGCCTTGCTCAAGGTCCGCATCGACTGCGAAGAGCGTGCGCTGCGCGAGGTCTGCGGCTACGACGCCCTCGAGGAACGACCCCGGGGGCTGCCGTGAGCGAAGATGACGTCCTCGAGGGTGTCCGGTCCGTCGCCAGGGAACACCTCGATCACGAGGGCGAGCTCGTCCTCTCCACGCGCCTCGCGGAAGCGCTGGAGCTGGACTCGATCCGGATGCTCACCCTGGTCGTGGAGCTCGAGAACCACTTCGACATCTGCCTCGAGGAGGGTGACGAAGAGGGCGTCGAGACTGTCGGCGACCTGGTCGCTGTGCTGCTGCTGAGGCTCGCTTGAGCGCCCATCGGGAGACCCTGGCCAGCGTGCTGCTCTCCTCGACGGATCAGCGCCTCCTCCGCATCCTTGACCGCAAGGGTCGGCCCGAGGAGAGGACCTGGGCCACCGTCGCCGAGGGGGCATCTCGGACGGCGGGGAGGCTGATTGCCCTGGGGGTGCAGCGGGGCGAGCGCGTCGTGCTGGTCTTCCCAACGGGCTTCGATTTCTTCGACGCCTTCTTCGGCTGCATGCTCGCTGGGGCAGTGCCGACACCGGTCTACCCCCCCGTCCGGCTCGGACGGATGGACGAGTACCACGGGCGCACGGCCCGTATGATCGAGGCCGTCGACGCGCGGCTCGTTCTGGCCGACCGCCGGGTCCGTCGGGTGCTGGGGCGCTGCAACGAGCTGGCTCGACCAGCGCTCGGGGTCCGGTGCCTGGACGACCTCTCCGATGCGCCGCCGGCAACCCGCAGCGTCGGACCGGAGGACCTCGCCATGGTGCAGTTCAGCTCTGGGACCACTGTCGACCCCAAGCCCGTCGCGCTCTCCCATCGCGCGGTCCTCGCCCAGACCGACGCCCTGGTGAGGGAGCTCTGTCGGGACCTCGAAGATGAGGAGGCTCGCAGCCAGGTGGGCGTCAGCTGGCTGCCGCTGTACCACGACATGGGACTCATCGGCTGTGTCTTCCCGGCGCTGCGTCACCCGGGCGACATCACCCTGATCGGTCCAGAGGTCTTCGTCACTCGACCAGCCTCGTGGCTGCAGGCGCTCTCCACCTACGGCGGGACCATCTCGCCGGCCCCCAACTTCGCCTTCGCCCTCTGCGTCTCGCGCATCGAGGACGAGGAGATGGAGGGCGTTGATCTCTCGAAGTGGCGAGTCGCCCTCAACGGCGCCGAGCCGGTAGCTCCCGAGGTGCTCCGGGCCTTCACCCGGCGCTTCTCCCGCTGGGGGCTCCGCGAGACGGCCCTGACGCCGGTCTACGGCCTCTCGGAGGCGAGCCTCGCCGTGACCTTCAGCCGGATCGACGAGCCCTTCTCGACCCGGCGCCTGCAGCGGGAGGCTCTGGCCGAGGGCCGGGCCGTCCTCGACGATGAGGGGGTCGAGATGGTCAACCTCGGCAGGCCGCTGGAGGGCTTCGAGGTCCGCATCGTTCGCGAGCGCGAGGGCGTCGCAGACGGCGTCGTCGGCTCCGTCTTCGCTCGCGGGCCGTCGCTGATGAGCGGGTATCTGGGCAGGCCAGAGCTCACGGCTGGTGCTCTCGTCGATGGCTGGCTGGACACGGGTGACCTCGGCTTCCTGCTCGACGGTGAGCTGTACCTGACCGGACGGGACAAGGACGTCCTGATCCTGCGAGGTCGCAACCACGCCCCGCACCCGCTGGAGCAGGCCCTCGATGCGGTCGGCGGGGTGCGGACCGGGTGCGCTGCGGCGTGCTCCTACCGGCCCGAGGGCTGCGACGGCGAGCGACTCGTGCTCTTCGTCGAGCACTCCGCCCGAGCCACACCCGAGCAGCTCGAGGTGATGGGACGGGCCTGTGTCGACGCGGTGGTGGCCGCCACGGCGCTGGTGCCCGATCTGGTCGTCGTGCTGGAGCCGGGCACGCTGCCGCGGACCTCCAGCGGCAAGATCCGTCGTGGGGAGGCGCTGCGGCTCTGGCGAGCGGGTGAGCTCCATCCCCCCGAGCGGGTTCATCTTCTCCGCGTCGCGGGGATCCTGGCGGACTCGGCGCTGGCATACCTGCGGGCGCGGTGAGTCTCAGCGGCGGTGCTGGCCGGCCAGCCTCGCGTACTCCTGCTGGATGGGGTCCTCGTAGCTCCGCTGTCGCTCGGGATCGGCCAGGGTCGAGAGCTTCGTGGCGGTCCACCGGATCTCCGGTATGTCGTCATCTTCATGGGCCCCGAAGCGCTCGGGCGGGGTGTCTTCGACGAAGTAGAGGCCCTCCAGCACCGCGATGCGCAGATCGGTCTCCGGATCCTCCACCTTCAGGCGCGCGCCACCACCGTAGGTCGCCACGTGAGGGTGTGACTGGACCTCTTCTGGCAGGACCGGGCTCGCGTAGCGACCCGTGACGTTGCGTCGGTCGGCAAGGGGCTCACCGCGTAGCACGGTGCCCTCCGCCCAGGCGATGGCGAGGTCCTCTCCCTGTCGCAGCCGCGCCGCCTCGATCGCCCAGGCGGTCCTCGCTTGAGCCGCCTGCCAGGGCTCCAGGCCTTTCGTCGGTGCAGGATCCGCTACCCCCGAGCCCACGTAGAGGTTGAACCAGACCCGAGCCATGAGCTGGTCCATCGCTTCGGGACCAACACCCTCCGGGGCTCCCTCGAGCGCGGTCTCGGCGACCTGGGCGAACTCCGAGAGGGCCGCCGCGACCTCGGCGTGGCCATCGGAGCGCAGCGCGGTGTCGGGGGGCAGGCCCCAGGCCGCGTGGGTCACGCAGTTGCGGGAGAAGCGCCCGGCCTCCGCGCAGTGACGCAGGGAGCGATCGGTGTGGCCCGCCCGACCCAGCTCCTCGCCGGCGCGGAAGTGGCACTCGTCGCGCCAGGTCCCCTCCGCGATCTCCCCACACGCGGCCCGGGCGAGCTCGTCGTCTCCCCTGGCGCCGGCGTCCGCGGCGACCTGTACGCGGCAGGTGATGGCGTGGCCTTCGAGCGGGATCGCGGCGCAGCTCTCCAGCGAACCGTCCCCTTGCAGCGAGGGCTCCGTGGCGGTGCAGGCGAGCCAGAGGAACCTCACTCGCGCCTGTGATGCCCGAGGTGGGGTCGCCCGACGACCTGGGTGCACTGCCGCTCCCCGAGTGCGGTCCTGGTCAGGGCGCAGAGGCGAGCTCCGGCCTCCGGGTTCTCCACCGCGAGCTCGACGAGCAGGGCGTCTCGCTCGTCGGGGTCGTCGATCGAGTCGGCGAGGGCTTCGAGCTCCGCCTCTGAGCTCGGCAGCGGGGTCGCGAAGCTGGCGCGGCAGGCGGTCTTCTCTGCGAGGTCGCCCCGACACTCAGCGAAGGACTGGGGCTCACACGCCAGGAGGAGGAGGATCAAAGGACGAAGGGCTTCCGGGGACCCCAGTCGACGTCTTCACCGGCGCGGATGGCGTCGAAGTGGTCCCGGCCGATTTTGGCCTGCCCGGTGTCGAGGCAGTGCTCGTAGGCCTTGCCTTCGATGTGCCCGCGCTCGCCGGCCGGTAGGCCCAGGCAGGTCAGCGTCGCGGTCTTGAAGGCAGCGATGGCCGTCGGGCTCTTCGTCGAGACCATCTCACCCATGGCGCGTGCTCGGGCGATGCCAGCATCGACGTCCTCGACGACCTCCTGGACGAGGCCGATGCGCTCGGCCTCGCTCGCTGGGATGCGCTCGCCGGTCATTCCGAGTCGCAGGGCGTTGGAGGCCCCGACGAGGGCGCTGAGCTCAGAGGTGCCGCCTGCCCCGGGGAGGATGCCGAGCCCCGTCTCCGGCAGGCCGAAGACCGCCTCCGGTGTCGCGATCCGGTAGTCGCAAGCGATCAGGTACTCGGTGCCCCAGCCCAGGGCGAGGCCGTTGACGACCGCGACGTGGAACAGTGGAAGCCGACGCAGTGCCGCCAGGGTTCGGCGTTGCCACCGGACGTGTCCCGCGATCTCGTCTCGGGTCCACCCGACGCGCTCCTTGACGTTCGCGCCACCGACGAAGATCGGCGTGCCCTTCTTCGTTCGGCGCCGAGAGGTCGTGACGAGGGTGCGGACGTCGCTGCTCTCGAGGACCTCGATGAGCCCCTCGAACGCGCGCAGCTGGTCTCGGCCCATCTCGTTGACCTTGCCGTGATCGAGGGTCAACAGCGAGGTGTGACCCTGGGTCTCGAGTTCGAAGCGGAACATCGGCGCCTCCGGCTGTCTGCTAATCCGAGAGTATGGCGTCGTCTCCGAAGGTGCCGCCGAGGCCGCTGATCTGCTCTGGGTCGATCTGGTTTCCGCGGACGTCGAGCCGGTCCAGCCCGGCGAGGTAGGGGCTCGAGGCGATGAGGAAGACACCGCGCTCGCCGAAGCCCACCCGGGCGATGCCGAGCGACCTCAGCGTGTCGACCCGGGCGGTCGCCGCGAGCGCCTCCAGACCCTCGTCACCCAGGGGGTTGTCCGAGAGGTCGAGTCGCTCCAGCTTGCCGAAGGGTCCATCGCCGAGGATGGTCACGCCTGCCGCCGTCAAGGAGTTTCCTCGCAGATCCAGGTCCTTCACTCGCCGAAGGTCCGCCTCGTCGCAGATGGCTGAGAAGCCTCGGTCTCCCAGGTCCGCCCCGGCGAGCACGAGCCGCTCGAGGTTGGCCAGCCAAGGCGCCTTGGCGAGCGCGACCCCGCCCTCCACGCCGAGCAGGGCGCCGCCGGCGTCGAAGTTCTCCAACTGGCCCAGGGAAGCAGCTTCGGCCAGGATGCCCACCGCTTCCGGCGTCCAGACCCCCGAGCGCAGCGTCATGGAGCGCACGACGACCAGGTCCGCCGCCGCTAGCCGGCGCCGCAGCTCCTCGTCGTCGTTCGCCTGGCCGATCCAGTCCCCGACCTGTGCCGGTTCGATGGTGGCGCCCACGAGCTCCTCGATGCCCAGGATATCTGCGCCGGGTGCCTCGAGGTCTTCGGGCAGGGGGGGAGGAGCCCATGGATCAGTCTCTTCGCCAGAGTCCCCGAAGCATGCGATCGACACGAGCCAGAGCATTCCGGTAGTCGTAGCATGGTCGCTGCGGCGCGATAGGTGGGGCCCATGCGTGAGCAGGACTGGGAACGGCTCGGGACGGAGACCTACGACGTCCTCATCGTCGGGGCTGGGATCACGGGGGCGGGGGCCGCGCGCGACGCCGCGCGACGCGGGCTGAGTGTCGCGGTGGTCGACGCGAACGACGTCGCCTTCGGGACCAGCAGCCGGTCCAGCAAGCTCATCCATGGCGGTCTCCGCTACCTCGAGCAGCTCGAGTTCTCCTTGGTCTTCGAGGCGGTGAGCGAGCGGAAGACCCTCCAGAACATCGCCCCGCACCTCGTGAACCCCCTCGGATTCCTGTTCCCCATCTACGAGACCTCTCGGGTGGGCGTGAACACGCTCCGCGCGGGACTCTGGCTCTACGACGGCCTGTCGCTGTTCCGCAGCACGAGGCTCCACCAGACGCTGACGGCGAAGGAAGCGACGGCCACGGAGCCGCTCCTGGAGCCACGGAAGCTGAAGGGCGCGCCCCTGTACTTCGACTGCGCCACGGACGACGCGCGCCTGACCCTCGAGACGCTCATCGACGCCTGTGAACACGGCGCGGTGGTGCTCACCCACGCTCGGGTCGTCGGCTTCGAGCGCGACGACAGCGGACGGATCATCGGAGCCCGGGTCCAGGACCAGCTCCAGAGCCGTCAGATCGCCGTCTCCGCGAACAGCGTGGTGAATGCGACGGGCCCGTGGACCGACCGGACGCGAGCGCTCGGTGCCGGTGGACCCCAGCTCCTGGCGCCGACCAAGGGCGTCCACATCGTCGTTCCCGGGGACCGGCTGGCGCTGCGGTATGCCGTCGTCTGCAACCACCCGGTCGACCAGCGGGTGCTGTTCGCGATCCCGTGGGGAACCGAGACCTACATCGGTACGACGGACACTTACTTCGAGGGGGATCCGGCCGACGTCGCTGCGGACGGCGAGGACGTCAGGTACCTCATCGAGGCAGCCAACGCCTACTTCCCCAAGGCCGCACTCGTCCCGGACGACGTGATCTGCACCTGGGCTGGCCTCCGACCGCTCATTCGAGAGGACGGCTCGTCGGAGTCCTCGGTGTCGAGGGAGCACGAGATCCACATCGGCGCGGACGGGCTCATCACCGTCGCCGGCGGCAAGCTGACGACCTTTCGGCGGATGGGTGGGGAGGTCGTCACCAAGGCACTGCAGCTGCTGTCGCTGACGGGCGTGGTGCCCGAGCACGTGCGCGATCCCAAGACCGGACGGGAGCCGCTCCCGGGTGCCGTGGGGTGGCCAGAGGACGACGATCACGAGGCAGTCGCCGAGCAGATCGAGGCTGTCTTCCCGGGGGGACTCGCCCATGACGTGTGCCGGCACCTCGGAGACCGCTACGGCATGCGCGGGCTCGACATCGCGGCCCTGGTCGCCAACGACCAGCGGCTGGCGGAGCGCCTGGTGCCCGGACGTCCGGAGATCCTGGCGCTGGTCGACTGGGCCGTCACGCGCGAGCTCGCTCAGACCGTGAACGACGTGATGATCCGGCGGACGCAGCTCTTCTTCCGCGACCTGGACCAGGGGCTCAGCGCGGCTGATGTGGTCGCCGAGCGCATGGCGGAGCTCCTCGGCTGGGATGACGCCCGCCGCACGAGGGAAGTGCTCGCCTACCAGGCCGAGGTCGCCCGGAGTCGCCGGTGGCGCGCCGACTGACGGGCTTCTCTCGCCTGATTCGACGGCTCCGTCGCGAAGAGGGTCCTCTCCCGAGCCCACTGCTCGAGCGAGATCGACCCTGGCCTTGGGCCTTCGTGCGGCAGGGTGACCCGGCCGATCCCGGCTTCGTCCCCAGGGCCATGCTGCCCGGAGCGCTGAACCTGAGCTACCGGAACTGGACGCAGATCGGACTGCCCGACCGCGACGCCCTCGGTGTGGTCGATCCCGGGGGCTGGCTGACTCCCTGGCCAGCCGCGCCCTCGGTCGCGGTGTGGGCCGGCGACGCTCGGAAGATGTGGACGCTCGGACCGCTGCCTGGCTGGGGCGAGGACCCGGGCCTTCGTATCCGGCAGCATCGACTCGACGGCGGCCCCTTCGTCCGTACCACCGCCGAGCGCCGCGAGATCCGCGTGCAGGTCGACGTGTTTCCGGCGCTCGTGCAGGGCGAGGTCGTCTTCGGGGTGACGGCTCGCGTTCGCCTCATGGCGCCCGCTGCGCGTCCCGTGCGGCTGGGGTTCGCCATCCGGCCGGCAAACCCGGAGGGACCCAGTCCGATATGCGAACTGGTGCGGGAGGGCGACGGTTGGTGGAAGGTCGACGGCAGGCCCATGCTCTTCGTTCCGCGCCCGGGGCACGAGGTCCGACTCGCCACCTGGGAGGCTGGGGATGTCTACGCGATGGTCGGCGGTCGGCTCCGAGAGGGCGGCGTCCGCCATGCTTCCGACGCCCGAACCAAGGTGACATGCGCGCGCGGGCAGGCCACCGGAGTCGAGATCTACCGGGTCAACCTCGCCGCGTCGGAGAGCTTCAAGCGCACGGTCTGGTGTGCGCCGACGACCGAGGCTTCTCCTGTGCTCAGGCGTGCCTCGGCGACCCAGCTGTTCACTGGCGCCCGGGCGGACTGGCAAGGCGTGCTCCGGAGCGGAGCGCGGCTCGAACCCGCGGCGCATGGCCGTCTGCTCGAGGCGGCCCGGTCGACCTTGCTGGCCTCTGTGGGGTCCGTCGGCCTCGTCGGGAAGGACGTGCCTGTCGCCATCGCGGCCCTCGGTCGGCTCGGTCATCTCCGCAGGGCGGCCCGGATGATCCGACGCCTGACCATGGACGAGGGTCCGATGGTCCTGGCTGCGGTCGACCACGTCGGACTCAGCGGTGACCGCACACTCCTTCGCGTGCTCTGGCCTGCGCTTCGGCGGGCTGCACGCACCCTCGAGAGGCAGGGGGCCACGGTCTCCTCGGTCGCCGGTCTCCGCGCGACCGCGGTCGCCGCCCGCTGGCTCGGCGAGCAGGACGAGGAGCGTCGTCTCGCCCTCCTCACGGGCCGCTTGCTCGAGGAGCTCCGAGGCGATCTGAGCAGCCACGGCGACGCTGACGTGCTCAGCGCGGTCTGGCCTGCGGGCCTGATCTCTGCGACCGAAGGGGTCGTCGTCGCGGCGGTGGAGCGGATACAGCGGCGCACCCTCCAGGCCGGCGTGTTCGACGATGCCCTGGGGGGCATCCACGTCGCGCGCACCTGCTGGCTCGGCCAGGTCGCCCTCCTCGCTGGCGAGCCCGGCGCGCCCCGGCGGCTCGACTACCTCGCAGAGCATGCATTCGACACCGGCGCCTGGCCAGAGGCCTTTCACCCGCATCGTGGAGGCGTGGCGGGCTCCGGAGACGACCTCGGCGCCGCCGCAGAGGTGGCGCTGTTGTGTCGCAACCTCGTGGTGCAGGAGGAGGGAAACACCTTGCACCTCTTTCGAGGAGCCGACCGCCGCTGGTTCGACGGTGAGACGGTCTGCGAGGGCCTTCCGACGCGTTTCGGCTCGATCGACCTGCACGCTCGAAGGGGTCACCTGAAGCTCGACTGCCGATGGCGCCGCCGCCCGCGCGTCGTGTGGCACAAGCCCGACGATGTCGAGGCCCGCCTCGTCGTCGGCCAGGTCGAGGTCGAAGGTGTGGGTCCGCAGTTGACGAGCGGCTGACGGGTTTGACTTGACCTGGTGGCACGAGCTTGTTCCTTTGCTTCATGACCAAGCAGAGGTCCTCGCCGCTGCCAACCTGGAGGCTGCGCTCGCGCTGGTGGAGGGTCGGAAGCCCTTCCTGGTCGCCGTGAGCCAGCACCAGGGAGACAACCATGGGTTGTTCGTCGGCAAGGAGCTGCGAGGGGCGCTCGGGAGCGACGCCCTCATCACGGTCTATGGGCGGCCGGGCGGGTAGGAAGGTCGGCCAGGCTGGACGCGAGAAGGTGGCTCGCATGTACCGGGTCGACAGCTTCGTCCCGGCGGAGCTCACGGGCACGGACATCGCGGCGATCTGCTGGGCTCACCTGAAGGAAGCAGCCCGTGAGGCGGCGCGGCTGGAGTCCGGTGGCCAGGTGGACGACACGTCTCTGCACGGGGGTCGCTCCTGGGGTCAGATCCTGGCGAATCCGTCGATCAGGAAGACCCTCAGTGGCATCGACGGTGGCGGACCCGAGGGCGATCCGCTGCCCAAGGGCGCCGGTATGCTCGCGCTGCTGCGTCAGCCGGTCTCGGCCGGGTCGTTCAAGCGTCTCATGACGGCGGAGATCGTGAAGGGCAAGGACATCCCAGCCGACGGGTCGATGCCCAGCTTCGGGGAGCTGCTCCAGACGCGTGTCAGCGCGGAGAACATCAAGCGCCTCGTCCGCGGGCGCAAGGACTGATCAGCCGGCGCCGGGCCAGAAGACCCCCTTCAGGCCAAAGATGGGCAGCACCGGCAGGCCGAAGCCGTAGACGGTCTCGGTGTCGTCGATGCCCGTGATGAGGGGTTCTGGGATCCGCCGGTTGTAGACGTTCTGGATGTCCAGGTAGCCCTCGAGCTGCCAGGCCCTGAAGGTGGCGCGCTTGGAGATCTTCAAGTCGAGCGCGTGGTAGGGCGGGAGGCGGTCGAGGCGCGTGTCGAGCGGCACCTCCAGCGAGTCCGTCTGGAGCAGGTCGTAGGCCTCGTCCGCCAGGCGGGGGTAGCCGGCGCCGTAGCGCCACCGGCCGGCCAGGGTCAGCTGCCGCGGCAGGTCCCAGCTCATCACGGCCACCAGGTAGTGGGGCTGGTCGTAGATGTGTGGACGATAGAGGTCTCCCAGCTCCTCCTGGCGCAGGCTGCGGCTGTAGGTGTATGCGATCCAGCCTCCCAAGCTCCGCCAGCTCCAGCGCGTCAGGGTCTCGATGCCGTAGGCCATGCCGCGGCCCTGGGTGATGGTCCCGTCGTCCTCGAACAGCGTGACGCGGTCGAGGTGCCGCCAGTAGCCGTCGATGTCGAAGCCGATGTTCTGGCCGCGCAGGCGGGCGCCGGCCCCGGTGCCCCGTGCCTTCTCGAGGTCCAGGTACTTGCCGTCCGGCAGGCCCACCAGGATGTCGAAGGGTGGTGGCTGGTGCACGATGCTCGCGTCCGCGACGAGCTGCAGCCGGCGGTTCACCTGCCAGGCTGCTTGGAGCCGGGGACTCAGCCCGGTCCGGAGCAGGTGCCCTGGAAGGTACAGGGTGTCGGCACGGCCGCCCAGCGTCACCCTCCGGTCGTCGCCGACCCGGATGGCTGCGTAGGGATCGACGGTGACGAAGCTGCTCTCCCGCTCCGTCTGGTCGACCGCGATGCGGTAGGTGCCCCCAAGTCCATCGACTCCGACGACGTAGTCGAGGCGGTGGTCGTCTGGAGCGGAGAGCTCCGCGCGGAGAGCGCCCGTGTTCCGGGTCAGCTCCTGGTACTCGGTGCTGTAGTCGAAGACGCGCTCGTCGAGCCCGACGACAGGGGTGAGGTGGAAGTGCCCCAGGGCGGTGTCGAACTCGGCCCGCCCGTGCAGGCGGTTGGTGAGGATGTCGACCTCGACGACCTCGTCGTCGTTGCCGGTGGGAGCGTCGATGCTGTCCTTGTAGCCGAGGAAGAAGAGCCCGAAGTGGTCACTGTCCCAGCGCACCTGCCAGTCGAAGAAGCGAGGAGCGATGCGGGCTTGTTCTTCTGACAGTGCGACCTGGAGGGCCTTGTCCAGGTAGGAGCGCCGGAGGGCCAGCGCGACGTTGTGGTTGTCCGTGATCGGCGTCTGGAGGTAGACGCCGGCGTGGATCAGGTCGGCCCCGAGCTCGACTCGCCGCTGTCCCTCGACCACGGCGGTGTCGAGGTCGACGGCCCCGGCGGTGGCGCGGCCGTAGCGGGCGCTGGTGCCGCCGGGCATGAAGCGGATCCCCTCGACCATCGCCGGGTGCATCACGCTCGTGAAGCCGCCGAGGTGGTAGATGAGCGGCACGCGGACGCCGTCGATGAAGACACCTGTGTCCTCTGGGTCGCCGCCTCGGACGAGCAGCCAGCCCGAGTCGAAGGGGGTTCGCACGACACCGGGCAGGTTCTGGACCGCCCGGACCGGATCACCCATCGTGCCTGGAGTGGTTCGGAGCTCGTCGGCCGTGAGCGCGCGGCTGACGACCTCTGTCCGGCTTCGGTAGTAGACGCCGATGGCCTCGTCAGAGCCGGACTCGGGCTTCGCGAGGATCTCGAGCTCCAGGATCTCGTCGGCGACGACGACCACTTCGACTGGCTTGACGCGCAGCCCCGCGTCGACGATCTCGATGACGTGGGGGCCTGGCGCGATGCCTCGGTACTCGAAGTGGCCATCGGCGTCGGTCTCGGTGTCCTTGCCGTCGAGGTGCACGGTCACGCGCTGGGCCGGAGCCCGAGACCCGGCGACGCGGAGATGCCCGGTGACGTTCACCGGCGGTGGGTCGAAGGTCCAGGTGAAGGGAAGTTCGACGACGATGGGCTCGCCGCCGTCGGTCGCCGGGCTGAACTCGAGGCCCGGCGCGGCCTCCAGTGCCAGGGTCGCGAAGGGCTCGGGCCCGTCGATGAGGTAAGCGTCCTCGACTGCGCCGCTTTCGTCGATGAGCAGCCCCAGCACGACGGGGACCGATCGCGGTGGCACGCCCTCGGGCCAGGCCAGAGCGGGTACTTCGAGGAGTGAGGGCGGGAGGAACTCGAGATCGCCAGGCTCGTCCGAGGGATCTTCGTCGCGCTCATGCACGGGATCCTGGGCAGGCTCTTCGGCGGGCTGGTCGCCTCCCCAGCCGTCCTGAGCGCGCGCGTCGCCGTTGAGCGCAATCCACAGGAACACCACGCTCAGCAAGGTAGCACTCAGGTTCCTTGCCAGCTGCGAATCGCCTCCAGGAAGGGTGACCCGTAGCGACTGAAGCGCACCGGACCCATGCCGTGAACCGCGAGCATCCCGTGTCGGGTGGTGGGGCGCAGCGACGCCATGTCCTCCAGCGTGCGGTTCGGGGCGACGACGTAGGCTGGAACGTCCGCCGCCGAGGCCAGCTTCCGGCGGATCTCCTGGAGGTAGACGAGCAGGTCCGTCGCGACGCGCACCTCTCCAGGGCGCCGGGGAGGCGGTCTCGGGCGCCGTTTGACGTGGACCTTTGGCCAGGTCATCAAGAAGCCCGGCGTCTTCTGGAACATCACGGCCCGACCCTTCTCGGTGAGCGACAGCTCCGGGTAGGTGATCTCTCGGCCTTTGAGCTGTCGCGTGACGTGGTCGCGCCTCAAGGCGCCGGCGCGAGCCAGCGCCTCCAGGATGCGCTCGACGTCCCCAGGAGGCAGCTCCTTCAGGATGCCCCAGGTGGAGAGTCGGTCGAACTGGAAGGCGAGCACGGTCCGGTCCTTGCTGCCTGTCAGCACCTTCGCGACGAGACCTGCCGAGAAGCCCTGGCCCGGGCGCTTCTGGGCCATGCGGGCGACGCAGGAGAGCGCCTTGCGGACCAGGAGCTCTTCGTCAGGGGACAGCGGGCGGGGACCCAGTGGCAGCTCCCGCCCCTCGCGGCAGCTGTCGCAGGTGCCGCAGCGTTCCCACGAGGGGCGCTCGCCGAAGTACTCGAGCAGGTAGCGGCGGCGGCAGGCGGAGTCTGCGTAGTCGATGATCCGGTCGAGCTTCTCGAACTCCTGACGACGCCGTGCGCGCAGCCGGGTCTCGTCGAGCTCCAGGGGGTCTTGGGGTCGAACCAGCTCGACGCCGCCGATGCGCTCCGGGGGGCGCCAGGCCAGGTAGCCGCGCGCCTCCAGACCCCTCAGGGCGTTCCCGAGCTGTTCGCGCTCCAGGCCGAGGTCCTGGGCCAACCGGTCGGGCCGTACGACCAGAGCCTCGCCCGGGAAGGCGACCAGGCGCTCCCTCACCAGGCTCAGCACGTCGCCGCGCATGCCGCTTGGCAGATCCCCGGGGGCATCGGTCCGAAGCACCACGCGACCTGGTCGCTCGGCCGGGTGGATGCGGCGCACCCAGCCCTCTCGTTGGAGCACGTAGACGCAGGAGCTGGCCGTTCGTTCGCCGCCGGCTTCGTCCGGGAGGCAGTCGGCGAGATCCCCGCGCCGGATGAAGACCGGGTTGGTCCGCTCTGACAGCAAGCGGTCGTAGATGGCGCGGACATGCCCGACGGGTGGGTGACCCATCTTGATGAAGAACTCCTGCGTCCTTCGATCGGAGGGGTTGTAGAGCAGCACGACGCGGCTGGGCAGCCCGTCGCGTCCGGCGCGTCCGATCTCCTGGTAGTAGGCCTCGACCGTGCCAGGGATGTCCCAGTGGACGATCACGCGCACGTCGTCCTTGTCGACGCCCATGCCGAAGGCGTTCGTGGCGACCACTACCGGCGCCCGTCCGCTCATGAAGGCGTCCTGGACCCGGCTGCGCTCCGATGCCTCGAGGCCACCGTGGTAGCGCTCCGCCGGCACTCCGGCCTCCCGCAGCGCCCGCGTCGCCCGCTCGACGTTCTTGCGAGTCGCGCAGTAGACGAGCGCCGTCGAGCCCCGCACGAGGTCCGGCAGCATCGCGACCTTGTCCCGCTGGCCGCCTGCGTGGACGACCTCGAGCACGAGGTTCTCGCGGTCGAAGCCACGAATGAAGCGGCGGGGAGACTGCAGGCCCAGGCTCTGGACGATGTCGTCCTGGACCCGGGGCGTGGCGGTGGCCGTCAAGGCTGCGGTCGGAACGTCGCCGAGGACATCGCGCACGCGCCCCAGCCGGAGGTAGTCCGGCCGGAAGTCGTGGCCCCACTGGGAGAGGCAGTGAGCCTCGTCGATCGCGAGCAGGCGGATGTCGCAGCGCTCGATGTTGGCCAGGAAGCGCGGCGTGAAGCGCTCCGGCGCGACGTAGACGAGCTCCCACCGGCCGCGCTCCATGCCCTCTATGCGATCCTGCCGCTCGGAGGGTGCGAGCGAGGAGTTGATGAAGGTCGCCCGGATGTCGCGGGCGACGAGCCCGTCCACCTGGTCCTTCATCAGCGCGATCAGCGGTGAGACGACCAGCGTCGTGCCGCCGCGGGCCAGCGCCGGAGCCTGGAAGCACAGGGACTTCCCCGCGCCCGTGGGCATGACGACCAAGGCGTCGTCGCCGTCGATGAGATGTGCAACGACCTCTTCCTGACCTGGACGAAAACGTTCCAGGCCGAAGCGGTCTCTGAGGATGTCGTGGATGTCCATGGTCTGCCCGATGGACGGAAGGCTGGCGGGCCGACACCTGTCTACCGCCCCCTGAACGGATGTGCAAGTGAACGCTTGTTCGGACGGTTATGCGCGCTGCGATGAACCCCAGTCAGCCGGTGCGAGTGATGCGGCAGCCGGAAGGTGCCGCCGGGGACGATCGCGTGGCGACCGAGGAGCCGCTGGAGATCCGCGTAGAGGGTCGCCCGCTGGCGGTCACGATGCGGACTCCGGGTCATGACCAGGAGCTCGCCGCTGGCTTCCTCTACAGCGAGGGTGTGGTGGACGGAGCGGACGACGTGCTCGCCATCGCCAAGATCCGGGATCCCCTGGACCCCCAGGACAACACGATCGACGTGCGTCTCGCCGAGGGCATCCGCGCTGACCGCTTCGCCAGCGCGCAGCGGGCCTTCTTCGCCTCCTCGAGCTGTGGCATCTGCGGCAAGGCGACCCTGGACAACGTGCTGCGCGTGGTGCCCCCTCTGGGATCGGTGTCGAGGGCTTCTTCGGAGCAGCTGTTGGCGCTGCCCTCCAGGATGCGCGCGGTGCAGGAGACCTTCGAGAGGACCGGGGGGCTCCACGCCGCGGCGCTGTTCACGATAGACGGGAGGCTCGAGGTCCTGCGCGAGGACATCGGTCGACACAACGCCGTCGACAAGATCCTCGGCTGGCGACTGCTCGCAGACGCGGTCCCCGTCGACGATCGCGTCCTGCTGACGAGCGGCCGGGCCAGCTTCGAGATCGTGCAGAAGGCCCTGGTGGCTCGGGTCCCTGTCCTCGCCGCCCTTGGTGCCCCGTCGAGCCTCGCGGTCGACCTCGCGGAGCGCTCGGGCATGCAGCTCGTGGGCTTTCTCGGCGACGGCGGGTTCAACGAGTACGCGTGAAGCGCATCCTGCCGATCCTGCTCCAGGTGCCCCTGGTGGTCCTCGCCGGAGGCTTGCTCGCCTACCTGCTGCATGGCTCGTTCCAGCGCATCGTCTACCCCTTCGACATCGAGTGGATGGAGGGGGGCATGCTGGTCCATGTCTGGCGGCTTCGAGAGGGCCTGGGTCTCTACATGGAGCCCGACGCCGACTGGATTCCCTACATCTACCCGCCCCTGTACCCCTGGCTGATGAGCCTGCTCGGGGAGCCGAGCTACGTCGTTGGGCGCAGCATCTCGCTCATCGGGACCCTCGCCGCAGCTGGAGCCGCCGCCTTCGCCGTCCACAGGGAGGGGGCGTCATGGGGCTTCGCGGCAGCGGCAGCGGGGCTCTTCCTGGGTTGCTTCGACGAAAGCGGCACCTTCTATGACCTCGTCCGCGCGGACGCCCTGGCCATCGGGCTCGCGGCCTGGTCGATCGCCCTCTGCCGAGTCGGCTCCAGGCGGGCTGTCGTCGCGAGCGGACTGCTGCTCGTGCTCGCGTTCCTGGCGAAGCAAAACTACGCCATGTTCGGGGTGGGCATGCTGGCGTGGGTGTGGATCGCCCACGGCGCGCGCAGGGCGGGGGTCTTCGCGCTGGCGAGCGTGGTCCCGGCGCTGCTGGCTACCGTCGCCATCCAGGTCGCGTCAGAGGGGCACTACCTGACCTACCTGCTCGAGGTCCCGGCCTCCCACCCCCTGGTGGCCGAGCGCGCCTGGCCCAAGTCGGAGCTCGAGCTCGCCACCGTGTTCCTCTACAGCAACATCGCCGCGGCGGTGCTGGGGCTCGTGTGGATCGCCAGGAGGCGCTTCACCAAGGCGGGCCTCTACTGGGTCCTCGTGACGGTGACGGCCATCGGCGCCTCGATCCTCATGCGGGCACACCACGGTGGCTACGTGAACGTGCTCATGCCCGGCCACTGGGCCCTGGCTGTGTGCGGTATGGCGATGCTCGGCGTGGTCGTGCGCGACTGGTCGCATCCGGTCGTCTTGGCGCTGGCCTGTGGGCTGACCGGGTGGCAGCTCTGGGAGACCCGCTGGGACGCCCAGAGGATGATCCCGACAGAGGACGACGTCGCCGCCGGAGAGCGGGTCATCGCAGCGATCGAGGCTGTCGACGGCGAGGTCTTTGCGCCGCACTTTCCGTGGTACCCCGCGATGGCCGGAAAGACGCCGAGCCTGCCGCTCATCGCCTTGTGGGACATCGATCACCGAGGCGGTCCCTACAAGAAGGAGGCCAAGCGTGTCGATACGGCCCTGGCCTCGCAGCGCTGGGCGGCGGTGCTCACACCCGACCGCCACACCAAGCACGGGCTGGAGCTGCACTACGACAAAGGCGAGCGGCTGAAGTACAGCGGGCGGACCTTTCAGACGAAGACGGGCTGGAAGGTGAAGCCGACCATCATCTGGGTACCGATGGTCTCAGAGGAGGAGCCGGACGAGCCCGCCCTTCTCCCCGATCCAGAGCTCCCCGGGGAGGCTCCCGAGGGCCCAGGGGCGGACGAGGTCGACATCGACCCGCCGGGGCCAGTCCCCGAACCCTGAGACCCACAGACCCCCTTGTGCGAGCGCCCAGAGCTGCCCCTGCGAGGCGTGCAGCGCGCAGGGTTCGATGTTCCTCGAGGTCCACACCTCCCCGTCCCAGCGGCGTATCGGCGACCCGTCGACCTCCACGAAGTGCCCGTCGAGGGTGCCGGCGAAGACCCGCCCCCATGCGTTCGCGAAGCTGATGCACTCGCCCGGTCCCTCGCCTCCCTCGAGGTGGGTGCGCTAGCCCCGCAGGAGCCTCCCTGCGCTGGTGTGGAGCGCGCGGAGATCGTCGAAGCCGCCCTGACCGTCCCGAGGAAGCCCCCGCCCCGCGGCCTCGCCCTGGAAAGGCCAGCTGAAGCGCCCCTTCATGGTGGCGACGTGGAGGACTCCGTCGAGCTCCGCCATCGAGACGACGTGGCGATTCTCCCGTCGCGCCCCCTTGGGGAAGGGGAAGGGGAAGGGGAGGAAGCGTCCACGCCTGTGGATCACCATGCCGTAGTCGCTGCCTAGGGCGATGTCCCCGCTGGACAGCTCCAACAGGCAGCTGACGGTGGCCGGTCGCGGGAGCCCGAGGTCCTCTGTGCTCCAGCGATCAGCGACCTTCAGGGGCTCGCTTCTCCACCGTCCCCGGTGTCGTCTTCCGTTCCGCCGTCGCCAGTGTCCTCGCCGCCTGTGTCCCCGGTGTCGCCGCCAGTGTCCTCGCCGCCAGAGTCCCCGGTGTCGCCGCCGGAGTCCCCGGTGTCGCCGCCTGTGTCCCCGGTGTCGCCGCCTGTGTCCCCGGTGTCGCCGCCTGTGTCCCCGGTGTCCTCGGTCCAGCCGAGGGGGAAGGCCTGCAGCGGCACCTCGAAGGTGATGTGGTCGACGTCGTTGGTCTTGATCTGCAGCACGCCCTCGATCGGCTGGTCGCGGTTGAGGCTGCACACCACGTCGATGGGCAAGCTCCCGCCGGGTCCGATGGTCTTGTCCTCTGTCTCCGACATGTAGAACTGACCGTTTGCGGACTGGATGATGCGGGCTTCGTAGACCATCAGGTTCAGCTCGCCGACCGAGTCGATCGTGACCGCCTGGCCCACGGTGTTGCCGACCTCGAGGTCCGTCCACAGGAGGATCTCGGGACTGTAGGTGAGCACGCCGGCGCCTTCGACGTTGTCGATATCGGCGTCGTGTTGGGAGAAGGTCTGGTCCTGGCAGCCCCAAAGGGCGAGGATGAACAGCATTGCGCCTCCGGCCGCCAGCATATCCGTCCCAGCCGTGGTAGCACCTGGGCGTGCCGTCTTTGACGCAGGACTTGCCGGAGAGCGTCGAGGTTCTCATCGAGGTCCCCAAGGGCGGCTTCATCAAGCGAGAGCTGGACGGCACGGAGCGCTCGGGCGTCTTCGCCGCGGTGCTCGGACCCGGCCGTGTGGACTTCGTCTCCCCGGTTCCGTCCCCCTTCAACTATGGCTGCGTGCCCGAGTGGCCTGGCGCCGACGGCGACCCGGTGGATGTGGTGGTCCTTGGTCCCCGCCTGCGCGCTGGCGAGCGTGTCGCGCGCGATGTCGTCGGGGTGGTCCGCTTCTGGGACGCGGGCGACGTCGACGACAAGCTGGTCGCTGGCGAGGGCAGGCTGACAGAGCCGCAGAGGAAGGCGCTGGCGCGCTTCTTCCGTATCTACGCCCTGGCTCGTGGTGTTCTGAACAGGCGCCGCGGGCTGTCTGGTCGCACCGAGTTCCTAGGGGTCATCTCCCGGGAAGAGGCTCTTCGCCGGTCGCGCTAGCAGGCTGCTGAAAAACGTCCTGGTCGGCCATCGGCCGCCGCCAGCGGCGACGGCCGCCCCTACGGGCTCGGCGGATGCTGCACCGGTCGAACGCATCGGAAAGCCAGGCCACGCCTGGCTTTCCGTCCCTACGGGCTCCTCGGTTGCTTGCCTCGGCAAGCGCCCTCGTCGTGCGCCCAACCAGCACTCGCCTCCGCCGTCGTGGCCTCGGGAGCCTTCTTCAGCAACCTGCTAGGCGCCTACTCGATCTCGCCCCAGGGGTTTTCCTCCACCGGCTCCTCTTCCACCGGCTCGGCACCGGCTTCGGGCTCGCCCTTCTTCTTGGCGCGGCCCACTTTGGAGCCCTTCTCCGGTTCACCGAGCCCCACCTTGGTGGTCGAGGCCTTCTTCTTCGAACTGCTCGTTCCAGACGTGCTCTTCGCCGGTTCCCTCGCGTCACCAGCGCGCTCTGGCGGGGGCTCGACGACGGGCTCGACGACGGGCTCCTCGACGACGGGCTCCTCGACGACGGGCTCCTCGACGACGGGCTCCTCGACGACGGGCTCCTCGACGACGGGCTCCTCGACGACGGGAGATC
>DASCPX010000159.1:0-1059 GCA_036012755.1 Myxococcota bacterium | reverse complement strand
TAGCGAAATCGAGAAAGAGCCGGAAATTCCGATAAAACGGCAGCCCTCGATGGAATAAATAAAAGCCACTCGCAATCATAACCTTGGAATTCCGCCTTTCAAAGAAAACCCACCAAGCGCAGAAAGCACAAAGAGTAGAGGTTGAAAGTTGATTGGGTGAGTGGCTTTTATTTATTCCACTTTTGGGGAGACCGACGCGCCAACACCTCCCACAACATTTTTCCATTGAAGGGCGGAATTCCAACAGTATGAAATCGGAGTGGCTTTTATTTATTCCATCGGGGGCCTCAAACACATAGTCAAAAGGTTGAAATAAAAGACGCCTCCATCAAGCAAGAATTTGCGGAACCCTTCTGGAACAACTTTGGACATCAACGAAAAGGGGAAACAAGAAACGAGGAAAGAAACACAGAATGAAAGAAAGAAGTGTGGAACTAAAGAAATCAACGCAGAAAGAAAGCTATAAGCACATAGTGGATGACAAGGAAGAAGGAAACAACAAAGCGCAGAGACACACATAACTTCGAGAAGCAAAGCAATGCACCATCTTCTATTTATTCCATCGAGGGCTGCCGTTTTATCGGAATTTCCGGCTCTTTCTCGATTTCGCTATAGACTCTCCTATCCAGACGTGTGCGTGAGGACGCGCGCAAGACACAATCAACTTTACGATTTCGTGTTCTGCGTTTCGCCCAAGACGTGTTGCAAAACACACAGCAATCGCAAAGGACGCGTGCAAGACACAATCAACTTTACGATTTCGTGTTCTGCGTTTCGCCCAAGACGTGTTGCAAAAAACGCCGAAATCGTAAAGTTGGGCCTTGAAAAACATCAACTTTACGATTTCGTTTTCTGCGTTTCGCCCAAGACGCGTTGCAAAAAACACCCAAATCGTAAAGTTGGGCGTTCTATTTAAATAATTTAAATTTAATTACTTAAATAGAACGCCCAACTTTACGATTTGGGTGTTTTTTGCAACACGTCTTGGGCGAAACGCAGAACACGAAATCGTAAAGTTGATGTTGTTCAAGGCCCAACTTTACGATTTCGGCGTTTTTT
>DASCPX010000158.1:0-1819 GCA_036012755.1 Myxococcota bacterium | reverse complement strand
CGCCAAAGGTGATCTCCCGCTTCTGCAGAGCGGTCCGAATGCTGTCGTCCCCCTCCCCGCGAGCCAGCAGGACCCCCGACTCCTCGTAGGTCTCCCGCACCGCAGCGACCACGTAGGCCGTCGCATCGTCGCAGCCCATGCGTCGCACGTGCGCTTCCGCCCCGAGCACGGGAACCAGCGAGTCCGCGTCGTCCACCCGCCCCCCGGGGAAGACGTGCGCCAGGGGCATGAAGCCGCTCTTGGCGCTCCTCTGCACCAGGAAGACCTCGGGACCGCGCGGTCCGTCTCGCAGGACGACGACGGTCGCTGCCGGGCGTAGTTCGGGGGGCATGGCCCCCTCTATCCACCCCGTGAACTTGACTTGTAAAGTGCGGGTTTCAGGTGATACTTCAGGCCTATGCTGCTGATCTCATTGGCCCTCGCCTGGCCCACCATCTGGACTCCCATCCCCCGCGACGGAGCGGACCTGGAAGACGAAGCCAACGACCAGGTGAACTCTGACGAGCACGTCGACATCGTCGGCGATGCTTCCTTCCCCGCCGGCTACTGGAGCCTCGACGACGAGAACCTGTACTTCCGCATACGGGTGAACGAGGGGCCCTGGAACCAGGAGGGTGTCTCGCTCCAAGAGGGCAGCTGGGGCATCGCCCTGGAGCTCGATGGCGATCCCTCCAACCTGGAGTACGTCATCGGAATGGCGGGCACGCTCCCGACGATCGAGTTCCTCCAACACGGGACGGGAAGCGGTCCCAGCGCCACGTTGACCGGCTACTTCGACTACAGCTACACCCCGCTCGACGACAATCTGCTGCTCATCGAGAAGGCCGACTCGAGCATCGACGGCGACCCGGACTGGTTCATCGATCTCGCCGTGGCGCGCGTCGACGCCGAGACCCGCTTCGGGATCGAGGACACCACCTCCTTCCAGGTGGCGATCGTGACCGGCCAGGACAACGGCATGAGCACCTTCGACGCCGACCAGGCAGGCCTCCTGGGCATGGGCAACATCGGCTGGAGCGATGCGCTGGCCATCGACGAGGACGGCGACGGGCTGAGCGGTCCGGAAGAGGCCGAGGCCGGCACCGATCCGAAGGACGCGGACAGCGACGACGACGGCCTGAACGACTCCCGCGAGCTGGACATCAACACCGATCCCCTGCTCTGTGACACCGACGGCGACGGCCTGCCCGATGGCTTGGAGCGCGGCGTCGACTTTCCCGGCCCCGACACCGACACCTCCGCTGGGTGCTACATCGAGGACGCCGATCCCGAGACCAAGACCCACGCCAAGAAGATCGACACCGACGACGGCTCCGTGCTCGACGGCGACGAGGACATCAACAGCAACGGTCGCGTCGACGCCTGGGAGCTGGACCCCAACGTGGGCGAGGACGACGTGGACGCCGACCTGGACGGGGTGCTCAACGGGGTCGAGGCCTGGTGCGAGCTGGACGGGGGCGTCGTCGATGACGGCGACGGTGGAGGCGACAGCGACGCCGACGGCGTGGACGACGCCATCGAGGGCACCCTGGACCAGGACGGCGACGGCATCCCCTCCTTCTGCGACGAGGACAGCGACGGGGACGGCCTGAGCGACGTCGAGGAAGGCACCGGTGACAACGACGGCGATGGCACGCCCGACTACCTGGACGACACCGACGACGCCCTCTGCGAGGAGGACGAAGAGCCCGACACCGGGGAGCTGTTGGCCGGCGACTTCACCGGTGGACACTTCACCGGCGGCGCCTGCAGCAGTGCCGGTGGAGCGGGTGCTCTCTTCCCTGCCCTGCTCTCCCTGTTCTCGCTGCTCGGCCTGCGT
>DASCPX010000157.1:0-74943 GCA_036012755.1 Myxococcota bacterium | reverse complement strand
GATCAAACTCTCCAGTTGTAAAACGTTCGACCTAGACCCGAAAGTCTAAGAAGAATTCGTCTACCTGGACGCTTGTCCAAGCGATTAACTCTAAAAGAATCGACAGAGCTGCTATCTGTTTTTCAAAGACCGAACCGGCGCTCCGATCTGGGGTCGCCGATTGAGCCCCGCGTACTTAATGCCGCTCGATATGGGGGTCAAGCGACTTTTTGGGGGGTCGGAAGGCTTGCTCCCAGCCCCTGGGGCCACCGGCATTTAACGCCGCTGAGGCCCCGAGCAAGCGCTCTCTGGGCACTCTGCGGAAAGCCCTCGGGCAACCGGCTCTTCGCCGGGGATCATCTCAGGGGCCGAAGGGGCCGGCCTGCATCTCCCACAGCTTGTAGACCCATCCGAGCGCCAGTCCACCCAACAGGGCGCCCGCGATGACCGCCTCGCGCTGCATCGTCCAGGCCCACGCGCGGGTCAGGCGGCCTGCGGGTCGCACGAGCTCGACGACAGACATCAGGGCGACCGCGAGGGTCAAGAGGAACAGCACGACTCCGAAGGGCTGCGTCGTGACGGCGTCCAGGACCGAGAAGTGCGCCATGTGGGTGAAGGTGGTCGTCATGCCGCACATCGGACAGGACCATCCCGTCATGCTCAGGATGGTGCAGGTCCCGAGGCCGAGCTGCCTGTGCGTGCCGTGACCCGATGGGTCGGCGTCCAGCCAGGAGGCGATCCCCAGGACGGTCCAGGCCGGCAGACCGAGGACGAGCGCGACGACGCGGCCCCGGGTGGCTTCGCCAATACGACCCCAGACGGCCGTGAGGCTCACCCCGGGTCTTCGGGGAGGGCGGCCTCCAGGATGGCGTCGATGGCCGCTGCCTCGCGGTCGAGGTCATCGATGCGTCCGGAGAGGTTCTTGCGGAAGCGGTGGTACTCGGATGCGATGTTCAGGGCAGCGAGCAGCGCGACCGTGTGCTCGTCGAAGCTGCTGCGGGCGACCTCGCTCATCTTGCTGTCCACGTATGCGGCGATCGCGGCGAGATCCTCGTCGTCCTCGTCAGAACGAAGGCTGTACTGCCGTCCTCGGATTGTGATCTGCGTGGCCATCTGCTGCTCCGGGCTCGCGCGAGAGCGTAACGCGTGGCGAGTCAGAAGAGTGCGTCAACGAAAGCACCGGCTTCGAAGGGGCGAAGGTCGTCGATGCCCTCGCCGATCCCCACGAACTTCACGGGCATCTCGAGCTCCTCCATCACGGCCACCACGACGCCACCCTTCGCGGTGCCGTCGAGCTTGGTGAGGACTACACCGGTGACGCCCGTGACGTCGCCGAAGACCCTGGCCTGGGACAGCGCGTTCTGCCCGGTCGTCCCGTCGACGACCAGGAGCACCTCGTGGGGCGCGCCCGGGCAAGCCTTTCCGATCACCCGCGTGACCTTGCCGAGCTCCTCCATCAGGGGCCGCTTGCTCTGGAGTCGGCCGGCGGTGTCGCAGATGACGGTGTCATGGCCCCGTGCCTGGGCCGCCTTCAGCGTGTCGAAGAGCACGGCCGAGGGATCCGCCCCTTCCTGGTGGGCGACGATGTCCACGCCCGCGCGTTCGCTCCAGACGCGAAGCTGCTCGATGGCACCAGCCCTGTAGGTGTCCCCCGCGCCGAGCAGGACCTTCCTCCCCTCCCCCTTGAAGCGGCTCGCCAGCTTGCCGATCGAGGTCGTCTTCCCGCTGCCGTTCACGCCGACGACCAGCACGACATAGGCGCCATCTTCGGGTGCAGGGCATAGCTCTGGAGAGAAACGGCCCAGTCGGCTCTTCAGGGCTTCGCGCAAGGCGCCGCGAAGAGCCTCGGGCTCCTCGATGCCCTCGGCCCGTGCCTGCTCCCTGAGCTCTCCGACCAGGGACATCGACGTCTTCACGCCGACGTCAGCCCCGATCAGCGCCTCTTCCAGGGAGTCGAACAGGGCCGCGTCGACGGTGCTGCCACCGAAGAGCCCCGCGAGCGCCGAAGAGGTCCTCGCGAAGCCGAGCTTGAAGCGCTCGAAGGCCGTGGGGGGCAGCGGGGCAGCGACCTCGTCGGCGTCCGGCTCGATGCCAGCGCGTTGTTGGATGCTCTGGCGGTCCTCTGGTGCCGGCAGCTTGGGGCGGGACTTCCAACCCAGCCATGCCGCCGCCGCGATGCCGACGACCAGGATGACGACGATGGCGAGCTCGTATGTACCGATCGGCATGGCCCCGACTATCGCCCGATCGCGCCGAGCGGGAGCCGATCAGCTGACCTCGACGGAGACGAGCCTCGAGACGCCGGGGTCCGGCATGGTCACCCCGTAGAGGGTGTCCATGACCTCCATCGTCTTCTTGTTGTGGGTGATGATGATGAACTGGGTGAGCTCGCTCATCTCCTTGAGCACCGCGTTGAAGCGGGCGCCGTTGCTCTCGTCGAGGGGCGCGTCGACCTCGTCGAGCAGGCAGAAGGGCGAGGGCTTCACGCGGAACAGGGCGAAGAGGAGCGCGATGGCGCACATCGCCTTTTCACCGCCGGACAGCAGCGTCAGGTTCTGAAGACGCTTCCCCGGCGGCTGCACGTAGATGTCGACACCGGTCTCCAGCAGGTCGTCCTCGTCCGTCAACCGCAGCCGGCCCTGGCCACCGCCGACCAGGCGCGGGTAGACGCGCCGGAACTCGGTGTCGACCTTGTCGAAGGCCTCTCGGAAGCGCTCCCGGCACGTCCTGTTGATCTCGGCGATGGTCTTCCGAATACGCGCCACGGACTCCTCGAGATCCAGGCGCTGCTCTTCGAGCCAGCCGTGACGCTCGGCGACGGCACCGTACTCCTCCATCGCGGCGAGGTTCACTTCACCGAGGCGCTCCAGGCCGGCCTTCGCCTTGTCGAGCACGGCCAGGCGAGCGACGACCAGCTCCTCGCGCTCGAGGTCCGCTGGGACGACGCGGAGATCCTCGACCGGCTCCAGGCCCAGGCCGTGCACCGGCGGCTCCGCGCGAGCCGCCTCGCCTGCCTCCAGCAGGAGCGCGTGGTCTCGCTCGAGCCGGTCGAGCAGGCCGGGCAGCGACACCTGGTAGCGAGCCTCGACGCGCTGGCGCAGGGTGTCGATGCCGAGCTTGACCTCCTGCAACCGGAGCTCCATTCGAGTGGAGCGGGCCTGGACCTTCTGGAGCTGCTCCCGGCGTCCACGGAGCGTCGCCTCGGCGCCGGCGATGCTCTCCTGGGCGGTCTTGAGGCGCTCGCCTTCCAGCCCCAGGCGGTCCCGGTTGTCGCCCTGCTGGCCCTGGAGCTCCTCCAGCGCGGCGGCGATGCGCTGATCGTCGCGCTCCAGGAATGCAAGCCGCTCCCGAGCCTTCATCAGCTCGGCGCTCGCGCGCTCGGCCCGCTCCGAGGCCTGCTCGCGGCGGCTCGAGGCGCCATCCCGCGCCCGTTTCAACAAGACCACGCGCTCCTGGACGGCGCTCTGCTCGGTGCGGGCCCGCGCTGCCGCCTCCCGCGCGGCCGCCGAGGCGCTCTGGAGCTCGGCGAGCTCCGCCTGCAGACGACTGAGGCGCTCTTCGACGGAGGCCTGCTCCTCCTCCTCCACCGCGATGGCCGAGCGCTCGTCGTCCATCCGGCCGCGGATCGCCGCCTCTTCCTCCTCGAAGCGCACAGACTCCGTCTGGAGGCGTTCCAGCCGCTCTTGTTCGGAGAGCAGGTTGCGAGCGTGGTCCTTTGCGAGGTCTCGAGCGCCGGCAAGGGCCTTGTCCGCTTCGCGCTCGGTGGTCCGCCGCGACTCCAGGTGCTGGCGGGCCAGTCGGATCGCCTCGCGCCCACCGTCGACGGCAGCGCGGGCCGTGAGGCTCGCCGCCTCCGCCTGCTCGAGACGGGCCCGGGCTCCCTCGAGGGACTCCGCGAGAGCCGTCAGCTCGCGGCGGCGCTCCAGGAGCACCACGCCCGAGGGGGCCCCCCTGCCCGCGTGCACCGTGCCGTCGGCGTCGACGCGAACCCCGAGCGAGGGCACGACTACGCTCTCCCCTCCGGCGAGCGCCTCGTCGAGGGAATCCACCGCCCGGATCGATGCCAGGATCTCCGCCGAGATGGGAGACGGATCCTCGACCACCCGGAGGGTCGTCCAGTCGCCGCACAAGGCGATGGCCTCGTCGAGCTGGCCACGACTCCTGAGCAGGACCGTGTCGAGCTTCGAGCCGAGGCCGACCTCGACGAGCTCGCGCTTGGAGTCGGGGATCTCGAGGTGTTCGGCGAGGAGCCCGTGGGTGTCGAGGGCATCGAGCACCTCGCGGGCGCCTCCCTCCACGCCGACCCGAGCGTCCTGGAGCGACTGGAGCGACTGGACCCTGGCTTCCAGACCAGCGGCCTCGCGGCTGACCGTGGCCAGGACGTCGTCGGCCTCCCGCACCGTCTGACCCAGGGTCGCCTGCTGCTCCTCGGCCCGGGCGAGGCGCTGCCTGGCATGGAGCGCGTCGTCCCTGCAGCCATCGCGGACCAGCTCCTGGGCCTCGCGCTCGGCGACGGCGGTCGACGAGAGCGTCTGCAGCTCGCACACCCGCGCTCCGACCTCCTTCAGCCGCGGACGGATGGTCGAGGCCTGCTCGGCCAGCTGCCCGAGCCGCTGCTCGCTTGCACCCAGGTGTGTCCGCCGCCGCACTAGCCTGGTCACCCTGACCATGTGCTCCGACTTCGCCTCCTCCACCTCGCCGCCAACCCTGTGGAGACGCTCCCCGATCTCCCGGGCCGCCCGGGCCTGGGCGTCGAAGAGGGCGTCCCGGTCCTCCAGCGCCAGCCTCGCCTCCGCCAGCTCGACCTCGCTGCGCGATTGCTCCTGGCCGGCCTGGTCCTGCTGGCGGCCGGCTTCCTCGAGGTCCCGGACGACAGCCCCGGCGCGCAGCTCGAGCTCCCGGTTCTCTCTCGCCTGGAGGCGGTGGGTCGCGTCCAGCTCGCGACGCTGGGCCTCGAGCTCCGCGATCTCCTCGCGCAGCCGGGTCACGACCGTCTGCATGACGGCGATCTCGCCCCGGGCGCCCTGGAGCTCGCCGTCCCGGCGCTCGACGTCACGACCGAGCTGGCCGAGATCGCTGGTGCACTCGCGGTGTCGCTCCTGCAGGGCTCGACGGTCCCCGGACAGCGCCGCGTACTTCGCGAGCCCCAGGAACAGCTCGTGCTGACGCACGGTGGCCTGCAAGCGCCGATAGCGCGCGGCCTTGGAGACCTGGCGCTCCAGGGTCCTCAGCCGACGACCCAGCTCCTCGGCGACGTCGGTGGCGCGGTCGAGGTTCTGGGCGGTGACCTCGAGCTTCTGCTCCGTCTCGCGCTTTCGCGCCTTGAAGCGGGAGATACCCGCCGCTTCCTCGAGCAGGCCGCGGCGTTGCTCGGGGCGGGCCTGCACGATCTGCCCGATCTGGCCTTGCTCGATGAAGCTGTAGAGCTTGTTCCCGATGCCCGTGTCGAGCAGCAGCTCCACGATGTCCTTGCGGCGGACCTTGACCTGGTTGATGAGGTACTCGCTCGTTCCGTCCCGATACAGTCGACGGCCGATCCGAATCTCCTCGAACCGCGCGTAGTCCTTCGGGAAGGGCTGCGGACCTCGCACGAAGGTGACGATGACCTCCGCGAGACCCACCTTGTTGCGACCCTCTGAGCCGTTGAAGATGACGTCCTGCATCGCCTGTCCACGCAGGCTCTTTGCGGACTGCTCGCCGATGACCCACTTGATCGCATCGACGATGTTCGACTTTCCACAGCCGTTGGGGCCCACGACGCCCGCGATGCCCTCGCCGAAGTGAAAGGACTGGCGGTCGACGAAGGACTTGAAGCCCTGGAGCTCGAGCTTTCGGATGCGCATCGGCGGGGATGCCTGGGAGGAGGACGACGGCGGGCGCCTGGGAAGACGCCGCGAAGAGGCTTGGTAGCGACTCCGAGGCTACCACGCCATTCAAGGATCTCCTGCGATCTCCAACACTTGACGCGTCAAGTGTTGGTGTCGCTGCGGTCCCGGTAGTGACGCATGGTGTCGAGATAGTGCTTCCACGAGTAGGCAATCCACTCGCGGTCGTCTGCTGTCAGCTCGCGAACCGCCCTGGCTGGGGCCCCGAGGATGAGGTGGCCGCTGGGGAAGGTCTTGCCGCCAGTCACGAGGCTACCCGCCCCGACCATCGACCCCTCCGGAATCACGCAGTTGTCCAGCAGGATCGCGCCCATGCCGATGAGGCAGTCGCTGCCGACCTCGCAGCCGTGGAGGAGGGCCCTGTGGCCGACCGTGACTCGTTCCCCGACGGTGGTGACGCTGAGACCGGAGGTCATGTGGACGACACAGTGGTCCTGGATGTTCGAGTCGTCGCCGATGACGATGCGTCCCATGTCGCCGCGCAAGACCGCGCCGGGCCAGACGCTGACACGACGGCCGAGTTCGACCTCCCCGATCACCGTGGCGGCGCCATGGACCCACGCGCCCTCGTTCAGCTTGGGGTGGTGTTCGAGGAAGGGTTCCAGCATGGCGCGGAAATAACCCCTCCGTGCCGTCGTACACCCCGTGCGCACTGGAGGACCCTGTGGAGAACCCCCTCGTCACTACAAAGAAAGATGTCGGCTGGGCCTACCTGTTCTGGATCGCCGGCTGGTTCGGCGTCGCTGGCCTGCATCGAATCTACGTCGGGCGCATCGGGAGCGGGCTCCTCTGGTTCTTCACCGGCGGTCTGTGCGGCATCGGAACGCTGATCGACGCCTTCTTCATGCCCCAGCTGGTCGCCGACGCGAACGAAGGGCGCACCGGCTTCTAGAGCACCAATCAGGTGCTCTAGCCGAGGATGACGCCGGCGACGGTGCCTGTCATGAACGCGGCGAGGCTTCCGGCGATCATCGCTCGGAGGGCCAGCGAAGCCAGGTCCTTCATGCGCGCAGGGGCGATGCCTCCGATGCCCCCGAGCTGGATGCCGATGCTGGCGAAGTTCGCGAAGCCGCAGAGCCCATAGCTGGCGATGATGGCCGAGCGCTCGGAGAGCATCGGGACCTCGGAGTTCACGATCTCGCCGAGGTGGATGTAGGCGATGAACTCGGTGAGCACGATCTTCTCGCCGAGCAGCATCCCCACGATCGGGGCCTCCTCCCAGGGCACCCCCATGGCGAGCGCGATGGGAGTGAAGAGCCACCCGAGCATCCGGGACATGGACAGCGGGTCCCCACCGACGATGATCCAGCTGAGCACCCAGTCGACCATGGCGACCATGCCGACGAAGGCGATGAGCATCGCCGCGACGTTCAGGGCGAGCTTCATGCCGTCCGCGGCGCCGTTGGCGCATGCCTCGAGGACGTTTCCCTGGGTCCGGGGGAGCATCGGAACCGAGCCCATCGTGCGCGGGACATGGAGCTCGGGGACCATGACCTTGGACACGGCCAGCGCCGCCGGCGCCGACATGATGGAGGCCGTCACCAGGTGGCCGGCGATGCCAGGGATGGAGTCGAGGAAGCCGACGTAGGCAGCCATGACGCCCCCCGCGACGGTCGCGAAGCCCCCGCACATCAGCGCGTGCAGCTCCGAGCGCGTCATGCTGTCCACATAGGGCCGGACGACCAGGGGAGCCTCGGTCTGGCCGACGAAGACGTTGCTGGCCGCGGCGAGGGACTCGGCGCCGCTGGTGCCCATCGTGCGCTGCATGAGCCAGGCGATGCCCTTGACCAGCGGCTGCATGATGCCGAGGTGGTACAGCACGCTCATCAGGGCGCTGAAGAACACGATGGTGGGGAGGATCCAGAAGGCGAAGGTCTTCACCGGCGGGCTGATGCGCCCCCTGAACGTGACCTCCTGGCCGTCCTGCAGGATCTGGTGGGGCTCGATGCTCTGGAAGACGAACTCCGCGCCAGCCTCCGAGAACGACAGCAGCTTGTGGACGCCGTTGTCGACCACCACGAAGAAGAAGTCCTGCAGCGCCGGCATCAGGACGATGAACCCGAACAGCAGCTGGAGGGCGACGCCCCAGGCGACGGGGCGCCACTTGACGTCCCTTCGAGCCTCTGACAGCGCCCAGGCGATGGCGATCATCACGACGATGCCGAGGAGCGACAGCCCCCGGTCCATCAAGGTGGTCTCCCGCTCGATGAAGTTGGCGGCGAGCGCCGGCTCCAGGAGCGCCAGGCTCAAGTGGCTCACGACAGCTCGAACGCAGAGCTCAGGGCGACCAGCGCTTCGTCGAGGCCGCGTCCAGCGGCATGGTGGAGGGTGGCCAGGGGCTGGCCCTCCTCGACGAGCACGCCTCGGTGAGCGTGCACGACCAGGCCGACGCCGTGATGGACCGGATCGCTGGCCTTCACCCGGCCCGCGCCGAGGACGAAGGCAGCCTGCCCGACGCCGATCGCGTCGCAGCGCTCGACGCACCCACTGCGCGGGGCGGCGAACACCTCGATGTCGCAACCTCCTCCCCTCGACGGTGCCTCCAGGTCCCCTCCCTGGCAGCGGACCATGCGAGCGAAAACCTCGTAGGCCTCGCCGCTGGCCAGCACGGCTCGGGCGGCGTCCTCGTCTCCCGAGAGGGTGCAGACGAGGTCGACGACCGCGCGCGGTCCACCGCCCTTGAGACAGTCCACGGCCTCGGCGACCTCCAGCGCGTTGCCCACGGCCTCGCCCAGGGGCTGGCTCATGTCCGTGATGTGCGCAGAGGTGTCCAAGCCGGCGCCACGGCCGACTCGCACGAGGCTGTCGGCCAGCTTGCGGGCCTTTGTGCGGGTCTTCATGAAGGCCCCGTTTCCAGCCTTCACGTCGAGCACGAGGCGGTCGAGCCCCTCGGCCAGTTTCTTCGACAGGATCGACGCCGTGATCAAGGGCACGGAGGCCACCGTGCAGGTCTCGTCCCGGAGTCCGTAGAGGATGCGATCGGCTGGACAGAGGGTGCCGGTCTGGCCTGAGATGAAGCACCCGGCTTCACTCAGCGTGCTGCGCAGCTGGTGCTGGTCGAGGTCTGTCCGGAAGCCGGCGATGGACTCCAGCTTGTCGAGGGTCCCGCCGGTGATGCCGAGGCCGCGCCCGGAGATCATGGGGACCTTGAAGCCCATGGCAGCCCACAGCGGGGCCAGCACGAGGCTGATCTTGTCCCCCACCCCGCCGGTGGAGTGCTTGTCGACGAAGGGGCCAGTGATGCCCGGCCAGCTCAGCCGGGAGCCAGAGGTCGTCATCGCGCGGGTGAGCGCCACGGTCTCCCCGTCCTTCATGCCGTTGCAGCAGACGAAGGCCAGCCACGCCGCGATCTGCGCCCGGGTGGCGGAGCCCTCCACGACCGCCGTCACGAAGTCCTCGATCTCCTGATCGGAGTGCTCGCGACCCTGCTTCTTGTCCTGCAGCAGCGCTTGGATGTTCACAGGCGCCCCAGGAAGCTCTCACCGGTCGCGGTCGCCGGGACCTCGAACCAGTCCGCGATGGTGGCTGCGATGTCGGCCATCGTGGACCGCGTGCCGATGTCGTTGCCGTTGCCGTCGCGGTGCCAGGCCAGGATGGGCACGTACTCGCGCGTGTGGTCCGTCCCGGTGTGTGTGGGGTCGCAGCCGTGGTCCGCCGTGAAGATGAGCAGGTCCCGACGCCCCATGCGGTCGAGGATGTGGGGGACGCGCTTGTCGAAGGCCGTCAGCGCCCCTGCGTAGCCCTCCGGGTCCCGGCGGTGACCATAGAGCATGTCGAAGTCCACGAGGTTGGCGAACACCAGTCCCCTGTGCTGAGTGTCGAGCACGTCCAGCGTGGCGCGGGTGACCCCCTCGTTGTCGGAGGCCTTGAGGGACTTCGTGAAGCCGCGATCTCCAAAGATGCTCTTGACCTTGCCGACGCTCGTCGTGATCCAGCCAGCAGCCTTCAGGTTGTCCACGACCGTCTGGTCGGGTGGACGTCGCGCGAAGTCCCGTCGGTTGCCGGTGCGGACGAAGGCGCCGGGCTCGCCGACGAAGGGACGGGCGATGACCCGCGCCACACCGAAGGGGCTGACGATGCGGTAGGCGTCCTCGCACCAGTCGTAGAGTGTGTCGATGTCGACGACGTCCTCGTGCGCGGCGACCTGGAACACGCTGTCGCCCGAGGTGTAGACGATGGGCTCGCCGGAGGCGACGTGCTCGGCGCCGAGCTCCTCGATGATCACCGTGCCGCTGGCGCTGTAGTTCCCCAGGATGCCTCGGCCGATCTCGGCGATGAAGGGCTCGATGATCTCCGCTGGAAAGCCCTCCGGGTACTCCTTGAAGCGCTCCAGCACGGGCACGCCGGCCATCTCCCAGTGGCCGGAGATCGTGTCCTTTCCCGCGCTGGCGATGGCCGCCTTGCCGTAGCCGGCCGCAGGCTGGCGAGCTGGCGTCAGACCCTGGACAGCCCGGATGTTCCCCAGCCCGAGCCGCTCCAGGTTCGGCAGCGACAAACCCCCGACAGCCTCGGCGACGTGGCCGAGCGTGTCGCTGCCGGCGTCTCCCCAGGCCTCTGCGTCGGGCATCGCCCCGACCCCGACGCTGTCGAGCACGATCAGCGTGCATCGCATCAGTAGGCGCCCTTGCCCGTCCCGCCCGTCACGATAGCGATGGAGGCCGAGGCCCCCAGCCGGGTCGCTCCCGCGCGGATCATGTCCTGCGCATCGGCCGCGCTCCGCACACCGCCAGAGGCCTTCACGCCCATGTCGGGGCCGACGACCTGGCGCATGAGGGCGACGTCCTCGGCCGTGGCGCCGCCCCCGCCGAAGCCGGTCGAGGTCTTCACGAACGCTGCACCGGCGGCCTTCGTCAGCGCGCAACCGGCGATCTTCTCTTCGCGGCTGAGCATCTTCGTCTCGAGGATGACCTTCACCGGTCGACCCTGGGCCGCCGCGACCACCGCCTTGATGTCCTGGAGCACGAGGTCGTGGTTGCCAGACTTCAGGGCGCCGATGTTGATGACCATGTCGATCTCGGCGGCGCCCAGCTTCACGGCCTCCCTGGTCTCGGCGGCCTTGGCGTTCGTCACGGCCGCCCCGAGCGGGAAGCCAACGACACAGATCGGCATGACCCGGGTCCCACGCAGCATCTGTACGGCGAGCGGGAGCCAGGTCGTGTTGATGCAGACGGAGGCGAAGCCGTACTCGGCGGCCTCGCGGCAGACGCGCTCGATGTCCGCCCGCGTAGCGTCGGGCTTGAGCATCGTGTGGTCGATCATCCGCGCGAGCTCGGGCTTGGGCTCCCCCTCGACCGTGCCGTTGCTGCCGAGCCGATCGACGACCCTCCTGGTCCACTGCTTCAGGGCCGACTCGTCCTGCCAGGTCCCGCGAAGGACCGGCAGCGGGGGCACTGTCTGTTGCTGCATGCGCTCTCTGACGCGGGCCGCGATGGCCTCGACGAGGGCGTCCATCTCCTTCGGATCCGGCACAGGGCTGCCTCGATTGGGGGCCGCACATCCTATCGCGTTGCCGTAGGACGAGACCCGAAGGCTGTCCTGGTCGTCACTCGAGGTAGCCGAGGGCCTCCAGGGTCTGGCGATTCGCGAGGTCGAGCTCCTGCTGATCGGCTCCAAAGCGGAGCACCTCGCTCCTGGCCATCATCTCCAGGCCTGCGAGGGCCCGGTCACGGTGACTGACCGCCCATCCGACGACCGAACCAGCAGCCTCCTCCTCGTCTCCACGCTGGGCTCTGACCGGGAGCCAGACCGCCTGGGACTCGCCGTCGTGCCAGCGCACCCGCACCTTCGCGATGCTCTCCGTGGCCTCCGCAGAGACTCGGACGCGAGCGACGATCTTGCGGGTCTCGCCGGAGCTGACGTCGCCGATGCGCGCACTCCACCCGGCGCGCGTGGCCCTGCCATCGAACTCCTCGTAGCCGTAGACCTGAACGATCTCGACACCTTCGCCAAGGTCCAGGTCGACCTCGACCCCCGACGCGCTGATCGTGTGGAGCCTCTCCAGCTCGTCGAGGAAGGCGGCGTCGAGTCCCTCGTCGTCAGAGAGGTAGTGGTAGCGGCCTCCGCCCGCGTCAGCGATGGCCATGAGCGCGGTGTGATCGATGCCGGTGCCCAGGCCGATGGCCGAGGTGCTGATCCCCAGCTCCGCGAGGCGAGCGGCTTCGTCGGCGAGGGCCTCCGGCGTGGCCGGGCCGACGTTCGCCGCCCCATCGGAGAGCAGGATGACCCGACGCGGACCTCGTCCATCGGGGAGCAGGCCGCCAGCCATCTGCAGACCCGAGAAGAGCGCGGTGTTGCCTCCGGCCTCGATGTCCCAGATCTCGGACCTGACGACGGAGTAGCCATTGGTCATCTCGACCTCCCGACGGGCCCCGGATCCGAAGCTGACCACCCCGATGCGGTCATCACCGGCGAGGGAGCTCGCGAGCATCGCGCCGGCGGTCTTGGCGCCGCTGAGCCGCTCACCGGACATGCTGCCGCTGCGATCGATCGCCAACACGATGTCCAGCGCGTCGCGCACATCTGGCTCGAGGCCGAGGACCTCGACCACCAGGTAGCGCTCCTCTGGGCCGGCCAGCACCCCGTGGTCCAGGGTGGCTCGGATCCGCAGGTCACCGACGGTCACGCGCCTGGGCGGTGGGGGGCGCTCATCGTTCAGCCCGAGACCGGCCGGCGCGAGAGTGGGGGCGACGGCGAGCGCGAGGGCGGCGCCACATGCGAGCGCCAGGCTCGGGTGGAATCGACGCATCTGGACCTCCTGGTGCGCTCACGATTCCAGGCCGGCCGGGCGGCGAGGTGACACCGCCGCCGCCTTGCCGAGCAGCTGTTGTGCAAGCATCCGCGCATGGCACGGAAGACGCGCGGGATCCGCTTCCAGATCAGCCTGCTCTTGCTGTTGTCCGCGCTCAACGGGATCGTGCTCCTGGGCCTGGTGCTGATCCTGGCTACCGGCGAGCTCGAGGCCGGAAGCAAGACGCTGCTGCTCGCCGGGCTCGTCAGCTGGGTGATCGCCTCCACCGTCGTGACCGTCGCCAGCGCGTTTCGACTCCAGAAGGCCCTCAGCGCACCTCTCGAGGAGGTGGGGAACGCGGCCCGCCGCGTCGCGGCTGGCGAGCTGGATCGACCAATCCCCATTCCAGACGCCGCCGCGGAGTTCGTTGACCTGGGCAAGTCGCTCGAGACGATGCGCTGGAGCCTCGTGGACCTCATTGGGGAGCTCGACACCCACAACGAGACCGTCACGGCGATGCTCGACGCGCTGAGCGACGGTGTCCTGATGGCTGACGGGGAGCGCCAGGTGGACAGCTGGAATCCCGCAGCGGAGCATCTCCTAGGTGTGGCGGGGCTCGGTCAGCTGCGCAAGGGCGCGTTGCTCGATCAGGTCCTCGGTGTCGACAGCGCGCTGTTCGCGGGGGAGTCCAAGCGGGCAAACCTCGACTTCGACCTCGATGGAGAGCCGCTCCACCTGGTCTTGCGCACCCAGCCGCTGGCGCGTGGATGGGTGGTCGTGATCCGCGACGTCACGGAGGCTGTCGAGATCAACAACATCAAGCAGGAGTTCCTGTCGGTCGTCACGCACGAGCTGAAGACACCGCTGACGGTGATCCAGGGCTACATCCGCCTGTTGATGATGGGCAAGGGGGGCGACCTGACGCCCAAGCAGGCAGACCTGCTCCAGCGCAGCCGGGATCAGTCCGACGTGCTCTACCGCATGGTGCAGGATCTGCTCGACGCCACCAGGTTGGAGGGCGGGAACCTGGCCCTCGACGTGGTGCCCACGGACCTCCCGGGACAGCTCGAGGACGCCCACTCTGCCTTCTCCGGCGAGGCGCTCAGGCGGCGCGTCAAGCTCGAACTGGACTGCACACTCCGAAGCGGGAGCCAGCTGCAGGCCGACCCGATGCGGCTTCAGCAGATCCTCGGCAACCTCGTGCGAAACGCGTTGAAGTTCACCGAGCCCGGCGGGACCGTGACCATCCGCGCCTCGGAGAAGGACGGACACGCCCTGGTCGCGATCGAGGACACCGGTAGAGGCATCCCGGAAGACAGCGTGGACCGGCTGTTCCAGAAGTTCTACCAGGTCGAACGCGGTGACACGCGCCGCTCCGGCGGTGCGGGACTCGGCCTCTACATCGTGGACCAACTGACCACGGCCATGAACGGCACGATAGAGGTACGTTCAGAGGTGGGCACAGGGAGCACGTTCACCCTGCGCTTCCCACTCGGCGTGACGGCTTCGGCCTGAGGAGAGCCAGTGCTTGGAAGGAAGAAGATCGGAGAGATCCTGCAGGCCCGCCGGGGCTTGCTCGATGACCTCCTCAACCAGGCCCTCGAGCTCCAGAACGTGGAGCCCGAAACCAAGCTGGGCGTCGCGCTCGTACGCATCGGCGCCGTGACCGAAGAGGACGTCGCCGAGGCGCTCGCCGAGCAACTGTCCCTCGACTACATCGACCCCACGAACACGAAGGTCGACCCCGCCTGCGTCTGGCAGGTCAACCGGACGATCGCCGAGCGCCGCATGGTCTTCCCGATCCGCAAGCAGGCCGGGGGAACGCTGGTCGCGATGGCGGACCCGCAGGACCATGACGCCATCCGCGACCTGGAGTTCGCGCTCAAGGGTCGCGTCGTGCAAGTCGTCGCCAGCCCTCAGCGGATCCACCAGGCCATCCTGCGGCACTACAGCGTCGAGGCGGTCGCCTCCCGGCTGCTCAAGGACGTCAAGCCCGAGATGCGCCAGCTGACGGTGGCGCCGACCTACCTCCAGCTGGACGCGGGCAAGATCCAGAACCACCTGAAGAGGGGGGACTCGCAGGTCTACGTGGACCTGGTCGACTTCCTCCTCATCAACGCCATCGAGCGGGGCGCCTCCGACATCCATCTCGAGCCGCAGGCCAAGGGCATCCGAGTTCGCTACCGCATCGACGGCCTCCTCAGGGAGACCGTCCTGTTGCCCTCCTGGGCCCAGTCCTCCCTCACCGGTCGCATCAAGGTCCTCGCCTCGATGGACGTGGCCGAGAAGCGCCGTCCCCAGGACGGCAAGGTCAGCGCTCGCCTCGGAGGACGCCCCATCGACCTCCGGGTCGGGACGCTGCCCAGTCAGTACGGCGAGAACGTCGTCATCCGAATCCTCGATCCCATGATGATCAAGGCGAACCTGGCCGAGCTCGGCTGGCCGGCCCACGCCCTGACCAAGTGGTACCGCCAGCTCGCGACTCCGCGTGGAATGCTGCTCGTCGTCGGACCCACCGGCTCGGGGAAGTCGACGACGCTCTACGCCTCGATCCACCGGCTCAACAGCGAGAACACCTCGATCGTCACCATCGAAGACCCGATCGAGTACACGCTGGCCGGGCTCACACAGGTCCAGGTGAACGAGAGGGCTGGCATCACCTTCGCGTCATCGGTCAAGGCCATGCTCCGGCAGGACCCCAACGTCGTGGTCATCGGCGAGATCCGGGACCCGGAGACCGCCGCCGCCGCCATCGACGCAGCGGGGACCGGACACCTCGTGCTCTCGACCCTCCACACCTCGAACTCGGTGGCTGCGATCACCCGCCTGCTCGACCTTCGCGTCGCTCCCTACCTCCTCGCTGACGCGATGACCGGCGTCGTGAGCCAGCGCCTGCTGCGCCGGGTGTGCCCGGACTGCTCCGTGCACCAGACGCCGATCCCAGAGGAGTGGGAGCGCCTCGGGCTGCCTGAGATCGAGCTCGGTAAAGGGGCGCGCTTCGCCGGACCGGGCTGCCCGACCTGTCAGTACATGGGCTACGCCGGACGCTTCGGCTGCTTCGAGCTGATGCCCTTCACCCGCGAGCTCGGCAACAAGGTCCAGGAAGGGGCCACCGAGCGCGAGCTGTGGGACCAGGCCATCGAAGACGGCCTGAAGACCCTGCTCGAGGACGCCATCCTCAAGGTCCGAGAGGGCTGGACGACGCTGGAGGAGGTCGCTCGAGTCGTGCCGACCACCGACTACCCCAAGACCGTCCTCCAGCACGTCGTCCGCAACCTCCACGGCGCCTGGGAAGCCAGCGGCGTCTTCGAGGAGGCCAGCATGGACGAGGGGATCTTCGCCGAGGATCCCGAAGGTGTCTTCGACGACGTCGAGATCGTCGCCGTCAAGAAGGCCCCGGGGAGCACCCCTGTGGCGGCACCGGAGGCAGTGGAGGAGGAGGCGCCCACCGAGGTGCCCGGCACCGACCCCACGGACGCCCCCGAGCTCCCGCCCCTGGCAGACATCGAGATCCCCGAGCCGGTGAAGAAGACGGGGAGACCGGCGGCCCTCATCGTCGACGACGCCAAGGAGATCCTGCAGCTGGTCGGGCTGACGCTGGAGGACGACTGCGACATCCGCACGGCGGGAGACGGCGTCGAGGCCATCGAGGCCATCAGCGCGCAGGCCCCGGACATCATCGTGCTGGACGTGATGATGCCTCGGAAGACCGGCTACGAGGTCTGCACCTGGCTGAAGTCCAAGCCCGAGACGGAGAACATCCCCGTCCTGATGCTCTCGGCCCGAGGTGAGACCGCCCACGTCAAGAAGGGCTTCTACGCAGGCGCAGACGACTACCTGCCGAAGCCCTTCGACCCCGAGGAGCTGCTGTTGCGGGTGAAGGCGCTCCTGCGCCGCTCGGGGTGGTAGCTGGACCCGGGCCTTCCTCTGCTATAAGTCCATCCGCTCGCGCACCGAGAGCTAGGAGGTCCCCGTGCTTCTTGCGCTGACGTTTGCCTGTAGCGACTACGACCTCAACCGGCCCAACGACGTCGACGATCCGACCGACACTGGGACCTGGTCCGATCCGAACGACCCCGACATCGAGGTCGAGCCGCTGTCGCTGGACTTCGGCGGCGCGCTGAAGGACTGCCCGACTCCGAAGGAGACGGTGACGATCACCAACGTCGGTGGCTCGGACCTCGACGTCCACGACATCCAGCTCGCAGGCGACGGCTACAGCGCCTTCACGCTCTACGCCGACACCACCAGCTTCGTCCTCGCCCCGGGCGAAGAGGCGACCTTCGAGGTGGACTTCACACCCGCCGCCTGGGTCGAGTACAGCGCCGACGTGGTCGTCACCAGCAACGATCCGGACGAAGCCGAGGTGGGTGTCGATGTCGACGGACGAGGCGCCGAGGACGCCATGTACGAGCAGCAGTGGGAGCAGGAGTTCTTCCAGGAGGTCGACGTCCTCTGGATCGTCGACAACAGCTGCTCGATGTCCGGCGCCCTGGCAGCGGTGAACGCGAACTTCGGCACCTTCATGGGCGAGTTCGTCGACCTCGGGCTCGACTACCACATCGCCGTCGTGACGACCGACATGGACAACCCGGCCCAGTCCGGCAAGTTCATGGGCTCCGTCATCACAGAGGACACCAGCGACGCCGAGGCAGAGTTCGCCCAGCAGGTGGACCAGGGCTCCAGCGGCTCCGGCAAGGAGCAGGGCTTCGGCGCCTGCGAGGCAGCCCTCACCGACCCGCTGTTGACCACGACGAACACCGACTTCATCCGCGAGGACGCCTCGCTAGCCGCCATCATCGTCACGGACGAGGACGACGACACGGACGGACTCAACAGCAGCGCATTCTCCACGTGGTTCAACGCGCTGAAGCCCGCCCAGGAGATGGCGACCTTCTCGGCCATCTCGGGTCCGGCGGACGGCCCCTGCTTCGACTGGACCAACGGCGTGGATGCGGCCCCGGCGCCGCTCTACGTCGACGCCACCGAGCGCACTGGTGGTATCCACGAGTCCATCTGCGCTGATGAGTGGGACAAAGCGCTCCAGCACCTCTCGCTGACGGCCGCGGGCATGGAGTACGAGTTCTGCCTCGACCAGGTGCCCAGCAACATCGGCCAGATGACGGTGACCGTCGACGGCGTGGAGATCACATACGACTACACGGACGGCTGGATCTACGACGTCACCGACAACTGCATCACCTTCAGCGGCGACGCCATCCCTGGCCCAGGCAGCACCATCATCGCGCAGTACCCCGTCGAGGGTAGCTGCTAGGTCGCTCAGTCCTCGGCGGCCGACAGGCTCTCCGCAGCCTCCGGAGTCGAGCTCCCAGGTGGAGCGCCGGCGCAGGACAGAGAGTAGCGCTGGCCCGATTCGCCGAACTCTCCGAGCGGGACGACACAGTCGACCAGCTCCTTCGGCAGGGGGACGTCGTCACCCGCGACGACCTGGTCGATGCCCCTCTGGCGTAGGGAGTAGATCCACGTGTCCACGCCCGCGGCGACGTCTGGGCCCCAGTCACTCGGAATGCCGGGCACGACCGCGTCGGCGGTGGGTCGGTCCACCGTTGGAGGCGCATCCCCTGACGGTGTGGTGGATGGAGCGCCCGAGCACGACAGGGCGTAGACCGAAGCCGCCGCTCCGAGCTCCTCGACCAGGACCAGGCAGTCGGTGAGAGGTTCCGGCGTGCCGATGTCCCCGTGATGCACCACGACCTTTTCGACCCCCAGCTGCCGCAGCGAGTAGATCCAGGCGCTCACACCTTCCTCGGGCCCCCACGCGACCGGGACGTCATAGGCCATGGCCACCCACGCGGAGGGAAAGGAGGGGGCGATGGGGGGGGCCGGCCAGAAGCCCACCGGCCCATCGATCGCGACCGAGTTGGCGACGCCGGCGGATGACGGCCACGTGGCCGACGAGAACAGGAGGGTCTCCAGGCCGACCAGCGCTGGCAAGGCGATGGTGACCGAGAGCGTGGGGCGCGCTCGCAAGATCAGCAGACCGGCGACGAAGACGAGCCCGGTCCCGAAGCGGAAGGTGACACCCATGTCGCGCAGACCGGGAAGGAGCCCGGCGAGAGCGTAGGGCCCGGGGACGGCGACGGGACCAAGGCGCAGCTCGGGTCCGATCGCGACCAGGAAGACGAGAAGCCCAGCCACCCCGAGCGCAAGGCCTCTTCTACGCAGAGCTCCGAGCGCCAGCAGTCCCCCGATCGGAAGAACCCAGCCGATGCTACGAAGGGCCGGCGGGGTCTGGGTACCGGTCCCCATGTATGGGAAGCCCTCTGACAGCTCCCCCCCACCCGGCTGGCGCAGCGACGGCGCCAGGAAGTTCAGGGACTCGGTCACGACTGGTGCCGGGGTCTCCAGCCCGACGGTCGCCGTCGCGTAGTACCAACCGACGGGGAGGAGGGCTCCCAGGGACACCCCCAACAACAGGGCGGCGCGAAGGGGGCCTCGCTCCACGATCGACGTACCGAGGCAGAGCAGAACCACCACCACAGCCTGATAGGGACTGCTGAACCCGGCGAGGAGCAGGGCCACGACGACCAGAGCGGCCGCTCTGCGGGCCTGCTCGGTGTGCCCGGCGAGGACCCCGAGCGCGAGCGCCGCGGGCACGACGTTCTCGAACTGCCCGTTTCCCAGAAAACCGACGCACTGGCTCGAGAGGAGGCTCACGACCGCCAGGGCGAGCGCGCCCCACCGTGACAGCCCCAGCCGCACGCCCACCCACTGAACGACGGCGCCGTTGAGGACCAGCCAGAGCACGACCGCGACGTTGAAGGCCGCCACCTGGCCCAGCAGCGGCTGGAGAGGAAGCGCCAGCAGGAGCATCGGCAGGGCGACGACACGGACATCGAGTCCGGCGGGGTAGGCCAGTCCCGCCACGTGCCCGAACTCCCCGTCGGCCAGGGCCGCGCCGAGCAGGACGTGCAGCTCGCTGTTGGTGTCGGCCGGCAGCAGGTACGGCGACAGCGAGGTCGGGTATCGCAGCGCGACCGCCACGACCGCCAGACAACAGGCACTCGCCGCAAGCTCGAGCACGTCTCGTCGGGTCCAGCGCACCGGCCGGAGCATACGCCGCACCCAGGACGCCGAAGCCGAACGTTGTCACATTCTGTCAGCCTCGCGAATGCCCCGGCCTGCCGTGCGTCCGAGCCAGGCAGACAAGGAGGCCTCGATGTTCTTTCTCGCCGCCATGCTCACCGCGAACCCCGCCCTCGCCGGCCACGAGCACTCCTCCAGCCACCACGTTCGTCCCGCGAGCAAGCGCTCCAGCGGGACGCTCGTCATCGACAACCCCCTCCCCATCGACGTGGTCGTCGAGCTGCCCGATGGGCGCAGCCGACACGTCGAGGCCCATGGCTCGACTCGAGTCGTCGGGGTGGACCTCGGACACTGCGTGCTCGTCTTCCGCCGCAAGGGCGGCAAGGTCCTCCAGCGCAAGGAGGTCCACATCGGGGCATGGTCCGACAACAGAGTGACGGTGAAGGCGCCGACGACCGGGATGCTGATGGTGCAGAACTCCCTGCCCTACGAGGTCATCGTCTACATCGACGGGCGACAGAACACGACCCTGTCCGCCTACGGCACCCGCGTGGTCTACCTCGCTCCCGGCGACGTGCGCGTCGACCTCGTGGACGCACGTGGGCATGGCGGTCGCATCGCCTCCAACAGCGTGCGCATCGACCGCTACCAGATGGTCACCGTCTCCGCGGAGCAGCCTCGGGTCGCCAGCTCGACGGGCCACCAGCGCCCCCGCTGAGTGAACCTCTCCAGTTAGGGTCCACGCTCCCGAGACGCAGTGGGCGAGATGGAAGGTGTGAACCTGGGTGTCGTCGACACCGCCATAGTCGGCGGCTTCCTCGTCATCGTCACCATCGTCGGCTTCCTGATGTCCCGCCGGGCCAGCCAGGGAGTCGAGGACTACTTCCTCGGCGGGAACAAGATCCCCTGGTGAATCCTCGGCATCTCGACCTCGACGTCGAACTTCGACATGGCCGGGACGATGATCATCGTCGCGATGGTCTTCGCCCTCGGCTACCAGGGCTTCCTGGTCGAGACCCGAGGGGGTGTGGGGCTGAGCCTCGGCTTCCTCATGATCTTCCTGGCGAAGTGGCTCCGACGGTCCCGCGTGATGACCTCGGCCGAGTGGATGAAGCTGCGCTTCGGGACCGACAGGCAGGGTCGCCTCGCCCACCTCCTGTCCGCCGTCAGCTACATCGTGCTCTCCCTCGGCATGATCACGTACTGTCCCTTCGACGCTTCGGGCTCGTCCCAGCCTTCGCCCCGGTGCTCGAGCCGGACGACCGCCTCCGTGGCCTCGCCGTGCACGAGCTCCGCAACGAGCCGGGCCGCTATCACAACGGAGGCCTGTGGCCGATGGTCAACGGCTTCTGGGCGATGGCCGCGCGAAGGCTCGGCGAGGACGACATCGCCGAGACCCTCCTGGAGGCCGTCCGGCGCGCGAACGAGCGGGGCTTTCCCGAGTACCTCGACGCTCGCACCGGCGAACCCGGCGGTGCCCGCGGCCAGGCCTGGAGCGCCGCCGGAGAGCTGCTCGCCACCGCGACCTTCCGGACGGGCTAACAGCGGGCGATGGGCGCCAGGGACCTGCGCAAGAACAGCCTCGTCGTCGGCGCCGCCAACGTGCTGGCGCGGATCACCGGGCTCTTGCGCGAGATGGTCTTCGCCGCTGTCTTCGGGGCCTCGCCTGCGGCCGACGCCTACACGGCCGCCTTCCGCATAGGCAACATCTTCCGCGAGCTCTTCGCGGAGGGCGCGCTCTCGAACGCCTTCGTGCCGCTCTTCGCAGAGGTCGACGAGCGCGAAGGGCCCGCCAGCGCAAGGGCCCTGGCGAACGCCTTCCTCGGGGTGTTGCTGGTGGTGGTGGGGATCGCCTGCCTGCTGACCTTCTTCCTGGCCGAACCCCTCGTCCATCTCATGGCGGGCGGCTTCGCCGATGTCCCCGGGAAGGTGGAGCTCACCGCGAAGCTGACCAGGATCCTCAGCCCCTTCGTGCTGACCGTGTCCGTGGCATCGGTCTTCATGGGCATGCTCAACGTCCGCGGGCGCTTCTTCCTCCCGGCGATCACGCCGCTGTTCTTCAACATCGCGATCATCGCCACCTGCCTGTTGTCGACCCCCTTCGCAGAGGCGACCGGGCACGAGCCGATCGTGCTGGTGGCGCTCGGCGCCCTGGCAGGCGGGGCCGCCCAGGCCCTCTGCCAGCTGCCCATGCTTCGCGGCACGGGCTTCCGGATCGCGCTGAGTTTCGCTCGCCACCCCGCGCTGGGGCAGCTCTTGAAGTTCATCGTCCCGGCGGTCCTCGCCATCGCCGTGACCCAGCTCCACCTGTTGATCGAGATGCAGCTCGCCTCTCGCGAAGGCGACGGCCCGGTGAGCTGGCTGCTCTATGCCTTCCGCATCGCGCATTTGCCCTTCTCCATCGTCAGCGGCGCGGTAGCGGTGGCCGGGCTGGCGGGGCTGTCCGTCCACGCGGCCAAGGAGGACTGGAGCGCCTTCCGGGACACGCTCGCCAAGGCGATGAACGACAACGTCTTCCTCATACTGCCGAGCGCGGTCGGGCTCTTCCTGCTCGCCGAGCCCCTGACGAGCCTCTTCTATGAGCGCCACGCCTTCGGGCCGGAGGACACGACCATCACGGCGGCGCTCCTCCAGATGTATGCCATCGGTCTGATCGGCATCGGCGGCCACCGCATCCTCGTCCCGGTCTTCTACACGCTCAAGGACCCCTGGACGCCGATGTTCGTGGGCATCGGGTTGGTGCTCTTGAAGCTGCCCCTGGCCCTGTGGCTGATGGGACACATCGAGCTCCGGGGCCTGCCCCTGTCCCACGCCATCCTCGCGACCGTCGAGGTCATCGTGCTCCTGGTCCTCTTGGAGCGGCGAGTCCCGGGCACGCTGAAACGCATGGTCGGCCGCCACGCGCGGGTCGCCGCCGCGACCCTGGTGATGGGGGTGGTGGTGTGGCTGCTGACTCCCTACGCGACGCGCCTGACCGTCGCCCCGATCGCCCTGGGCGGTGCCCTGGTCTACTTCCTGGCGGCGGACCTGGTCGGGCTCAGAGAGGGCCGGGCCCTGGTCGGGCGTCTGCGCAGGCAGCGTGGACTGCCTCCCACGATCGACGAGGGGACCCAAAACGCCCTGTTCGAGATCGCCACCCGACCCACTGCCAGCCCTCGCCTCGAGGAGGGGGTCCTCTACGTCGATCACGCAGGGGGCAGCTGGGCCTTCGGCGTGCTCGGCGAGACCCTGGTCGCTTCCTCCGGAGAGCCTCGCCCGGCCGCAGACCTCGCACAGCGGCGGGTTCGGGTCACCCTGCGCGTGGGCGGGGGGCCGCCGCGCCTCGTCGGCCTGTCCGTGGACGACTCCCACTGGCGAGTCGAGGGCGACGCAGTGGCTCCGGGCCAGGCCACCGGGGTCCTGCTCGACCCGGTCACGGGCGCCCCTGGCTGACCCCCGCGGCGCAAAGTAGATTGGGCCGAGACCGGAGAGACACGGTGCGAATAGCGCTGATCAACCCCACGCCGATCGACCACTACAGCCCCTGCACGCGCACGCTGGCGGCCTACCTGAAGCAGCACGGGCACGAGGTCCGGCTCATCTTCCTCCCGGCCGACAACTACAGCGACCGCTTCGAGCCCGGCCACATCAAGCAGATGTGCCAGAGCCTCGTCGATGACGTCGTCGACCTCGTCGAGGACTGCGACCTGGTAGGCGTCTCCTTCCTCACCGCGATGTTCGATGTCGCGCTCCAGGCCACCCGTGCGATCCAGAAGCGCTTCCCCGACAAGCACCTCGTCTGGGGTGGCTTCCACCCGACGACGATGCCGCAGCAGGCCCTGGAGTTCGTCGACGTCGTCTGCATCGGCGAGGGTGAGCTGGCCCTGCTGGAGCTGGCCGAGCGCCTGGACGCCGGCGAGGACTACTACGACGTCCGCAACTTCTGGTTCCGCAAGCCAGACGGCAAGGTGGTCGGGAACCCCCACCGGCCGCTCATCCAGGACCTCGACACCCTGCCCTACCAGGACTTCGAGCTGGAGGACGACTGGACCTGGGATCCGGCGACCTTCGAGTCGATGATCAAGGTCGAGTGGGACACCTTCAAGCACATCGTGCCCACCTACCCGGACAGAAACGGCGACCTGCGCATCGCGTACAAGGCGATGATCACCAGGGGCTGCCCTCACAAGTGCAGCTACTGCGGCGTGGCCTTCCAGCACGATCTCTACAAGGGCCAGCGCTACCTGCGGCGGCGCTCGGTCGAGCACCTCATCGGCGAGATCAAGCAGGTGATGCGGCGCTTTCCGGAGATCGGCATCATCCACTTCCAGGACGACGTCTTCTTCTCGACCTCGACAGAGGAGATCCAGAAGTTCGCGGAGATGTGGAAGGTCGAGATCGGCATGCCGTTTCGGGCTCAGTGCAGCCCGACGACCATCAACGAGGCCAAGTACGCGGCGCTCATCGACGCCGGTCTGTGCTTCACCGAGCTGGGCATCCAGACGGGCTCGAGCGAGACGATGAGGATGTACAAGCGGGGGATGACCAACGAGCAGCTGCTCAAGGCCGTCAACATCATCACCAAGTACAAGGACTACATCCAGGTCCCCGACTACCACGTCATCCTCGACAACCCCTGGGAGTCGACAGAGGACGTGATGAAGGGCCTGCGGCTGGTCTGCACGCTACCCCCTCCCTACAACCTGCTGCCCTCGAGCCTCATCGCGTACCCGGGCACGGAGTTCTTCCACAAGGCGATGGAAGACGGCTTCGTGACCGACGAGTACGACCAGGTCTACCGGGCCAGCTTCCACGTCCCGAAGGGCAGCTACCTGAACTTCCTCTTCTTCCTCTGCATCTTCAACAACCTCCCGAAGGAGATCGTGCAGTGGCTCTCCAGTGACCGCTTCGTGCGGCGCTTCAACCAGCGCAAGTACGACAACGTCTGGGGCAAGCTCTACGAGTACGGAGAGGTCCTGCGAAAGGGCCAGCGCTTCGCCGACTTCGCCGTGAAGGGCAAGCTGCTCGAGATCACCTCGATGCGCGAGCTCAAGCGGGTCGCCAACCAGATGAAGTAGCGAGGGGCCCCTGGGAGCCTCGTGCGCGTTGACCCCGGCCCATCGAGGCTCGACCTCGAGGCCGACAACGACGCCCGATGATCGAGTCTCGATCTCGATGATCGACGCCCGATGATCGAGTCTCGTTCTCGATGATCGAGCCTCAGGTGCGGGCCTCGACCTGTCGGTCAACGAGAGGGTCGCGACGACCCGCTGGCCGTCGGGGCGAGGCCACCTCAAGGACCAGGCCATCCGGGCGTCCGATAGCGTCGTCCTGAACATCGCCGAGGGCTGCGGCCGGGGCCGGAAGACGGCCGCTGGCAAGAACCACTTTCGAATCGCCCTGGGAAGCGCCGGCGAGGTGTTCGCGGTCTTTCAGATGCTGCGGCTGGACACAGAGCTGCAGGGCGACCTCCAGCGCATCGGCGCCATGCTCAGCGGGCTCGCCCGCTGAGCCTTTTGAACGCGAAGCACCACAAACTGTGGCGTTTTGGCCCGAGAAGCCTGTCTTGTCCGTCCCATCCGCCACACTTCGTGGCGATCGACAAGGAAGAGGAAGTCGGCGGTACCCCTCACGCTCGGCCTCGTGCACCAGGGTCTAGGCCAGCTCCTGGAGCGCCTCGCGAGCCTCCACGTAGCGGGCCTGCAGCGTCGCCCACGCCCCGGGAATCTCCTCGAGATGGCCATCTGCCGCGGCGTGCTCGAGCCCCTTGCATGCCTGGGACAGGGCCACGGCGCCTACGTTTCCGCTCGCGCCCTTGAGGCTGTGGGCCTCGCGGCGCAAGAGCACCAGGTCGCTCGCCAGGATCGCCGCCGAGATGGCCCGGAGGTTGTCGGGGGTGGTGGCCAGGTACACCGCGATGACCTCGGCGAGCACCTCTTCACCGAGGGCACGCAGCATGCCGATGTGGTCGGCATCGAGGATCACTTCGCGTACTCCAAGGCCATGAGATCCCACACCATCTCTACAGGAGCCTGGTCGTCCGTCAAGACCCGCGCGTCCTCCCATCCTTCGACCGGTCCCCTGGTCTTGTCCCGCAGTACACCTCGGAGCTGGTCGAGCCCACGTGCGGACGGCATCGCCGCGAGGTTGTCGCTGAGAAGGTGCATGTCCTTGGCCTGCTTCGTGGCGTAGAGGATGTCGTTGGACTGGGTCGCGTCGACGTAGTGGACCGCCGGGAAGACCTCGCGCATGGTCCTGTAGATCATCTGGGCGAGGCCCTGACTCACTCCACGGACGGAGGCCACGTTGATCCCCACCACGCCGTCCTCTGAGAGGTGGTCGTGTACGACCTGCCAGAACTCGACCGTGGTCAGGTGAAAGGGGATGTAGGGCTGCCGGTAGGCGTCCATGAGCACGACATCGTAGATCCGGTCGGTGTTCTGGAGGAAGATGCGTCCGTCCATCACGATGGGGGTGATGCGCGGGTCGTCGTTGTCGAAGTACTGCTCGCCGACCTCTACCACCGAGCCGTCGATCTCCACTCCGTCGACATGAGCGCCGGGAAAGGACTCGAGGAGCTGACGCGCGATGGTGCCTCCGGCCAGCCCGATGATGAGGACGTCCCCGGTGCTGGTCGGCTCGTCGCGGTAGAGCGGCGCGGCGGCCATATAAGCCCAGGTCCCGCGCGTCTCGACGGTGGGGTCCAGGCACTTCACCGAGTGCACGCCGACCCCCTCGTTGAGGTAGAGGTGATTGGCCTCCTCGCAGTTTCCGTAGGGCTCCACGACGACCTGGATGAAGTGGTAGAGGCTCTCCTCCTCGATGACGAGGCCGTCCATCGGCCGCACGATGCCTTCTGGGAGGAAGAACAGCGGCAGGGCCAGCGCGACGCCCAGGGCCTTCGGGCCCCGCACGACGCCGAAGGCGCTGATGGCCATCAAGGTCAGGCCGCAGAGGAAGAAGGTGTTGCGCACCCCCAGGAGCGGGATGAGCATCAGCGCCGGCAGGAAGGACCCGATGATGCTGCCGAAGGTCGACAGGGCGTAGAGCCTGCCTGCGGCCTTGCCCGCGGCCTCGATGTCGTCGACCGCAAGCCTCACCGCCCACGGGCTCACCATGCCCAGCAGTGTGATCGGAGCCGCCAACAGCGCCAGGATGCCGAGGATGCCGCCCAGGATCATCACCCCGGCCACGGCAGGCTCGGACAGCGCCTCGCCCTGCAGCAGCGGGCGCATGGTCGCCGAGGCAGCACGCAGGATGGGCTGTCCGATCAGGGGGATGACGAAGACCAGCACCGAAGCGACCCCGGTGACCTTGCAGAGAGCGCCGAGGCGCGGATGCCGATCCCCGTACCTGCCACCCAGCCAGTAGCCGAGGGACAAGAACGCCATCATCGAGCCGATGAGGATGGTCGTGACCATCAGGCTCGTCCCGAAGAATGGAGCGAGGAGCCGGAGCGCCGTCATCTCGACGGCCATGACGGTCGCCCCGGAGATAAAGACCAGGACGCGCAGGGTGAGGGTGTTCATTTCGCGCGCTTGCTAACGTCGTTTCCGCGCAGGCGAGTCCCTTCGGCCACGCACCGAGTGGTTAAAGTGGCGCATGACCCGACATGCCCCCCAAGAGCAGCGCGTCGCAGAGATCCTCCGCGCAGCGCGTCGTGTCTTCATCGAGAAGGGCTTCCAGGACGCCCGGATGACCGACGTCGCGGCCGAGGCTGGCTTGTCGAAGGGCGCGGTCTACTTCTACTTCGAGAGCAAGCGAGCGCTCTTCGAGGCCTTGGTCGAGCAAGAGCACATCAGGGCCACCGCGATCCTCGAGAAGGTGCTGGCGACCATCCCGGAGGACGCCCCTGGCGAGGGCTTCATCAACATGCTCGAGGGCATCCTCGGCCACCTGCTCACCATGCGCAGCCCACGCTTCTTCCTGATCATGGCCGAGATGGCCGCTCGCGACTCCGAGATCGCAGCCAAGTTCCTCGAGGTGCACAAGGAGCTCCTCGACCGCATCGAAGAGGTCGTCGCGAAGGGCATCGATGCGGGCGTGCTCGCTCCTGTCGATCCCCGCGTCGTCGCGCAGCTGCTGAAGTCCTGCAGCGACGGACTCGCCTACGAGAGGGCAGTCGGTGCCGAGCCAGAGGGCGACCAGGAGGCGCTGGCCAGGAGCGTCGTGCAGATCTTCCTCCACGGTATGCTCCCGGTACCTCAGGCGGGCTGAGCCCCGCGGGAGCCGAATGAGCTCAGAAGCCGCCTCCGCGTCGCGTCACACAGCCCTCCGCTGGGTTGGAGCACCCCTGTTCTTCCTCGGGATCGTCGGCTTCGTCGGAGCTGTCGCGCTGGTCGCCACCACCGATCTTCGTTGGACCACCATCCTGCTCTACGTGGGTGCCACGGGCCTGTCACTGGGCACCTTCGGAACCCACAACGACACGGGACTGGCTATGGCCTTCCGCGCCCGTCGTGAGGAGCTCTCCCCCTCGCTGAAGGCCGAGCTCGAAGCGGAGCTGGCCGCGGACAAGCGGGGCGTGCTCGCCCTGGCCGTCACGCCGATCGCAGCCTGGGTCGTCACCCTCGCGGCCCTCGCGCTGCACTCCGTCGGAGCCTGGCGCCTGGTCTCGGTCCTCTGAGCGTGGCACGACTCGCCTATGTCGGGACCGACAGGCAGCTGCACCTCATCGACGCCGACGGGTGCAATCCGGCCCAGCTGACGCTGTCGCTGGGAGACAACCCCCTGCTCTTGTGGGGACGGCCCGACCTCGAACCGAAGAGCTGGGCCTGGCCGACCTGGAGCCCCACCGGGGATCGCCTCGCCTGCTTCGAGCTCCCCAGTGGAGACGACGAGGTGACCGGCGAGGCGAAGCTGCACGTCGTCGACGTCACCGGCGTTCGCCAGGTGGAGCTGTTGACCGTCGAGCGTGGTGTCCCGCTCTACTGCCAGTGGCAACCGGATGGAGGCGGGCTCTTGTTGCTCGTCCAGGACGAGGACGAGCTGGAGCTGCAGCACGTGCGCCTCGATCGGATCGGTCAGGCCAGCGCCGTGGAACGCGGCGTGCCGCTGTTCTTCGCGTGGCAACCGGACGGGCGCCGCATCATGGTCCACACCGCCAGCGGTGGCGACCCCCGCACCGGCCGGCTGGTCGTGCGGGACACGGAGGGCCGCCTGCCCGACGAGGTCCTTCCCCAGGATCCGGGCAACTACTGCGCGCCGGTGTTGCTGGGAGACCACGTCGTGCATGTCGAGCGCAGGCGGTCACACAGCTCCCTGGTCCGCACCCGCCTCGATGGCAGCGAACAGGTGAAGCTGCTCGAGTACGAGGGCCTCGGGGCCATCGTTCCGGCTGGGGCCGGTCGGGTCGTCTTCTCCGCGGCCCCCCAGGGGGAAGGCACCCCCTACCGCGGTCTCCTCCTGGTAGGAGACGACGGCACCATCGAGCTCTCCGGCGACGAGTGCCTGGCGTTTTCCTGGAGCGAGGCGCGGGGGGCGCTGGTCTACGCCCAGGTCGATCTCGACTCGAACTGCCTCGTGTGGAAGGTCGTGGAGCCCGGGTCGCCCCCTCGAGAGCTGACACGCTTCTGGCCGAGCCGCGAGCAGCTCTTCTACCTGCGCTTCTTCGACCAGTTCGTGCAGTCACACGATCTCGTCGACCCCAGCGGGCGCTGGTTGACCTTCGCCGGCCACACGGTCGAAGATGCAGCCCGCGGGACCGAACCGCAGGTGCACGTCATCGATCTGGACGGCTCGCCGGATCCCGTCGACCTCGCCCCGGGTCTGTTCGCTTGCTTCTCCCCCGTGGTGCCCGATGCGTGAACTCCTGGCCCGTCTCCTCCGCCGCCCGGCCAGCGCCGTCGTCGAGGTCCCCGTCAGAGACCTGGTCCACGAGACGCTGAGAAGCCAGGATCTGCCGAGCACGTCGGAGTTCTCAGAGCTCAAGCGGGAGCTGGCGCGGGCCAACCAGGAACTCCACCAGCTCGCGCAGCGGGTCGACGCTCTCGGTGGGACCATCGAGGCCCTTCGAGACGAGCGCGACGCCCTGCTCGCCGCTGCCCCGAGCCCGGAGCCCGCCGAGCCGACATCGAGGCGCTGCAAGGTCCCGGGCTGCGAGGGCGACCCGAAGTCCAAGGGCTTCTGCAAGGCCCACTACGGCTCGTGGCGCAAGGGCGAGCTCGTCGGCTTCGTGGGTCCCCGGGGCCGGGTGGAGCACGCGAGCCGGGTCCTGGTCGTGCCCATGCGGCACCAGGGAGAGCCCGTCACCGTGACGGGAAAGAAGCGCTTCACGGTCAAGGTCGACGGGGAGAAGGTCGCCTTCGAACTTCTCGGCTAAAGCCGCTGCCAGTCCCTGCGCGGGAGGTCCGTGCTCATCGGCGGCGTCTCGGCAGAGAGGAGGTAGAGGGCCCGACGATTCCCGGGTTCGTCGGTGGAGTCGGGGGTATCGACCGCGAGCACGCTCTCACCGAAACCCTGGAAGTAGATCTCGCCCTCGAAGCCGTTGTCCCGGAACCACGCTGCGATGGAGGCGGCGCGCAGGTTGGACAGCTGCTGGTTGGCGTAGGGGTCGCCCACGGTGTCGGTGTAGCCAGCGACGTAGAGGTTCATCGGCACGGCCGGTCCGTACTTCTTGCGGACCTCGCCGACCTCGACCATGGCGGCCTCGAGCTTGGGGGCCTCGCCCGGTCGAACGACGGACTGGTTCGTGTCGAAGACCACGTCCTCGTGAGGGATCTGGTAGGCCCAGGGGAACAGATCGATGGCGGACCAGTAGCCGTGCTCGTCGGTGCCCTTGACGTGGATGCGCACGACCTCGCCGGAGCCCGTCCACTGCACCTCAAGGGGCTCCCCTGCGGCGGTCCCGATCCCAGGCGCCGTGCCGCTCCCGATCGGCGCGTCTCTTGGGCCGAAGACGTCCACGTCGACCCTCTCCGGGGTGCGGTCCATGACGACTGACAGGGTGGTCGTCTCGAGCTTCAGCGAGTCCCGCGGCACCTCCACGGAAAGCGGCGCGAACATGTCGACCTCGAAGGACAGGGGCATCTCGCCGGAGCTGCCGTCCATGAAGGTGGCTGCGAGCTTGCCGCTGCAGCTGTGATGGCCGGCCGGCACGGAGAGCTCCAGCGCGATGCGGTCCCCCTTCTTGGCGCCGCCGTCGTGGGCAGCCCAGGCGCCTCCACAGTCGACCCGAGCCTCGAGGCGCTCTGCGTCCTGGTTCACGATGAGCACGATGCCGGGCTTGCCGAGACCCTCTTGCGCGGTCGGAACGACCTCGAGCGCGATGGGGTCCGCGGCGAGCGCAAGACTCGAGAGCAGCATGCGGCCTCCGGGCGTGCTAGACGGCCGTCCTATCGCAGGAGACACCCCGTGCACGACTTCTTGTCCCGTCTCGGCATCGAAGAGCTCAACTGCGGCGCGTGGGCACCCGGACCGCGCAGCACCAGCGGGCGAAGGGTCGAGTCGATCGATCCGGCCACCGGCAAGCCCATCGCCGCCGTCGCGCTCGCCACGCTCGAGGACTACGAGGCCGTCGTCTCCGAGTCCCGGCGCGCGTTCGTCCAGTGGCGGCAGCTGCCCGCCCCCAAGCGGGGCGAGATCGTGCGCGAGATGGCCAACGCGATGCGCGACCACAAGGAGGAGCTCGGCAGCCTCGTCACCCTGGAGGTCGGCAAGATCCTCGAGGAGGGCAAGGGCGAGGTCCAGGAGAGCATCGACATCGCTGACTTCGCCGTGGGCCTGTCGCGGCAGCTCTACGGCCTGTCGATGCACAGCGAGCGCCCAGGCCACCGCATGTACGAGCAGTGGCACCCGATCGGTCCCGTGGGCTGCATCACCGCCTTCAACTTCCCGAACGCCGTCTGGGCCTGGAACGCCATGCTCGCAGCGATCTGCGGCGACACGGTGATCTGGAAGCCCTCGCTGAAGGCTCCGCTGACAGCCATCGCGACCCACCGCGTCTGCAACGCCGTCCTCGAAAAGCACGGGTGGGGCGGGGTCTTCACCCTCATCATCGGTGATGACGGCGATGTCGGCGAGACCATGATCAACGACCGTCGCCTGCCCCTGATCAGCGCCACGGGCTCCACCCGCATGGGCCGCCACGTCGGCCAGGCCGTGGCGAAGCGCCTCGGGCGCAGCCTGCTGGAGCTCGGCGGCAACAACGCCATCATCGTCGAGCCCGACGCGGACCTCGACCTCGCCCTGATCGGCATCCTCTTCGGCGCCGTCGGCACCGCCGGCCAGCGCTGCACCTCGACTCGGCGCGTCTACCTGCACGAGGACGTCGCGAGCGACCTCACCAGGCGGCTGGTCAGCGCCTATGGCCAGGTCCGCATCGGCAACCCGCTCGAGAGCGGCACGCTGATGGGCCCACTCATCGACGATGACGCGGTGGCCACCTACGAGTCCGCGATCGCGACGATTCGGGACCAAGGGGGCGAGGTCCTCTGCGGCGGACACCGCATCGACGGCTCCGGCTCGTACGTGCAGCCGACCATCGTCCAGGCCACAGAGGGCATGGACATCTGGCGTCACGAGACCTTCGCTCCGATCCTCTACCTGTTCACGTACACCGACATCGAGGACGCGATCGCCAGGCAGAACGACGTCGACCAGGGCCTGTCCTCGGCGGTCTTCACCGGCGGCTTCCGCGCCGCGGAGACCTTCCTGTCGGCGGCGGGCAGCGACTGCGGTATCGCCAACGTGAACATCGGCACCAGCGGCGCCGAGATCGGCGGTGCCTTCGGTGGAGAGAAGGACACCGGCGGAGGCCGCGAGTCCGGCTCGGATGCCTGGAAGAGCTACATGCGACGCCAGACCTGCACCCTGAACTGGTCGAAGGAGCTGCCCCTGGCCCAGGGCGTGACCTTCGACCTCTGAGGCCGCAGGTGAGGCGTTTGGGTCGCAGGGGCATGGAGGCTGCGTCGAAAGAGTCGCACTGGCCCTGACGCGCGGCGTCAACTACCTGGAATCATGAACTCGTGAGCTGGCACGACCCTTGCTCAAAGGAAGAGCACCTGCCCCCCTGGGAGTTCTCGTGATCACGACTCTTCGCGCCTTCATCAACAGCTCCGGCCTCCCCAGCACGGTCACTCGTTTCATCGACGAGGAGGAGGGTCAGAGCACCGTCGAGTACCTGCTGCTCATCTCCGTCATCATCATCGCGGTGGTCGCCGCCGCCTACATGTTCATGCCGCAGTTCCAGAAGGGCGTGCAGGAGCTCGCGAGTGACGTGAGCTCGATCCTCGACAGCGGGAAGATCGGCAAGACCGGTACGAACCGCTAGAGAGGAGGGGCATGCTCCCCTTCCTCCTCAGCGCAGCTGTCGCCGCTCCCTTCGGGAATCCGGCGCGGACCGCCGACACGGCGCTCGTGGCAGCGCAGCTCGGGGGTGCGTGGCAGGGCAGCAGCCTCGACACCGGCTGCGAAGGCGAGCGCTGCTCCAGCTGGGCAGTCGCCAGCGGCGGTGAGCTGCGCCTGGACCTCCGACCCCACTCCGCCATCGGCGCCTGGGGGAGCGGGTCATGGACCAAGGAGGACCTCGGCGGCACGGGACACATCGGCTGGGGTCCGCACGGGTCCGCGGGGCTCTCGCTCCAGTGGCCGCGCGAGGGGGTCTCCCCTGCGCTGTGCGCGAAGGGTGAGATCGGGCGCACAGTCGTGAGCGCAGGGCCGGAGCAGGACCCGAGATCCGAGAGCCGGTCATGGACCGTCTCCGTCGCTTCTGTCGCGGCCTTCGGCGAGCCGGAGGGTGGAGCGGTCGGCTGGATCGGCCCCACCATGGTCGTGGCCGAACATCGCGCCCTCGATGTGAACACGGAAGATGTCACGATCGAGCTGACCCGCGGCGTGCCGTTCGGCGTGGTGGCCGGCGGCGAGCTGGTCAGCGCCCCCCTCGGTCAGCCATGGCGACGCAGCGGCAGGATGATGGCTGGCGTCGAGGTCCAGGCAGTGCACGCCTGGGGCGCCAGCGCATGGATCGGCGTCTCCTACTGATCAGGAGGTCACTCACGCGCGAGGTCGACCTCGACGAGGTGTTCCCAGTCCTCTGACGCGGCGATGACGGGCCATGATGTGCTCACCGCTTCCCCCGCGTCGAGAGAGGTCATCTCCTGGGGCTGTCCTTGGACAGTGCGGGACCAGCGGAAGTCCCCCGCCAGCGGCATGAACGCACCCCCGGCCTGCCAGATCGGCGGGTCGATGATGCGCCCCGAGTCGCTGAACTCCTGGTCAGGGCGCGCCGGCATGTCGACGTGCTGAGAAGTCCGGCCCACGCGCAAGTCGAAGTCCACGCGCAGCTCGGGGTCGCCCGAGGCCTCGCCCTCGACGGTGACGCTGCCGTCACCGTAGATCCCCGGCGGCTCGCCTGGATTCTGGGCGAAGCCGATGACGAAGTGGGTCTGGGGCCGGAGCACGTCGATGTCGACCCTTCCGATGATCTCCGGGGTGAACTCGACCTCTGGCCAGGTCACGCGGATGGCGCCCGTGCCCTCGTTGGCCTGGACGTAGCCCGGCTCCCCGATTCCGAGGACATCCGCCAGCTCCTCCCGAAGCTCCACCTCCGTCATCTCGGACCAGCCGTCGAAGCTCAGCGGAGCGAGCTGAGCGCCAATCCCTCCACTCGCCAGGGCCAGCCGCACCGGCATGCGGGCGTCCAGAGCCAGCTGTTCCGCTCGCGCGTCCACCAGCGCCTGAACGGTCCGTTGCTCGGGAACGCAGGCCAGGGCAAGCAGAAGTGGGGTACCGGTCATGGGTTCTCATGATATCCTCGATCGCCCCTCGGCACGGAGAGGTCCCCCTGAACGCACCCGTGACGACCCGCGCCGAACTGGCTCGGCTGCTCCAGCGACTGAACGACACTCCCGACGACGGAGAGCTACGCGCTCGCACGGCGGAGCTGGCCGTCAAAGTGGCCCTTCGCGAAGGAGACCCGAGCACCGCCGATGTCGCGGAGGCCCTGCTCACCGACCTGCCCCAACCAGCCGACAGCCGAGTAGTCGACCGGCTCGAGCACACGGCCGCTACGGCGCGCGCTGCCCGCAGAGCGATCGTTCTCGCCCGACGCTGCGCGAGGCCCTCCCCGGCAGACCTCGCCGAGTCCGTCAGCGCGGCTCCGGATGCGCTCGCCACTGAGATCGAGGCGCTCTGAGCTCCGGTGATCGCGGCCTCGCGATCGCGCTGTTGGAGGTCGGACTCTCCCGCCACCCGCAAGCCGACGAACTCAAGCGCCTGGAGAAGGGCCTGAGGGGATAGATCGTCGGGCGAAATAACCTAACGATCGGACCTTCTCGGTCCGTTCCGGATGTTGGGACAGGACCCAACAAAGGAGCGGGAAGGGATGACGGCGGCCGCACAGAACTCACATCGCACCCTGCCGTCGCCACCGGCTGGTCTCGCGATGATCATCCAGGCGACGGGGGACCCGAGCGTGAGTTCGAGGGCGCTGTCGAACCTCATCAGCAGGGAACCTGCCTTCACCGCTGAGATGCTGCGGCTGGCGAACAGCCCCTTCTACAGCCCAGGCCGGCAGGTCAACTCGGTCCAGCAGGCCACGCTCTTCATGGGCACGCGGACCATCCGGAACATAGCGCTTGCCCACGCCGTCCGCGCCACGACGGCCAACGTGGACACCGGAGAGTTCGACCGCGTCCTGTTCTGGGAGAACTCGCTCCGTCGCGCGATCGCCTGCCAGGTCCTGGCCACGGTCGCCGGCTACGAAGACCCCTGCGAGGCCATGACCGTCGGCCTGCTGCAGGACATCGGAGTGCTGCTGCTCGCCATCGCCCATCCCCACCACGGGGGCGCCCTGCAGCGCGCCACCTCCTGGCCCGGAGCCCGCCGACTCGAGGAGGAGCGCAAGCTCTGCGGAATGACCCATCCCGAGATCGTGATGGAACAGGCCGACACCTGGGGCCTCCCGGACACCATCACCCTTGCCATCGCCCACCACCACGGCGCGGCCCCGGTCGGAGTCGACCGCCAGACGAGGCGCCTCGCTGAAGTCGCACACTGCGCAGACGCGGTGGCGGACATCGTCCAGACCGAGGCTGCCGGAAACACGGTAGCCCACGCCCGGCGGCTCCTGGAGCACCTCCCCTCGCGCGCCCACCTCGACCTCGAGGCCGTCTGCGAGCAGGTCCGTGACGACATGACCGGCGCTTCCCTGGACATGCGAATCGACATCAAGCGCCAGCCCACCCTCGAGGAGCTGGTGTCGAAGGCGAACCAGTCGCTGCTGAGCGTGAACGCTTCCTACGAGGAGTTCACCAAGAAGCTCGAGGAGCTCCTCGACGAGAAGGAGCACCTGACGGAAAAGCTGCGTCAGAGCAACGTCGAGCTTCGTCGCCTCGCGACCACCGATCCCCTCACCGGGTTGTTCAACCGGCGAGCGTTCACCGAAGCCATGGGCGGCGCCATCGACTCGTGCTGCGGCGCCAACCGACAGCCGCTGTCGGTCCTGATGCTGGACATCGACCACTTCAAGAGCGTCAACGACACCTGGGGCCACAGCGCTGGAGACGCCGTGATCAAGGCAGTCTCGGCGCTCATCGAGAAGTGCGTGCGCGGCGAGGACAGCGTCGGCCGTCTCGGCGGTGAGGAGTTCTCCGTGCTCCTGCCCGGCACCCCCGAGCAGGGCGCCCGCTTCGTCGGAGAGCGCATCCGCCGCACGATCGAGCAGATGACCGTCGACTGTGGAGACGACGTGGACATCAGCGTCACGATCTCGGTGGGAGGCGTCACCATCGGGCCGAAGAGCACCGTGCCGAGCGGCGACGACCTCCTCAGCGCAGCGGACGCCGCCCTCTACGAGAGCAAGGAGGGAGGCCGGAACCGCGTGAGCTGGTCGGGGTGAGTTAGGTCGGCGCATGCTCGCCTTCGACCCGCACCCCCTCCTCGACGCCGCGACCCTCGTCTGCACGTTGCCGCGGCCGCTGTCCTCGATGCCCTCTCCGCAGGCCCTCGTCGATCTGCTCGCGCTCGACGCGCCGGCACCCCTCACTCGAGACGAGGAGCTTCGAACCCACGTCCGCAAGCTCCTCCGCCACGGTGGGTTCAAGCCGAGCGGGCGGAACAAGCCAGCCAGCGAGTACCTCGTCAAGGCCGCGGAGGCAGGCTTCCTGGGCTCCATCAACGCCGCCGTGGACGCCTGCAACGCGGTCAGCCTCCACTCGGGGCTCCCGATCACCGTCGTGGACCTCGACCGCACCCGAGGAGGGCTGCGCGTTGGCATCGTCGAGGCTGGCTCCTACGTGTTCAACGCCTCGGGGCAGGAGCTCAAGCTCGACGGACTGCTCTGTCTGCACGACGCGGAGGGTCCCTGCGGGAACGCGGTAAAGGACAGCCAGCGCACCAAGACACACGACGACACGACGACGACGCTGTCGGTCATCTGGGGCACCAACGCGGTGCCAGGAAGGGCGCGCGCCGCCGCAGACTGGTACGGTGAGCTGCTTCGCGGGCTCGGCGCTGTGGTGGTTTGACAGGGAGTCCTCCGCAGGCCAAGATCGAGGTCCACCCACCGGGCCTCCTCCCTGCCCACGAACATGACCCAGACCGAAACGCCCAGCGGCCGCCGTGGCGAAGGCGTCATCGAAGTCCTCCCGGATGGCTTTGGGTTCCTGCGAGACCCAGAGCACAGCTTCCTGCCAGGGCCGGACGACGTCTACGTGTCGCCGAGCCAGATCCGCCGCTTCAACCTGCGCAACGGCGACTGTGTGCGCGGCGTGGTGCGCGAGCCAAAGGACAACGAGCGCTACCTCGCCCTGGTCAAGGTCGAGAGCATCAACGGTGCCGACGCGGACCAGGCGCGGGAGAAGGTGCCCTTCGAAGAGCTCACACCGCTGCAAGCGAGCGAGCCCTACACCCTCGAGACGAGCGACGCGACGACCCGCATCCTGGACCTGGTGGCCCCCCTCGGGCGAGGCCAGCGAGGGCTGCTGTTGGCCCCGCCTCGGAGCGGACGGACTCGCGTGCTGTGCGCACTGGTGGAGGGCATCGCAGCCAACCACCCGGCGGCAGAGCGCGTGCTGCTCCTGGTCGGCGCCCGCCCGGAGGACCTCGAAGAGCTCTTCGCGACCGCCAGCGCGCAGGTGCTCGGGAGCTCCTTCGACGAGTCCGCGCAGCGTCACCTCTCGGTCGCCGAGATGGCCCTGGCGAGGGTCCAGCGACTCGTCGAGCATGGTCGCGACGTCGTCTTGGTCGTCGACTCGCTCAACGCCCTGTGTCGAGCCCAGAATCACCTGGGCCAGGGCACCTCGAAGACCCTCCCGGGCGGACTGGAGCCATCGGCGCTCAGCGCCGCGAAGCGCATCCTGGCGTCGGCCCGCAACGTGGAGGAGGGCGGCTCGCTGACGGTGGTGGCCAGCCTGCTGGTCGGAACGGGCTCTCGCCTGGACGAGGTCGTCGCGGAGGAGTTCTGCGAAACGGCCACCTGGGAAGTCCTGCTCGACGCCGGCCTCGCCGCCCGAGGTGATTACCCGGCCATCGACCTGGGAAGCAGCGCGAACTACCGCCTGGACCAGGTAGTCGGCGAGGACCACGCTGTCCGGCTACAGGCCCTCCGCCTGGCCGTCGACGACACACCCGCACTTCGCCGCCAGCTGGGGGTGACGCGGAACAACGCAGCACTCCTAGGAGCGCTTGACAAGCGCGCCGCCGCGGGCAATTAGGGGACGGCTCACCCCCCTCTCTGGGACAGCTGGTCCCAGGTAGCCGGGTGAAAGGAGTCTCCAATGAAGGCCGGTATCCACCCCGACTACAACCTCGTCTGCTTCAAGGACATCACCTGCGACTACCAGTTCATCGCTGGTTCGACGATGGATCCCAAGAAGTACGACGGCACCATCGAAGTCGACGGAGAGGAGTACCCACTCATCAAGATCGACATCTCCTCCGCGAGCCACCCCTTCTTCACCGGCAAGCAGAAGCTCATGGACACGGAGGGCCGCGTCGAGCGCTTCCTCCGGAAGTACGGCCTCAAGCACGAGGCGTAGCCCCGCCGAGAGACCCCTGCGAGGCCCCCGGCCCGCGGGGGTTTCGTGTATCTGCTACCTGGAACCCACATGTTCGCGCGCCTCGAAGTCATCGAAGCTCGCCATGGCGAGCTCGAACGAATGCTGATGGACCCCGCAGTGATCGGGGACCGCACCCGTCTGCGAGAAGCCAGCAAGGAGCACTCCGATCTGAGCCCCATCGTGGCGGGATGGCGCGAGCACAAGAAGCTCACGGCCGAGCTCACTGGCCTCGAGGAGCTCCTCTCCGATGAGGACATGAAGGAGATGGCCCAGGAGGAGAAGGCCTCCATCGAGCAGCGCCTCATCGAGCTGGCCGATGAGCTGCGCCTCCTCCTGCTGCCCAAGGACCCCTACGAGGGACGCAACATCCTGCTGGAGATCCGCGCTGGCACCGGCGGTGACGAGGCGGCGCTGTTCGCAGCGGATCTGTTCCGCATGTACCAACGCTACTGCGACGGTCTTCGGGTGAAGCTCGAGGTGCTCTCCACCAGCGAGATCACCGTCGGTGGCTCCGGCGGGCGGAGCTCGGTGGGCTTCAAGGAGATCATCAGCCTGGTCTCCGGCGACGGCGCCTACCGCCACCTCAAGTTCGAGTCGGGGGTCCATCGGGTCCAGCGGGTGCCCCTGACCGAGACCCAGGGCCGAATCCACACCTCCGCGGCGACGGTCGCCATCCTGCCGGAGCCGGAAGAGGTCGAGATCCGGATCACCGAGTCCGAGCTCCGCGTCGATGTCTACCGGGCGAGCGGGCCCGGAGGACAGAGCGTCAATACGACCGACTCGGCAGTTCGCATCACGCATGTCCCGACCGGATTGGTGGTGACCTGTCAGGACGAGAAGTCGCAGCACAAGAACAAGGCCAAGGCGATGAAGGTGCTCAAGGCCCGGCTCTTCGAGCTGCGCGAGTCCGAGCGCCACGCCGAGGAGGCCTCGGCGCGCAAGAGCATGGTCGGTTCGGGCGACAGGAGCGAGCGCATCCGGACCTACAACTACCCGCAGAACCGGATCACGGATCACCGCATCAACCTCACGGTCTACAAGCTCGACCGGATCGTCGCAGGCGACCTCGACGAGGTCGTGACGCCCCTGACGGCGCACCACCAGGCCAAGCTCATCGAGGAGCAGGAGCGAGCCTGATGCTCACGCTGCTCGAGGTCCTGAACCGGAGCACGGCGTACCTGGACAAGGCCGGGATCCCCTCGCCGAAGTTCGAGGCCCAGCTCCTGATGAGCCACGCGCTGAAGATGGAGCGGCTCCAGCTGTTCATGAAGTTCGACCGCCCGCTGGCAGAGGCCGAGCTGGCTGCGATCCGCGAGCCGCTGTCCCGACGAGCCAGGGGCGAGCCCTACGCCTACATCGTCGGCTCTCGTGAGTTCTACTCGCGGGACTTCGCCGTCGGAGCTGGGGTGCTCATCCCTCGACCCGACACCGAGATCCTCGTCGAGGCGGCCTTGGAGCACTGCGAGGGCGACGAGGTCTTCGTCGCGGACATCGGCGCCGGCACCGGGTGCGTCGGGCTGACGCTGGCCCTGGAGAGACCGGGTGTGAAGCTCTACGCGGTGGAGAGGAGCGAGGCGGCGACTGGCTTCTTGAAGAGGAACGTCGAGGGCCATGGTCTCGCGGCGCGCGTCGGGGTGCTGCGCGGCGACCTCCTGGCCCCGATCCCGCGTTCGCGGCCGATCGACGTCGTGGTCTCGAATCCGCCCTACATCGCCACCGCGGAGCTGTCCTCTCTGGAGGTCTCGAAGTGGGAGCCGCGGGAGGCCCTCGATGGGGGAGCCGATGGCTTGGACGTGTACCGCCGGTTGATCCCCGCCGCTGCCGCTCGGGCACGTCGAGCGGTGCTCGTAGAGATCGGACACGACCAGGGCGACGCCGTCTCGGGCCTGTTCCGTGAGGCGGGGCTGGAGCCATCGGTCCTGAAGGACCTGTCCAACAACGACCGGGTGGTCGTCGGGTCTGCCGCGACCTAGCGCTAGACGGTCGCGATCTTGCCCAGGCGGACCTCGGGGATCTTCTTCAGCACGGTGCTCTTCACGATCTCGCTGAGCACCGTGGCGCCGCCGAGCATCTCCATCAGCTCCTCGCGCCCCTCGGCCTTCGAGAGCTTGCGACGGATGAGGTCCGGGCGCATGTAGAACTTCAGGTAGGCCTTCGTCCGGTAGGCGCGCAGCTGCTCGGCGGTGAAGGTCTCGGTCTCCAGCTGGGGGAGCCGGCCGCCGCCGTTGACGGTGTACTCGCGCCAGAAGTCGCCGTCGACGTAGCCCCGCTCCTGGGCGACCGTGTACAGGTCGGTCCCCGGAAGCGCGGTGGCGACCGAGAAGCTGGCCCAGTCCAGGCCGAGGGACGCAGCGAAATCGATGGTCTCCTCGATGTCGTCTGGCGTGGCGTCGTAGTAGCCGATCATGAAGTAGCCGCGGGTCTCGATGCCGACCTCGCGCGCGAGGCGGAAGGCGCGCGTGGTCTGGTCGCGGGTGATCTGCTTGTTCATGATCTTGAGCAGCCGGTCCGTGCCGGCCTCGACGCCCATGTGGATGCTGCGGAGCCCCGCCGCCTTGAGGCAGGTCAAGACCTCCTGGTCGACCGTGTCGACCCGAGCGCGGATGTTGAACTTGACGTTCAGCCCACGCTCCTGGACGAGCTTGGAGAACTTGCGCATCCGCTTCTTGCCGATGGTGAAGGTCTCGTCGAAGAAGACGATCTCCTTCACACCGTGCTCACCCTCCAGGTACTCCATCTCGTCGACGACGAGCTCGGGCTTTCGGAAGCGGAGCTTCTCGCTGTAGACCTGCGAGCAGTAGCCGCAGTGCCACGGACAGCCACGGGTCGTGACCATGGTCGCGAAGGGCTTCAAGAGCGTGAGGCAGTGGTAGGCGTCGAGATCGATGAGGTCCCAGGCCGGCATCGGGTAGGCGTTGATGCTCTTGGCCAGCGGGCGCGGCGGAGACTTGACGATCCGGCCCGCCTTGTTCCGGTAGACGGTCCCGGGGATCTCCTCCAGGGACTTCCCGGCCTCGAAGCGCTCTGCGATCTCGAGCATCGTCTCTTCGCCGTCGCCGACGACGGCAATGTCGAAGCACTCCCATGTCAGGGACTCGGAGGCGTAGAGCGTCAGGTGGGGTCCCCCGACCACGATGACCGCGTTCGGAGCAGCCTCGCGGACCATCTGCGCGATCTCGATGACCGCGGGCCAACCGAGGGTCTTTGCGGTGAGTCCGACGATGTCGGGCTCGAAGGCGGTGACCTCTGGCGCCGCGTCCGCGACCAGGGAGTTGCGGGCGTGCAGGTCGAGGTAGTCGACCGTGAAGCCATGCTGGCGCGTCCACGAAGCGAGCGACAACAGCGGGATGCTGGGAAAGACCCCGAGCTTCTCCGCGGCCTTCTTCGACAGGGGCTGCTGATCCGCCGCCTCGTGGTACTTCACGTAGAGGATGCGCGTCTTCTTCTTGTCCGCCACAGAGGTCCTTCTGAGAGCCGGTCGGCGCCGAGCGTAGCAGCGCCCGAATCGAGGCACCATCACCACTGGTCGACGAGGGCCTCGATGTTGCGCGCGCACGAGCGTGGTCCGTTATGGGCACGCCCCCCTTGTGGAGGCCCTGCGGATGCTGCGCCACGTCCTTCTCGCCAGTGCTCTCGTCGCCCTCGCCGCCTGCTCCGGAGAGACGGTCGACCCCAGCCCGGACAACACGCCGGATGCCGTCCCGGAGGCGCCGAAGGATCGTGGCTTCGGCAACGAGCCCACCGTCGAGGAGCTCGGCGGGACCCGAGACACGCTGGTCATCGCCTACCAGTCGGACGCCGACGTGCTGAACTCCGTCGTCCACCAGACCGCCGCGGACGGCATGATCATCAACAACATCAACTACACCCCGACCAACCCGGAGTTCGAATGCGAGCTCACCTACGGTCCAGGGGTCTACGGGTCCTGGGAGTGGAACGAGGCCCAGACGGAGATGACCGTCAAGCTGCGGCCCGGGGTGATGTGGTCCGACGGAACGCCCGTGACGGCGGCGGACATCGACTTCACCTACGAGCTCATCGCTGACCCCGTCGTCGCCAGCCCCCGCATGGCCTACATCGAGCACATGGAAGAGGGCGCACCAGAGGTCGTGGACGACCACACGGTCGTGTTCCGCTTCGACCACGCCTACGACCGCATCACGATGGAGGCCCACGCGGGCTTCACCCCGGTCCCCCATCACGTCCTCAAGGACGCTGACCGCGCGACGCTTCGCGGCCACGAGTTCAGCCGGAACCCCATCATCACCGGCCCGTGGAAGGTCGCGGACTGGAAGCCGGACGAGCGCATCGTGCTCGAGCCCAACGAGGAGTTCACCGGCGACCCCAAGGACGCTGCGCGCATCGAGCGCGTCATCTTCAAGATCCTGCCCGAGTACGCCACTCGCCTCGTCGAGCTGGAGAATGGCCAGGTCGACCTCATGCAGGCGATCCTCGTCCAGGACGCGGACCGTCTCGCCGTTGAGCACCCCGAGATCAAGCTCTACCGCCGCGGCTGGCGGTCCCAGGACTACGTCGCCTGGAACCAGCTCGACTTCGAGGACTACAAAGCCAAGAAGGAAGCGCGCGGAACCGATCCCGAGTGGAAGTGGGAGGACGTGAAGCGCCACCACATCTTCGGTGACAAGGAGACCCGCATCGCCCTGTCGAAGGCGGTCGACGTCGACAAGATGATGAACGACCTCCTCACGTCCAAGGTCACGGGCGAGTCCTACGCGAAGCGGTCGGTCTCGACCATCACCCCGGCCCTGTGCAGCGTCCACAACAACGACATCCAGCCCATCGCCTTCGACCCCGAAGCCGCCAAGGCGGACCTCGCAGCCGTCGGCTGGACCGACACCGACGGCGACGGTGTCCTCGACAAGGACGGCAAGCCCTTCCGCTTCACCCTGATGACGAACAGCGGGAACCCCCGCCGCGCCAAGGGCGCCATCATCATGCAGGCGCAGCTCAAGGACGTCGGCGTCGACATGCAGATCGAGACCATCGAGGCCAACACCTTCTTCGAGCGCCTGCGCAAGAAGGACTACGAGGCCGCCCTGTCCGGCTGGTCCGCAGGTCTCTTCGTCGACATGACCGACATCTGGCACTCGGGCGACAAGTACGAGTTCAACTTCACGAGCTACGCGGATCCAGAGGTCGACGACCTCATCGACCGCGCCATCGCGGAGCCCGACCCGGTGAAGAACGCCGCGCTGTGGAAGCAGGCACAGGCCAGGATCTACGAGGACCAGCCCTACACCTTTCTCTACTGGATGGACGAGATCGTGGGGGTCCACAGCCGCTTCAAGGACGCAAAGGTCGACGTGCTCTCGGCCTTCCGCAACTTGCGGAGCTGGTGGGTCCCGACCGAAGAAGTCAAGTACAAGCACTGAGTCCTGATGTTCGGGTACGCCCTACGGAAGGTCCTGCTTTCCATCCCGCTCGTGCTGGGTGTGATCACGCTGATCTTCGTGCTCGTGGAGCTCTCGCCGGGTGACGCCACCGACCGCTTCTTCACCCCTGAGACCCCGCCCGAGGTCAGGCAGCTCATCGAGAAGAAGTGGGGCCTAGATCGCCCCGCTCACGAGCGCTACGTCATCTTGATGCGGAACCTCACCATCCCCACGGTGTTCTGCGGCGAGAACCCCTGGTCAGCCGAGGACGAGCTGCCCTGGTACGCCTGCCCGGCCGGGCCCCTGGAGGAGGACGCCAGCGGCTACGACCGCATCGGGCGACCGACGGCGGGGCTGGACTTCGGGCGCTCGATCTTCCAGGAGCGTCCTGTCTTCGACATCGTCATGGAGGCGCTGCCGAACACGATCCAGCTGGCCTTGATGAGCATCATCATCATGCAGCTGGTCGGGGTCACCCTCGGCTCGATCCAGGCTGTGCGCCAGTACGGCTGGTCCGACAGCGGAATCAGCATCGCCTCGCTGTTCTTCTACTCGATGCCCAGCTTCTGGCTGGCGCTCATGCTGCAGCTGATCTTGACGCTGAAGTTCCCCATCCTGCCGACCAGCGGCATGGTGGACGCCGTCATGTACGACTACATGTCGCCGGGCGAACAGATCCTGGACAGGATGAAACACCTCATCCTGCCAGGCGTCGCCTTGTCGATCGCGCGAGCCGCAGGCATCGCCCGCTACATGCGCTCCAGCCTGCTCGAGGTCATCCGGCAGGACTACATCCGCACCGCGCGAGCCAAGGGCCTGCCGGAGTGGAAGGTCATCGTGAAGCACGGCATGCGCAACGCCCTGTTGCCGATCATCACGATCCTCGGCCTGCAGCTGCCCTTCCTCTTCTCCGGCTCGGTCCTCGTCGAGACCATCTTCGCCTGGCCCGGCATGGGGCGGCTCATCGTCTCGGCCATCTTCACGCAGGACACGCCGGTGATCATCGGCTGCTTCTTCGTGTTCACGCTCCTGGTCGTCGCCGGCAACCTCATCGCCGATTTGCTCTACAGCGTGGTCGACCCACGCATCCGGTACAGCTGATGAAGAAGGCTGGACTGGTCCTGCCCGGCCTGGGGCACCTCCTCAGCGGCGACGCCATCAACGGCGTCGGCCTGATGCTCTACGTCGGGCTGCTCGCCTGGTCGGCCATCGCGGGCTTTCCGCGCCTCCCCGAGCTCCTCTTCCCTCCGCCGGAGGCCGGCGGCTTCCAGCTTCACCCCTGGGTGGCCCTGGCCAGCTGGATCCTCATCGCTGTTGGCTGCTGGCACACGGCGTTCCGCCTCCACCAGCCAGCTCCCTTCGACCCGGAGGTCGATAAAAACAGCCAGTGGCGGGAGATCAAGAAGCAGTTCCGCCGCAATCGCACTGGCGTCTTCGGCCTGCACTTCGTCAACGTGCTGGTCTTCCTGGCGCTGTTGACCCCCTTCATCGCCCCCTTCGATCCGGACGCCATCGACGTCGGCCCGTCCCTGGCAGCCCCACATTGGGCTCACCTCATGGGCACGGACGAGTTCGGCCGGGACCTCTTCTCGCGGGTCATGTACGGGGCGCGCATCAGCCTCTCCATCGGCTTCATCGCCGTGGCCATCTCGGCCACCCTCGGCACCTTGATCGGCTCCATCGCCGGCTACTTCGGTGGCAAGGTCGACGGCGGGCTGATGTGGGTCGTCGACCTGTTGCTCAGCCTGCCCCGCCTGGTGCTGCTGCTCGCCATCGTGGGCTTCTTCCGGAGCGCCGGCGCCCAGAGCATCTTCCTCATCGTCGTCATCCTCGGGCTCACGGGCTGGATGGGCGTCTCGCGCATCGTGCGCAGCCAGATCCTCAGCCTCAAGGAGCAGGACTTCGTCCAGGCGTGCAGGGCCCTGGGCCTCCCGAACTGGCGCATCATCCTGGTTCACCTCGTCCCGAACGCCCTCGCTCCGGTCATCGTCCACGCATCGCTTGCCATCGGCGCGACCATCCTCGTCGAGGCGGCCCTGTCCTTCCTCGGCCTCGGCGTCCCGCCCCCCACCTCGACCTGGGGCGCCATCGTCAACGACGGCCGCGAGTACATGCGCTCCGGCGCCTGGATCACCGTCTTCCCGGGGCTGATGATCGTGGCGGCCGTGATGAGCTTCAACCTGCTCGGCGACGGCCTGCGGGATGCCCTCGATCCCAAGCTGAGGGGGCGCCATTGAGCCAGCCCATCCTCGAGCTGCGAGACCTCAAGACCTGGTTCCGCATGGAAGACGGCATCGCAAAGGCCGTCGATGGGGTGAACTACGAGATCCCCTCGGGGCAGACCCTGTCGGTGGTCGGCGAGTCCGGGTGCGGAAAGTCGGTCACGGCCCTGTCCGTGATGGGGCTCATCCCCTGCCCTCCCGGCATCGAGGCCGGCGGAGAGATCATCTTCGAGGGCAAGGACCTCCGCAAGGCCAACGAAGCCGAGCGAAGGGCTGTACGCGGCGACCAGATCGCGATGATCTTCCAGGAGCCGATGACCTCGCTGAACCCGGTCTACCGGGTGGGTGAACAGATCGGAGAGGCCCTGCGCCTCCACAAGGGCATGACCCGCATAGAGGCTCACGACTACTCGGTCGAGATGCTCGACCGGGTCGGAATCCCCAAGCCCGACCAGCGCGTCGACGAGTACCCGCATCAGCTCTCCGGTGGCATGCGCCAGCGCGTCATGATCGCGATGGCCCTGTCCTGCGACCCGCGGCTGCTCATCGCAGACGAGCCGACGACAGCGCTGGACGTGACGATCCAGGCTCAGATCCTCGAGCTCATGAACAGCCTGCAAGAGGACTTCGGCACCTCGATCCTGTTCATCACCCACGACCTCGGTGTGGTCGCAGAGGTCAGCGACCACGTCGCCGTCATGTACGCGGGCAAGGTCGTCGAGCACGCCGACGTCGTCACGCTCTACGAGGCACCCCAGCACCCCTACACGGTGGGTCTGTTCAGGAGCCTGCCGGACATCGACAGCCGGGCGACCAAGCTCGAGGTCATCCCTGGAGTCGTGCCATCGCCGCTGGAGTTCCCCAGCGGCTGCCGATTCCGGAACCGGTGTCCCCTCGCCAATGAACGCTGCGCGGCCGAGGAGCCTCCGCTGAGAGCCGTCGGCACCGGGCACACCGTCGCCTGCCACGCGGTCGAAGAGGGTCGAGCCTGATGCCGCTGCTCGAGGTCAGAGGGCTCAAGAAGCACTTCGAGATCCGAAAGGGACTGCTCGGCAGGGTCACCGGGCACGTCAAGGCCGTCGACGGTGTCGATCTGACGCTGGACGCCGGGGAGACCCTGGGCCTCGTCGGCGAGTCCGGCTGCGGAAAGACGACCGCCGGGCGGACCCTCCTGCGTCTGCTCGAGCCCACGGCGGGCGAGGCCGTCTTCGACGGCAAGAACATCTTCGAGATGCGTCACTCGGAGCTTCGCCAGCTCCGGCGGGACATGCAGATCATCTTCCAGGATCCCTACAGCTCTCTGAACCCGCGGCTGAACGTCGAGCGCATCATCGGCGAGTCCCTCGAGGTCCACGGGATCGCCTCCGGCGAGGCGTTGACGGACCGCGTGGTCGAGCTGGTGGAGAAGGTCGGGATGCTGCCCTCCCACCTGGGGCGATTCCCCCACGAGTTCAGCGGCGGCCAGCGGCAGCGCATCGGAATCGCCCGCGCGTTGGCCCTGAACCCCAGGTTCATCGTCTGCGATGAGGCGGTCTCGGCGCTGGACGTGAGCATCCAGGCCCAGGTCATCAACCTGCTCGAAGAGCTGCAGGACGAGCTCGGGCTGGCCTACCTGTTCATCGCCCACGACCTGGCCGTCGTGAAGCACATCTCCGACCGCATCGCGGTGATGTACCTCGGACGAATCGTGGAGCTCTCGGACCGAGACGCGCTGTTCGAGGACCCGCGCCATCCCTACACCCAGGCCCTGCTGTCGGCGATCCCGGTGCCGAAGCCGCGCCGGAAGAAGCAGCGCATCCTCCTCCAAGGGGACGTGCCGAACCCGATCAACCCGCCGAGCGGGTGCCACTTCCATCCTCGGTGTCCCTACGTCACCGACAAGTGCAGGCACGAGCCGCCGCCGACCGTGGTGGTGGAAGAGGGCCACTCGGCCGCCTGCCACCTCGTCGCCGATGGCAAGGAACCTCCCTACTAGCCTCGCGGCGTGGGCGATCCTGACCGCCCTGTCGGTCGGACTGCGCGAGCTGCTCGGGCTGGCCGTCCCGCTGGGCCCCGACGCCGCGATGTGGGGTCTCGCGGCCAGCGAACTCGGCGGGGTGCAGCCCCTCTACCCGGCGATCCTGGCCCTGCTCTCGGTCTTCGCTCTGCCCTGGTGGACCGGAGGCATCGTCTCCATCGCCGCCTTCACCGGGGTCGGCGTGTTGCTGGTCCGGCTCTCGCAGAGACTCGAGGTCGCCCCGGTCGCGGTGGCGGTGTTGCTCGTCCCCGACGTGCTGGTCCAGGCAGTCCAACTGCAACCGGACGCGCTCACACAGCTCCTCCTGCTCATGGTCCTGGCAGCCGCGCTCCACCTCGAAGACACAGGCCGCGCCTGGCCGCTGGTGCTCCTCGCGGCGCTGCTCGCGGCCACTCGCGAGCACGGGCTGGTCGTGCTCCCAGCCGCCTGCCTGGCGCTCCTGGCGCGGCGCGATCGCAGGTGGACCATCGGCGCCGCCCTGCTCGTCCTCGTTCTCGGCGCCGCCCTGGTCGCCGGACTGGGTGAGCTGTTGCCCGAGCGTCTCGCCATGCCCCTGCGCACGACGCCCTTCGGCGCCGAGCCGCCGCCGTGGGCACAGACCGTAGGCACGGACTGGAGCCGCGGCGCGCTGCGCGTGTGGGCCGACCTCCTCTTCCACCTGCTCCGAGAACACGGCGACCACCACCTGCTCATCGTGCTGGGCGCGATCGGCTTCTACCGAGCTGGCCGGCCCACAGCCCTCATCGCGCTGGCCCCGCTACCGCTGCTCTTGTTCTTCTTCGCCCAGGACCGACACACGGCTGTCCTCCTGCCGGTCGCCGCCCTCGGCATCGTCGCTTCCAGATCGAGGCTCATCTGGCTGCTCGGTGCCCTGGTGGCGTGCTTCACAATACGCGAGGCTCCCCGGCACATCGACGCCGTGCGCGCTGAAGCCCAGACCCAGGTGCGCCTCCAGGACCTCACCATGTGGATGAAGGAACAGAGCGGATCGTGGGCCCTGGGAGGCCGGGACAACGGGCCGAACCTCTACCTGCGCTGGCCTCGTCACAGCGTGGACCTCGACTACTGCGCGGAGCGCTTCGACGCCGCTGCGTGGCGCACGATGTGGATCGGTCCGGAGCTCCCGGCGCCGCTTCAGCTCGCCTACGAACGCGAGGGCATGCAGGTCTGGTGGCTCGGCCCGACCGCCTGCACGGATGCGATGCCCACCGGTCGGCTCTACGCAGCAGAGGCGGTCAGCCCAGAGGCCGGAGCTTGTAGCGCTCCCGCTCTGTTCGACTGCGATAGCAGATCCCCGATCATCAAGGAGGAGACACCATGATCCGCCTGCTCTTCGCGCTCTCTTGTGGCGACAAGGACAACGACAGCGCATCGACCGACGACAGCGAGGTCACCCATGACTCGGAGCCGGAGCCCTTCGCGCCCACCTGGGGCGACTGGCTGACCGTCGACGGCGAGACGACCGACGACACCTGCAACTTCGAGGACGACGACACCGGCGCCCCCGGCGGGAGCACGATCACGCTGGCCGATGCTGGCGAAGGGGCCTTCACGGTCACCGTGCAGGGCGACGAGGGTGTCCAGACCTTCACCTGCGCGCTCTCCGAGATGGACTTCAGCTGTGACACCCAGACGGTGCTCACGATCGACGCCAGCGACCTCGATCCGGAATGGGACGCGATCATCACCGGCACCGCCACCCCGATGGGGAGCTTCTCGGACGAGAACACCATGAGCGGGCAGCAGGTCGTCGAGACCACCTGCGCCGGAGAGGACTGCGAGGAGGTGGCGACGACCGCCGGCCTGACGATCCCCTGTGGCTTCACGCTGAACTTCACCGCCACCTACAGCGGCGGCTGATGCGGGCACTCCAGGTCGCGAGCTCGAGCCTCGCTTGCGTGCCGCGCTGGCCGATGGGCATGTACGTCGGCCAGCTTGGGCCGCGACCAGAGCAGCGCTTCGTGCTCTACGAGTTCGAGGCCTGCCCCTACTGCCGAAAGGTGCGCGAGGCCCTGACGATGTTGGACCTCGAGGTGGAGATCCGTCCTTGTCCCAAGGGCGGTGAGCGCTTCCGGCCTGCTGTGGTGGCCAGGGGCAAGAGCATGTTCCCCTTCCTCGTCGACGACAACACCGGCGAGGCGATGTGGGAGTCCAACGACATCGTCGCCCACCTCTACCGGAACTACGGCGTCACGGCGCCCCCGCTGATGTTGCGCTTGGGGCCGCTGACGAACCTGCTCTGCAGCCTCGCGGGTCTGTTCCGGCCGGGCTTCGGGTACAGCGCGCGGCCCTCGAGGGAGCCCGCGCTGCCCCTCGAGCTCTGGTCATTCGACATCTCTCCCTTCTGCCGCCTTGTGCGCGAGGAGCTCAGCGCGCTGGAGCTGCCGCACATCCTCCACAACGTCGGCAAGAGGAGCCCCTCGCGCCCGGCCTTCGTCCAGCGGAGCGGGCGCATGATGGTGCCCTACCTGCTGGATCCCAACACCGGCGCCGAGATGTTCGAGAGCGCCGAGATCGTCGACTACCTGCGCCGGACCTACGGCAAGCCATGAAGCGCTCGGCCAGCTTCGACAGCGTCGTCGGGATCTGGGAGCATCGCGTGACCTCGACCCCGGACGCCGAGGGTCTCTATGGCCGCCGCGCCGGCAGCTGGTATTCACTCACCTGGGGCCAGTGCGGCCGGATGGCAGAGGAGTGGTCGGCGGGCTTGCGCGCCCTGGGTGTGGGGCCCGGCGACGTGGTCGCCATCCTCAGTTCGACCCGCCCCGAGTTCCTCATCGCCGACATGGCGATCCTCCGCTGCGGGGCGATCGCGACGACCATCTACCCGAGCGCGCCAGAGGAGGACTGGACACACATCCTCTCCGACAGCGGGGCCAGGCTCTGCTTCGTCGAGCACAGGGAGCAAGCAGAGCGCCTCGCGGCCCTCTGCGAGCTGGACACCTTCGTGCTCTTCGAGGGACAGGGACGCCAGTCCCGCGTCATCGGCACAGAGAAGCTCACGCGCCTCGGACAGGGGCACAGCTGCAAGGCGGAGGACATCGGCAGCGACGAGGTCGCCACCATCCTGTACACCTCTGGCACGACCGGTCGACCGAAGGGCGTCGAGCTCACCCACGGCGGCTGGGTCTTCGAGGGCGAGGCCATCGAGAAGCTCGGCTTCATGGGCCCGCACGACGTGCACTTCCTCTACCTGCCGCTGGCCAACGCCTTCGCGAAGGTGCTCGCCATCGCCAGCATCCGCGCTGGCGCGCCCACCGCGGTGGACGGTTCGCTGGAGGACCTCGCCCACAACCTGCGCGCGATCCGCCCGACCATCATGGCGGCCGTACCCCGTTTCTTCGAGAAGTCGTGGGAGATGCTGGAGAACGAAGGCAGATCCGGCGGCGCCCTGATGAGACGCGCCTTCGACGACTCCGTCGCTCTCGGAGTGGAGGTCGCTCGACTCCGGGAGCGCGGCGAGCGCCCCGGCGCCCTCCTGAGTACGCGCTACAAGCTCGCCGAGCGCCTGGTGTTCAGCCGCATGCGCGAGCGCTTCGGGGGTCGCGTCCGCGTCTTCATCTCGGGCGCTGCGCCGCTGTCCGAGACCGTCGCCGAGCGCTTCCTGGCCGCCGGCATGCCGATCATGGAGGGCTACGGCCTCACCGAGTCCTCCGCGGCGACCTTCGTGAACCGGCTCGAGCGGTTCAAGCTCGGCACCGTGGGCCTGCCACTGGTCGGCGTCGACGTCCGGATCGCCGAGGATGGCGAGATCCTGCTGCGCGGAAGCGGGGTGATGCGCGGCTACCACGGACTGCCCGAGGCCACGGCACGGGCCCTCGAGGACGGCTGGCTCCACACCGGCGACCTGGGGCACCTCGACAGCGAGGGTTTCCTCACGATCAGCGGGCGCCGGGCGGACATGCTGCGTCTGCTGTCCGGGAAGCGTGTCGCGCCCCGGCGGGTCGAGGACCTCCTGGAGGCGCACCCGGGCATCGTCCGAGCTGTGCTCTTCGGGCACGACCGGCCCTTCTGTGTCGCGCTGATCCAGGCCGCTGAGGAGGCAGACATAGAGCCGCTGGTCGAGGCCGCCAACCGCGAGCTCGCACCCTTCGAGCAGGTCCGGGCCTGGGCGCTCCTCCCGGAGCGGTTGGGGGTCGAACAGGGCACCCTGACACCCACCCGCAAGGTCAAGCGCCAGGTGGTGGCGACACGGTACAGCGGACTGATCGACCAGCTCTATGCCTCCCAGGCGATCACCGAAGAGGCCGGATGAAGGTCCCGCGAATCTACGGGCGGTAGACCCTGCCTGCGCCATCCTCCGGGCCAGACGCCCCCACGAACAGCTGGTTCGAGAAGATCTGCACCTCGATGCCAGCCTTGTCGCTGGCGGCCTCGCCCAGGAGCGTCCAGTCGGCGTCCTCGTGGGTGAGCTCTCCCGAGAACGGGCCGTAGAAGACGAAGGCGGCGCCTGTCTCCTCGAAGCGCGTCGAGCCGACAGCGAGGTCGGCGAAGCCGTCGCGGTCCAGGTCCTCGGACTCCAGCGAGAAACCGAAGCGTCCCGCGCCCGAGATGCTGGCGTCGGACCCCGACAGAGGCCCGCTGTCGCCAGGTCCGAGGATCAGGTGGACACGGTCGATGTCCGACTCGGCCACCGCGAGGTCGTCGAGACCATCCCCGTCGACGTCCCCGAGGGCGACTGACTTGCCCGCGTAGCCGAAGGTCGCCTCCCCGTAGACGCGCACGTCGCTGTCGCCAGAGACCACGGTGCCGGCGATGGGGCCGAGGAAGAGGTACGCAGCTCCAGCCTCGGCGTTCTCTCCGACCGCGCCGGCGAAGAGGTCGTCCTGCCCGTCGCCGTCCACGTCGCCCACGGAGGAGTCCATTCCGAGCCAACCGTCAGCGACGCTGCCCTCCACCAGGTCGGAGGCGTCCTCCAGAGATCCACCAGAGCCGTCCACGAGCCAGATCCTTCCGACGGAGTTGGCGCCCGCCGCGAAACCGCCCACCGCGAGGTCCTCGCCGCCGTCTCCGGTCAGGTCGCCAACGGAGAGAGAGGAGCCAGCGTAGTCGCCGCCGGTGCCACTCCAGGTGGCCGAGGCGTCCTCCGCCGAGCCTCCGGCGTCATCCAGGAGGAACACCGAGCCGGCCCAGCTCCCCCCCGTGTCGTCCCAGAAAGCGCCAGCGGCCAGGTGGTCACCATGGGCCGCGACGCTGTTGCCGAGGAATCCCCTCGATGTCCGGCCGGTCCAGCATGGCTCGACGGGGCCTGTCTCCCCCGCGTGGCAGACCGCCCCGACCCCGCCGTCGCGCTGAGCCGCCGACAACCATGCGGTCTCACCGACGAACATCACGGCGCCCAGACCGTCCCCCGCGTCGCCGGTCCAGTAGTCGCCGCCGAGCACCTCCTCACCCGTCTGGCGCTCCAGCGGGGGCAGGTCCCCGGTGTCGTTGGAGTCGACGGACGCGGTGTCGACGGAGTCGTCAGCGCGATGCCCACAGGCCGCCAGCAGTGCGATCAGAGCCACTCCGCCACGCTATCACGGGCGTCTCCACCCTTGCTTTGGGCGGCCACGGTTGCTATCTCGCGCCCAATGGGCAGTCGCATCCCCGGCTTTTACCGGCTCCCCCCCGAGGCCCGTCTCGGCGCTCTCGAGGAGGCGCTCGGGATCGACTTGGAGAGCTACCGGAGCGCCTCGCTCGACCTGAAGACCGCCGACCTGATGGTGGAGAACGTCATCTGCACCTTCGGGTTGCCCAACGCTGTGGGCATCAACCTCCTCGTGAATGGTCGGGACGTGGTCGTGCCGATGGTCGTCGAGGAGCCCAGCGTCGTGGCCGCGGTGTCGAACATGGCCCGCTTGACGCGGACGGCCGGAGGCATCCACGCAGAGGCCGACGACAGCGTCATGACCGGGCAGGTGCAGGTCATCTGCAAGGGAGACGTCCGAGTTGCCGCGGAACGGCTGCGGGAGGGCATCTGCGAGCTCGAGCCCCTTGCCAGGGGCGTTCATCCCCGGCTCGAAGAGCGCGGCGGCGGGCTGCGCGGCATGGACGTCCATCTCGTGCGCTACGACGAGCCCGGTCAAGCGCCGGAGACCTTCGTCGTCCTCCACTTCCACCTCGACTGCGTGGATGCGATGGGCGCCAACATGGTGAACACCATCGCCGAACGTCTCGCCCCCGCCGTCGAGCGCATCACAGGCGAGCGCGTCGGCGTGCGCATCCTCTCGAACCTGGCGGACAGGCGCCTGGCCAGGGCCAGGGTCCGGCTGCGCCCGGAGCACCTCGACCACGGTGACCTCGGCGGCGAGGAGGTCGCAGAGGGCATCGCCGCGGCCTACCGCTTCGCCTACGCCGACCCCCACCGGGCCGCCACCCACAACAAGGGCATCATGAACGGCATCGACGCCGTCGCCATCGCCACCGGCAACGACTGGCGAGCCATCGAAGCCGGCGCCCACGCCTGGGCCTCTCGGGACGGGCAGTACCGCAGCCTCTCCCGCTGGACGGTCGAGGACGGCATGCTCACTGGGGAGCTCGAGCTCCCGCTCCAGGTGGGCACCGTCGGCGGTCCGATTCGCGTTCATCCCACGGCGAAGTCGAACCTCGAGCTCATGGGCGTGACCAAGGCCCGTGACCTCGCGGCGCTGATGGCCGCGGTTGGACTCGCGCAGAACCTCGGTGCGCTGCGCGCCCTGGCGACAGAGGGCATCCAGCAAGGCCACATGCGCATGCACGCTCGAGCCGTGGCGGCCAGCGCCGGAGCCCGCCCCGACCAGGTCCCCCGAGTCGCCGCGGGGCTCTTCGAGGCGCAGGACTTCTCCGTCGAGCGGGCCCGGCGCATCCTGGCAGAGCTGCAGTGAGGGCCTCGGCCCCCGGCAAGCTCATCGTCCTTGGCGAACACTCGGTGGTCTACGGTCACCGCGCGCTTGCCGCCGCCGTGTCGCTGCGCACCACCGTGACGCTCCGGCCCCACGAGGGGCTCACCGTGCTCGGGGAGAGCGCGATCCGTGACGACCGCCTCGACGCCGCCCTTGCGCTGGCGCTCCCGAGCCGGGGCTACCGGGTCGACATCGCCACCGACCTCCCGATCGGGCGGGGCATGGGCTCGTCCGCCTCGCTCTCGATCGCCCTCTTGCGACTGCGCGCGGCGCTGGAGGGCATCGAGCCCGACTTCACCTGGCTGCACGCCGAGGGCTTTGCGCTGGAGCAGATCTTCCACGGACAGCCCAGCGGCATCGACCACGCGGTCTCGGCCTCTGAAGGTGCGCTGGTCTACCGGCGCGGGAAGAAGCCCAGGTCCGTTTCGATGCCGCCGAGCACGGTGGTCGTCCTCGACTCCGGGACCGCGGGAAACACAGCAGAGCTCGTCGCGGGTGTCGCCGCGCGCCGTCCGGCCATAGACCCGGTGCTCGATCGACTCGGCGAGCTCGTCGAGCGCTCCCTCCCCCACCTCGACGACGCTCGCGCCCTCGGGGAGGCCATGGACGAGGCCCACGCGCACCTCGCCGCGATCGGCGTGAGCACCCCGAAGCTGGACGAGCTCGTGGGTCTCGCGCGCCGCAACGGGGCACTGGGAGCCAAGCTCTCCGGGGCCGGAGGAGGAGGGGTGGTCCTGGCCCTCTGCCCCGGCGGAGGACAAGACACACTCCGCGCCGCCCGAGCGCGTGGTATCCACGCATTTCGCTGCACGATCCCCTGCGGGGGGCAGGACGCCCACGCGACGGAACCCTGATGGCTACCGCGATCGCCCATCCGAACATCGCCCTCGTCAAGTACTGGGGCAAGAGGGACCGGGAGCTCAACCTCCCGTCGACGTCCTCGATCTCGCTCACGCTGGACAAGTTCCAGACCCGGACTCGGGTGGATCTCGGCGTCGAGATGGACCTGCTGGTCATCAATGGCCGAACGGTCACCGGCGGCGAGGCGTTCCGCGTCTTCGAGCACCTCGACCTCATCCTGCCAGGTCGAAGGCCGGCCCAGGTCGTCAGCGAGAGCAACTTCCCAGCCGCCGCTGGTCTCGCCTCCAGCTCCTCCGCGTTCTCGGCGCTGACGGTCGCGGCGATGGCGGAGGGAGGTCACGAGCTCACGCCAGAGGAGCTCTCCGTGCTGGCGCGCCGCGGCTCCGGCAGCGCTTGTCGCAGCATCTGGGGTGGCTGGGTCGAGTGGCGCCGAGGCAGCGAGCCGGACGGGAACGACTCCCACGGGGTCCACCTGGCGCCGCCCGAGCACTGGGACGTGCGCATGGTCGTCGCCGTCGTCCACGGCGGCCGGAAGAAGGTGGGCTCCACAGAGGGCATGCTCCGAACGATGGCGACGAGTCCGATGTACGCCGCGTGGGTCGCCAGCTACGAGCGGGACCTGTCGCAGGCTCGCCAGGGCGTCCTCGACAAGGACCTGGGGGCGCTCGGAGCCGCGATGGAGCGCTCCACCCTGAAGATGCACGCGACCATGATGACCAGCGACCCGCCCATCCGGTACTGGCGGGGAGCCTCGGTGGCGCTGATGGACGCGATCGAGGGCTTGCGGTCGAAGGGCGTGGGTGCCTGGTGGACCATGGACGCGGGGCCGAACATGAAGGTGCTCTGCGAGGCTCACGACGCGGGGCGGGTAGCTCACACCCTCGGCACCTTCGTCCAGCAAGTCGAGATCCTGGCGCCAGGGGGCCCACCTCGTCTCGTGTGAGGGCGCGCGTCGTCCGAGCGCCGGGCAAGCTCTTCGTCCTCGGCGAGTACGCAGTGCTGGACGGAGCTCCCGCCATCGTGGCGGCTGTCGACCGGGGCGTGGCCTGCGCCGTCTCAGAGGGCGACTGCATCGAGACCCCTGGTGACGACACCTTCGTGCGGGCAGCCCTCGGAGCCATCGACGCTCCCCGCGCCTCGTACCGTTTCTCCGACTGGAACGCGCCGGAGCTCCCCGACAAGGGCGGCTTCGGCGGCAGCTCCGCCGCGGTGGTCGCCGCGGCCGTGGCCGGGGGCTGCACCGATGTCGAGCAGATGGTGCGCATCCATCGAGCGGTCCAGGGCTCCGGCTCGGGGGTGGACGTGCGGGCGTCGGCCACCGGCGGACTGCGTCGCTACCAGGGCGAACTCATCGGCGAGCGGCTGGAGGAGCCGGAGCTGCTGGCCGTGTGGTCCGGAAGGAGCGCATCCACCGGTCCGCGGGTCCGGCGCTACCAGCAGTGGGCGACCCGAGAGGCCTTCGTCGACGCCAGCGCCGCCCTCGTCGAGGGCTTCGCCCAGGCCCCGATCGAAGCGCTGAGAGAGGCCTTCCGGCTCCTCTGCGAGATGGGCGAGATGGCAGGCATCGACTACCTCACAGAGGGTCACCGGCGAATCCACGAGCTCGCCGAGCTGCATGGCGGATCCGCCAAACCCTCGGGGGCAGGCGGCGGCGACGTCGCGGTCGCGCTGTTGCCCTCGGCGACACGCGAGGCCTTCGCCGCAGCCTGCGCGTTAGAGGGACTGCTCCCGGTCCCGGTGAGGATCGTTGACGGGGTGAGCGACGATGCCTGACGACGACAAGACCGGCGCGATCTCAGCCCGCAAGTCCGAGCACCTCGAGCTCTGCGAGACAGACGAGGTCGCCTTCCGAGGCAAGACGACGCTCTTGGAAGAGGTCGAACTGATCCACGACGCCCTTCCGGAGATGGCCGCGGGCGACGTCGACCTGGGCACGACCTTCTGCGGCAAGGAGCTCCGCGCGCCGCTGTTCATCGCGGCGATGACGGGGGGCACCCAACAAGCCGAGGCGATCAACAGGGACCTCGCGCTCATGGCCGAGGAGCACGGCATCGGCTTCGGCTTCGGCAGCCAGAGGCCCCTGCTCGCGGAAGGCATCGAGGCCGGCTACCACATCCGCGATGTCGCGCCGACGGCGCTCGTGCTCGGCAACATCGGCGCCGTGCAGGCCCACCGTACGCCAAGCGCGGAGCTCGCGCGCATGGTCGATCGCTGCGGCGCTGACGCCTTGGTCGTGCACCTCAACCCGGCGATGGAGGCCATCCAACACCAGGGCGATCGGGACTTCCGGGGCGGACTGGAGACCCTGGCACGACTCGTCGCCGAGCTCGACGTGCCCGTGGTGGTGAAGGAGACGGGCTGTGGGCTGTCCCGCAGCGTCGGCGAGCGTGTGGCGGCCATCGGCGTCGAGCACGTCGACACCTCCGGGGCCGGGGGTACCAGCTGGGTCGGCGTCGAGACCCTGCGGGCGCAGGACGACCAGGCTGCCCTCGGTCGTTGTTTCTGGGACTGGGGCATCCCCACCGCGGCGAGCGTGGCGCAGCTGAGCGGCCTCGGGTTGTCGATCTGCGCGACCGGAGGCGTGGACAGCGGCCTCTCGGTGGCGCGCGCCATCGCACTGGGAGCCACTTGTGCCGGCATGGCTCGACCGCTCCTTCAGGCCCTGGCCCAGGGAGGGATCGATGCGCTGGACGCCCGCCTGCGCCAGGTCATCGCGGAGCTCCGGCTGGCCTACCTGCTCTCCGGTGCGCGAACGAGCGACGAGCTGCGTGAGAGACCCCTGGTGCTGGGCGCCCGCCTGCATCGCTGGGTCCCCTCCGACAGCCCCCTGTTTCAGCGCCTGCCGTGAAGGTCCTGGTCGCGCCTGACAGCTGGGGCGGCTTCGCGTCTGCCCCGACCATCGCCCGGCGCACCGCAGAGGCCTTGCGCGAGGCCGGACACTTCGTCACCGAGCTCCCCCTGACCGACGGGGGCGAAGGGGCCGCGTTGGCGCTCAAGTCGCTGTCTTCCGGAACTCTCCCGCTCGCCGTCACGGGGCCCGGCGGCCAGGACGTGCGCCCGCTCGCCTTGAAGATGGCCGGCCACACCTTCCTCGAGAGCGCCAGGGCCATCGGCTCGCGCTGGTGCGAGGACCCGCTCACCGCCTCCTCGATCGGGCTCGGGCAAGCGCTCAGGCGCCTGAACTCGAACACCGATGGGCCCTTCGTGGTCGGCCTCGGCGGGAGCGGGACGATGGATGGCGGCCTGGGCCTGGCGAAGGGTCTCGGGCTGGTGCTGGAGGGGGTCGATACGCCCCTTCCTTCAGCAGCCGACCTGGAGCGCGTCGAGGCGATCCGCGGAGCACCGCCACTTTCCGGCCGAGTCGTCCAGGTCTGGGCCGACGTTCGGACCCCTTTTCTCGAGAGCGCCCGTGTCTTCGGGCCTCAAAAGGGGGCTGACGAGCTGAGCATCGAGCGCGTGAGCCATGGCCTCGCCCACTGGCACGAGGTCGTCTCTGCCTGGAGACGCCGCCACGAGCTCCCGGAGTTGGCGGTGGACCGCGTCTACGGAGGCGCCGCCGGAGGGGTCGGCTGGGCCCTCGAGGCCCTCCTCGGCGCCCGGATCGTCGCTGGCGCCGCTGCCGCTGCCCGGGCACTCGAGCTCGACCGGCACATACACGACCACGAACTCGTCCTCACCGGCGAAGGTCGCTTCGACCCGACCTCGCTGGAGGGCAAGGTCGTCGGAGAGGTGCTCGGGCGTGCAGCTGACGCCTGGGTCTTCTGTGGCCAGACCACCCTGGAGCGGGATCGGCTGGTGGCTTGCGACGACCTCGCTGGTGTGGATCGAGAGGCGCGCTTCGAAGCCGGGCTCTTGGAGCTGGTTAGACATCTCGCATGATCAGAGAGCTCAGGGGCGCACTGCCGACCCCGGTCAAGGAAGCGCTCAAGCGCAGGATCTACCCGCCGCTGCTCGCCGAGGGCGAGACGGTGCCGGAGTGGCACCTCCAGAGCTGGGACGGCAGCTGGCACCGCCACAACAACCGCAAGTGGACGGTGATGGTCTTCTACCCGATGGACGACACGCCAGGCTGCACCGCCCAGCTTCGTGACTACCGAGAACTCCACGGGCGCCTGGGCGAGCTGGGCGCCAGGGTCTACGGCGTCAACCCCGCAGAAGCGGACAGCCACGAGGCCTTCGCCCGCAAGCTCGATCTGGAGTTTCCCCTCCTCACCGACCGGGGTGGAGTCGTCGCCCGCCAGTTCAAGGCAGCGCTCCACCTGCCTTTCTCGACGCTGGTCCTGCGCACGGTCTACCTGGTGAACCCGGAGCGCAAGATCCGCCTGGCGAACCGCGGGGCTCCCCCAGCCGCGGCGATCGTACGCAGCATCGAGGCTCTCCAGCAGGCCACCCGCGCGGGCATGTAGCTCCGCGCGCTCCTGCTAGTCGGAGAGCGCTTCCATGAGGCCGATCTCGTCCCGGTAGAGGCTCACGGCCTTGTCTGGGTCGATGGTGTAGGTTCCGGCCGTCCCTGCCGCCTCGTCGACCCGCGTGACGTTGAAGCCCCGCACGATGAACTCGTAGTGGTCGACGTACTTGCCATAGACCAGCGCCACCGCACCGAGCTCGCGCTGTGGGTCTCCGGCCGTCCGGAGCTTGACCTCGAAGGCCACCTGCTCCGGCATGCCATCCGGCCCCCAGGTGAGGACTTCGATGTCCTGTTCCTTCACGTTCACCAGCTTCATCAGCTCGAAGAACGTGGCGTCCTCGAGCGAAGTGATGTCGTTGGGCGGCAGCTCGGCGATCTCGTGGACCATCTCCGCCTTCAGCGACTCGAGCACCGGCTGGAGCGCATCACCCTCCTCGGCGGGCTCTTCGAAGGGCACGACGGGCTCGACCACGGTCTCCGCGACGGTCTTGGGGGCCTCGCGTCCGAGGCTGTGACCCAGCGGATCAGAGCTGCTCCAGGTAGCGACAGACCAGATGTACCAGACCCCGATGCCGACGCCGAGGCAGGCGACCGCGACGAAGAACAGGTAGCCGAAGTAGCGCCCGCGAATGCTGTCGAGGGGGCTCGGCTGGGGGCGCCTGCGAGGCTCCGCAGCCGCGTCGTGACGCGCGGCGGGCTGGGCGGAGGTGCGCACAGGCCGCGTCCGGCGGCGTCCGCCCTCCGGAAAGTCGATCACCATGCCCCGCTCGGGGGGAGGCGGGGCCTTCTCCTGAGGCGCTTCGGCCTTGCTGTCGACCACGACCCTCGGCTCCTTGCGGTCTCCGACCTCTGGAGGCTTCGCCGCCTTCTTCTTCTTGTCACCGGTGAGCTTCGGGCGCTCGGCCACCAGGTCATCGACCGAGACCTCGATGCTCGAGTCGTCGTCCACGGTGGAATCCGGGACCTCCTCGGTCTCGTCCGCCCCGCTGGTGACCTCGTCCCGAACGTCCTCGTCGAGCTCGTCGTCCCAGGCTGCCCAGGGGTCGTCCTCGTCATCAGCATCGGTCGGGAAGCAGTCGACGAGCTCGGGCACGTCCCCGGCGAGGCGCCAACGGCCCCGGGTTCCCTTTCGCACCTTCGTGTCGGCGAGGACATCGCCGGTGACCACGAGGGCGCGAAGCGCTTCAATGTCCTCGACCTTGCGGTTGCCCGCCTCGGTCTTCACCTGCCACGCGCTCATGAGGCTTGGATCCTCGCACCAGGATCGAGCGCCGTCAACGCGCCGGGATGGCCATGGAAACTCCTCTGCGATAGACAACGGCCCACCTCGGAGTGCATATGCCCCGCGTCGCGGTCATACCCGGAGACGGCATCGGGCACGAGGTCAGCGCAGAGGGTGTGCGGGTCCTTCGGCACCTCGACGCCCGCGACGGGCTCGGGCTGGACTTCGAAGAGCTCGACTACGGCGCGGAGCGGTACCTGCGGACGGGCGTCACCATCACCCCAGCAGAGATGGACGGGCTGAGGGGGTACGACGCCATCCTCTTCGGCGCCCTCGGCGACCCCCGCGTGGAGAGCAGCGTCCACGCGAAGGACATCCTGCTCGGAATGCGCTTCCAGCTCGATCTCTACATCAACCTCCGGCCCTGCCGGCTCTTGGACGCGCGGTACTGCCCGCTCAAGGGCAAGGGCCCCGACGACCTCTGCTTCACGGTCTTCCGGGAGAACACCGAGGGGCTCTACACAGGCGTGGGCGGCCAGTTCAAGCGCGACACCCCCGACGAGATCGCCATCGAAGCCGAGCTCAACACGCGCAAGGGCGTGGAACGGATCGTGCGCGCGGCCTTCGACTTCGCGACGACCCGGGGCCTCTCCAGGGTCTGCATGTCCGACAAGTCCAACGCGATGCGTCATGGTCACGATCTCTGGCAGCGGGTGTTCAAGAGCGTGGCGGAAGAGCATCCGGACATCGAAGCGAGCCACCTCTTCATAGACGTCCTCGCGATGGAGATGGTTCGCGCTCCCGAGCGCTTCGAGGTCATAGTCACGAACAACCTCTTCGGCGACATCGTCACCGACCTCGGCGCCCAGCTCCAAGGTGGCATCGGGCTCGCGGCCTCTGGCAACCTCAACCCCGAGGCTGGCATCGCAATGTTCGAGCCGGTCCACGGCTCGGCTCCGGACATCGCGGGCCAGGGAAAGGCGAACCCCCTCGCCGCCGTGCTCTCCGCCGGCATGCTGCTGTCATGGCTCGGTCACCCCGAGCTGGAGCAGGAGCTGGAGCTGGCGGTGCGCCACTGCCTCTCGCACGACCTCATCACCCCCGAGCTGGGGGGCACCCTCACGACCACCGAGGTCGGGGACGCCGTGATCGCAGCCCTCTGAACCTGGCAGGAGAGACCATGTCGGACACGCAGCTCTCCGAGAGCGACCTGATCTACGACTGGAACGTCGAGGGCGACACCCACACTCCGCCCCTGTCGCGACCGGAGTACTGCGACGAGACCCTGCGGGATGGCATCCAGTGCCCATCGGTGACAGATCCGCCGATCGACGCCAAGAAGCAGATCATCCGGCTGCTCTCCGGGCTCGGGGTGGACAACATCGACATCGGCCTCCCCGGTGCGGGGCAGCGCGCGGTCGACGACTGCACCATCATGGCGGCGATGATCCGGGAAGAGGGGCTGTCGATCAAGGCCCAGTGCGCGGCCCGGACCCACCCGAACGACATCCGGCCCATCATCGAGATCAGCCAGAAGGTCGGCATGCCGATCGAGGTCATGGCCTTCCTCGGCGCCTCGCCCATCCGGCTGTATACCGAGGGCTGGGACGCCGCCCTGCTCGAGCAGCGCACCCGCACGGCAGTGAAGATGGCCAAGGACGCCGGTCTTCCCTGCACCTTCGTCACAGAAGACACGGTGCGCTCCAACCCCAGGTTGCTTGCCCGCCTGTTCCGAGCGGCGCTGGAAGAGGGCGCCGACGGCCTCTGCCTCTGCGACACGGTCGGTCACGCGACCCACAACGGCGTCCACAACCTCGTCCGCTTCGCTCGCAACATCATGCGCAGCGAGGGTCACTCGGCTCGACTGGACTGGCACGGCCACAACGACCGGGGGCACGCGTTGAGCAACGCCCTGGTCGCCATCGAAGCGGGCGTCGACCGGGTCCACGGCACGGTGCTCGGCATGGGCGAGCGCGTCGGCAACACCTCGATCGACCAGCTGTTGGTGAACCTGAAGCTGCTCGGGGTGCACCAGGGCGACCTCTCGTCGCTGGCGCAGCTCGTCGAGATCGCGGCAAGGACCTGCGAGGTCCAGATCCCGGTCAGCTACCCGGTGTTCGGACGCGATGCCTTCCGCACGGGCACCGGCGTGCACGCCGCCGCGGTCGTCAAGGCCCAGAACCGCGGCGACGCCTGGCTCGCGGACCGCATCTACTCGGGGGTGCCAGCGGGCTGGTTCGGCCTGCGCCAGACCATCGAGGTCGGCCACTACAGCGGCATGTCCAACGTGCACGCCTGGCTCCTGAGCCACGGCTACGAGCCCACCGACGAGCTCGCCAGCACGATCTTCGAGCACGCCAAGGCGACCAACCGGGTCCTGGAGGACCACGAGATCATCGCGGTCATCGACGCCTCTACCGGTACATGATCCCCAGGCCGACGCCGACCTTTGGCGCGCCCGACTTCTTGGCCTCGCGCTTCTCCTTGCGGGTCTCGGGCTCCGCGATGTCCGCCATCTGGACCACCCGGGCGCCCACGAAGTAGCTCCCGCTCTTCGGCGGGGAGAAGGTCATGTCCGCGCCGCGGCCATCTGGCTCGGTCACCTCGAGCACGCGGCCGGAGTCGTTGTAGACCACGAGCTGGATCTGCTCGGCCGCGTCGTCACTGCAGGCGAGGATCTTGTACTCGATCGTCGAGGCGAGCGTGACCAGGTAGTAGCGCGTGTCGCTCTCCTCGATCTCGAACGCGCCGGCGGTCCGCAGCCGCCAACCGTCGAGGTAGGAGTCCGCGATCTGCGAGTTCACGCAGCTTCTCCCCTCGGAGTAGCCCGCCTGGGGCTCGGTCAAGAGCAGCGACAGCAGCAGCACCTGTTCAGCCTCCGAAGTCTCGGACCTTAACCCGTCTACTCATCGTCCTCGTCCGCCTCACCCTTGAGCCGGGCCATTACGGCGGCCCGACGGGCGTCGTCCTCGTCCGTGTCGTCGTCGCTGGCCTCCTGGGCCTCGCGCTGGACGCGGCGGTTGTTCTGGACGGCGTGGAAGACGATCACAGCCGCGAGCACCCAGTTGGCTACTTGCAGCTGGCCCGTGAACTGGGGCACACCCCACAGGATCATGTAGCAGGCGCCGAGGATGTTGAGGAGCTGGATCCCGAAGAAGCGGATGCGCCGATGGCGCTTGCCGACCCAGATGAGCCGGTTGATGCCGAGGAGCGCCGCGACGCCCACGATGACCCAGGTGGAGGCGTCCACTACAGGCCGACGTTGTCGATCAGGCGCGTCTCGCCGACGAACGCGGCGACGAGCGCACGCGCAGGGCGATCGACCGTGTCCAGCGGGCCCAGATCCTCTGCATCCACGACATCCAGGTAGTCGATCCGGTCGACGTCGAGGAGAGCTCCACCGAGGGCTTTCAACTCCTCGACGTCTCGGATGCCCGAGGACCGCATCGCGAAAAGCGCGCGGTGCAGGCTCAGGCCCTGCTGTCGCTGCCTCGGCGTGAGGTAGGCGTTGCGCGAGGACAGCGCGAGCCCGTCGTCGTCCCGGATCAGCGCACCACCGAGGATCTCGATCGGCATGGCGAGGTCGCGGGTCATCGCGCGCAGCACCTGGAGCTGCTGGTAGTCCTTCTCGCCGAAGACCGCGACGTGGGGCTGCACGATGCCGAAGAGCCGGGCGACCACGGTCGTGACGCCCTCGAAGTGACCCGGCCGTCGGGCGCCGCAGAGCCCATCGGTGACCCCGCTGAGGCTCACCCTCGTCGAGAAGCCCGGGGGGTACAGGCTCACTGGCGAAAAGAGCAGATCGCAACCGTGCTCCTCGCAGGTCTGCGCGTCACCCTCCGGATCCCGCGGGTAGCGGTCGAGGTCCTCGCCCGGGCCGAACTGGATCGGGTTGACGAAGATGCTGACCACGAGGCGATCGCAGCGCTGGACGGCCAGGTCCATCAGCGAGGCATGCCCGCGATGGAGGAAACCCATCGTGGGCACGAAGCCCACGACCAAGCCCTCGGCCCGCCACGCGAGGCAGCGAGCCTGGACCGCCGCGACCTCCGTGAGGGTGTGCATCAGTAGATCTTTGCGACCTTCTGCGGCCCGCGCCGGCGGTGGAAGCTGTGCTCATCGGTCGGAAAGGTGCCCTCTCGGACCTCTCCGACGTAGGTGGCGACGGCGTCGATCATCGGCTGTTCGAGCTCGGCGAAGCGCTTCACGAACCGGGGCTTGAAGGCCCCGTCGAAGCCCAACAGATCGTTGCAGACGAGCACCTGGCCGTCGCACTTCACGCCAGCCCCGATGCCGATCGTGGGGATGGGCAACAGCTCGGTCACCTCGGCGGCGAGGGCCGCCGGGACCATCTCGAGCACGACGCAGAAGGCGCCGGCCTCGCAGACGGCGCGGGCGTCCTCGAGCAGCTGCACGCGGCCGGCATCTCCCCGCCCCTGGACGCGAAAGCCGCCGAGCTGGTTGATGGACTGGGGGGTGAGCCCGATGTGGCCGACCACGGGGATTCCAGCCTCGACGATGCGCTGGATGGCCGGGGCCGTGCGCACGCCGCCCTCGAGCTTGACGCTCTGGGCCTTGCCCTCACGCACCAGCCGCCCCGCGTTCTCGAGCGCCTGCTCGACGCTCACCTGGTAGGACATGAAGGGCATGTCCACGGTCAGGTGCGCCTGCTGCAGGCCCCGGGCGACGCAGCGGCCGTGGTAGGCCATGTCGTCGAGGCTGACGCTGAGGGTGTCGGGGTGGCCCTGGATCACCATGCCCAGGCTGTCGCCCACCAAGACCATGTCGACGCCTGCCGCGTCGACGATTCGGGCCATGGTGTGGTCGTAGGCGGTCACCATTGCGATTCGTTGCCTGTCGGCCTTCATTCTCTGAAGGTCCAACGCCGTCTTTCGTTTCATTGCTCGTCCTGGTTGGACCCCGCGGCGAAGAGTTCGGCCTGACCCTCCCACTCGGTGTTCACCGATGCAGGGGATCCGGGGTCGTTCTTGGGATCGAGCCAGCCTCGAATCTGATCGAGGATGGCCCGCTGGTCCTCCGGGTTGTCGACGTAGTCGATGGTCTCCGTGTGAAGAACGCGCACCGGCGCCGCGGTGTACGTCCTCCACAAGTCGTAGTAACGCTCGCGGAGTGCGTCGAGGTAGTCGGGAGAGATGACCTGCTCGCTGTCGATGGCCCTGCGGGCGATCCGATCGAGGATCGTCTCGGTCGGAGCATCGAGGAAGAGCACGAGATCGGGCTTGGCGAGGCTCTCGCCCAGCAGGCCGGCGAACTGGTCGTAGAGCTCCAGCTCCTCGCCCTTGAGGGTCTGCTTGGCGAAGAGCCGATCCTTCTCGAAGAGGTAGTCGGCCACGACCATTCCGTGGAAGAGGTCGGTCTGGCGAATGTTCTGCTGCTGCTTGAAGCGGCTGGCCAGGTAGAACATCTGCGCCGGGAAGGCGAAGCGCTCGGGATCCTCGTAGAACGAAGCCAGAAACGGGTTCTCCGCCCAGGGTTCGAGCACGAGCCGCGCGTCCCATTCTTCCTGGATGATCTTGCAGAGCGTGGTCTTGCCCACCCCGATCAGGCCTTCGATGACCAGGAACCGGCGCAAGACCACCCTCCGTGCCAGGGTGGCCGACAATATCGTCTTTCTAGAACGGAGGCTCTCCTGGCTCCCTCGCCACGCTGACCTCTGGCAGCTTGGCGGTTTCGGTCTTCCGCGTCATGAACGAGACCGTCTCGGCGTGGATCTGCGTCGAGTGGCGCTTCTGGCCACCATCGTCGAACCAGGTCGAGTAGCGGACGCTGCCCGAGACCGCAGCTGGGTCGCCCTTCTTCAGCTCTGATGCGACCCACTCTGCCTGCCGCTCCCAGGCGACGCAGCGGTGCCACTCGGTGACGCGATCCCAGCCCTCCGGGGTTCGCACGGGCCGGGACGTCGCGAGCCGGAAGCTCGTGACGCTCTTTCCGTTCTTGGTCTGACGAAGCTCGGGGTCCGCTCCGAGGCGGCCAACGAGGGTGACGTGATTGACATCGAACATGGTGTTCTCCTTTTCGGTCGATGTTCGCGGCACGTACTGGCAAGCCTCGTGCCCGCTGCAAGTACCTGGAATCTCGTCATGTCAGAGGGAATTCGACAGGGGGGCCTTGGAACTCGACCCCTTGGCGTACGCGACACACTGGGGTCGGATTCCCACCCCGTGCGGATCCGAAGGGGCCCAGTGGTCTAGACTGGCGCGGTGCCTCGCCAAGACGCGCTGAGTTGGCTGGAGTCCATGAGGACCCCCGCAGGCGCCTGGCCCTACCAGCCCGGGGGGGACGCCATGCCCGAGCCGACCCTCTACGCGCTCGCGGCCGGAGCCGCCTCCAGCTTGGAGTGGCTGCGGCGCACGGAGCTGGGCTGGGCCTGGCTGATCCTGCCGCTGGCGGTGGACGACGACGCGCTCCGGGACATCGCCACAGAGCGGATCCTCGCTGCGGAGGGGGTTCCAGGGCCGGTCCCCGGCGACTACGACGGCTCGCTGGTGGGTTGGTCGTGGACCGACGGCACGGCCTCCTGGGTGCAGCCAACGACCTGGGCGCTGGCGAGCCTGCGCGTGCTCGGCCTGGGGGACCACCCGCGAGCGCTGGAGGGCATCCGCCTCCTCCAAGACCGCCAGTCGGTGGACGGAGGGTGGAACGCCGGCACGCCGAACGTGCTCGGGACCGAGCTCGGGGGCTACCTCTACCTGACCGGTTGGGCCTGCTTCGCCCTGCCGCCTTCAGAGGCCGTGGAGCGCGGCTTCACGTTCCTAGGAGGCGTCGAAGACCACCCCTCCACGATGAACCTCGCCCTCGCCATGCTCGCTCACAGCGCCCACGACAGACCCAGCGATCACCTCGCTGAGCTGCTGCTCGAGCGTCAGGACGCCGACGGGTCGTTCGGCGGCCAGGTCGATCGCACGGCGCTCGCAGCCTGGGCGCTGTCGAGGTGACCACCCGCCGCAAGCTGCTCGCCGGGGCCGCATCGCTCGCCGCCGCATCGCTCGCCGCCGCCGGGGCACGCAAGGTCTACGACGTTCGGAGACAGCCGGAGACCCGCGCCGCCGTGCTCGCATGCCCCGACTACGACGAGGCGAGGCTGGTCGAGGTCCTCGTCGAGGGCATAGCGCTCTTCCCCGAGGTCGTGCGCCGGGCCTTCGGCAAGCGCGTCGTGCTCAAGCCGAACCTCGTGGAGTTCCACGAGGAGCACCCCATCAACACGGACGCGCGACTGCTCGCGGCCACGGTCGAGGCCTTCCGCAAGCTCGGCGCCAGCGAGGTCCTCGTCGCCGAGGGGCCGGGCCACCACCGGGACACGGAGCTCCTGCTGGAGCGCACGGGGCTCGACCGCCTGCTCGCAGAGGTCGGCTCTCGCTTCGTGGATCTGAACCTCGACCGGGCGGTGGAGCTCACCCTCCCCCACGACCTGACGGGTCTGGGTCGGCTGAAGCTGGGCGGCACGGCGGTCGGCGCCGACCTGCTCGTCAGCGTGGCGAAGCTCAAGACCCACCACTGGGTCGGGGCGACGCTGACGCTCAAGAACCTCTTCGGGACCGTGCCAGGCTCGGTCTACGGCTGGCCCAAGAACCCCCTGCACTGGGCCGGGATCGAGCAGAGCATCATCGACATCTGGAGCGCGCTGTCGCCCGGCTTCGGCATCGTCGACGGCGTCGTGGGCATGGAAGGCGACGGACCGATCATGGGGAGTGCGCGGGCAGTCGGCGCCATCGTCATGGGCCCACAGCTCCCCGCCGTGGACGCCACCGCGGCGCGGCTCATGGGCATCCGGGCAGACGGACTCGGCTACCTGGGCGTCGCCAGCGTGCTCGGCGGCACCATCGCCCCTTCCCGAATCGAGCTCATCGGCGACTCGGTGGCCCCGGTCCCATTCTCGCTCCTCCCCCAGTTCGCGCACCTCCGCGGATGACACGCCGCGGCGCCCTCTACCTGGTCCTGATCATCGTCGGCCTGGTCTACATCGCCTGGATGCTGGGCCTCGGCGAGCGCGTGCGGACACACCTGGCCCAGGCCGAGCCCTCCGGCCAGACCGTGCTCTTCGTGGTCCTCGACACGGTCCGCGCCGACCACACCTCGGCCTGTGGTTACAGTCGCCCGACGAGCCCGAACCTGGAGCGCCTGGCCAGAGACGGCGCCATGTCCTGCGACGCCTACGCCCCGGGGTCATGGACCTTTCCCTCCCACGCCAGCTTCTTCACCGGACGACCGGTGTGGCAGCACGGAGCGCACTTTGTCGGCGACGGCACGGTCATCCGCAAGCTCAGCATCCGGCCGCTGTCCGAGGACTACGACACCCTCGCCGAGCGCTTCGTCGACCGCGGCTACCAGACAGTCGGGCTCTCGGGGAACCCAGTGCTCCAGCCCGAGTCGGGACTCGACCGGGGCTTCGGCGTGTGGCGGGCGCCCGAGCAGTTCGGTCCCTGGTACGGCGCCGCCTTCATCGCCCAGCTCAAGGAGCTCCTGCGCGAGGAGGTTGCCACGGACCAGCCGCTGTTCTTGTTCCTGAACATCGCTGACGCCCACGATCCCTGGTTCGGCGTTCCAGAGGAGGTCGACTGGGCCGAGACCCACGAAGACCTCCGGGTCTACTTCCGGGTCGACGACGAGGGCGAGGTCATTCGCGGCGACTGGGCCCGCTACGTGCTCGGCGAGCTGGACGCCGGGGAGCAGCAGGAGCTCCTCGTCGAGATCCGCGACCAGTACGACTACGGCATCTTCAAGGCCGACCGCACCCTCGGCGAGGCCCTGGATGTCCTCGCGGAGCACGGCTGGATGGAGGACTTTCGACTGGTGGTGGTGAGCGACCACGGGGAGTTCCTCGGCGAGCACCAGCTGCTCCGACACGGCCGCTACCTCTACGAGGAGAACCAGCGCGTGCCCTTGCTCGTCGTCGGCGCCGAGGAGGAGATCGAGTTCCCCACCCCGGTCTCGGCGATGTCCGTCCATGGGCTGGTGCTCGACGGGGTCCTGAAGGGCTGGCCGGTGGAGGCCGTCGCCTTCCCCGACCGCGCCTGGCTGGAGTTCAGCGAGGGCAAGGTGGGCGGCTCCACGTCTGCGGCGATCTGGTCCAGCGATGGCAAGCAGCTCTGGATGGACGGTGACCTCGTCGAGGGCGACGACAGCGCCGATCTCGACTCACTGGTAGAGCAGACCAGGGCCTCCGCGGCCCGAGAGGTGCTCATGGACCCGGCGCTGGAGGAGGCGCTGGAGGCCGCCGGCTACCTCTGAGACGCCACAGTCCCAAGCCCAGCAAGAACACCGGGATCGACCAGGGGATGGTCGCCTCCGAGCCGATCAGTCCCAGCTCCCAGTGCCAGCTCGAGAACGGGAAGAGCAGGGGGTAGCCAGTGCCGACGTGGTGTTGGAGGAGGTCGATGGCGAGGTGGAGCAGGGCCCCGGCGAGGAGGTTGGCGAAGACCGCGGCGCGCTGGTCGGCCCGGAACAGGAGCGCGACGAGCAGGGAGAAGGCGATCATGCCTAGGGGCATGTGGATGACACCGGGCCCGTAGACGAGCAGGTCAGGGCAGCCGGGGAGCTTCGAGAGCGCGATGCCGACGACGCGCCCGCAGACATCCGGCATCACGGTGCCGAGCACGAACACGGGAGCGTTCCTCCCGCGGACGGCGCCCTTGAAGAACAAGGCGGCGCCGATGTGCGTGACGAGATCAGCCACGGGACGCCAGCCTTCGGTCCTGGACGCGGAGCCCGGTGAAGGCGAAGCCAGCAGCCAGCGCGAGACCTCCGAGCCCCAGCCAGACCTTCCAGGGCCTCCAGGGATGCTCGTGGACCTCGACGGCGCGGAGCTCGTCCTCGGCGGCGGAGAAGCGAGCGACGACGCTGATGGTCTCGCCGAGTTCGCGCCCTGCAGGGTCTCCGTCGACCTCCCAGTCGCGGTTCACCTTGCGGACGGTGTAGCCGTCCTCGCGCAGGGCGATGACCTCGACGAGGCTGAGGAAGACCTGGCGGCCATCGCAGCTGGCCTTGTCCTGGTCGCACTGCTCGATCCACCCGACGCGGTCCGTGACCGTGCCGGCGTAGCGCCATCCCATGAACGAGAGCCACAGCACGCAGATCAGCGCCAGTGGCAACCTGTAGCGGTCACTCCACACCATCTGCGGGTATCGCGCGAAGGGCTTATTAGACCGCCATGAAGGGCTTCACCGTCTGGATCACCGGCCTCCCCGGCAGCGGCAAGAGCGAGCTGGGGCAGGCTCTCGCAGGGCGCCTCGTAGAGCGAGGACGCTCGGTCGAGGTCATCGACTCCGGGGCCCTTCGCGGCACGCCTCTGGCCTCGAGCCTGGGCTTCTCCCGGGCCGAGCGGGTCCAGAACAACCGCCGGCACGCCTTCGCGGCGAAGCTGTTGAGCCGAAACGGCGTGGTGGCGATCGTGACCGCGGTCTCGCCCTATAGAGACACCCGCGACGCCATCCGCGAGGAGCTCGAGCGCTTCGTCGAGGTCTACGTCTCGACGCCGAAGGCTGCCTGCATCGATCGAGACGACAAGGGCGTCTGGCGCAAAGCGCTGGCAGGAGAGATCCGGGACTTCACGGGTGTGGACGACCCCTACGAGCCCCCCCTGGAGCCCGAGTTCCGCTTCGACATCTCGAGCACGGACCCGGCCGAGGGCGCGAGCCAGCTCATCCGAGCGCTGGTGAGACTCGAACACCTGACAGGCACCACGAGCCCCGGGGTCGCGGAGGACCCGCTCCGGGACCAGCTCGAAGGCGTCGGGTTCAGCGAGTAGCGTGCCAGTGGGCCTCGGCGACGCCGTAGTCGCGGAGCGCTTCGAGGAGGACCACAGGGGTCTGGAGAACCCGCCGAAGCTGGCCCGGCTGACCATCCGACGCTGACTTGCCACGCCGCCCCAGGGTGGCTAAGCGGAGGCCGCTGAGGGCGATTAACTCAGTGGGAGAGTGCTACCTTCACACGGTAGAAGTCACTGGTTCAAATCCAGTATCGCCCACCATCAGAACCCTCTCGGCCTCGGTCGAGGGGGTTTTCTGCTCTGCCCACTGCAGGAAGCCCTGCGCGTTCAAATCCAGTATCGCCCACCATCTACATGAACGGCCGCCTTGAACATCAGTTCTCGGCGGCCTTCGTATTTGTCGACGCAAGCAGGAGAAACCTACGAGGTGCCAGCCACTGGCGGGAGGGGCAACCTCCAACGCGTTCACCGCCGTCTGTGCAGAGGAGGTCGGGCCAGCGCGGCTCTTCGGCGCCAAGGCGTCCGAGCCTGGACCCTACGGAAACGCCCAAGGCTCCTGAATCCCCTGAAGCGCGTCCAACAGCCGCTCGTTCGAAGGCTCGGCCCAGCTCTCGTCCAACACACCGAACCAGTCCACAGCGCCGTACTCCCGGCCCTCCCCCCGCGCCATGGTGCCGTTCACGGACCAATAGGCCCAGTCGATGTCCCCCGCGGCCAGGTACTGGATGAAGAGTTCGAACCAGACGCCGTTGAACCGGTCCTCGATGGTCCCGTCATAGGTGTCACCGCCGATGCAGTCGTCGGCCCAGTTGCAGGTGCCGAATTCGCCGACCCAGACCGGCGCCGTGAAGGGCATGTCCTGGACGATCAGGAAGCCCCACCAGCTGCCCAGATCCCCCGCGAGATCATCGTAGGAGTCCAAGCCCGTGTGGAACCAGCTGTAGTCGTGCGGGGAGAGCACCAGGCGGCCATCCACGGACAGCACCAGCGGATCCCAGTAGTGCCCGCTGAAGTCCGAGGCGTAGTTGATGGGCTCCACCACGATCAGCTTGGTGCTGTCGATGGACAGGATCTCATCAGCTGCCCGACCTGCCGCCGCCTTCCAGTCAGTCGCGGGATCGCCTCCCCAGGTGGCGCCGTTGCGCAGCTCATTGCGCAGGTCGAAGCCCACCACGGCGGGATGGTCCATGTAGCGTTCGGTCAGCTCGCCCCACATGGAGAGCCACATCGCCTCCGGGTATTCGTCGGTGTACCAGAGGCCGTTGGTGGCGCTGTACCAGACCGCCTCGCTGGAGTGGTTGTCCAGGATGACGACGAGGCCCTCTTCAGCCAAGGCGTCGATCACCGCATCCATGACCTCGATGGGTGTCCGCCCCTCCAGCTCCGGGTTGGCGGCCACCACATGGGGCTCCACCGCCCCGGTCTGCTCGACCATCTCCATGGAGAAGGGCAGACGCACCGAGTTGAAGCCGAGGCCTGCGATGGACTGGGCGATCTCGGAGACATGGGCGATCTCGAGACCCGCCGGCACGTAGTCGAGCTCTTCAAACCCATACCAGTTCACCGAAGCCAGCTTGAACCGGTCCCCATTGGCATCCAGGATCCACCGATCGTCGGTCTGCAGCGGGGTCGCCGGCAGCAGCGGAAACGGGTCGCCGGGCTCCCCCGTGTCGTCGTCGCCAGTGTCCGGATCGCTGTCGGTCCCCCCAGTGTCGTCAGGAGACGGTGAGTCCAGGGCCATGCCCCCTTCGGGGGTTCCACAGGCAAGCGGCAGGAGCCACAACGCGAATTCAGCAGACAACATGGATGACTTCCGCAGCCCTACGAGGGGGCGGCTCTCCGCTAACTTACCATGCCTCCAACGGTCCCGAGTGGCGGAGCTGAAGTCCAGCAAGGCCTACCACCTCGACAGTCTCAGCGCGCCGGCCCTCAGTCACGGGGTGCCGGGTCCTCGCTGAACACGCTCACGCGGTCGATGGCCAGATCGAAGTCGTTGTGCTTCCACACACTGCAGTCGGATGCCACGAGGATGGCGGTGTCCTCGAGGGTCGAGCCGATGGAATTATCGTAGCTGTGCACCAGGGACAGGGGCTCGTCGTCGGCGGCCCAGCACGTCTTCTGGTCGCTCTCGGTGATGACCTGCCGGATGGTGACGGTCTCGACGCCGTCCGATGGCAGCGTCGCCACCCGCTCGCCGAGCCCCTGGGCCAGCAGCACGTACTGGTCTTCGGTGATCAGATCCTCGTGGCACTCCTGCTGACCGTGCCAGCCGACCGTCTCCTTCACCAGGCTCACGTCGCTGGAGAGGCCGTAGTAGTTGTCGCCGTCCCAGATCAAGCTCGCGTGTGCGTAGCCGCCATGGCCGAAGTCCGAGTCCGCCACATCGACGGTGTACTCGATGGTGAAGGGGGGCGTGACCGGCTCTGCGGTCTGCCAGCCCGAGGTGGTGAAGCACTCGGCCTCGGGATCGGGCAGGGTGAGGTTGCCCCGCTTCAGTGGACAGGTTGATGGTTAGCTCATCGTCGTCATCACGGTGAGGCTACGCCCCTCCACCAGAGGATCCGGGGAGGGATACGAGGGGGGTCTGGGGGGAGACTCACAAGTTGTTGATACCCT
>DASCPX010000156.1:0-1607 GCA_036012755.1 Myxococcota bacterium | reverse complement strand
AGCTTCTCGATGAACTCCATGGGCGAGAACAAGAAGCCGGTGGTGCCATCGGCCCAGGGGGCCCTCAAGTCGTAGGCCACCATGGCCTGGAGCGCTGACGGTGGAGGAGCGGGCCGAGCTCAAGCAGCTTCGCAAGCAGGTCAAGGTCCTGCGGACGGAGCGCGAGATTCTAAAAAAAGCCGCAGCCTTCTTCGCGAAGGAGAGCCTGTGACCGCCTACCGGTTCATCGACGCGGAGAAGGCGATCTGGTCGGTGCGCATCATCTGCCGAGCACTGCACGTAGCGCGCTCGGCGTACTACGACTGGAAGAAGGCGAGAACGACGGAGAGGGCCGCAGCGGACGCAGCGCTCTCGGTTCACATCAAGGCGATCCACCGACGGAGCCGCGGGACGTACGGAGTCCCCCGGGTGCTCGTGGACCTACGCGCCGAGGGCCACCAGGTAGGCAAGGAGCGCGTCGCTCGGCTCATGCGGGAGCAGGGGCTGGCCGGGACGCCGAAACGGCGCTACCGGCCAACGACGACGGACTCGGACCACGACGATCGGGTGGCGGAGAACCTGCTCGACCGGAAGTTCACAGTCGTGGCTCCGAACAAGGCCTGGGTGGGCGACATCACGTACCTGCCGACGAAAGCGGGCTGGGTGTACCTGGCGGTGCTGCTCGACCTGTTCAGCCGCAAGGTCGTGGGCTGGTCGTTGCAGAAGCACATGCAAACGGAGCTGTGCCTGCAGGCGCTGGCGCGCGCCGTCGCTACGCGTCAGCCGGGCGCGGGCCTGCTCCACCACAGCGACCGCGGATCGCAGTACACCAGCGACGACTACCAGGCAGCCCTCGCCGGCTTCGGCGCCACGCCGTCGATGAGCCGCAAGGGCAACTGCTGGGACAACGCCGTCGCGGAGTCCTTCTTCGGAACGCTCGAGCAGGAGCTCGTGCTGCAGCAGGAGGAGGTCTGGGACAACGAGGTCGCCGCTCGCATCGCGGTCGGCGACTACATCCACGGCTTCTACAACCAGCGCCGCCGCCACTCGACCCTCGGGCAGCTCAGCCCGATCGAGTTCGAGGCCGCGCACCGCACCGTGGCCTTCGCCGCATGAAGATGAGTAGAAAGAGCCGGACCCGAAGGTCCGACCCCATCCGTACTGGCACCTGCCACGGCGCTCGGGTTGTTTCTCAACAGAGCCCTGTCCTCCGAACAGGTGGCTCGACCCTACACCGTGGCCAACCGGGGCTTCCCCCATCCGGTTGGCCACAAAGCGATAAATCTCGGGGGCAAGGGGCAGAGCCCCAATAGACCTGCGCGGCGCAGCCGAGCAGGTCTACCTAACAAACTGGTCCGGGAAACCGGGGCAAGGTCAGATTGAGACAGAAGCCCCAACAGGGAGACCATCCACTCGCCCTCCTGAGCCTTGAAGTACCCGACCTCCTCACCGCCGATGTGGAGCTCCCACCAGTCATCTCCGTCCTTGCTGGTCAACCCGACCCTGGTCGAGGAGGACAGTTTGATGCGGAAGCGAGGACGGTGCGACGAGCGTCTTCCTCTGAGTTCAAGGTCATCTGTGATCACGAACCCGTCCTCTGAACGTCCCCAGAAGGTCGAGTCATAGAG
>DASCPX010000155.1:0-1837 GCA_036012755.1 Myxococcota bacterium | reverse complement strand
CATCTTATAATTAAAGAATATCCTTATAATCACTCTTTTATACAGGTGTATGCGTGATGTGCTGCAACGGTCCGTGCATGGGTGCGTGCGCTGCGCTCGCTGTCTGTTTAATCATCCTCAGCTTCGTCCTCATACTAGCATCATTCTTTATGAATGTTGCTGTTAATATTTTTTCATGATGGTATTTTACAAATAATGGATCTTAATAAATGAATGAATATCTCAATAAATCTACCAGTTTCAAATAAAGTATTTGACATATATTATATTATTTTAATCAACTCCTTTTTTTCGACTAAAGGGTTGGGTGTAAATGATTTTTTTATTTTTAAAATTTATATAGAATTTAAAGCATTTGAAATCTTTGACATTCTTAAATTATAGGCAGAATTTGTTGATAAAAATGCTATATTTTCCCAACAAAGTTCTTTTGACTTCTTAATATTATTTTCTTTATTTTCAAAAAATAAAACACCATAACCACGTCTTTTTGGCAAATCTTCAAATGAGTCATAAATCTTTACATTTTTTTTTCCAAAACAAGTTGAAGGTAAATAAATATCACATTTATTAAGCATTTTTTTATTTCTTGTTGAACTTGGTGTTCCACCATCAGATAATGAATAAATTTTAAATGAATTTACAGTTGTATCTTGGAAATTATATTTGTCGTTATTTACTAATTTAGACCATATTTGTAAAATAACATTAATTTTTATTGTCTTACCACCTGGATCATAAAAATTTGTATTAATTTTTTCAGAATGTATTAAATTATAATTTTTAACACGTTTCATTGGTGATCCCTTACCATCACTCTCAAATAAAGGTGGTAATAAAAAACATAAATGATCTGAAAATTTTGATGAATGATTTATAAATCGTAAAGCTAAATTACCCCTTAAACCAAAAGGAGGATTACCGATTGTTATATATTTTTTTGATATATCATCTGGTTCCCATTTTAAAAAATCCTTTTTTATTATTTTATCATAACGAGGTTCTATATCTAAACTAACACTATTAGATGGTAATATTTTTGTAAAAGAACCGTCTCCTGCTGATGGTTCTATATAAATATAATTATTTAAAGATATATTATATAATTGCATGACTTCTTTAAATTTTTTATAACAATATTTACTTATATCTGACGGTGTAAAAAATTGATCTTTATCTTTATAAGAATATTTTGAATAATCAATATTATCACTATTTAATTTTATTAATTCAAATTGATATGATTTTGGAATTTTCTTATTATCAATCCAACGTTTTATTGTCCCCTTTGCTACATTAAATTCTTTTATAATATCATTCATATCATATTTTTCTAATATATCTAATAATATTTTAAAATTTTTATCATCTTTGTTGCTCATTATAATAATTATGATTTTATTTTTATATTATTTTAATCAACTCCTTTTTTTCGACTAAAGGGTTGGGTGTAAATGATTTTTTTATTTTTAAAATTTATATATTTTCCATTCAAAAGTCTCTGGATTCACTTCAATTGCTCCAAACTTGTCATATTTAGACCAAATAGGACCTAATGTTGAAGTAGGATTAGATTTCTCAATGACTTTACCCTTCCACATCTCTTTTGACCTAGCAGAAACAACCCTCCTTTGAATTGGAGACCACAATACACAACCACTTCGCTTTATATTGTTATTCCAATCCTCTTGCATTGGATTCATAGAAACCTGAATATTATACTTATTCATCATCTCCATAACAGATGATTTGTAAGTATCCTTATTTCCTTCAATAAAAACAGACATAATGCTATTATGAAATATATTAGTATAATTTGGTGAGGCACTTAATACCG
>DASCPX010000154.1:0-26220 GCA_036012755.1 Myxococcota bacterium | reverse complement strand
CGACACCGACACCGGTCTGCTGTACTTCGGTTGGCGCGGCTCCTGGACCGTCAACGGCGGCTCCGAGCTCGATGGCACCTTCGGCTACTGGTACTACTACGGCCTGACCGGTGAGTACCTGTGCGGCTGGGACGCTGGCCAGACGGGCACCGAGCCCCTGAGCGACTGCACCCACTGCACCTGGGCCTGGGACACGAAGTGGGGCACGGGCACGACGACCGAGGGCGACTGCACGGCCTTCGGCTTCACCGACGGTGAGAGCGGCAAGGACGTCTTCGGCGTCAACTACAACGAGTGGGCCATGGGCTTCAACTCCGCGTACATCCTCGAGGGCTACGAGTCCTACGGCGAGCTCGAGACGATCTTCCTCGGTCTCGACGGCGAGTGGTTCCCCTTCGCCATCTACAACCAGGTCACCTACGACGGCGCGACCCTCGAGTTCGAGCGCCAGAGTCAGTACAGCCCGTACTACTACTGAGCGGACCGCCAGGCTCTCAGGGCTTGGCGGCCCCTGCGCCGCCCTTGTCAGCCGGTTTGGCGGCCTCCATGCGCTTGGCCTTCGCGGCCTTCGCGGCCTCGAAGGCCTCTTTCGACTCGGTCTTCTTCCCCTGCTTGTCCAAGAGGTTCGCCTTGAGCAGCAGGAGCTCGGGCTCCTCCGGGTCGATCGCCGCAGCCAGCGACAGGGCAGCCTCGGTCTCGTCGTACTGCTTCATGTTGAAGTGAAGCTGGGCCTTCGTGAGGATGAGCTGCATGTCGTCTTCTCGGACCTTCAACATCACGTCGACCACCGGCAGCGCCTCGGTGTAGCGCCCCTCGCCGGAGAGCAGGCGGACGAGCAGGAGCCGGGCCTTCCGGTTGTCCGGGTACTCGTGCAGCTCTGCGCGAAGGTAGCCGATCGCCTCGTCCTGGGCGCCCGCCCCGGAGGCGAGCTTGGCCATGGTGTAGTTCACCCAGCGCGGCGGGTTGGCTGAGGCCACGCTGAGGCGAAGCAGCGGCTCGGCCTTCTCCATGTCCTCCATGCGGCCATAGAAGACCCCCAACATGCCCGCGACGTTCGTGGCTCCTGGGTTGCGGGCGAGGAAGCCCTCGCCGAAGACGACGGCGTCCCCGGCCCGAGAGAGCCGTTCCATCTGGGCCAGCTTGAGCTCGGCCATGACAGACGAACCCGGATCGACCTCCAGACCATGCTCTGCGAGCTCCAGGGCGCGCTGGTGGTCGCCGGCCTTTGAGTGAGCGAGGACGGCCTGCCCAAGGACACGAGCGCTGTCCGGCTCGATCGAGAGAGCCTCTTCGACCCAGCGAAGCGAAGCCACCTGATCTCCACTCCGAGCGCAGATCCGAGCCAGTCGCTCCCGGACGATCACCAGGTCCGGCTCGGCCTTCGCGACCCCTTCGAGGACCGCGATCGCGGCCTCGTAGTCCCCCGCCTCGGCCAGCGTCCGGCCCTCCTGGATGGCTCGAAGGACATGGAGCTTGTCCTTCGGGTCCGGGAGGACCTCGTCGGTCCGCATGTCCTCGCCGCTGCTGACGTAGCCAAGGGCCGCGAGGCGAGCCAGGGTCTCCGCGTCGATGGTGGTTCGTCCATGAGGAGGAGTGGCGCCCAGGCCCTGGAGCAGCGCCTGCATCGCCGCGACGCGCTCCGGTTCCTCCGCAGCCAGGTCCTGGCTCTCCGCGAGGTCATCGACGGCGTAGAGCTCTGGTCTGGGCGTGTCGATCAGCTTGCGATCACCGTCGACGAGGGCGAGGTGCGGGGCGTATCCATAGCGCTCCTGGAGCTGGTAGCTCTCCAGGTACAGGGGGTGGCTACCCCCTGGCTGGGGCTGCCCATCGAGGCCCGCGGGCACGGGCAGTCCGAGCGCCGTCAGCACCGTGGGCATGACGTCCACGAGTCCCGCAGGCTCGGAGATGACGGAGGGCTCGATGCCCGGTCCAGCGATGATCAGCGGGACGCGCTGGGTGCTGTTGTAGAGGAACAGCCCGTGCCCCATCTCGTCGTGGTCACCAAACCCCTCCCCGTGATCACCGACGATCACCCACAAGGTCTGATCTCCAGCTCCCAGTTCGCCGATGGTGGCCTCGAGCCGGGCGAGCTGGTCGTCGGCGAAGGCGATCTCGCCGTCGTAGGCGTCCCCGTCCTGGTAGCCCTCCGGTGGACGCAGGGGCTCGTGCGGATCGTAGAGGTGGACCCACAGGAAGAAGGGCCTGTCCTTGGGCCGCTCATCGCTCTGCAGCCATCCGATGGCGTCGTCGAGGACCTGGTCGGCTGGACGCTCGAGCTTCCACAGGTTGTGCCGGGCCAGCAGCGACTCCTCGATGTCGTCGTAGTAGGCATCGAAGCCCTGGTCGAAGCCCCAGAGATCGGTCGTCACGTAGGCCGCGACGCTCGCGGCGGTCGCGTAGCCGCTGTCCTTGAGGATCTCGGCCAGGGTCAGGCTGGTCGCTGGCAGGGTGGCGCTGCCGTTGTTGCGGATGCCGTGATGGTAGGGGTCCATGCCCGTGAACAGCGTGCCGTGGGCGGGGATCGTCAGGGGGACGGGAGACACGGCGTGGTCGAAGCGCTGCCCGCGGGCGGCGAAGCCATCGATGGTCTCGGTCCGGGCTGCTTCATGGCCGTAGGCCCCGATGCGGTCCGCGCGGGTGGTGTCGAGGGTGACGACGACGAGGTTGATCTCGGGCAGCTCGACCGCGGCCTCGGGCTCCGTCGTCTCGGCGGGCTCCTCCCCGAAGCAGGACATCAACATGAGGGTGATCATTTCTGACTCTCCGTGAGAGGGACCAGCGCCGAGAGCGTGCGCAGGTGGTTGACCTGGGCTGCCTCGTACCGCTGAGCCCACAGTTCCATTTCATCGGCATCACCCCGAGCGCGGGCGAGGTACCAGGCAGAGGCCATGAGCTCTGGATCGTAGGGGCTCTGCTCCAAGGCATGCTCGAGCAGCTCTTCCGCCTCCGCGAGGTTCCTTGCGTCCACCCAGACGCGAGCCTGGACGGCCCACAAGGTGGGGCGCTGGCTGTACAGGTCCCGCCCGCGCTCGAGCAGGAGCTCGGCGCCGTCTCCGTCCCCATGGCGACGAAGCGCCTCCGCCCGCAACTCCAGGCCGGTGGCGGCTCTCCAGTTCTTTCGGACTGCCTGTTGAGCAGCGCGGTCAGCCAGAACGGGGTTCCCGAGATCGAGCTCGAGGCGCGCCTCCAACACCCAGCTCGGAGCGTAGCCGAGCTCCGAGTTCCTCAGCCGCGTGATCAGTATGTCGATCTCGGAGTGGTCCCCCTCGGTCAGCGCCATGCTGGCGTAGGCGTACGAGAGCCTCATCTCGTTCGGGTCGATGGACGCGGCCTCGCGCAGGGCCTCGTCAGCACCCCAGTAGTCACCTTGCCGGTAGCGGTATAGGCCGAGGAGCGCCCAGACAAGGGCCGACCGCGAGTCGACCAGCGCCGCCTCCTCCTGCCAGTAGACCGCCTCCGAGTAGTCGCCGTGGCGGGCGTAGCAGGCAGCCAGCATCCTGGGGAGCTGGAGCCGGAACGCAGGCCGGGTTCGGTGGGAGAGGACCCGGTCCCGCCCCTCGTCGCACTCGTTCATCGACAGGAGCGTCTCCCCGATGAGCATGTGCAGCCGGCGGTTGTCGGGCTCTCCATCCAGGACGGACTCGAAGATCTCGAGGGCTCCGACGAAGTCGCCGTTCTGCATGCGCAAGACACCACGACGACCGCCAGCGCCGAGAGCGAGCAGCTGCGCGCCAGCCTGGTCCACCTGCCTCCCCGCGTACCCGACCTCATCCTCGGCCGGCACCGGCCCGTCGCCCGCCGCAGGCGAGAACAAGCTCAGGACCAGGACCCAGGCAGGCATGCGCCCCCGTCTAACCCAACCGGGGTCGCCAGCCTATACTGCGCCGACCGCAACCGACGTTGACGATGTACGGCGACTACGGACTCCGCCATTGAGCCAGCTGCTCGCCTTGCTGTCGTGCAGCGGCGCCGACGGCGACAGCGCCCCGATGGGCCCCAGTGGAGACACCGGACTGCTCACCTATGGCTGGTCGGGGGCCTCGACAGAGAGCATCGACGGCGTCCTCAGCACCTGGTTCTACTACTTCATGGATGCCGACTACCTCTGCGTCTACGACGTGACGACCACGGGCTCACGAGCGCTGGCCGACTGCCCGGACTGCGAGTTCGCGTGGTGGGCCGACTACGGAGAGGGCTCCGCTTCCCACGGCGAGTGCGCCGAGAGCTTCGGTCTCATCGACGGCATGACGGGCGAGGACATCTACGGCAGCTCGGGAATCGGCGTGGGCTTTGCGCACGACGCCACCGCCCCCGACTCCGCCGCCACCTACACCGACGTCGTGCTCTGGCAGCTGGGCGAGGGCGAGCCGTGGTACCCCGTCGGCTACGCGACCTGGGACGGCACCCTGTTGCAGTGGACCGTCTACAGCGGCACCACGTACTACTACTGAGCCCCGCGTCAGTCCAGGCTCTCCGTGAGCGGGACCAGCGCAGAGAGCGGACGGTAGGGGCACGCCTGGAAGGTGTCGTAGTCGACAGCCCACGCGGCCATCGCCTCGCTGTCGCCCTCCGCCCTGGACAGGTACCAGGCCGAGGCCACGAGCTCGGGGTCGAGAGGGTTCACGTCCAGGGCCGACGTCAGCAGATCGGCGGCCTCGCGGCGCTTGCCGATGTCGACCCAGACGCGGGCCTGGACCGCCCACATCGCCGGGCGCTGCTTGAACCACTTCGTGCGGCGCGCGAGCAGCTGATCCGCGTCCTCCCCCGCCCCCTGGCGCCGGAGCGCCTCGGCCTTCATCGTGAGGCCGCTGGCCCCGCCGAGGTCACGCCTGGTCGCCTCGTCGGCGAGCTCCGCAGCCCGTACCGGGTTGCCGAGGTCCAGCTCCAACCGCGCCTCCAGCACGTAGCTGTGCAGAGCGCCGTAGGGCGCCGCGCGCAGGGCCCCGATGAGCTCGTCGATGTTCGAGTGGTCACCGTCGGACAGCGCGATGGTCGCGTAGGCATAGGCCAGCCGCATGTCGCCGGGATCGACCATGGCCGCCTCGCGCAAGGCCTCGTCGGCGCCCCAGTAGTCACCCTGGCGGTAGCGGTAGATGCCGAGCAGCGACCAGACGCTGGCGGTGCCTGGATCCAACAGCGCCGCCTCCTCCTGCCAGTACACGGCCTCGGCGTACTCGCCGTGGCGGGCGTGGCAGGCGGCGATGAGGGCGGCGGTGCGGATGCGAAAGGCGGGTCGCTTGCGGTGCTGGAGCACCCACTGCTCGCCAGCGACGCAGTCGTTCATCGCGAAGTAGGTCTGGCCGATGAGCAGGTGGAGGCGGCGGTTGTCGGGGTGCTCCTCCAAGATGGCCTCGAACTGGCTCAGGGCCTGCTTGTAGTTCCCCATCTGCATGACCCCGATGGCCTGCATCACGCTCGGACCCATCTCCGCGAGCTGTCCGCTCACACCCTTCGGCTCCTCGCCAACGGCGGGGGCGAGGAGGCTCAGCGACAGCAGCCAGGCGCGCATCGCGCCTGCCTAACTCGTTCAGAAGCTCGAAATGAGGCCGACCGGCGCGTTGACGGCGTGCACCATGTCGATGACGATGTCGCCGTCGCTGCTCGAGACAGCGGTCAGCTGGTGGCGCGTCACCGTGAGCTCTCCCCAGTAGCCCGTGAGGTCGTAGTCCTCTGTGACCTCCTGGCGGGCCTCGGGCAGCTGGCCGAGCACCTCGGGAGAGAAGACGAAGCTCCCGTCGGCGTCGACGGCGTGAGCCGTGAGCCGGGCCACCTCGGTCATGTAGTTCGGGTCGTCGATGCCGGTGTCGTAGACGATGAACTCGATGACGATGGCGTCGCCGCTGCCGGCTTCCCAGTCCACCCGGAACTCGGAGTCCAGCGGGATGTCGAGGGCGCCGCTCATCAAGTTCGGCGGGAAGGTGACGACGAGCTCGTCGATGCCGGGCACCTCGCCCAGCTCCTCGGACAGTCCGAGCCGCGAGCGGGTGACCGTGTAGTCGACCCCTGGCGGCAGATCGCTCCTGCCCATGTAGTACCCGGGGGCGTCGGCGAGGAGGAAGCCGGACCAGTCGTCGTAGACCATGACCGCGCCGCTGGGCTCGCCGATCACGCTCGTCCCGTTCACGGAGATTCGGGCGCTGGCTGTGACGAGCTCCTCTGTGTAGGCCCCGTCGCCCTCTGACTCGACGAAGCCCAGCCACATGCCGGTGGCCCCGGCGGGGCCGGCGCTCGCCAGGGTCAAGGTGTCTCCGCTGCCCGAGCTGACGTCGACGGCGTCGATGTAGCACTCGTCGTCGCCGAAGAACCAGGCCTCTGGCCCGCCGTGCTCGGAGTGGGACTCGTCGTACCAGTAGTAGTTCTCCTCGATGTCGGCAGCCATCGCGGCCTGCACGTCGAGGTCGCGCTGCCAGTCCCGCGGGGTGGTCACCGCGATGGTCTCGTCCGGAGCGACCGGACCGTAGACGAAGGGGATGGTCGGCACCGGGCGGTCCGAGGGCCCCCGGAAGTGGGTCTCGCCTGCCGCCGGCAGGGACCACAAGGACCCGACATAGGCCAGCTCCCCGGCGAAGCCGACGTTGGCGCCCAGGCTGATCTGACCGTAGGCGTCGACGTAGCCAGCCTCGAGCCCGCACCAGTAGAGGTCCGAGCCGTAGGGGTAGCCGAAGGCCGAGTCCGCCGAGTCGAGGAAGCCCATGTAGTACCCGACGTCGATCGGGCAGTCGATGCGGTAGAGCGACAAGCTGACCGCCTCGTTCTCCTGGGCTGCCAGCGCGGGCCCCTCGACGACCAGGCTGTCACTCGCGCGGGCGTAGCCCTCGTCGGTGACCACGACGACGTCCTTGGCCCCCGGTCCGACCTGCTGGGGCACCACGACCGTGACGTCCCCCTCTGTCGCGCTGAGGATCTCCGCGTTGCGCTGGCCGATGACCACGGTGCGCGCGGTGGACAGACCGGTCCCCGAGAGCACGACCTCCTGACCGCCGACGAGGCCCTCGATCGCTTGCGGAGAGACCGCCGACAGTGTCGGACCGGCGCCGGTCCAGTAGTCCTCGTAGGGGGAGGTCCCGCAGGCGAGCAACAGCAACATCACTCCACCTCCACGCGGGTCGCCACGAGATCTACGAGGCGGGTCCTCACCGGAGAGATGGGCACGCGGCCGCCGTTCCAGGACAGCACGTCGGGGACATCGACGCTGCCCTCGCTCGAGCGCGCGACGACCAGCACGGCCCCGGCGACCTCGAATGGGCGGGTGTTGTCCTTCAGGGACTGCAGCATCTCCGGCGTCATCGTCCACTCGCCGGTGTCCTCGACGGTGCAGGTCACGCTGCCGAGCACGTTCCACTGGGAGCCGTCATCGCCCACGCAGCCACCGTCCTCGCAGGTGAAGCCGGCCTCGCAGTCGGCACTGCAAAGGCAGTCCTCTTCGACACCCCAGCCAAGCAGCCGCAGCTGCACCGTCAGAGGCTCACCCGCCGGTTCCCACGTGAGGGTCGAGGGCGCCGACCAGGGGCCGGCGAAGCGGACCGGGTCGTCGACGGCGTAGTACCAGTCGTGCTCGGGTGGCCGGACGTCCTCTCCGTCGATCTGGAGACCGTCGAGCGCCGTCGGGAACATCACGTCGGCGTCTTGCAGCGGGTAAGGGATCGAGCCGAGGGTGGACTCGGGGGGGGCGATGGTCCCCGGGAACGTCAGCTCGACCGACTCGCCGGAGAGCCAGGTGTCCGGCAGCAGCTCGTGGTCGATGACGACCGGTCGCAGGTTCTCGCCGTAGCTCGCGTACCAGCTCTCGCCAGAGGGCCTCGGGTGGATGCTCGGAGAGCGCTCCAGCACGATGCGCGAGCCGTCGCCCCGCGAAAAAGCGACGTGGTCGCCGACGTCCACGTACTCCGCCGCGCCGGCCCAGCCGGGAGCCCCGATGCGCGTGACGCAGGAGCCGGGGCTTGGGGGTCCGGGCATCAGGATGGCCGAGGTGCGGTCGTAGCTCTCGTCCGGCGGGTAGCCGAAGCTGGCCGAGCCGAGGGTGAAGCTCGTGCCGTCGACCCGAGGTGAGTCGCCGTAGAGCCCAGTGATGCCGAGGCCGATGTTGTGGCCCCAGATCCTGAAGCGCCCGTACTCGATGGCGCCCCCGAAGGGCTCCGGAGCGGGCAGGACGTTGTCGAGCTCGGCGCCGCGTCCGACGAGCTGCACGGTGTAGTCGTCGGTGGGGCGCAGGCAGGCAGTGGCGAGGAGAAACAGCATCTACCACCCCGTTCCGAGACCGACGTACACCCGGACCGTTGGTTCCTCGATCTCGTCGGAGAGCTCAGAGCTCGCGTCCCGGGCGACAGAGGACATCACGTAGTCGGCGTTGACGTCGCCGTAGCCAGCGGTCCGGTTCAGGCCGTAGCTGACCCGTACGAAGCTGTCCCAGTCCCAGTCGTTCCAGATGAACTGCCGGAAGCGCAGCTCGGCGCCGACGTCAGAGAGCACGTAGTTCGGGTCGTCCTTCGGGCTGTTCTTGGCGGAGTAGTCCTTGAAGGGGACCTCGCGGACGACCTCTGCGCCGGGGTCGGGCACGACGCTGTAGCCCTCGATGTGGGAGGGACCCTCGATGCGGTAGCTCCAGAGGTTGCCGACGCTGCCGAAGAGCTGGAGGTAGATCGTCTCGGTGTAGACGGGGCCCGTCTTGAGGTCGAGGTCGCGCACCACGGGGAAGCGGTAGGCGGCGTTGGCGATGATCATCGTCTCGCCGTAGAGCGACCAGCCCTCGTAGCCAGAGAACTGCACGTTGTTCCCGACGGTGCCGCTGCCCCAGTGGTAGGGGTGCTTGCCTCCGGCGATGAGCTCGTCCCAGCCGAGCACGTTCCGGTCGATGTAGCCGCCCTCGAGGTCGATCTGCAGGGTGTGGTGGTCCGTGAGTCCAAACCAGCCCACGGGGATGAACTCGGAGTAGGACAGCAGCACCTGGTTGAAGGCGTAGCGATCGAAGAGCTCGCCGTCGTCGTAGAGGGACCCGGCGATCTCCGGGTCCACGACTTGGGTCCAGCGGTGGCTGTAGTCGACATAGAGCCGGCGCCCGCCGCGGGGGTTGATCCAGTCGTCGCCCCAGCCGTAGCCCACCGCTTGCGGGGACCACTCGGCGAAGACCCCCACGCCGCTGTTGACGATGTAGGGCACGTACGCGGGGCCGTCCCCGGTGTCCCGGAAGGAGTAGCGGCTGACGTCGGCCCCGACGCCGACCCAGATCGTGTCGCTCGGGTAGTAGCTGGTGTAGAGCCAGAGATCGTCGGCGAGCTGCTCGAACTTCACGTCCACGACGGTGACATCGTCTGTGGCGGCGACGCCGTCGTTGTCTACGCCGTAGCCGTAGTGGCCCTTGTAGCTGTAGCGGGAGAAGCCGAGGTTGATCGTCGGCCAGAAGGCGTCGTTCCAGTACCCGAGGTAGACCCAGTTGTCCTTGCCGAAGGTGGCGATGCCATCGAGGTAGTGGGCCTCTGTGTAGTCACCCAGCCAGAAGCCGAAGCCAGCCTCCACGTTCTTGTCGGAGGCGCGCAGCACCGGGTAGCCACCCAGCGGGTAGAGCGCCTTTCGGGGCTTGTACGGCGTCGAGAGCGACCTCGCGTCGGGCAGGACCTCGTGGGGCCGGTAGCCCATGAAGGCGTCGTCATCCTGGCAGGCGTCCGGATCGACGTTGCAGACCCCCGGGTAGTCGACGAGGGCGCCCTTGAGCTCGTCCGCCCGAAGCATGCGCACCTTGAAGCCGTGGCCGGTGATGGCGGTGAAGGCGATGTCCCCGCTCGGGGCGACGGAGACCCCGTAGGCGCCGCCGTAGAGCTCGGTCTGCTTGATGACCTGCCGAGTCTCCAGGCTCATCGAGTAGACGTTGAAGATGCCGTCGAGATCCGAGGTGAACCAGATGGTGTCGTCCGGGCCGAAGACCGGGTCGGTCTCGTCAGCGCGGCTGTCGAAGACCCGCCACCAGGCCCCGGTGTCGACCTCGTAGAGCCAGGGGTCCTGCTGGAAGTTGCGGTAGACCGCCGTGAGCAGGCCGCTGCCGTCTGCGTTGAAGGACAAGCCCTGGAGCTGGGTGCCGTCGTCGAAGTCGGTGAGCTTCTCCGAGGATCCACCTGCCAGATCGTGCACCCAGAGGTTGTGGGTGCCATCGGAGTAGCGGATGAAGAAGACGCGCTCGCCGTCGGGATGGAAGGCGGCGTCCACGACGCGCAGCGGCGCGCTCTGCACGGGCTCCCAGGTGACCTCGAGCCTGCCCTTGCGGTCCTCGCCGATCTCACCGATGACGAGCTGGTTCCAGTTGTAGCCGTCGCCGTTGAAGGTGAGCCCCTGGTCGCCGCGCACGCCGTCGACGTGGTCCTCGCCCATGAAGCCCACGAGCCTCTTGCCGTCTGGGGAGAAGCTCGGACGCGAGTAGCGCAGCCAGTAGTCGACGTACCAGATGTCGTCCCAGTCCTCGAGGGCCTCGTCGTCCTCTTCGAGGTACTCGCCGGTCATGCTGGGCCAGGCCTCTGGCCCCGCCGCGACCAGGGTGAAGCCCTCTGGCCCGAAGTAGGCGAAGTGCTCGCCGGTGGGGGACCACACGGGCATGTCCTCCCAGGCGGACTCGCCGTCGATCTCGGCGTCCTGCTTCACCTTGGAGAGCTCGTCCCACTCGGTGGAGTCGTCCCTCTCCCAGAGAGGCTGGATCAGCGCGAGCTCCCGACCCGTGACCGCTCCTCGCGCTTCGACCTCGGCCGCGACCGCGCCGTATTCCTTCTCCAGGAAGGCCTTGAAGTCCTCGTAGAGCTGGGGCCCGGGGACACCGGTGACCTCTTCCATGACCACGTCCCACTCCAGGTGCCAGCGCTCGGCGCTGGCCGCGGCCATCTCCGAGTACGTGTCCCGCCCGAAGCGGTCGCGCATGTAGAGCGCGAAGGCGTAGCCCTGGTTGTAGCCGCGCTCGCCGTCGAAGCCTTCCTTGTCGATGCGGGTGGTCCACTCCGTGTGGGTGAGCATGCGGTCCTCGAGGATCGTCATGCGCAGGTAGGCGTCCCGGCTCGCACCCCAGAAGTTGTAGTCGGCGTTGTGGGACCACCACTCGGCGCCGCCCTCCGCCCAGTAGAAGGGGGTGTGGACCGAGTGGAGCCAGCTCACGCCGATGTCCGCGTTGACGCCGGTTTGGCCCTCGTAGCCCCAGCGGCGCAGGTGCTCCTCGTCCTCTGCGAGGCCGCCGACGTCGATCATGGTCGTGCCCTCTGAGTAGGGCAGGTAGGCCTTGAGCGAGACGATGTGGGCGAACTCGTGGACGAAGACGTCCGTGAGGAACTCCATGCGGCCGCGCTCGCGGAACACCGGACCCCAGCGAGCGGCGAAGCCGGTCCAGTCCATCTCGGCGATGGCGAAGCCGTTGCCCATCCAGTCCCGGTCCTGGTCGTAGATGACGACGTGGGTCTTCTCTACGAGGAAGTGGTCCAGCTGGCCGCAGATCGCCGGGTAGGAGGTCTCGGCGATCTCGGCGAGGGAGGAGGCCGTGAACTCGGTCGTGAAGTAGTGGGGGTCGTCCTCTGGCTGGGTCGACTCGGGCCAGTGGAAGTAGAAGTGCTCGGTCTCGAGCGTGTGCCAGGTCACGTCCTGGTGGTTGTAGTAGTAGCCGCCGCGGGCCTGGGCGTTTGCGAGCATGGCGAGGAGGATCACCAGCGCACCTCCGCGGTCAAACCATGTGTGAGGCCAGGTTGCGGGCTGAACTCCTCGAGGCCGAGGTGGTCGAAGAGCTCCGTCGAGGTCCCGGCGGCCTGCCAGCCGAGGTCATAGCGCAGGCCGAGGTGCTCGCTGACGGCGAAGCTCGCCGTGCCCTGGGCGTCGAGGAACCAGCCGTCGCTGTCCGGGATGTCGTGCAGGTCCAGCTTCCAGACACCCTCGCCAGCGATCCCCACGCGGTAGACCCCGCGGCGGGAATAGACGGCGCCGGCACCCAACAGCAGCCGGTCTCCGAGCTGCAGGTCCAGGCCGGCGCTGGCGTGCAGCTCGTCGCCGGGATCGAGCCAGCCGTTTCCCCAGCCGTCTGTCTGGACGACGTATCCGACGACGGTCGGGATCTTGAAGGTGTAGCCGACGTCCAGGTGTGGGGCGACGGGACCGATGGCGCGCCTGGCTCGCAGGCTCAAGCCCGCGTTGGTGATGCCCGTGCCCGTGAGGAAGGAGCCGGTGCTGGCCTCTCCGCCGGAGAAGTCGCTGGGCCACTCGACGCCGCTGGGGGCCTTCAGATCCGCGACGATCGCGAGCTTGTTCGGGGTGTCGATCCAGGGCTGGTAAGCGAAGCCGGTGTGGATGTCGCCGAAGGCCCGCGTCGTGACGTCCGCCCCGTGGGCGTTGTCCAGGTGGGCATAGACGTAGGGGATGTGGCAATAGAGGCTCAGGCGCTGGGAGAAGCCCTGGTCGAGCTTCAGCCACAGGCGCGAATACGTCCAGGTCGCGTCGTCGTGGGGCGTGAGCGCGCCGCTGTCGTCACGACTCGCGCTCGAGACCTTCATGTCGGCGCCGAGGCCCACGCGCAGCCAACCGCGAGGAGTCACGAGATCGGCGTCGATCTCGCGCTCGGGCCACTCCGACATGGTGGTCTTCTCGCTCAGGAGCCCGGCATTCGCAGCGCCGAGCAGCAGCGTCAGGGAGAGCACCGGCGCACGTTAGCAGAAGCCCATGCCCGAGCTGCCAGAGGTCGAGATCATGTGCCGAAACCTCAGGAAGTGGCTGGGTTCCGGCGCCCTCGAAGTGATCAGCCTGGAGCCCGGCCTGCCATCGGTCCGCATGCAGTTGGAAGAGGTGGAGCGGCGAGGCAAGTACTGCTTGATCCACGGCTCCGAGGGCACGGTGGTGCTGCACTTCCGGATGACCGGGAAGGTGGTCCAGGGCCGCCACCCACGAGCCCGTGCGCTCCTTGTCGGGCAGCGGGAGGTGAGCTTCGTCGACGCCAGGCGGCTCGGGACGCTCTCTTGGGTCGAGGACCCAAAGCTGGAGCTCGGTCCGGAGCCCTGGCCGGCCCGGCGGGATGGCGCGTGGTGGAGGCGGTGTCTCGCGCGCAAGCGGGGACCGATCAAGCCGGCCCTGCTCGATCAGCGCTGCGTCGCGGGGCTCGGGAACATCGCCGGGAGCGAGATCTGCTGGCGCGCGGGGATCGACCCACGCCGAGGGGTTCCCGAGCTCACCGGCGAGGAGTGGGATCGGCTCGCGACGGCGGCCTGGTCCTTCCTGGACGAGACAATAGAGGCCGAGACGAGCGACGAGATCCTCTACGTCAACAGCGACGCCGGGGCGGACAACCCCTTCTCGGTCTACGGCCGCGAGGGCGAACCCTGCCCCGTCTCGGGGGAGCCGATCGAGCGCTTCGTGCAGTCGGGGCGCTCGACCTTCTGGGTTCCAGGTCTCCAGGTCTGACCCCGACCGATGGCGGCGAGCAAGGCCAACAGTGCCAGCAGCAGCCCACCAGCTGCGGGCGCCGAGGAGCAACCGGAGCCGTCGACGACGAACGCGACGACGACCACGACGACGACGACGACCACGACGAGCGCGACGACGACGACCACGAGTGAACCCCCGGGAGGAGGTCAGGCGGCCACGCCGCTCGGCCTCCTACCCGAAGACCAGCGGGCCCAGGAGGAGCACGACGCCCGCTGCGACGAAGGCGATGACGATGTTCAGGATCACGCCACAGCGGGCCATCATCTGGGCGGAGACGCCGCCGGCCTCGCAGGCGATGGCGTTGGGGGCGGTGGCGACGGGCATCATGAAGGCGCAGCTCGCCGAGATCGTGGCAGGAACCATCCACAGCAGAGGGTCGACCCCGGCGATCTCGGCGCCCGCGGCCAACAGCGGCAGGCTGATCTGGGTCGTCGCGGTGTTGCTGGTCAGCTCGGTGACGAAGGAGATGCCCAGGCAGAGCCCCAGCACGGTCACGGGGAGCGGGAGCTCGCCCAGCTGGGCCATGAAGCCTGCCAGCCAGGCCGTGAGTCCGGAGCTCGAGATCCCGGCCGCGAGCGAGAAGCCCCCTCCGAGCAACAGGATCACTGACCAGGGAATGGCCCTCTCGGCGCGGTCCCACGCGAGCAGGCGTCCGCGGTTGTCACCGGGAAGCAGGAAGAGCAACAGCGCGGCGCCGATCGCGATCCACGAGTCGTGCAGGTCCAGACCCCAGGCCGGGATCGGACCCAGGCCGCGCCGGGTCAGCCACAGGGCGAGGGCGACCAGGGTCACGATCAGCACCGCCGGCTCGCCGCGCTTCCACGGACCAGCCTCGATGGCACCTCCGACACCGGACATCTTCGGCATCGCGAGCTTGAGCACCACCATCCAGGCCAGCGGCAGCGCCACCACGACGAAGGGAACCCCCAGCAGCATCCACTGGCCGAAGGCGATGGGCCGGGGGCTGAGACCGGCCAGGACCGCGTTGGGCGGTGTGCCGATCAGGGTCGAGACGCCCCCGATCGAGCAGGCGTAGGCCAGGGCCAGGGCGAAGGCGCTGCGACCAGCCTCTCCGGGGGCGACGCGCGACGCGAGGGTGGCCGCGATCGGCAGCATCATCACCATCGTGGCCGTGTTGCTGACCATCCCGGACAGCCCGGCGGCGGCGACCATGAGCGCGAGGACGATGAGCCGCGGCCGCTTCCGCACAGCGGGGAACAACAGCGAGGCCGTGACCCGGCGGTGGAGCCCGACCTCCTCGATTGCGTGGCCCATGATGAAGCCGCCGAGCATCAGGAAGTTCAGCGGGTGGGCGAAGGGGCTGGCTGCGGCCTTGACGTCCGCGATGCCGAGGACCGGGAAGGCGACCAGCGGAACGAGCGCGGTCACGGCCATCGGAAGCGCACCGGCGAGCCACCAGACCGCCATCAGCACGGCGACCGCCGCACAGCGCTGACCCTCGACGGAGAGGCCATCCGGGGTCGGAGCACCCAGTACGGCGGCAAACGCCACTACCCCGACCGCGAGCCGTGCGACCTTCACGGCGCAATCACAACACAGACTCGAATGTCCGTGGCCTCGGCTCCGTCAGTGCGCCGGTCTCGAAGAGGTGACGTGAAATGGCCTGTAATGGACTCTTGACACCGCGCGTTGGGGTGGTGGGAACACTGAGGGAGCAGGGAAGTCAGGAGGGTCCATGAAGGCCATCACCAGCACTCCAGAGATCGTCCGGTTCCTCCATGGGCTGGTCGATCGCCAGGTCCCCACGCGCCTCCATCCGCCATCAGCGGCGACCGTCTTCGGCGGCTTCGTCGAGGTCACCCATTCGCGCATCCTTCGCTTCGTCGCCGCCGAGGGGACGCTCGGTCCGCGGCCGGGCGCGAGCGTGCAGGTCACCGGTGTGCACGAGGGCGGAGCATTCGGCTTCGTCGCCGACTACCTCGGTCAGGACGCCAACGCCTGGCTCATCGGAGCCCCCTACCGCATCGACGTGCGCCAGCGCCGCGAGACGGAGCGCTTCTCCCCCACGCGCGGCATGCTGCTGCGGCTCGCGGTCGGCGGACGACACTACGAAGCAGACCTCGTGGACCTCTCCGAGGGCGGGCTGGGGTTCTCGACCTCTGAGCTCCCCTTCCAGCTTCGCCCGGGTGCCCGCCTCGAAGGTCGTCTCGACCTGGAGAGGAACCGCTTCGTGCCGGTCCACCTCGAGGTCGCCCATGTCCACGCTCGTGGAGCCGGCGTGCGCATCCTGTCGATCCCGGAGCCGGCCCGCCGGGAGATCCGGGGCATCCAGACCCGCGCGGTCAGGCCGCTGGCGGAGCTGAGCCTGAGCTGAAAACCGAGGGAAAACGGCCTTTACAGGGCCCGTATGGGACACTGTTGTTGGGCAAGACGCCCGCTCACAGGAGAAGCCATGAAGGCCATCGTCACCTCGCGAGAGATCGCGACCTTCTTGGGGCGTCTCGTCGCACGCCAAGGCACAGTCAAGCTACGCGCCAACCGACTCCGCCCGGCCATCGGAAACGTGGTGGAGGTCACCGCGTCTCGCCTGGTCCTGTTCCGGCCGGTCGAGCTGGCCGCGACCCCGCCATAGGGCGCGACCGTGAAGATCAGCGGCGTGCTCGCCGGGTCTCCCTTCCTCTTCCTCAGCGACTTCCTCGGCATCGACGAGTCGGGCGACTTGAGCCTCACGACGCCCCACCGGATCGAGGTCACCGAGCGCCGCAAGCAGGCCCGCACCCAGCCGAAGGCCGGCATGATGCTGCGCATCGCCATCGGCGGGCGCCACCTCGAGGCGGACATCGTCGATGTCTCCGAGAACGGCATCGCCTTCGACATCCGCGATCTGTCCCTGCCCCTGGTCGAGGGCACTCGCTTGGAGGCCCGCATCGACCTCCTCGACAATCGCTTCGTCCCCGTCGAGGTCATCGTGCGCTACATCGAGGACAGCCGCGCTGGCGCGGTCTTCCTCTCCATTCCGCAGGCGGCCCGGTCAGAGCTGCGCCGCCTGACGGTGCCGGAGACCCACGTGGTGGGCCGCATCGCGCTGCCCTAGCCGACCACGCCGGTACCGATTCGCTCCGAGAGAGCACGGAGCCAGTCGCCGTCAGGGACTCCGGCGAGGAGCGCACGGGTCTGGTCGCAGGGCTCCCGGCACTCGGCGAGGACCTCGCGCAGCGCGGCGTTGTCCGGGTTCACTCCGGCACCCTCCGACCAGGCGGCGACTCGCCCGCCGAAGTCCGGGTCACCCGGAAGGGGCTCCTCGACGGAGTTGTCCGGTCCGAGGTCGTTGATCGCCTCGATCACGAGCTTCTTGCGCTCGCCGTAGGGCATCGAGGCCAGGGTCTCGGGCAGGATCGGCGTGCCGATCCAGATGTCCTGCTTGCCGAAGTCCACAGGGAACTCGACGCGGGACTCCAGCGGCGTGCCGGGCAGCCCGCCGACGAAGCGGACCGGGACGACCGGGGCGTTCACCTTCATGGCCATGTCCAGGAACGCCCCGCTCATCTTCTCCACGGGGGTGCGGCACTCGAGGCTGCGGGTGCCCTCGACGTGGACCATGACGCTCTTCCCAGGACCCATCATCTCCTGGGCGAGCTGCCCGATGATGGTCACCAACGAGGCCTTGTCCTGGCGGTCGAAATACTCGATGAGTCCGGGGTCGCGAATGCCCGGGTAGCTGAAGCAGAGCCTGATGAGCGTGCCCAGCCAGCTGTCCCGGTGCTCGGACTTGGCGAGGGTGACGGTCGGGACGCCGTTGAGCCCGCCGGCCACGACGCTGAACAGCAGCGACTCCAGCCCGACCTGGTGATTGCCGAGGTACAGCAGGCTCCGCCCGGAGACGGCGGACAGCGCCTCCGGATCCGGGGTCACGACCCGGCGCACGAAGCGCTCGATGAGCCCGTAGTAGAGGTCCTCGACCGGCCAGCGCCGACGCTCGAACCACTCGGTCCAGAAGTCCCGGACGCACCTGGTGTCGAGGCTCTCCGACAGGGTTTCGACCTGTAGACCCTCGCTCAGCTCGAAGCGCGACAGCGGCGCCGCCGAGCGGGCAACACGGGGGTGGACTCCCAGCACCCGACCGAGGTGTTCGCGAGCGGCGATCTCCCCTGGCTCGCGGCTCCCGAAGACGGCCTCGACGGTCCCAGGGAGCCAGTCACTGCCTGCCACGTCGTCGGCATCGAGGACCGTGGTGTCGCCCTCTACGCGGCTCAGGGAGACCCCCTCCGCGTAGCGACCCCGCAGGAAGTCCCGACGGGCTCTTGGCTCGGCCCGGCCGATGGGGCCCTTGGGGAACAGCGCCTCGACCAGTCGATAGCGGCACCACACCTGGTCGTCGACAACGAGCTGGATCTCGAAGCTGGGGAGCTCTCGCACACCGGCGTGGAAGCCAGCGAAGCGCACCTCGCAGCGGATCTCGCCGCTGGGAACGGGCCCGTGGAGGTCCAACGAGGGCACGAAGGCCGGATAGGCGACCATGCCCTCGGGGATGCTCGGGTCCCAGGCCTCGAGGCCATCGTGCGGGATGCCGTGGGTGGCGGCATCGAGCAGGGCGGGGTGGAGGACCCCACGGGGCACTCCCTCGACTGCGGCGTCGAGCAGGCTGCTGGCCCCCCCGGGCGAGGTGACCAGGCGCTTCAGGAGCTGGAAGCTCGGCCCGTGGAAGAGGCGGCCGTCCTCGTAGGGATCGGCCTGCAGGTCGCCGGCCAGGGGCGGGTTCGCCTCGCCGCCCTGCTGGAAGTCCCAGGCCAACAAGGCACGACCCTCTGCGACGACCTCGCCCGCATCGAGCAGGAGGACGCGCAGGCCCCGGGAGACGCGAGCGACCCGGGCCTCGAGCGCGGTCTCCCCGGTGACCACGACCCAGCGCTTCACCTTCACGTCTCGTAAGCCGATGACGCGCTGGCCCTCAGCGTGGTCGGTGGCCGCCGCCGCGATGCGGTCCAGCAGGTAGGCCATCGGCAGCGACGGCAGGGTGTGGGTCGGGCAGTGGTCGGCGACCCAGCCCTCGGGCTGGAGGAGCTCGATCGCCGCCGGTCTCGGCAGGGACACTCCGACCACACGCATGCCGACATTCCGAGCCTCGTAGATGCGCATGCCGTCGACCCACAACGAGGCCGTGGCGCGAGCGAGCACGCCGGCGTCGCCACGGACGACCTCGTCGATGTGCAGCGTGCAGTGGACGAGCTCGTTGTGGGGGAGGACCTGGCCCCGGTACTTCCAGGTCAGCGGCTCCGACAGCGCGACCGGCTCGAACCGGGCGTCCTCGAGCCCCTCGGCGAGGCCCTCGTGGAGCATCGCCGCCTGGAGCAGCTGCAGCATCGCCTCGATGCCAAGCGAGCCCGGCTGGACCGGGTCCTGGCAGAAGTGGGCGCGGAAGTACCAGTTCTCCGGGTCGACCGGGGTCGCTGCGACGAAGGTGTTCTCGGCGATCTTCTGGATCTGGCCGATGTTGCGGAGGTAGTCGCGGCAGACACCGCCGAAGTCGACCGGCTCGCCGGTGGCCTCGAGCCACTCGGGGTTGTCCGGCGGGAGGCCGGCCTGGGCGGCGAGGGCCTCTGCGGGGAAGAAGCCAAAGACCGTCTTCATGTCGAAGACGAGGTCTTCGCCCGAGCGGACCTCGACCTCGAAGCCGACGATGGTCATCCCTCCAGCGAGGCTGACGCTCCCGAGCTTCGCCGTCGTGACCAGCGTGCCGGCGTTCGGGAGGACCTCCAGGTGCTGGGTGCCGGTCCCGTCCAGGTTCCGGAAGAAGAGGTCATGGGGCGCATCGAGGGTGCAGCCGACATAGCTGGCGAGCCACCCGCAGGGCTGCAGCGCCGCCTCGAGCAGGACGGCGTAGGGCATCGTCGCCGCGCCGTTTTCGTGGAAGTACCAGGCGTCCGGGGGGACCTCGTAGGCCATGACGACCCTGGCGCCGGCCTTTGGCTGCCCCATCGGACCCTGCACGTCGAGCACGCGGGTGCAGAAGTGGTAGGGCGGCCCGGGCAGCCGGGGCACCTTGCGCACGCCGTCGAACTTCTCGTACATCGGCCCGAAGGCGCGAGAAGGACGGCCCCATGCGCAGGCCACGAGCGCGTCGTGGTCCAGGCGATGCTCCGCGCCCTGGTAGTGGCAGATCGCGGCGGTGTCAGAGGCCTCGTCGATCACCTCCGGGCGGCTGTCCATGGGCCATCCGGGGCTGAGCTGGATGCCCATGCGGCGGCAGTGGAAGGCCTTCATCGGCGTGCCGTCTTCTGTGATCACCGTGCACAACAGGTCCGCGTAGAGCGTCGGCACCGGCCCGTCTATGACCTCTTCGATGAAGACCTCGTAGATGAGCTGGCGGCTGGTCGGCGTGACCTGGCCGCGGCAGCGCATGAGGTACTTCTGCTCCGGCACGGGCTCGAAGCGCCAGCCGTCGCGGTCGACGGTGTAGCCCAGCGCCGCCATGTAGACGGCCATGGCCTGGAGGCAGCCCTCGAACATGAGCGTGCCGGGCATGCAGGGGTCGTTCTTGAAGTGGCCGTCGAAGAACCAGTCGTCCGGAGCGATGTCGTCGATGGCGCGCAGGTACCCGCGACCCCAGGGTCCGCCCTGCAGATCGAAGCCGGTGACCTCCTGGAGGAACAGCATGCGCCCGGCGGCGATGCGTGGGGTGCGCGTGTGGGTCTTGGAGCGCTCGAAGCCAGGGCCGAAGCAGTCCCAGGTCCGACCGTCGGCGAAGGCCTCGAGGTCGGCGCGAGCGAAGGTCGCCTTGTCGCAGGGGATCGCGGGACCGTCGAGGCGCGGGTCCTCCACCCTCTCGCCGGTCTCGGGCTCCCAGAGGATGCCGCCGGAGGACAGGAGCTCCTCCTCGGTGAAGAAGCCCGCCTGGCCACCGCGGACCGACAGGCGACGCAGGCCGTCGACGTGACAGTCGTAGTGGAAGAAGAAGAGCCTCACCGGGCCCTGGTTGGCGTGGCCGTCGACGTGGATGTCGTAGAGCAGCGTCTCACCGGGCCGAGGCAGGGGCCCGTGGTAGGTGAGCTCGCAGCCCAACAGTCGGTAGATGCGGTCCGAGCGATTCAGGAAGTCGACGCCGAGGTAGCTGATGAGCATCAGGTCGGCCTGGCCGGACTCGATCATCAGGCCCGCGGGCATGCGCGCCTCGTGCAGGTACCAGCTGTCCCAGCGGACGTCCGTCTCTGTCCAGATCGTGCCCTTCTTCATCGAGCCCGGCTCGGCGTCGAGACCTACGACCCGGTCGGCGAGCAACAGGGGCGGCTCGGGCATGCGCGTCTGGCGGAGGTAGCCGTCCTGCTGCCGGAACTCGGCTCCGAAGATCTCGCTGATGTCGCCGCTGGAGTGGACGAGCAGGCCCTCGCGATCCCAGGTCGGACCCCTCGGCTGCGACCTCGGCGGCGCTTCCGGCCGGCGAGTCGGTGAGTCGGTGAGTTCCTCGCGCACCGCCGGAGCTGGCGGGACCACGGCTGGTGCCGGCGGAGGCACCACGGTCGGCGGGATCGCGGCAGGCGCGACGGTCGCTAGGGGTGCCACGGGTGCTGTTGGTGCGGAGGTCGCGGCGGCCAGCAGCGCCTCGGACTGGGCCTCGCGCAGGCGCAGGAAGGTGGCGTGAGCATCGGCCTGCTGCTGGAGGAAGGCCGCGTGGACCCGTGCCATGCGCTCACGCAGCGCCATCGCCTCGGACAAGACGCCCTCGTCTCGGCCAACGGGCAGCGGGTGTGGTGGCGCGAGGACCGGAGCCAGGGGCTCGCTCACCGACTCGGTGATCGACGGAGCCGCCGGGGCATCGAGGACCGGGGGCAGGACCGGGGCGTGAGCCATCGTCCCGGAGGCGGGCGACAGCGGAGACAGCAGGTGATCCGTGTCCATTGCGGGGAGCTCCGGGAGGACGACCAGCGGGGGGTGTGCCGGCATCCGGAAGAGGGGGGCCTCGTCTACGGGCGGCTCGGGCAGCGGCCCGACCCGTGGGATGAGCGCGATCGAGCCCGTCTGGCCCAGGAGCGCCTCGTGGCTGACGACCGTGGGCCCACAGAGCGCGCCCGTCCGACCGAGGACCACCGCCGCGACTACGCGAACGAGGGCCTCTGCGGCGTGGATGTGTCCGACGATCGACTCGATGTCGACTGGGAGTTCGACGCCCTCGCCCTCATCCAGGACTGCGAAGACCTCGAGGCCTCGGGCCTCGGCGGTCGCCAGGGGCATGAGCGCCAGCGCCACCGCACCGTCGCCAGGCGTGCGGTCGCCGGCCAGCGCCGAGAGGGCCTCGAGGTGGACCGGCTCGGCGGACAGGTCCACCGCAGCGACCACCGCCGCTTCGGCCTCACCAGCGCGGAGCATGCGCACGGCGACCTCGAGAGAGCGCAGCCCGGAGAGCTCCTCTGCCGAGATCGTCCAGCTGGGACCTGCGAGGTCGTAGTTCGCGTTGACGCGGTTCGCCGGGATGTTCGGCATGGTCCCGACCACCCCAGCTGCCTGGAGCACGGGCACGAAGGCCTCTCGGGCCTCTGCGATCCAGGACTCGGGCAGGCTCAGCTCGCTGGCCCACTCGGCGACCCGCCAGCGCGCACCGTAGCGGCCGATCTCGGCGTCAGCGCCCATTCCGACCAGCACAGAGGTCTCTCTCGGCAGGTCCAGCCCATGCAACGCCTCGCGCACCGCGCGTAGGACCAACAGCTGCTGGGGCAGGGTCTGCTCCAGGTCCTTCGGCGGGAACTTCAGCTCCCGCAGCGGGAGGACGACCTCTGTCGCGACGCGCTGATGCGCTCCCCCGGACAGGGCCGCCGCGAAGTCCCGGACGGACGTCCCGGAGCCAACGCTCGCGCCAAGGCCCACGACGGCGATGGGACCAGCGGCTCGAGGCTCTGGGCTCGTCGGCGCTGCGCTGGCGGAGACGACGACGTGGGCGTTGTTGCCACCGAAGCCGAAAGCCGAGATCGCCGCGGTACGCGGGCCCGTCCAAGGCACGGGCGCCTCGATCAGCTCGAAGCCATCAAGGGCCTCGTGCCTGTCATCGACCCTGCGGTTCGGGGGCTTGACCCCGTGCTCGAAGGCCTTGAGCACCTTGATCAAGCCCGCGACCCCTGCCGCGGTGATGAGGTGTCCGAGGTTGGACTTCAGCGAGCCGATCGCCTGGCCCGGAGGGAAGACCTCGCGCATCGAGGCCAGCTCGGTGCCGTCGCCGACGGGCGTGCCGGTCGCGTGGCACTCCACCAGGCCGACCTCGGAGGGATCGAGCCCCTGGCCGTAGGCGGCCCGGATGGCCCTCACCTGTCCCTCCTTCGATGGGGCCAGGAAGCCGCCGGTCCGGCCGTCGTTCGACAGCCCGATGCCGCGGATGACACCGAGGACGCGCAGACCCTGCTGCTCCGCATCCTCGAGCCGCATCAGCGCGACGACACCAGCACCCTCGGCAGGGACGAGGCCGTCGGCGCCAGCATGGAAGGGCCGGGACTGGCCGGTCTTCGACATGGCCTGCAGGGCGCAGAAGCCGACGTGGATGAAGAGGTCGTCGCTCCGGCTCACGGCTCCCGACAGGGCGAGATCGACGTCGCCGTCCCGCAGCGCGTCGCAGGCGAGCTTGATGGCGTAGAGGCTCGAGGCGCAGGCGGCGTCCATAGCGAAGGCCGGCCCTTCCAGGCCGAGAGCCCTGGCCACCAACGTAGCCGACAGCCCCGACATGAAGCGGTTGACCGGGTCGACCTCCTCCAGCCCCACGACCTCCGCGATCGGACCGAGCCAGTGGCGCTCCGCGAAGCGTGCCATCGCCTCCGAAGGGAAGCTCAGGTTCCCGAGCACCACCGCGCAGCGGGCTGGGACCTGCAGACCCTCGAGGGCCTGTCGCCCCGAGTGCAGCAGCCACTGGACGAGCGGGTCCAGGGCCTGAACCTGCTCGATCGGCAGGTCATAGGCTCCGGGCTCGAAGACCTCGGCGAAGCCCGAGACGTAGCCCCCTCGATCGGACCAGGATCGGTCTGCGTGGTCGGTGGTGGTGCCGAGCGCTCGGGAGCGAGCGAGGCCCCAACGCCCCGGTGACACCGACGAGGTCAGGTCGCGACCCTCGACGACGCCCTGCCAGAGCTCCTCCGGAGTCAGCGCTCCGGGCAGGACACAGCCCTGCCCGACGATGGCGATGGGTGAGGACATCAGGCTTCTCGATCAGCTCGGGCGCAGGCAGGTCTCGACGCCCTTGAGCTCGGCGACCGTGGAGCCGTCGGACTCGACGAAGTGGATGTCACTGATCGTGATCGACCCGCTCACCTTGCGTGGAGTCAGGACAGCCTTCATGAGCCCCTTGCTGGGCCCGCCGGGGTAGATGCGCAGCTCGCCGAGCTTCGTCGGCAGCGAGGCGCCGCCGAGCACCTTCTTCGCCCACAGCACCGCGAGCTGAAGCCCGCCGTCCATGGCAGCGACGTCGGTCGTCCACTGGGCCGACCAGCCCTGCTCGTGCACGCCAGCGAGCTCTGCCGCGGCGCCATCGTCCGAGACGCCCTCGAGCTTCTTGATGACCTGGAACTCGGGCCCGTGGAAGAGCACATGACCGTCGTAGACGGCGTCGGTCCAAGCCTCGAGGCCCTTCGGGGTCGAAGGTCCACCGGTCGCCGCGCGCGGCGAGATGGCCAGCTCCGCGCTGGCCGTGTAGTGCAGCGTGTCTCCGGAGCGCAGCTCGAGGCCGACCAGGGCACCGTTGCCGTTGCTCAGCTGGCGGCTCGTGACCGTGAAGGCCTGGCCATCCTCGAAGTTCGACAGCCGGATGCCGCGAAGCACCTTGATGTCGCGGACGGCGACGAGCTCCAGGTCCGGGCGCGTGGCGCGTGCGGCGCGAGCGAACCACTCGGTGGCCAGCACGACCGGCACGACGGGCTTGCCCTGGATGCTGTGGTCGGCGAGCCAGGGGTGGCTCTCCTTGGTGACGACGTAGTCGAAGCGCACCTCGGTGTCGCCGGCAGACAACAGCGCCTCCCGCTTCGGCTCACCGCCGAGGACCAGCTCGATGCTCTCGCGGCTGCTGCCGAGCAGCTCGTCGACGAGCATCGCCGCGCCCACCTCGAGGGGGATGAGCGGCACTCCGAGGGCCTCGAAGCGGGCCTTGAGCGCTGGCGTCACCATGCCGCCTTCCCAGGGACCCCAGCCCAGGCTCTTCACGAGCAGGCCCGGGCGCTTCCTGGCTTCCAGGGCGGCGACCTTGTTCAGCACCTCGTTGGCCATCGCGTAGTCGCACTGACCGGCGTTGCCGCCTCGTGCCGCGACCGAGCTGAAGAGCACCAGGGCGTCGAGCGGGTCGTGCCTCGTCGCGTCCAGCAGGGCGCGGAGCCCGCCCACCTTCGTACCGAAGACGAGATCGAAGTCCTCGTCCGTCTTGTCGGAGATGAACTTGTCCCTCAGGACGCCGGCGCCGTGAACGACGACGCTGATGGGGCCGAAGGCATCGCGAACCGGCCCGAGGGCAGCCTCGAGTGCCTCGTGGTCCGTGACGTCCACCGAGAGGTAGCGGGCGGGGCTGCCCTGCTGCTCTAGGGTGGCGAGCGTCTCGCGGATCTCCCGCTGGGCGAGGATTCCCCTCACCTGGCGGCCGACCTCGGCTGGGCTCAGGGAGCCCTTGGCCTGTGTGAGCAGAGCGCGCTTGAGGCCGATCTCGTCGAGACCTGCCAGCGCGCTGTCCTCTTCGACCAGCTTCGTACGACCGAGCAACACGAAGCGGGCCTTCGTCTTCTCGGAGAGAGCGATGAGCGTGGCGGCTGTGACACCGCGGGCGCCGCCGCTGGCGAGCACGACGCTGCCCTCCGAGACCGTGACCTCGCCGCCCTCGACGGGTGCGAGGACCGCGGAGAGGGTCATGCGGGTGCCGTCGGCGGCGAGTCCGACCTCTGGCTCGGCGCCACCTTCGAGGAGCTCGGCGGCGAGCGCGGTGGCCAGGCTGGGCCAGTCCCTATCGCCGATCTGCAGGTCGATGGCCTTCACACCAGCCTCCGGCCACTCCTGGGCAGCGGTCTTGGCCAAGGCAGCGAGCCCACCGACGAAGGCGCGGTCCGAGCCAGCGATGCCGAAGTCGCCTCCGGTGTCCTGCACGGTCACGAGCAGCCGCGCGTTGGGGGCCAGGGTGCGGGCGGCCCTGAAGGCGGCACGCTCGATCTCCAAGGCGGCGTCGATGTCCTCGATGGGATCGAGGCCCCCGAGCAGGATGGCCTTGGAGGCCCCTTCGGGAAGGACTCCGACCACCTCGGAGGCGATGCCGCGCCCACGGAACTCCTCCGCGAGCGCCGGGGCGAAGTCATCGCCGCCGACGATGTAGAGCGGTCCGGCGCCGGCGAGGCCGCGGAGGCTGAGGCCATGGGCCTCTGCCTCGACTGCGCGCACGACGTAGCGACCCAGCTCTGCCGGGGGCGCCGAGGACGTGGCCACGGGCGCCGGAGCGGCTGCGACCGGGGTGCCGCCGAGGGCTGCACCCATGTGCTCCACGATCTGGCCGAGGGTCTTCAGCTCGGCCATCGCGCCGGCGTCGACCTCCGGAAGCTCCGGGGCCTCGTCGCGCATCGCGCTGAGGATCTCCACCCGCTTGATGCTGTCGATGCCGAGGTCACCCTCGAGCGACATCTCGGAGCTGAGCATCTCCGCCGGGTAGCCGGTCTTGTCCGCCACGACGCTGAGCAGGAGCGCGTGCAGGTCGAGGGTCGGGACGGCCGCCGGTGCAGCGGTGGCTCCGGGCGCCGGTGCCGCGGTGGCTCCGGGCAGCGCCGCGGCCATGTGCTCGACGATCTGGCCGAGGGTCTTCAGCTCGGCCATCGCGCCGGCGTCGACCTCCGGAAGCTC
>DASCPX010000153.1:0-1974 GCA_036012755.1 Myxococcota bacterium | reverse complement strand
CGCGAACATTTCGGACCGCTGGAACGGGACGTCGCCGCCGGCCTCCAGCTGCGCCACGATCACGGACCTCAGTACATGAGCAACGTCTTCCAGGACGAGATCGACTTCTTCGGAGTCGAGTCCTCGCCTGCCTTCGTGGCGTCACCCGAGGGCAACGGAGTCGCCGAGCGCTTCTTCCGCACCCTCAAGGAGAAGCTGCTGTGGGTCGAGACCTTCGAGACCCTCTCTGCCAACGTGACTGAGACACTGGCCTCCCCGAGAATTACTGAGCAGGGCGGGAGAGGCAGAGACGATGGCAAAGGACGAGAAGATGTTGCGGATGTTGGAGACGGCCTCCCCGGAGGGGGCCGCGGAGCGGAGCGACGTGGACCCCGCAGGGGAGGCCGTGCGCCGGCCTGATCCCGAGGTCCCGGCGAAGCCGAAGCGGCGGACCTTCACGGCGGAGTACAAGCTGCGCGTGCTGGAGGAGATCGACCGCGCCGCCCCCGGCGAGCAGGGCACGATCCTGCGTCGCGAAGGTCTGTACAGCTCGCACCTGGCCGAGTGGCGCAAGGCGCGGCGGCAGGGCGCGCTCGGCTCGCTGGCCAGGAAGCGCGGCCGCAAGCCGAAGCCGGCCGACGCGTCGGCGAAGCGGATCGCGAAGCTGGAGCGCGAGCTGGCGAAGACCCAGGAGGAGCTGCGCAAGGCCCACCTGATCCTGGAGGTGCAGGGAAAAGTTGCCGGGCTGCTGGGCATCGACCTGCAGGGTGGGAAGGACTCTTGACGGCCGCCGCCGAGCTGGCCCTGCACGTCGGCGTCAAGCCGGCGTGTGGGGCGCTCGGGGTGTCCCGGGCGACGTACTACCGCCGCCAGTCCCCGCCTGCTTCCCGGCAGCCCCGCCCGACGCCGCCGAGGGCGCTCAGCGCCGACGAGCGCGTCCGCGTGCTCGAGGTCCTCGACTCCCCGCGCTTCGTCGATCGCAGCCCCGAGTACGTCGTCGCGACGCTGCTGGAGGAGGGCAAGTACCTCTGCTCGCCGCGGACGATGTACCGGATCCTCGACGAGCGGGCGCCCGTCCGCGAGCGCCGCAACCAGCGCAAGCACCCCGAGTACAGCAAGCCCGAGCTCGTCGCCACGGCCCCCAACCAGGTCTGGTCCTGGGACATCACCAAGCTGCTGGGCCCCAAGAAGTGGACCTACTACTACCTGTACGTCCTGCTGGACATCTACAGCCGCTACGTCGTCGGCTGGATGGTCGCGGACCGCGAGAACTCTGCGCTCGCCGGACGCCTGATCGCCGAGACCTGCGACAAGCACGGCGTCGAGCCCGCCGTGCTGACGCTCCACAGCGATCGCGGCTCCCCGATGACCAGCAAGTGCACCGCACAGCTGATCGCGGATCTCGGCGTTGTGCAGTCGTTCAGCCGACCGCAGGTCTCCGACGACAATCCCTTTTCCGAAGCCCAGTTCAAGACGCTGAAGTACCACCCCGGCTTCCCCCGCCGCTTCGACGGCATCGACCACTCCAAGGCGTACTGCAGGACCTTCTTCCCCTGGTACAACGGCGAGCACCGCCACGGCGGGATCGCGATGCTCACGCCGACGGACGTGCACTACGGCCGCGCCGAGATCGTCCTCGCTACCCGCCAGGCCGCGCTCGATGCGGCCTTCGCCGTCCGCCCTGAGCGTTTCCCCAACGGCAGGCCGACGGTCAAACCGCTGCCCGAGGCCGTGTACATCAACCCGCCCGAGAACTTGCTGGGCACGAGTGATGAGAGCGCTCACTAAATGATGTCGGCTGGTGTCTCAAAGTCGTTGACAGGTTCCGCGGGGTCACCCCGTCGTACTCGGTCGACCCCTGCAAGCCTTCCGCGAGATCTACAACGAGCAGTGGCTAGTCGCACGACACGGGTACAGCTCGCCGGCCCAGGTACGGCGGGAACTCACCGGGAGCGTCGCGGCCTGAACAACAACAGCATGTGTCCGAGAAACCGG
>DASCPX010000152.1:0-3476 GCA_036012755.1 Myxococcota bacterium | reverse complement strand
GGGCCGCGCGTCGAGGTCCTCGATCCGCGAGTTGCTCCTTGGCCAGGTCGTCGAGCACTGCATCGCGGTCGCGGTAGATGGTGGCGAGATGCACTCCGAACGTAGCAGCGAGCTCGCGCGCCTTGTCGAGGGTCCATTCATGCTCCCGCATCGTGTCGAGCACGAGCACCCTTCGCTTCTCCGGGGCGACTCTACCCATCGACGCCCAGGACTTCGCACGGTTTCGCATCCCCCTGATATCCCGGTGCTTTTTTTGAACCGTTCGCGCGTGCGGTAGAACATTCTTCAGCCTCCCCGGGGGGGCCAGCGTTTCCACACTCCGCCTTCACCATCCTCGACGCCGAGCCTCAGCGACCACGACCACGAGGCGGGCCTTTGCTCGGGGCGCTTTGATCTTGCTGGTGGAGGCGGCCTCACGGGCGAGCTTCTCGAGCAGGCGGGCGAGCTCGTTGTCGTCCAGCTGCGTCATGCGCTCGGGCGTGATGCGGCTCATCTCGTCGCTCTCCCTGTCCCTGACTGCCTGTCATCCGAGAGTAACGCCCCGATGTCGTTTTCTTCCATCTTTCTTCCCCACTGTAACACCCTCGTGTTATACTATGTATAGAACGGAGCAAGACATGACCCGCCACGAAGCCGCTGCCGCCCTCGCCGCCCAGCCCGAGTACACCTCCACCCAGCGCGAGCGCACCCTGTGCGTATTCTTCTCCGCTGCCCGCGCTGCCGAGGCGTTCGCCGCTGCCCGCGCTGCCGGCCTCCGGGTCCGCGAGCTGGAGACCCCCCGCCACGGCAACAGCAGCTTCATTCTGCTGTCCAAGTAGGAGAACACATGACCCGCCACGAAGCCGCCGCTGCCCTGCTCGCCGAGAGGGCCCGCATATGGGCCAACGTCACCGGCGGCAAGGTCGCCGACGACGATACCGTCACCATCCACGGCGTGACCCCGGAGCAGATCGCTCGGGTCGCCAAGATCAACAGCGACCTCGTCGCGTTGGGGTACTACGCATGACCCGCCACGAAGCCGCCGCCGCCCTCGCCGCCCAGCCCTTCCAGGCGTTGCTCGACGAGATCATGCCCGACATGGAGATCGTCGACTTCGACGGTACGAACGTCACCCTTCGCAGCGACTTCGACGAGGACGGCGACGAGCCGACCGTCTGCACCCTCTCCGAGCTGCTGCGCGACATGGCCGACATGACCGACGGTTGGCCTCGCCCTCGCCACTTCACACCCAGGGCACTCGGGCTGGACTGAGCCACGACCACGCATCACCAACAACTGGAGGTAATGACATGACCATCCCTGACCAGCTTAGAGCGCTGGCCGCCTTCCTTGACGAGCACGGCCTGACCGACGAGGACGTTCTGTCCGCCGGGATCAGCTACGAGGGCGGGCGCGTGCTCCTCCGGATCGCCCCGTTCCGCGTCCTGGCTGCCGGCCTCTGCGTGACCATGAACGAGGGCCGCGAGGGACACACCCACCACGAGGCGGAGACGGCGTCGGGCGGTATGGCGATCACGCTCGCCGCGTGTACCCGCTCGGACATGGCCGAGGCTGCGCCGACGCTCCGGGTCCGAGGTGACCGGCCGATGATCACGCCAGCCACCCCGACCCTGTATGTGTCTTGGCGCAACACGACCGGCAACGAGGGCGGCGCCGCTGCCGTGCTCGACGGCATCAACATGGACAAGGGACACGGACGCACCCACACCCTCCGGGTGGCCGTAGGAAGCGGCCCCGGTGAGCTGTTCCGCGACGACGCTGGCGACTATCACTCGATCCGGGGCAGCCAGGCGCGAACCGTCTGCGGCGTGCCGGTGCCCCCGCGCGACTTCACGCTCGATCAGGCGTGGGCCGACGCGCCGCACGGCAGGCCCTGTGGCAACTGCGCGCGGCGCACGCGGCGGTTCGCAGAGGTGCCCCGATGACCCGCTTCCTCGTCGACCTCCTCGCCCTCGCTGTCCTGGTGTCTGCCTGGGCGCTCCTCCTCCTCATCAGCGCGGAGGCCCTCTCATGACCGTCACCGTCACCGGCACCGCTGACAGCGGCACCATCACCCTCGAGGTCCCCGCTGAGTGGGCCGACCGGCGCGACCGGGACCGGGTGGTCCTCGACGCCATCGCTGAGAGCAGGTTCGCGCCCGCCGACCTGGTCGCCTACCAGCTCCTCGGTGTGTTGCCGGCAGCCCTGACGGGGCTGACCTTCGAGTGGCCTGCGCCTCGCCCTGGATGACGACGGCCTCGCCGTCGAGGATCGCCATCCAGACGAGGGCGTCCCCGTCCGTCGTGGCGTCTGACATCAGTTCTCCCACAGGTGACGCTGGCGCACGGCGGCATCCAGCACGGCGAGGTGCTTCGCGAAGCGGCTCGGGCCCGAGCCATCGAATGAGTGGGCGCCAACGTCCTGACATCGGCGAATGCGGCGCTGACTGTTCACGCGCAGAACATGCAGCCAGCAGCCGGTCTCCCGCGCAAGCGATCCCCAATGGTGGAGCGTGCCCAGTTTCCAATCCGTTGTGCCCCCTACAGCGACACCGACCCGCTGACCGAGATGTGGGCGAACATCCTCCGTCGTCATCCCGTCCTGGACAGCCAGCAGGAGGTGGGGATGCTCGAGTCTGGGTAGCCACGATAGGCTGTAGGCTAGGGACTTCAGCCCTCCTGCCACGATGTCAGGGAGCACGACAAAGTCAGCGCCCGCCCCCAGCCGATCGACAGCACGGACGAACGCTGACTCGTCGAAGGGCTCCCCGTGGGTGTGCGCGGTCCACGCCCCGTTATCGAGGGCGTAGGCGAAGCCCTCGTGCCTCAACACCCCACGGGCCGACACCAGGAGACGCCAGCCCGCAGCCCGCAGGGCTGCAAGGTTGCGCCTCGTTCCTGTCCTGGAGGCATACGCGATCACGCCTCCACGACGCGGAGCGAGTTGCGCGCCTCGACCGTGCGACACACCGTAGCCCTCAGACCCTTCGGCATGTTGCCCCGCCACCAGCTCACGACGGCGCCAGCGTTGACGCCCCGCTCCAGCCAGGCGCGGTGCTCCGAGTCGGACTTGATCTCCTTACGGGCCATGCTCTCGTTCTGCGACCACTGCTGGGCGTAGTGCCGCCCGAGACCGCAGCCACACGGGACCACGCAATCTCGGAAGCTGTGCCGGCCCTCGTCGCTGATCCCGTGCCATCCGTACCAGGCGCGCCCGGTGTAGTCGCAGTCGCGGCATCCGTCCGGCCTGGCTGCGCCCGTGTTGTCGTAGCTCGCGCCGATGGTCCCCAGGATGCTCGCGGGTGTCGGCGACTTGTCCTCGGTGGCGCGCCAGCTCTTGCAGGCGGCCCGGAAGCCGGGCTCGGTCACGAGGGAGTCCTCGAAGACCTCGCGCCACACCTCGAGGGCTGACGCGCTGACGGAGCCGGCGCGGACAAAGCGCGAGTAAGGGAACGTGGCGCCGAAGCGCTCGAGCTCCGCTGCGATGGTCTGGGGGCT
>DASCPX010000151.1:0-2412 GCA_036012755.1 Myxococcota bacterium | reverse complement strand
CCTGACGGGCCGTGCTTCTGGGCCCTATCGGCACAGGCGATGACCTCGGGGGATCGACAAGGCGGCTGCTGCATGATCCGCTCTGTGGGTGAGCCGGCGTCCCAAGAAGACACGGACCGAGTCCGACGCGGAATCCGCCCGTCTTCGGAAGGAGAACGCCGAGCTCCGGGCGGACAACGCCAAGCTCCGGGCGTCGGTCGACGGGCTCGCCGGCCAGGTCGAGGAGCTCGGCCGGCAGATCGCCAAGCTGACCAAGGCGCTGACCGACGCCCAGCGTGCCGGCAAGCGGCAGGCCGCCCCATTCCGACGCAAGACCCGCAAGGCCGACCCCAAGAGGCCCGGACGCAAGCCCGGCCACAAAGGCGAGTGGCGCGCAATCCCGGACAAGGTCGACCGGGTGCTGCACGGGCCCGCCCTGACGCACTGCCCGGACTGCGGTCATGGCGTCGACGACGTCCACACGAGCACCAACTACGAGACGGACCTGCCCAAGGTCGAGCCGCAGGTCACGCAGTACGTGTTCGACAGCGCCTGGTGCTCGCACTGCGACAGACAGGTCCATGCCCCGCATCCGGAGCAGACGGCGACGGCGACCGGAGCGGCGGCCAGCCATCTCGGCCCGCGGGTTCGCAGCCTGTCTGCGGATCTCAAGCACCGGCTCGGGGTGCCGTATCGCAAGCAGAGCGACCTGCTGCAGGCGCACTTCGGGCTGCGGGTTTCGGCGGGGGGCATCGTACAGGCCAACTACCGACTGACCGAGCGGGCCCGTCCGACCTATGACGAGATCCGCAAGGAGCTGGCCCGATCCGAACTCATCCATGCCGATGAGACCGGCTGGCGGGTGGACTCGGACAGCTGGTGGCTTTGGGTGGTCTGCAGCAAGGCGCTGACCGCCTACAGGATCACGGACCATCGTTCCGCGAAGGCGGTGGTGGAGCTGCTGGGTCCGAGCATCAAGGGCCGCCTGTTCCGGGACGGATGGGCGTCGTACGACAAGCAGCTCGCCGGATGGCCCATGCTGCGCTGCCTGCTGCACCTGCAGCGCAACGCAGAGGATCTGCTGCGCGAGCAGACCGGTGGGGCCAAGGACACGCCGAGCCTCTTCCTGGACTGGCTGGACGACGTCTTCCTGCTCAAGAGGCAGGCGGCGACGCTGACCCCCGAGGCCTATGCGGACAGGGCGGCCGGGCTCGAGGCGTCGTGGGACTGGATGCTCGAGCACCTGCGCATGTCCGAGGACGACGAGCGCAACCTGGGGTTCATGGCGCGTCTGGGCGGAGCGCAGGAGCAGATCCTGCCACTGCTGCGCGAACGGGCGCTGCCCGTGGCCAACAACCAGGCGGAGCGGCAGATTCGTCCGGCGGTCGTCATTCGCAAGATCTCGGCGGGCAACAAGACCGGGCGGGGCGCCCGCACCCACGAGGTGCTCGCCTCGTTGGCGGCGAGCTGTCGCCAGCAAGGCGCCGCCTTCGCCGATGTCGTGCGGCAGATCCTGGTCGGGCCGGCCGGCAAGGTGGCTCGCTTCTGGCGACCCAAGCCCAGCCCGGCACCCTCGTAGCCGCGGGGAGGGGCGCACCGGGCGCGTCAACCCCCCCGACCCACCTCCATCCCGAACCCCGACCTCGGCGCGGGCGCGCACGATCGCGATCGCGACGACGAACCAGTGAGGAGATCTGTCACAGCCCCAGCCCGTGCCGTGCCGTGCCGCGCCTGTGGTCGCCAGCGTCAGGCCGAAGGCCGGCTAAACACGTACCCCTGGAGTACCACCGAGCCGGGAGCGAGAGATAGCACCTACGAGAGCAGAAGAAGGCCCTGTCACGAGGGGCCGCCTAGTACCGCCAACCCGAAGTTCCTCCCGAGCTTGCGGCGGCCCTCGACGCCGCTGGCACCACCCCGCCGGCCTTGGAGTACGGCATGGGTACGTCTGCGGCCGTCGGGCCGGCACCAGCGCCGTCGATTGCTCGCCGGTACCCGGGAGGAACTTCGGGCCGGCGGAACTGGGGCTGAAGCCGAAGCGCCAGGCGCAACGACCAACTGCCGAACGTCGAGGGCGAGCCCTGACCTCTGCAGGAAGGCGAGGATGCCAATGCCGTAGACGTCGTCGATGGCCACCCGCTCCGCCACGCCCGCCCCCCCCAAGGGCCCTATTCCCGGGAGAGGCGGATGCACCTCCTAGAAGCACCGGCGGTGCGCACCAGCGGCTCAGATCCCAGGCCTCGCCGACCGTCTCGGGTCGGGCTGCCATGGTCGGGGGGTCGGAGTCCAGCCGGTCCTCAAAGCCCACGCCGGCAGCGAGGATCGACGCACAACGGGCACCGATCAGCTTCTTGCACGACGACAGGACTCGTCGTCGGCGAGCACCCGGTAGATGCCGTCGGCGATGATGTTCCCGATGAGGAGCCTCTTCAGCGG
>DASCPX010000150.1:0-1523 GCA_036012755.1 Myxococcota bacterium | reverse complement strand
CCGGGACTCGCCCCTCGCCCACCGCGACAGTCCCATCCACCGGGGCCGAAGCCCCGAAAAGACGACCGCCTGCCTCTCCCCACACCGAACCGCCACCCTGACAGAGGAGCAAAACGTGGATCATGCGCCCTACCCGCCGATCATCAGGTGCTTGGTCCGCTCCGAGGGCCTCCCACTCCTTGAGCTCGATCTGCTCTTGCTGACAGTAGTCGAGCTCCGTCTGGTAGCCGTAAAGCCCGTCCAGTGCCTCCGTCATCACGTCCCAGCTGTCGGTCAGCTCCTTGCGCTCTGCGGGCGTCAGGAGCATGAGGTGCGGGTTTGCGGGCAGATCTTGGAGCATGCCGTTGAAGGTGCGGGCGTAACTCCGGAGCTTGCCGTCCACGTTAGCGAGCGCCTCACGGCTCGCGTGGACCCCGTCGAGGAGCCCCTCCAGCCGCACCCTGGCCAAGGGCTGGTTTGTGAAGTCGTCCTTGGCCACGGACGCGTCTTGGGCGCTGTCGAGGATCGCAGTCATCGATGACTCCTGGGTTGTCGGTACTATGGCCCAGTGGCTGCACCTGTGGCGACAGCGGGGGTTCGTCGAGATGCTCGGGCGGCCGCCCCGGGCCGACGACCTGGTGGTCCCCTCCCCCGGCTCCCGGCGCACGGCGGCGGGGGCCATGCGGCCCTACACCTCGGTGCGCGTGGCCTGGCTGGAAGACCTGCAGCGCCTGGGGATGCGGCAGCGGCGGCAGCACGACATGCGGCGGACGTTTACGTCGCTGGCCCGGGCGGCGGGGGCGCGGGCCGACGTGATCGACGCCGTGACCCACGACCGGCGGGGGTCGATCGTCGACGTGTACACGACGTGGCCGTGGGAGACGCTGTGCGAGGCCGTGTCGGCGCTGCAACTGCGCCCGACGGCGGTGATGCAGCTGCTGTCGCTGCGGACAGACTCGCTACAGTCTCGTTACAGTCGGCCAGAGACCTCCATGATCTCGGGCCCTTACAAGGCTCCCCCTGCTGGACGTAGCTCGAACTCTTGCGACCGGTCAGGCCCTGCCTGACGCAGTGGCGCTGGCCACCGCACTCCAGACGGGCATGGCCGACCGAAGGACGACCTGGACGGCACCAGACCGGTCGCACCAGAAGGGCCGGCAGCGCACCACGCGAAAACGAAGCCCCGACCGACCGCATCCCCTACTGGCAGCGCTTGAGTGGCAACGACTTCTCGACTCTGGTGTCCACCCGAACAAGGCCGCGGTGGCGAAGGCCGCTGGCGTGAGCCGGGCCCGCGTCACCCAGGTCTTGGCCCTGCTGACGCTGCCCCGGCGCGAACTCGACGAATACGCCGCTCGTATAGCGGCGGGTCTTCCGGTACCCAGCGGGCGAGCGCTACGCAGGCGGGTGGCTGCCCGAAGATCGGCGTCGTCCGGTTGAGGACCTCGCAGGCCACCCTGGAATCCAGCGCCTGATCCTCCACGTGCCTGGCGCGGAGGCGCGGGACGATCGTCGATCGACGCCGCATCCTTGGGCGAGTTGCC
>DASCPX010000149.1:0-71345 GCA_036012755.1 Myxococcota bacterium | reverse complement strand
CCATCGGCCGCCGCCAGCGGCGACGGCCGCCCCTACGGGCTCCTCGGTTGCTTGCCTCGGCAAGCGCCCTCGTCGTACGTCCAACCAGCACTCGCCTCCGCCGTCGTGGCCTCGGGAGCCTTCTTCAGCAGCCTGCTAGAGCCCCAGCTCCTTCATCGCCTTCTTCACTTCCTTGGCCTGCTCCTTGAGCTTGGCCTGCTCGGCGACCTCTGCGGCCTTGTCGAGGAGGACCTTCTGCTGGCCCTTGTCGAGGGTGAGGCGCGCGAGCTGGATGCTGGCGACCACGAAGCGTGGGGCGTTGCGTGTCTGGGTGGCCAGCGGCAACAGCTGGGTCAGGGCGTCCCTGGCCTCGTCGAGCTCGCCGATCTGGGCAGCGCACATGCCCATGTTGAACAACAGCTCGGCGGCGAAGCCCGCGTTCTGCTGGAGGTTCGCCACGGCTCGGGCCTTGCGGAACAGCGCCAGGGCTTCGGTCGGTCGGCCCTTCATCAAGGTGAACAGGGCGACGTTGAAGGTGTCGATGGCGAGGTAGGGCTGGAGCTTCAGCTTCTCGGTCATCTGGAGGGTGCGCTTGCTCCACTCCAGGGCAGCGTCGAAGTTCTTCAGTGCCCCGTGGGACTGAGCGAGCAGCGAGCCCGCGGCCCGCTGGCGCAGGCCATCGCCGAGGGAGCCGGCGATCTGGACGACGCGCTGCAGCGAGTCGGCGGCCTTTGCCGGGTCACCGGACATCAACAGGGCCTGTGAGAAGGCCAGGCCGGACTCGAGCGCGAGCGGAGCCTGCCCGGTGTTGCCGGAGATCTCGTTGGCGAGGCGGAAGTGCTCCACCGCTTCCTTGAGCTTCTTCTCCTTCTGGGCGACGAGTCCGCGGGTGTACTCGGCGTGGGCGGCGATCTGGGGGAGCACGGCCTTCTTGCCTTCCTGGGTCTCGATCGTGCCGGCCTGCAGCGCCTTGTCGACGAGCTGGCGGGCCGCCTCCGTGTTTCCGTCGCGGAACTCGATGACCGCCAGGTGGTTGGTGACCTCTGCGGTCTTCAACTTGTCGCCGAGGCCGCTGTACAGCGTCAGCGCGTCCTTCGCCCGGTCGCGGCCGCGGTAGAGGTCCTGGCGCCGGACGTCGAGGCGCGAGCCGGCGAACAACAGCCAGGCCTTCAGCCGGCGGTCGTCCTGCTCGTCGGCCCACTTCATGGTCTCGTTGAAGAGGGTCTCGGCCTGGTTCACGTCCCCGCCCGCGGCCATGCGGTCCATCAGGTTCATCCGCACCGCGCGCTCCATCGGCACCGGCCAGGTCTTGTCCTGGTAGTAGACGAGCAGGTTGTGGGTGAAGCTCCACATCTCCGGACGGTCGCCGGAGACCGCCATGCCCTTGACGACCGCGGCGCGCTTGGGCTGGCCGGCCTTTGCATAGAGGCGGGCGGTCTTCACGACGAAGTCGTAGGCCCGGGGCATCAGGAAGCGCTCGATGAAGGTGCCGCTCTGGAGAGCGATCTGCTGGGCGTTCTCGATGTTGGTGAAGCCGTGGACCAGCGCTCCCTCGCGGTAGGCCGCGCGCTTGAACTGGTAGAGCCAGGTGTTCAGCGGCTTGCTGAACTCCATCTCCGTGAACAGGTCCGAGGCCGCGTCGAGGAGGTCGTCGATGCTGTCGCGGTCGAACTGCCCGATGTCGGCGAGGATGGTGGCCGGGAAGGCCCGACCCAATAGCGCCGCTCGGAAGGCGATCTCGTCGAGGTCCGCCGCCGTCGCGCGACGACGTCCGCCCGCACCCTCACCGCTCTCGAGCTCGTCCTCGTCCACCTCGCGGGGGTAGAGGCCGGCGAGGTCGAGCTGTCCTGCCTTGTCCAGCTCAGAGCGCTCGACGAGGATGTCGGCGATCTCGGCGATGTAGCCGGGGCGACCGCCCGCGAGGTTCGCGAGCCCCGCGGCGTCGCCCTCGAGCCCCTTCGAGGCCAGGTAGCTCCCGGCCTCGTCCGCGCCCCAGGCCGAGAGCTCCAAGGTGTCGAGGTCCTCTGAGCGGCGGTCCAGCATGTCGAGGAAGGGGGCTGGCATCCACGCCCGGTTCTCGTCGGTGAGGTCCGCGTGTCCGAGCACCAGCAGCAGCTGGCTCGTCCGCGACACGTCGACGAGGCACTCCAACATGGCGTGCACGCCGACGCTCTGGCAGGAGTGGACGTTCTGGATGTCGAGGATGACCGGGGTCTTGTCGGCGAGGCCACGGACGATCTCGACGATTCCCAACAGCGGGTTGTCACGAGGCAGGGTCACCTGCATGCCGCCGTCTTCGCCGGGCTTGCCGCCCTTCTTGAGACCCTCGATGAAGGCCTGGTACCACTGCTGGACGCGCTTGGGCTTCTGGGGGAGCTGGGCGTTGAGGATCATCTCAGCGCGTCCCTTGGTCATCACGTCACGGGACAGCGCCGCGTACAGGGTCGCGTAGAAGCGGAGCAGGCTGCGGAGCCCCTCCTCCTCCTCGACCAGCGCGATCCGCCAGATGATGCCGTCGAAGTCTCCGAGACCACGGAGGAACTCGCCGACGAGGGCGCGCTTTCCGCCTCCGACCGGAGCCTGGAGCGCGAGGGTGCAGCCGGAGCCTTCGCCGATCTTGTCCAGCGCTCCCCTGAGCACGGCGACATCTGAAGGGCGGGCGACGAAGAGGGGGGTCTGTGTCTCGGACAAGGTGCTCACTCGTGCAGAAGCTGTTCGGAAGCGGCGACTTAACGCACGCTCCACGCGGGCGCGACGGAGCTGGTGTTACATTCCGGGCCTTCTCGGAGACCTCTTCGGATGCTGCTTTTGTCTGCTTTGTTCATCGCTTGCGGCGACAAGGATGAGCTCGATCCCGACAGCTACCACTGGGACATCAGGGTCACCGGTGTCGAGAACGACTGCTCGGAGGAGCAGCAGGGCTATTCAGAGGACTTCGTCTACAGCCTCGACTTCACGGGCAGCCTGACCAAGCTCAAGATCGGCTACGACGGCTTCGCCACCGGCACGCTGAAGGGCTGCGTGCTCGAGTACGAGTCCCAGGTCGTCGGCGAACCCGATCGGGCTGGTGGAGCCGTCCAGTGGGTGCTCACGGGGGAGGCGGTCCAGCGCACCGGCGGTGAGATCTGCGACATGGCCGACAAGGTCGAGGAGTACCGGAACACGGCCGAGATCGAGGACGAGACCTGGTCGGAGTTCCGCGACAACTACCTCGTCCAGAACGAACCGGCGGACGTCGACTGGGTCGGCATCGAGACCTTCGAGATCGTCGCCTCCGAGAACGAGTCCATCGAGGTCGGCTGCACATACCGAAGCTTCGTGGCGGGCAAATACCGCCCGTGACCTCGCCAGCGACGGTCACGGAGCACGCCGCCCTGTCCATCGGACAGGTCAAGGCCCGGGTCGAGGAGATCGTGCTGGGCAAGGGCGAGCTCGTCGAGCTCTCCCTGGTCTGCGTGCTCGCTGGCGGCCACCTGCTGCTGGAGGACGTGCCCGGGGTCGGCAAGACCACCCTCGCGTCGGCGCTCGCGGGTGCGCTGGGCGGCACCTTCAACCGGATCCAGTTCACCTCGGACATGCTGCCCGCTGACGTGCTGGGCGCGATGGTCCTGGAGCCTTCCTCCAGCCTCGCCTTCCGACCGGGTCCGATCTTCGCCAACGTCGTGCTCGCAGACGAGATCAACCGCTGCACGCCAAAGACCCAGTCCGCGCTGCTCGAAGCCATGAACGAGCGCCGCGTCAGCGTGGACGGCCAGACCCACGAGCTGCCGGCGCCTTTTCTGGTGGTGGCGACCCAGAACCCTCACGACCACACCGGCACCTTCCCCTTGCCGGAGTCCCAGCTGGACCGCTTCCTCTTGCGCTTGTCCATGGGCTACCCCGACCGGGAGGCCGAGCGGCGTGTGCTCAGAGCCGGCGGCTTCCGGCGCTCGAAGGTGGAGGCAGCGGTGGACATGGACACCTTGCGCGGTCTTGTCGAGGCCGTGGAGGGGGTCGGCATGCACGCGGAGGTCGAGGACTACGTGCTCGACCTCATCTCCGCGACCCGCTCCGACAGTCGCCTGCTGCGCGGGGCCTCGACCCGAGGCGCCGAGGCGCTCTACCGTGCCTGCAAGGCCTTCGCGCTCGTGCGTGGCCGCGGCTTCGTCGTGCCAGAGGACGTGCGCGAGCTCGCCGTGCCGGTCCTTGCCCATCGGGTCATCGCCCGGGGAGAGAACATCCGGGCCGGCGAACAAGCTGTCCGGGAGATTCTCTGGGACCTCCCGTCGCCGGCCTGATCCCCAGGCTGCGAGAGCGCTGGCGCCGTCGCATTCGCGTGCGCCCGACCCGGGAAGGGACCTGGTTCCTCGTGTTGCTCGGAGGGCTCACCCTCGCCGCGTTCAACACCGGCAACAACCTGCTCTACATCGTCCTGTCACTGCTGTTGTCGCTCTTGTTCATCCAGAACGTGCTCGCCGAGTGGAACCTCCGCGGCTTGCGGGTCGAGCGCCACCTCCCGCCAGAGGTCTTCGCATACGAGGGGGCCCTCGGCGGCCTGGTGCTGCTGAACAAGCGAGAGCACCTCGCAGCCTACGGCGTCGCCGTCGACGAACTGGATGGCGGCGAGGCCCGCGCGCTGTTCGGCATCGTGCCCGCCGGCGAGTCCGTCGAGGCGGTGGCCACCTGGACCTTCCCGGAGCGCGGCTACGACACCCTCGGGCGGCTGCGCCTGGTGAGCACCTTTCCCTTCGGCCTGTTTCGGAGGTCGAGGGAGCTCGACCTGCCGGCGGAGGTCCTCGTCTACCCTCGCCGTCGCCATGGTCCGCTGGCGCGCGGGAGAAGCGGGACCGGCGCCGAGGAGCGACCGGACTCCAGGAGCGGCGGCGCTGGCGACTACCAGGGTCTGCGTCCATATGTTCCAGGCGACCCCGTGCGCCAGATCCACTGGCCGAACTCGGCGCGGGCCGGGCAGCCCCTGGTCGTGCTCCGACAGCGGGAGTGCGCCGAGACCGTGGTGGTGCGCATCGAGGGGCGTCGCATCGAGCAGGAGCTGGCCTTGGCCTGCGGACAGGTCGTGCGTCACTTCGCCTGGGGTCACGCTGTCGGACTGGAGCTGCCGGAGCGCCGCCTGGAGCCGAGGACGGGATCCGCCTGGCGTCGGCGCCTGCTCATCGCCTTGGCGCTCCACGGGGCCGAGCGTTGACCGAGCGCCTGCTCCTGGAGCGCACCCGTCGGTTCTTCGTGCGGGGCACCGCGGTGCTCGGGCTGGCCTCGCTGTGCCTGCTCGGCGGCGTCGGTACGCAGCTCGGACTCCTGGGCTTCGCGCTGGTATGCGGGGCATGGGCCTTGTCCCCGGATCGGCTGAAGAACCGGCGACTCTGGGCTGTCGCGAGCGCCCTGGTCTCCGTCGCGACCGTCGTGACCCCCATCCTCTTCGGGCTGTCGTGGGCATGGGCCGGAATGGGGCTGTTGGTCTACCTGCAGGTCCACCGCGCCTGCATCTCGGGGAGCACCTCGGACGACCGCCTGGTCTTGCTCGTCGGCCTCCTGATGGTGCTGCTCGCCTCGACCAGGGCCCGCACGCCGCTGTTGGGGCTGCTGCTCGTCTGCCTGGTGTGCGCCCTGCCGCTGGCGCTGGTCGTGCTGCACTTCGTGGATCTCGAGGCGGCCCACGCCACGCGACGCGTGGGGCTGCGAGGCCGTGCCTGGAAGTTCCTGCTCCTGGCGCCCGCGTCGCTGGGGCTCACCGCTTTCTTCTTCGCGGTCATCCCGCGGCTGTCCGCGGAGGTGCTCTCCGAGTACGGCGACAAGCAGGACCTCGCCGGCTTCGACGAGGGCGTGCAGCTCGGGGACATCGGCGCCATCAAGGACAACCCGGAGCTCGTCATGCGGGTCGTCGTCCTCGACTCCGACGGCGACAGCCTGCCCGGGCCCTTCTACTTCCGCGGGCTGGCGCTCGACAGCTTCGACGGCAGCGCCTGGACCGTCTCCGAGAACAGCCGGACACGAGCCTCCAAGAGCCCCACCACCCAGGACCCGGGTGGACCCCCGGCCGCGGGGAAGCTCCGGCAGGAGATCCTGATGGAGCCGATCGGCTCCGCTCCGGTCTTCGCCATCGCGCCTATCACCCAGATCTACGCGGACGAGTGGATCAGCACGGACCGCCGCAGCGGGCTGCGCTGGAACGAGGCGCCTCGACGCCGGGAGTACGTCGTGATCTCCAGCCCCAACGAGGCGGTGCTGGACGGAGGGAGCCGGAGCTACCGCGACGCGGCCTCCCTCCAGCTGCCGGATGACCTCGACCCGCGCGTCCTCGAGCTCGCCCGGCGGGTAGCTGGTGAGCACAGCGCACCGCGCGCCAAGGTCGCCGCCATCAAGCAGTACTTGCGCCAGGAATACCGCTACACCCTGGTCCCGACACCGACGACATCGGGCCAGGCCCTGGGCGTCTTCCTCTTCGACAGCCGCGAGGGGCACTGCGAGTACTTCGCCACTGCGCTCGCCGTCATGCTGCGCGCCGAGGGCGTGCCCGCCCGCCTCGTGAACGGCTTCTATGGCGGTGACTTCAACGCTGTCGGCGGCTTCATCGCCGTGCGCCAGACCCACGCTCACTCCTGGGTCGAGGCCTGGATGCCCGGAGAGGGCTGGGTGCGCTTCGACGCCACCCCCGCGGGTCAGGTGGCCGCGCGGTCCAGTGGTGCGATCGGGCTGCTCTCCGACGCTCTGCAGGCCAAGTGGTACGGGCTCGTGCTCGACTACGACCTCGGAAGCCAGGTCAAGGGTGTGCGCGCGGTCGGCCGGCAGGTCGCCACCATCGGCGGTCCCGCCGCGAGCGCCACGGCCGCTCCGGGAGTCGTGGGCGCCGTCGTGCTCGTGATCACCCTGATCGGAGCTGGCGTGTTGGCATCACGTGTCTCTCGCGGCTGGCTCGTCGGACGAGCCCGTCGTGATCGGGGCATCGCGGCCGTGCATCGACGGGCGCGGCAGCTCGTGACGAAGAAGGGCTGGGAGGTTCCACCCTCGATGCCCCCGGTGGAGGCGGCGCGCTGGCTTCGCGAGGAGGCGGGTGAGGGGGCGCTGCCCTTGGAGGAGCTCGCGTGGCTGCTCTACCGGGCGCGTTACGCTTCGGAGGCCGAGGCGGGGCTGATGCCGGCGGCCCGTGATGCCCTGGCCCGCCTCGGTCGAGACCTTCCGGGAGCCCAGCTGTGAGCACCAACCTCAAGACGGCGGGGGTCTTCCTCGGGGGGCTGCTCGTCGGCGCCGCGGCGGTCTGGCTGTCCCCCCCGGACACCTTCGGTTCGGATACCCCGAGCGCCCCCGGTGGAGCCGCCCCAGGTGGCGCTGCGCCTGGCGGTGCGCCTCCCGGCGGTGCTCCTCCCGGTGGCGCTCCTCCCGGTGGCGCTCCTCCCGGCGGTGCTCCTCCCGGTGACGCTCCCCTTGGTGGTGCGCCGACGCCGGAGATTGGTCCCGCTCCACTCGAGGATCCCGGCGACGTCAGCCCGAGCGAGGTGCCGCCGGAGCTCCCGGCTGTAGTCGACACTCCGCATCTCGAGGGTGGCCCCGGGCTGCTCGACGAGCACATCGCAGAGGCCACGGATCGCTGGGTCGAGGTTCGTGGTCGGGCCGCGCTCAAGCTCGAGGCCGAGGTGCTGTTGCCGCGCATCGACAGCCTCATCGAGGACATCCCCGAGGCCGACGAGGAGCTGCCGCCGGTTCAGGACCTCGTCGTCTTCGTCGTGGAGGAGCGCCTGCTGCTCGACGAGCTCAGCGAGCTCGGCGTCGATGTCGAAGCAGAGAAGGCGAGCCTGGAGTCCTTGCTGCGACCCCAGCGCGGTCAGGTGAGAGGTGGCCCAGACAAGGCCAAGCACCCGGGCGGCAAGGCCCCGGCGGGCTCTCGGCCCCTGGATCCGAGCGCGCCGAGGAACGTCGGCGGTTAGACCGGCCCGTGCTCCCGGATCCGACCTTCGCCGAGCTCACGCTGGGTGCCGTCCTCCGGCGCGTCGCCGAGCTGCGTGGGGAGCGACCGGCGCTGCTCGGCGACGGCCGCGAGCTCAGCTGGGCCGAGCTCGATGCGGAGGTCGACCGGATCGCGGCGCTGCTGCACTCGGTCGGCGTGGCCAAGGGTGACGTCGTCGCGTTCATGCTCACCAAGCGGCCAGAGGTGGTGGTGGGTTTCCTCGCCTGTGCCCGCCTGGGCGCGCTCTATGCGCCGGTCAACTTCAAGCTCCACCCGGACCACATCCGGGACCAGTTCCAGACCGCTGGCATCCAGACCATCTTCGTCGAGACCGCCTTCGACCAGCTCCTCAAGGGGCTCTTGCCGGAGCTCCCCGACCCGCGCCGAATCATCTACGTCGGCGAGATGGGGCGGCTCGGTGAGTCCCACTACGATGACCTCGCCGAGCTGCCAGCTCCTGACGTCGACCTCGACATCGACGACCCCTGCTACCTCAACTACACCTCGGGCACGACGGGCAGGCCCAAGGGCGCCGTGACCACCCATCGCAACATCAACGTGCAGGGCCTGACCGCCTTCGACCTCGACGGCGACGGGCTCGGCTTCACCAGCGACCATGTCTTCCTCGGCATGTTCTCGGTCTTCGCCCATCCCCACGAGCTCTTTCATCGGAGCCTGTTGTGCGGCGGCGCCTTCGTCATCATGGACAGCCTGAACCCGCGCGTCATCGCAACGACGATCGAGCGCTTTGGCGTGTCCTGGATGATGGCGGTGCCCAGCTTCTACGAGATGTTGCTCGACCACGTCGCTGACGGTGGCGCGGACATCTCCTCGCTCTCGGTGCTCGAGTCCGGGGGCGCCTTCGTGAGCGCTGACACCCTCCGCCGCATGGAGGATGCCTTCGGCGCTGCCTTCATGCCGGTCTGGGGCTCCACGGAGACCACCGGCGTGGCCGTGGCGATGCGCCCGGATCGGCCCCGGAGACCCGGATGCACGGGCCGACCGGTGAGGGGCTACGAGATCCGCCTGGTCGACCGGCAGGGCCGGGACGTCGCCACCGGCGAGGTCGGCGAGATGATCGTGCGGGGGGAGGCGGTGGTCAGCGGCTACCTCAACAACCCCGAGGAGACCGAGCTCCTCTTCGAGGACGGCTGGTACCACACCCGCGACCTGGTGACCCGGACCGAAGAGGGCTTCTTGAGCTTCGTCGGGCGGCGCTCGGAGATGTTGAAGATCGGCGGCATCCGGGTCTACCCGCTGGAGATCGAGAAGGTCGTCAAGGACCATCCAGAGGTCCGGGACGTCGTCGTCGTGCGGGCCGAGGAGCGCATCCGCGGTGAGATCGCCCGCTGCGTCGTCGAGCTGAACCCAGGCGCCACCCTCACGGTGCGCGGTGTCCAGAAGTACTGCCGCAATCGCCTGGCGGTCTACAAGGTCCCTCGTGTCGTCGAGTTCTGGGACGAGATCCCCAAGCTCCCCAACGGCAAGATCGACAAGAAGGCCGTCGTCGCGAGGCCGATGGACCCGGCGAGAGACGAGCGCGAGTCGTGAGCTGGGGAAGGGTTCTGCGGAGCCCGACGCTGCTGGTCAAGGACCTTGGTGGCCTGGCGCTCTACTACCCGGGGCAGGCGATGGTCTCGCGAGTGCCCCGACCCTGGCTGGGCCACACCGCTCGCGTCGGCGGTGACCTCGTCCGCCGGGTGGCGCGACAGGACGTGCGGGTGGCTACGGCGGAGCTCCGCAAGCTCTTCGGGGAGACACCCCTGCCACAGTCGGAGCGAGACATCCTCCGCGAGGCCTGGCGGCAGACGATGTTCAACGAGCTGGAGGTGCTGCGCTATCCCCACCTCGATCCCGCCGGGATCGACGACGTCTGCGTCGTCGAGGGCCGCGAGCACCTCGACGCCGCCCTCGCCGAGGAGCGTGGCGCCATCGTGCTGATCGGCCACTTCGGCGCCAACCAGATGATCATGCCGGCCCTGGGGCACGCCGGCTACGCCATGAACCAACTCTCGGCTCCGCCACCGGTCTGGGCGGACATCCTGCGCGAGACCCGCACGACACCCCTGTGGGAGAAGGTCCTGCAGCGTCGCTGGGAGCTCGAGCAGCGCCTGCCGGTTCGCCACATCAGCGTCTTCAAGTTCCTCCGCCCGGCGCTCCAGTGCCTCCAGGACAACGAGGTCCTTGGTCTCGCCTTCGACGGCGGGGGAGGGCGGCGCTGGACGACGGTCCGGTTCTTGAACAGGACGGCGAACGTCTCGGTGATGCCAGCCCAGCTGGCGAGGAAGACCGGCGCCGCGATCCTGCCGACGATGGTCCTGCGCGAGCCCGGGGCCCGCCGTCACCGGGTGGTGATCAACCCGCCGATCGAGGTCCGACGGACGGCAGATCGGAGCGCCGATCTGCAACGCACGATGCAGAGCTTCGTCGACGTCTTCGCCGAGTGGGTGGCGCTGCATCCCGCCCACTACCTGAACTTCCTGCTCCTGCGCTGGAAGGTTCGCGCCACGGACGTCGTGCCCTTCTTCGCCGACTACCCACCGCTGGAGGGCCAGATGAGTCACGACGAAGCACGGGCCCATCTCCAGTGGGCGGGTGACCGGGCCAGTAGGTAGCGGCGCCGGGCCCATGTGAGATGGCAGAGGGGTTCCAGGAGCGTCGAGCTCCGGTACTGCTGGATCCATACCGGAGGTCTCCATGCTGCTCACCCTCGCCCTGTTCGCCTGCAACCAAGACAACCCCGACGACAGCGGACTGGCCTGCGTCGCCGAAGACGAAGTCTGCAACGGCATCGACGACGACTGTGACGGCGACGTCGACGAGGAGGTGCTCCTGACCTTCTTCGCCGACTCGGACGCCGACGGCTTCGGGGACTCAGCGACCGAGGTCGAGGCCTGCGAGGCACCCAGCGGCTTCGTCGAGGACAGCACGGACTGCGACGACAGCCTGGCGGCGGCGAACCCCGGGGCCCAGGAGACCTGCAGCGGGATCGACGACGACTGTGATGGTCTGATCGACGATGACGACGACAGCCTCACCGTCCTCGACGTCGCAGTAGGGAGCGTAGGCCAGCACATGACCGTGGACATGCTGCGCGTTCGACCGGAACGCGGCAGCCTCGGCACGAAGGCTCGGGATCTCGTGCAGCAGGCAGCCGTCGGGGGGCTGCGCCTGGTAGTCCTGGAGCTCTTCGAGGCGAGCGGAACAGTCGGACTCGAGCTCGCTCAGGGTGTCGAACTGGTCGTCTATGCGGTGCAGCGCCTCGACGCAGGCGTCGTCCGAGAGGACGCCCCATTGCAAGACACTGCCCGGCAGCGCCAGAAGTGAATCGCGCTGAGCAGGGTGGTCGCGGTGAGGGTCGTGATGAGGCGTCGCATGTCGTTTCCTGGGTGGGGGTGCATGAGCACCACCCTGAAACGCAAGCGACGTGCCACATGCGGATCCGCCTTCCAGGCGGACTCAGGGGCCCGTTACGCATCCATCCCGTCTCCCAATCGTCCCCGAGGCGTCCCCGAGGCGTCCCGGTCAGAGAGGCTCGACCTCGTGGAGCTCCAGCCCCGGGTTCTCTCGCTGGGCGTACTGGAGTGGCCAGGGCGACTCGGCGAGGACCACCGGGTTGCCGGTCCGGTCCTCGACCAGGCGGTAGTCGCGGCGGGCCTTGATCCACTCGAGCCCGCTTGGATCCCCACCGATCCACCGGGCCAGCCGGAAGGGCTGGGACTCGAGGATGCACTCGACCCGGTACTCGTTCTTCAGGCGCTCCTTGAGCACCTCGAACTGCAGCATGCCGACCGCGCCGAGGTAGGGGTCCTGGCGCCCCAGCTCCGGGCGGAAGAAGAGCTGGATGGCGCCCTCGTGCGAGAGCTGTTCGAGACCGGCGGCGAGCTGCTTGCGCTTGAGAGGGTCCTTGAGCACCACCCGAGCGAAGTGCTCGGGGGCGAAGCGCGGGATGCCTGCGTACTTCAGGGGCCCGCTGTCGTCCTTGCTGGCGATGGTGTCGCCGATGCGGAGCTTGCCGGGGTCGTAGAGGCCGACGATGTCGCCTGGAAAGGCCTCCTCGACGATTGAGCGCTCCTGGGCCATGAAGCTGTGGGGCTTGGACAGGCGCAGGGTCTCTCCGGAGCGCCCGATGGCCACGTCCATGCCGCGCTCGAAGCGGCCGCTGACAACGCGCATGAAGGCGATGCGGTCCCGGTGGCGGGGGTTCATGTTCGCCTGGATCTTGAAGACGAAGCCGCTGAAGCGCTCCGAGTCGGGGGCGATGCACTGCCCGTCTACGGTCTGCCGGGACATGGGGCCAGGTGACTGCTCGACGAGGAACTCCAGGAAGGGCTCGATGCCGAAGTTCGTCATCGCGCTGCCCCAGAACACCGGGGTCACCTCGCCGGCGAGGAAGTCATCGTGGGACCAGGCGTCTCCTGCCAGCTCGAGCAGATCGAGCTCCTCCTCCACCTCGTCCAGCGTGCCGCCGATGCGCTCTTTTGCGGCGTCGAAGGACAGTCGCTCGGTGTCGACCATGCCGGCGCCCACTCGGCCCTCTCCAGTGAACAACAGGACCTCTCGGCTCCGCACGTCCACGACGCCCCGGAAGTCCCGCCCCATGCCGATCGGCCAGTTGATCGGCACGCAGCGCAGGCCCCCCAGAGCAGCGCTGACCTCGTCGAGCAGCGCGAGGGGGTCGTGCCCGGCCCGGTCGAGCTTGTTCATGAAGGTGAGGATCGGCAGGCCGCGGCGCCGGCAGACCTCGAAGAGCTTCAGCGTGCGGGACTCGACGCCCTTGGCGTGATCGATGAGCATCACCGTCGAGTCCACCGCCGACAGGGTGCGGTAGGTGTCCTCGCTGAAGTCGGCGTGGCCCGGTGTGTCGAGCAGGTTCAGCGCTCGGTCCCGGTAGTCGAACTGCAGCACCGAGCTCGTGATGCTGATGCCGCGGGTCTTCTCCATCTCCATCCAGTCACTGACGGCGTGGCGCGAGGCTTTTCGCGACTTCACGGAGCCGGCGAGGTGGATGGCGCCGCCGTAGAGCAGGAGCTTCTCCGTCAGCGTGGTCTTGCCGGCGTCCGGGTGGCTGATGATGGCGAAGGTGCGTCGCCTCAGGGCTTGCTCTGCGATCATCTGCACCCTCTCTCCGCGGCGGCTGCGGAGTATGCCGGGGCATTGGTCAGGTCCAGGGGTTAGAAAGCCGCCATGCGGGCCACCCTGGCGAGAGCGACGGTGCTTGGTGCGGTCGCTGGCTGCGTGGAATTCCTCGTCCGCTGCGACCCGCGCTTTGGCTTCGGTTTCCTCGAGCAGCTCACATGGCTGACCCTCGCTGTCGCCGCGGGCCTTGCTGTCGCCTGGCCATTTGGCCTGCTCGCCTACCTCCTGCGCAAGGTCCGGCACATCGCCAGGCGCAGCGACGGGCTCGTCCTCGGCGCCCTGCTCGGCTTGCACATCGCGCTGTACTACCGCTTCGAGATCGTGCTCAACCAGCCGCTGTCGGACCCCTCGGTCCTCGGCGTGCTCGCGGCGATGTTCGTCTGCGGGCTCCTGATCGGCCTGGCGATGGGGCGGCTGCTGGTCCGGATCGGCGGGCTGTTGCCCTGGGCCGGCTTCATCGCCGCCTTTGCGGGCCTGCTGCGCGCCGTGCCGCCCGCTCCCACCCCGGAGGCGGGGGACAACATCCTGCTCGTGACCTGGGACACGACCCGGCCGGATCGCCTGGGCCCCTATGGCGGCCCGGCGAGCACCCCCAGCCTCGACCGGCTCGCCGCGGAGGGCGCGGTCTTCGAGGCGGCGGTGGCGACGGCCCCCCTCACGGAGGCCTCTCACCTGTCGATCCTGACGGGACTCCCGACCGTCGAGCACGGCGTCGTCAGCAACGCGACCCCGCTCGGCGAGCGCCCCGAGCTCCTGGTCCATCGCCTCCAGGAGGCAGGCTACCGGACGGGCGCCGTGGTCTCGGGCTTCCCACTGCACGGCAAGTACGGCTGGACGCAGGGCTTCGACGTCTACGACGACGACTTCGGCCGCCTCCCTGGCTGGCATCGCCTCTCCCTCGCTCGCCTGCTGGACCAGGTCTTCCTGCCCGGAAACGCCCTGCGGGAGCGGGACGGCGAGGTCGCCCTCAGCCGCGCCGAGCGCTTCTTGGACCGCCACGCCGAGGGTCGGTTCTTCCTCTGGGTGCACTTCTTCGATCCCCACGCGCCCTACGAGGCCCTAGATGCCTCCGACGCCCCTCGGGTCGGCGAGCCCCTCGACCTCCCCGCCTACTGGCCCCCCTACCACCGCGGCATCACGAGCAAGGACTGGCTCACCCGGGCCTACGACGCGGAGCTCGAGAAGACCGATGCGCTGATGGGGCGCCTGTTGGACTCCCTCGAGGAGCACGGCCTCGCCGAGACGACCACCGTCGTCATGGTCGCGGACCACGGAGAGAGCCTCGACGAGCACGGCGTGCTCTTCGACCACGGCGACGATCTCTACGATCCTTCCTTGCTGATCCCGCTCATCGTGCGCGAGCCCGGCATGGGCTCCACCCGCGTCGCATGCCAGGTCTCCACCATCGACATCGTGCCCACCCTCGTCGAGCTCCACGGCCTGCCCGTCGGTTCCGAGCAGGGTCGCAGCCTCGTGCCGATGCTCGAGGGCCACAGCTGCCCCGACGTGCCCGTCGTCGCGAGCACGGTGGGCGCTCGTCACGTCGACGATCCGCCGGTGGACCTGGCCTGGCGCCTGCCCGACACCAAGTACATCCGCCACGGGGACGACACGCGACCGGAGGAGCTCTACGACCTCGTCCAGGATCCGGGCGAGCTCCTCCCGGTCTCCGACGCAGAGGCCCTCCAAGCCGCCGGCGAGCGCCTCGACCTGCTCCTGGCCGGTCGGGACATCGTCCTGGATCTCGCCCTCGACGAGCAGGACCGGCAGATGCTCGAAGCGCTGGGATACGTGGGGGAGTGACCTGGCTCCTCGATGAGAAGCGACGCTGGCTCCGCGTGGTCCAGCTCTCCCTGGGCATCGGCTTCATCGCCGGGGGCTTCGAGCTCGTCCAGATCGTCTCGCTGCTGTCGCTGGACCTCTCCCCCGTGGAGGTCGCGAAGCTCGGCGCCGTGAGCATGCTGTGTGGAGCCCTGGTCGCCGTCGCGGCGGCGCTGCCCGTCGGCGTCGTCGTCCAGTGGCGGATGAAGGCCGCGCTGGACTCCCGGGCCTACGCCGCCGGCATGGCGGGCACGGCTTTCCTCGTCAGCGGCTTCTTCCTCTGGCACGCCTCGCTGGAGATGTTCCAGCAGGGCAGGGGAGCCCTGGCGATCGGCGCGATGGCGGTCTGCCCCATCGGAGTGGCAGGGGTCACCTGGTTCAACGCCGGCTACTGGGCCCGCCGCGAGGAGCTCGGCGCGGAGGCGAAGCTGGGCTGGACGCTCGCCTCCTTCCTCTTCGCGTGGGTGCTGGTCGGCATCTCCTCCAGCATCTCCTCCAGCCAACAATACGGTGGCCGCCAGGCGCTCGAGGGAGACCCCAACGTCCTCTTCGTCACCGTCGACACCCTCCGTCGAGACCACGTCGGTGCCTACGGCGATCGGGCCTCGACCCCGAACCTCGACGCCCTCGCAGAGCAGGGAATCGTCTTCGAGGACGCGGTCACACCGACTCCCGAGACCGCTCCCTCACACGCCTCGATGATGACCTCGCTGCATCCCCTGCGGCACGAGGTCCTCTCCAACGCGGGCACGCTCAAGAGGGGACATGTCACCCTCGCCGAGCGCCTCGACGACGAGGGCTACGCGACCGCGGCCTTCGTCAGCTCCTTCGCGGTGAACCAACGCACCGGCCTCGACGCGGGCTTCCAGGTCTACGACGACGACTTCGCGCCGGTTCGAGGCCTCACCCAGATCCTGCTCGTCCAGTACTCCCTGTCCGCGCTGATGGTCTCGGGGCGACCCCACCTGGCGCCCTGGCTGCTCGAGCGAGACGGGGACGTGACCGTGGGCCTGGCTCGGGACTTCATCGAGGCGCGGGGGGACCGCCCCTGGTTCGTGTGGGTCCACCTCTTCGAGCCGCACGCCCCCTACGAGGCCCCCGACGCGACTGTCGACCACCGAGCGCTCCTGAGCGACCCCGATCACAGCTACTCCGACGAGGAGGTCGAGGAGCTGCGCCGGCTCTACGCGGCCGAGGTCACCGACGCGGATCGCATCATCGGCGAGCTGCTCGAGTCGATCGACCCGGACAACACGCTGGTCATCGTCACCGCCGATCACGGCGAGCAGCTCGGCGAGCACGACATCTGGTTCCAACACCACGGGCTCTACGAGGACAGCGTGCGCATCCCGCTCATCGTGAGCGCCCCGAGGCTGACCATCCACCAGACCCGCCCACCCCAGCAGGTGCGCGTGATGGACATCGCCCCGGCGGTCCTGCGCTACATCAAGCTCGACCCCATGGAGCCCACGGAGGGCGTCGATCTCTTCGGCTACGCCCAGGTCACCCGCCACAAGTCGCTCGTCACCGACCTCGTCGGGCGCCAGAGCTCGGGCCTGCAGGGTGGCTGCCTCGTGGGCCTGCGCGCGCCGAGCAAGGTGGCCCCGCGAGAAGGTGAGGAGGCCCCCCCAGAGGACGTCGAGGGTCGGGTGAAGTACATCCTGCGCGTCGACGACGGCCACGCCGAGTTCTACGACCTCGTCGCCGACCCGGGCGAGGAGCACGACATCGTCGCCGACCAGGCCCAGGCGGCCGCGTCTGCGCTCGGCCGGCTCTCGCCCTCGATCGAGCGGGCCTGCGGGTCGGCCTCTGCGAGCCGGTCAACCGAGGAGGCCCTGAAGGCCCTCGGCTACATCGAGTGATGAGCGCGCCCCGGCTGAAGACGAGGCAGGCCGTCGTGGGGCTGGTGCTGGCGGTGTTGGCCCAGACCCCCGACGTGTTGCTCGGGGCCGTCCACTGGGTCCATGACCTTCGCCACCACCACCATCCCTGGCGCCACTGGGCGGCCGAGCGCTGGGCGGCTGGCGAGGTTCCGCTCTGGTCTGCGGACGTCGGGGGCGGCTTCCCGCTGATGGCAGACGGCCAGGTCGGCGTCTTCTACCCGCCGAACATCGTGCTGGGGTGGCTGCTGCCCTCTGAGCACGCGCTCTCCGTCAGCATCCTGCTGCACGGACTGCTCGCGGCGCTGGGCGCCTTCTGGATGTGCCGTCGGCTCGGGCGCAGCGTCGAGGCGAGCTTCTTTGGTGGCCTCGCCTTCTCCCTGTCTGGCTTCCTCGTCGCCCACACGACCTACGCCGGCATGCACGCGGTGGCCGCCTGGGCTCCGATCGCCGTCGGCCTGGCCTGGGAGCTCAGGGATCGCCGCACCGCCGCGGCCCTCGCAGGAGTCACCGCAGCCGTCCTCACCGCCGGTCATCCCCAGGCGGCCGTCATCGTCCTGGCCCTCGCCGGGCTGGTCTTCGTCTACCGCGTCCCCTGGAAGCTCCACTACGGGGCGGGCGCCTTCCTTGGAGGACTCCTCATCGCCGCGCCCCAGGTGCTGGCGACCTGGGAGCTGGTGCGCTCCTCGGCCCGAGAGGGGGGAGTCGACGCCAGCTTCGCCGGCATCGGCTCGTTGCCGCCCTGGGAGCTCATCAACGCCGTGTTGCCTCGCTTCTGGGGCTGGGAGCGCCCGGCGGACATCCCGCTGACCTACATGCACAAGGGCGCGGCCTACTTCGGCACGGGCGAGAACCACTGGGAGGACTGCTTCTACCTGGGGCTCCCCGTCGTCGTGCTGGTGGGCCTCGCGTTGGTCTCCAAGGGACCGCGCTTCTGGAAGGGGGTCGGCCTCGGCGCCCTGGTGCTGATGCTCGGCAAGTACGGCCTCGTCTGGCTCGCCCTGCGGCACCTGCCCGTGCTCGACCACTTCCGCTTCCCCGTCCGCTTCTCGCTGGTGCTGACGGTCGCCGCGGTCGTGCTCGCCACAGGGGCCCTCGATCGCGTCGATCCCGAACGCCTGAAGAGAGCCTGCCTGCTGATGCTCGGCCTGGTCGTCGGCGCCGTCTTGCTGGGAGTGGCTGGGTCAGAGGTCCTCGGCGGTCTCCTCAGCGGGGTGCTCGGTCCCGATCGGGTCGAGATGCTCGCTTCGGGCATGCGGTGGAACGCGACGTGGGGCCTGTCGCTCCCGGTCGCCTTCCTGCTCGGCATGGTCGCGCTGAGCAAGACGGGTCGCCGCCTGCCGCTGTCCCTGTCCATCCTGCTCTTCGTCGACCTGTCCGTCTCCCTCGCCGGCTACAACCCGCGTCTTCCTTCAGAGGTCGTGGACGCTCCCGATGGCATCTCGGCCCTGACGGGCGGCCGCATCGCCACCGTGGATCGTGTCCAGCCGCCTCAGCTGGACAAGCGGCTCGTGGCGTCCTCGCTGGGGCTCTTGTGGGGGCTGTCGGACGTCATCGTGCTCTCGCCGCTGTTGCTGCCGGATCACGAGGAGACGCTGCACTCGGCGGGCCTCGACGTCGGCCTCGACCACGGACCGTCCAAGGCTCGCGATCTCGTCGAGAACCTCGACGTCGCCTCGCAGCTCTCGGTGCGCTGGCTCCTGTCCGTGCACGAGCTGGAGCATCCGGACCTGCACCTGGCGCAGGACGACGGCGAGGTCCGGATCTACGAGAACCTGGCCGTGCTCCCGCGAGCCCGGATGGACTCCGAGCACCATCTCGAGTGGCTCGAGGACCACGACGAGCGCGTCCGTCTGCGGGTGACGAGCGCGCAGCCCGGGACCCTCGTGTTGGCCGACACCTGGTACCCCGGTTGGGTCGCCGAGGTCGACGGAGCTCCCGTCGAGGTCCGCCGCGTCGCCCCCGACCACCGGGCCATCGATCTGGACCAGGGCACCCACGAGGTCCTCTTCGCCTACAGGCCCTGGTGGCGTCTTTCGATCTGGTCCTCGCTGGGGTGGCTCGTCGTCCTCTTGCTCGCGTCCTGGAAAGCAACAGCGACACCTGCGTCATGACCAGGCGACGCTCCCATCGTCCGCCAGTGTGATCTCAGGCACTTGGAAGGCTGGCACGGAGGTTGCAAATGGCCCTCGTGACACTCACCTGCCCGGAGCCTTCATGCGCACCTTCGAGATCGCCACCTTCGGAACCCTCATCATCTCGCTGGCAGCCACGACCGGCTGCACCTTCGTGGGCGGGGCCCTCGTCGGCAATGGCCTGTGGGGCGATCAGCAGATCTTCCCCGGCGAGCCTGGCGTTGTCTCGTCCATGAACGGAACCTCCGCCGTCTGCCTCGGCGCCGACACGGACGTCGAGCCTACGGACGAGTACTTCATCCGCGGCCGCGTCGTCAGCAGCGACTGGTCCGAGGACCAGGTGCCTGGCTTCGACAACCTCGTCGGTTGCCAGAACGACGTCCAGCAGACCCTGGTCATCGAGGACGGTGACGGCGTCGAGTGGACCATCGGGTACGCCTGGATCGAGGGCGACTGGGACTCCACGCCCACCGTCTGGGCCGATCGCGGCCAGCAGGTCGAGGTCCTCGTCCGCAACCCCGAGGGCAGCTCCGCAGCCGGCATGGTCGTCTACGACGGCGAGGGTGCCCTCTACGCGCTCGAGTCCGGCATCGGCGGCCCCGCGCTCCAGAACGGCGACATCGGCGGGCTCGATGTCGAAGACGGCGACGTCGTCGGGAACGGCTCCGGCGACTGCGGCGAGACCGAGTCCATCAGCGTCATCTTCGAGTCCGACCAGGACCGCCTGGTCATGTACGCGGGCGAGGATCGCGGCATGGAGGTCGATGACGACTACCTCACCGTCTGCACCATCGAGTCCGTCCGCTACGTCGAAGGGGACTGCGAGGATGACGCTGGCGAGACCAGCTGGGTCGTCTTCCGCTAGGAGCTGATCTCCTCGCGCGTACACTTGCTGCGGATCGAGGTCGCAGGGCGTCGACGGGTCCGGTATCCTGGATCCGTTGGTGCCCTTGCCGTCACGGGGCGCCCCCGGAGTCCTCCATGCGTTCTACCCTCGTTCTCGCCTCCGCAGGCCTCGTCCTCGCCCTCACCGGCTGCTCCTTCGCGGGCGGCGCCCTCGTCGGGAACTCCATCTGGGGTGACGGCGGTGTCGGCTTCGCCAACGACTACGCCATGGACTCGATGACCGGCACCTCGGTGGTCTGCCTGGGCAGTGACGCTGACGTGGACGACCAGGACACCTACACCATCCGCGGCCGCATCCTCTCCGACGACTACGGCACCCGCGACATCGGGAACATCTTCAGCTGCAACCAGCAGCCCGCTCGCATCCTCACGATCGAGGACGACAGTGGAGACACCTGGCAAATCGGCTACGCCTGGTACGCGGGTGACGGCTGGGACTCGACACCCGCGGTCAACGCCTGGGAGGGTGACCAGGTCGTCGTGACCATCAAGCGCGGCGAGCTCGACGGGAGCGCCGGCTTCGTGGTCGAGGACTCCGACAGCATGATCTACGTGATGGAGGCCGGCCACGGCGGTGCCGCCCTCTCGACCGACGAGCTCGGCGGCCTCGATGTCTCGGCGACCCGCACCGCGGGCACCGTCGAGGATGACTGCGGAGACACGGAGTCCCTCGTCGTCGACTTCGAGAGCGACAGCGACAGCCTCAGCCTCTACCCGGGCGAGGACGCCGGCATGGAGATCGACGACAGCTACTTCGTCACCTGCAACATCAACAGCTACCGCGCCTCGGACGACTGCGACGACCCGGGCGAGGTCTCCTACGTGTTGTTCCAGTAGCTTCGGCTCTCGATGCAGTGATCGTGCTCGGAAAGGAGCTCCGCCGGTACCCCGAGCGGGGGCACCGCGAGCTTCGTGCGCGCGCCGCAGCGGCGAGCGTGGCCCTTCGCGAGGGGGCGAGGGTGGTGTTGTGCCTGGAGGCCCAGCTCAAGGGCCAGAACCGGCCCGGCTCCCAGATCGTGCTCGCCGCGCTCACCGAGCTGGGTGTCGCGCGGGAGCGAATCGTGCTCGATGAGCGCACGCGGAGCACGCGGGAGGAGGCCATCGCTGCGCTGCACGAGGTCAGGGCCGCAGGTCTCGGTCGCCTCGGCGTGATCACCCACGGCTACCACGTGCCTCGGGTGCGGCGGTACTTCAGCGAGACCTTCGAGCCTGGCACCTACACCGTGCTCACTCCGGAGGCCTTCCTCCAGCGAGCCGAGGGCACTGGGCGACAGTGGATCGAGGCGGCGACTCCGGATGAGGGTGTGCTCGCCCAGGAGAGGACATCGGAGCTCCTCCTGTCGGCCCTGGCCGCTGCCCTGAGTCCGCTCCCGCCGCCTGTTCGTTGGTGGGCCGAGGTCGAGGCCGCCGGGATCTACCGCTCGGTGTCCTGAAGGCTCGGTAGGGCTGGCACGGGCAGCTTCGCCACGAAGGTCGCGCCGGCACCTGAACGGGACTCGACGACGAGCTCGCCAGCGTGGGCCTTGAGGATGCGCTGGCAGACGGGGAGTCCGAGCCCCGTGCCGCCGTGCTTGGTCGTGAAGAAGGGGATGAAGAGCTTCTCCTGCACGTCGGGAGCAATCCCCGCGCCGTCGTCGGCGACCCGGATCAGGATCGCCCGGCTCGTCGGACTCTGGGGGCCCTGGAGGTGGCCGCGGAGGGTGGAGACATGGACATGTCCGCCCTCCGGCAGTGCCTGGATCGCGTTCTGGACGAGGTTCAGCACGACCTGGCGCACCTTGTCCCCGTCAGCCGGGACCTCCGGCAGGTCCTCTGCCAGGTCCTCGCTCAAGCGCACCCCTTCTGGCACACCCTGCGCTCGGACCAGCGTGAGGACCTGGCTCACGAGGGCGGAGACCTGCACCGGCTTGCGCTCGAGCTCGAAGTGGCGGGCGTAGTCCAGGAAGCTCGACACGACGCTGTTGAGGCGGTCGGTCTCCTGGGTGATGACGCCGAGGAACTCGTCCTCTTCGTCGGTCACGTCGAGGGTCTGGAGGTACTGGGCGGCGCCCTTGATGCCCGCGAGCGGGTTGCGGATCTCGTGCGCCAGGCCCGCGGACATCGTGCCGAGGGCGGCCAGGCGCGAGGTCTCCTTGGTCTTCTCGAAGCCCTTGATGTTCTCGACCACGATCGCCGCCTTCGCCATCGTGCCGCACATGCGCAGGATCTCCTCCTGGGAGAAGCCGTCGGACCAGTCCTCGTCGTGCACGGCGAGCCAGCCGAGCACGAAGTCTCCCGTGCGCATCGGCACGACGAGGTCGGCGTCGAGGCCGTCCATGATGCGCATGCGGGCCGCGAACTCCTCGACCCGGTCCGGCAGGAACTTCCCGCGGCGCTCGAGCTCGCTGCGCACGTAGGCACGCTCACCGGCCTCGAAGCCCTGGGAGAAGGGGTGGAGCGCCACGGTCGGCATCGGTCGGTGGTCGCCGCTGGCCTTGCTCCGGACCAGCCGAACCTGCTTGCGGTCCGGGTCGTAGACATAGAGCGAGAGCGCCGGGATGCGCCCGCTGGAGTGGAGCCGCTCGAGCAGGGTGTGGGCCAGGTCGTCCATCGCGATGATCTTCGGCAGCGCGAGGTCGAGCTCGTCGAGGGCCAAGGTGAGCTGGTGGCCGCGGGTGTTGAACCAGCGGTCGGTGTAGCCCTCGATGCGGTCGCGGATCGGGTCGTAGGCCAGGAGGAACAGGACCGAGGCGACGAAGAGGTGGTAGATGGTCTGCACCTGGTTGGCGGTCGCCGCCGAGAACCACAGCACCGCGACGCTGACGATGCTGACCAGCACCCCGGCGGTCACTGCCACGCTGACGATGCGCGAGAAGATCTCGTTGAGGTCCAGCAGGCGCTCCATCGTGAGCATCTGGTAGAGGAAGAACAGGAAGAGGCCGGCGAAGGCGGCCCCGACCGGCGGGAGGTGTCCCTGGAGCTCGGCCGAGCGCTCGATCAGCGGCAGCGCCGCCACGACATCCGGCGCGACGGTCGCGATCCGGTCGAGACCCTCCAGCCCCGAGAACCCCACCGCCGCAGCGAAGAAACCGAAGAGGTAGCGGATGCGCGCCTTCTCGACCCGGTACTCGGACTTGTCGTGGCGCCGCCAGAGGCTCAGCAGGTTCACCCCGAAGCCCGCGTAGACGAGCAGGCCGAGCACGAGCTCGAGGGAGCCGGGGGAGGGGATGTCCTTCAGGATCACGAGATCGCCGACGAGGTAGGCGATGGCGACGATCGGGGTCACCACCCACAGGCGCCGCAGGAGCGGTCCAGCCGGCTCGCCGTCCCTCGCGAAGAAGTTCTCCATGAACTGCAGCGTCGCGACCGGCAGGAAGGCGCCGGCCACCGCGAAGGGGAAGCGGGCCGCAGGCAGCGCCGGGAACAGGTAGATCGAGAAGCTCGTGTAGGTCAACGCCGTGAGCACGCAGAGCCGCGCGAAGTCCCGGCGGAGCGGGTCGGTGCGTCCCCCGCGGTAGGTCGCGCGCCCAGCGAGGACGACGGCCAGCGCGGCGACGAGGACGTAGATGACGGCATTCACGACGGATCCCTAACCCTCGCTTAGAATCCATCCGTGTCCAGCGCCCTGTTCCGTCAGCTCCCGAAGGTCGATCGCCTGCTCGCGGAGCCGCTGCTCGCCGAGCTCCCGACCCGGCTCGCGACGGACGCGGCTCGCGAGGTCCTCGACGAGCTGAGGGTCGCGATCGGGGCCGGCGAGCTGCGGGTCCTGCCCGATGTGCCTCGCCTGGTGCTCGATCGGGCCGAGGCGTGGCGACGCATGCGGCTGCGTCGGGTCATCAACGCCACCGGCGTGGTGCTCCACACGAACCTCGGACGCGCTCCGCTGCCGGAGCAGGCCGCCCAGGCCGTGGCCGAGGTCGCGCGTGGCTACTCGAACTGCGAGCTGGAGCTCTCCAGTGGCCACCGCGGCGGACGCCTCGACGGGGTCCGCGGCCCGCTGCGCAACCTGCTCGGCTGCGAGGACGCCATCGCCGTCAACAACAACGCGGCCGCTGTGCTGCTCGCGCTCGCTGCCCTGGCCCGAGGTCGCGAGGTCATCGTCTCCCGCGGCGAGCTCGTCGAGATCGGAGGCAGCTTCCGCATCCCAGAGGTCTGCGCCCAGTCCGGGGCCCGGCTCGTCGAGGTCGGCACCACCAACCGGACCCACGCGGCGGACTACGCCGCCGCCATCACCGAGCGCACCGGCGTGCTGTTGCGTGTCCATCCCTCGAACTTCCGGATCCTCGGCTTCACCGAGCGTCCATCGACCAGCGAGCTCGCCGAGATCGCTCGTCGAGCCGGGCTTCCGCTCGTCGAGGACCTCGGCAGCGGTGCGCTGGTCAGCGGGCTCGGCGACGAGCCCCTCGCAGGGGACGTCCTCCGGGACGGGGCTGACCTCGTCTGTTTCTCGGGGGACAAGCTCCTCGGCGGACCGCAGGCGGGCATCCTCGCCGGTCGCGCCGACTGCGTCCGGGGCTGCCGAGAGCACGCCCTCTACCGCGCCCTCCGCCTCGACAAGCTCGCCCTGGCCGCGCTGGAGGCCACCCTGCGCGTCTACGTCTCCGGGGACCTCGACAGCATCCCCACCCTCAGAATGCTGCGCGGGACGGTCGATCCGACGGCGCTGTTGCAGGCGCTCTCCGGCTGCGGTCTCGAGCTCAGCATCGAGGACGATGTCGGCTACACCGGAGGCGGCGCGCTCCCGGGGGTGGGCCTCCCGACCCGTGTCGTGGCCTTGCGCGGGAGCTCACCGGACGAGCTCGCCGCGGCGCTCCGGGCGAACGACCCGCCCGTCGTGGCCCGTGTCGCTCGTGACGCGGTCCTCCTCGACCCGCGCACGCTGTTGCCTGGAGACGTCGAGGTCGTCGCGGACGCCGTGTGCCGCGCGGTCGCGACGGGCTAAGGGGAGGACCTATGGCTTCTTTCTACGACCGGCTCGGGGTCCCGCAGGGCGCGTCCGAGGAACAGGTGCGCGAGGGCTACCATCGAAACCTCGCCCGCCTCGTGAAGAAGCTCCGGCAGGCCTGCAGCTCGGGGGCGGACACCTCGGTCCTCGAGTCCGAGCGGGACTCGGTGCGAGAGGCCTTCGAAGTGCTCACGGAGCCCTCTCGCCGTCGCCGCTACGACCTGTTGCTCGAGCTCGACGCGGAGGGGTTGCCAGGGGCGCCAGAGGAGCTCTGGGATCGCGTCCAGGAGGGTCTCGTAGACCCCACCTCTGCCGCCGCCGTCGAGGTCGTCCGCGCCCTGACGGAGCTGGACGTCGGCGAGGGCTTCACGGACCCCAGCCAGGAACGCACCGAGCCCGCGCGCTCGGTGTCCAGGCCTTCCGCCGTCTCGATGCTCTCTCAGGAGGAGCGGCACGCGCGAGCGGCTCACGCCGCGGCGCCCCTCCCCGAGCCCGGTGGCCTCGCCGACCTGGACCTGCCCCCTCCGCGCACGGCGCCTGCCGTCTTCGAGCCGGCCGTCGCGGACCCTGCACCCGGGGACGTGGCCCGACACGTCGGTCACGACGGACGGTACATCGCCTCGGTTCGTGCATCAAAGGGGCTCACCGTCGAGGGACTCTCCGGCACCACCCGCATCGCCACCCGCTACATAGAGGCCATAGAGGCCAACGACTTCGAGCGCCTGCCGCCCGCTGTCTTCGTGCGTGGCTACCTCCGGGAGATCGCAGGCGCCCTGGGGCTCGACGAGGACGCCCTCGTCGAGGGCTACATGGCTCTGTACGCCAACGCGCGCAACGGCTGAGGGCGTGGAGATCACCGTCGGGCGCCGGGAGCGACTCGACAAGCTGCTCTGTCGCCAGCTCCCCGAGCTCTCGAGGAGCCGCATCAAGGCGCTGATCGATGGGGGCAACGTGCTGGTCGACGGTCTGCCGCGAAAGCCCGCGTTCAAGCCCAACGTGGGCTCCGTGGTCTCCCTCGAGGTGCCGCAGATCGTCCCGCTGTCGCTGGAGCCAGAGGACCTGCAGCTGTCGCTCTTGTTCGAGGATCGCGACGTCGCCGTCGTCGACAAGCGCGCGGGCATGGTGGTCCACCCGTCCAAGGGGCACGACCGCGGCACCCTCGTCCACGGTCTGCTCCACGCGCTGGGCGATCTGAGCGGCATCGGCGGCGTCGAGCGCCCGGGTATCGTCCACCGCCTCGACAAGGGCACCAGCGGGGTGATGGTCATCGCCAAGAACGACCTCGCCCACGCCTCGCTCAAGGAGCAGTTCACGGCCCACTCGGTGGAGCGGCGCTACGACGCGCTGGTGCTCGGATCACCCGATCTGAAGGGCGGCCGCATCGAGTCTCAGCTGGGACGGCATCCGCGAGACCGCATGCGGCAGGCGGAGGTGCTGGAGGGACGCCACGCCACCACGGACTGGCGCGTCCAGGAGCGCTTCGACCGGGCGACGCTCTTGTGCTGCACGCTCCACACCGGACGCACGCACCAGGTCCGCGTCCACCTCTCCGCTCGGGGCTGGCCGATCCTCGGGGACCCGGTCTACCGGGACCGCCAGACCCCTCCGGTGCACATCCGCGAGCTCCTGACGGATGTAGACCACCAGCTGCTGCACGCCCGGGTGCTGGCCTTCGACCACCCGCGCAGCGGTGAACGCATGTCCTTCAGCCGCGATGTCCCGGACGACTTCCGAGGGGTCCTCGAGGGTTTGCGCGCCTGAGCCCTGCCAGGGTCACCAGGGCCAACAAGAGCCAGGTCCCGCCTGGTCGTGCTGGGCCGCGGAGCTGCAGCCGGTCGCCTCCTCCTCCGGCGAGCGCCGCTGGATTCGAGCGGGATCGCGCCCGTCGCAGTCGGGCAGGACGCTGGGCTCCCGGACGTAGCCCGGCCGCTCGGTCCCACACTCGACGAAGGCCCCGTCGGGGTCGGTGAATCGGTCCCTGTCGAGATCGGGGTACCAGGTGGTGGCGCCAGCTGCGTCCGCGTCCAGCACCCCGTCACAGTTCGGTCGTGCCGTCGATGGCTCGGGGGACCGCCGGACCCACCTGGGCTAGCGCAGCCTCTCGTCCCCAGTCGGTGAAGTGCAGTCCGAGCTCTCCCCCGCCCCGCTGGAGATGCAGGCCGGAGCTGCCGACGCTGGCGCCATCGCTCAGTTCGATCGGGCTCCCGCCGGTGCAAGAGGCCAGCAGCAGCGCGGTGGCCACCATGGGACATCGTACCGTCTCCGGACGCAAAAACCCCCGAGATGCCAAGGGCGTCTCGGGGGCTCTCGAGCCGGGCTGATCAGCAGCCGGGTTCGGTGCTCGGGTCGATGTTCGGGTCGACGGTGACGCCGGCCTCGTAGGGAGCCGTGCTGTCCTCGACGTCGAGGTAGGCGCAGGTCTCCTCACCCGTGTCCGGGCAGGCGATGCAGGAGTCGCCGCCGAGGGCGAGCAGATCGCAGCCCTCGTAGCCGCTGATGACGAGGTCAGCGAGGTTGATGTAGCCCACGACCCCGACGTTCTGCATCTCGTCGCCGTCTTCCGAGAAGGCGCCGTTGACCATGAAGTCGATGACCTGGAGCTCGTAGCCGGCCGCGCCGAGGGTCGTGTCCTCCGGCCCCGCCTGGAAGTAGGGGTTCGTGGAGAAGTCCGCCTCTGGGAAGGCGATGGCCTCTGCGCACCGGTACTGCTGCAGGCTGCCATCCACCAGCCCCATCGCGCCGGTCATCGTGATGGTCTCTGCGGTCTCGTCGACCTCTTCCACCAGGATGAGGATGTGGTCGGTGTCGAGCTGCGAGAGCAGGAGCGACCCCGTCGTCGAGGACGGCGAGTGCCAGGTCACGGTGTTCAGATCGATGTCGTAGACACGTCCTTTCAGGATGTTGCCGTCGAGGGGACCGTCCACGGTCGTGAAGGTGCTCTCTGCGGCGTCCGAGCAGGTCGTCACGCTGAAGGTGTAGGAGGCGGACCGAGCCAGCTCCTCGTTGGGCGTGAAGGTCGCGCCCATCGCGCTGTTGACCAGCTCCACGGCGCCGTCGAGCTCACCCTCCGAGCCGGACAGCGACAGGGAGATGTCCTCTTCTGTCGCGGGCCTGTCGAACCAGGCAGTCAGGACCGGTGTCGGGCTGACACCCACTGTTCCGGTCCCCGGATCGAGGTAGGCGACCGGGATGTCGCAGTCGGTGTCGGAGTCGGCGTCCGTGTCAGCGTCGGTGTCGGTGTCGGCGTCGGTGTCGGTGTCGGTGTCCCCATCAGGGACGCCCGAGTCATCGAGGTCGATGGTGCCGCCGTCGCAACCGAGGGCGGCCAGGAGAAGGAGGCTCACTCTGGGACCTCTTCGCAGATGGCCCAGTCAGTCGTGTCGCACTCCGCGTTGTCGCAGGAGTCCGCGCAGCTCTCGTAGCAGTCTTCCTCGGCGACCTCCTCGACGTCGGTGTCGACGGCGATGGCGGAGAGGTCCACGGCCCTGATCTCGAGGCAGTAGTGCGTGCTGTCGGGGCACTCGATGCAGCTGACGCCGAAGCCGGCGACGAGGTTGCAGACCGCGTCTTCCTCTTCGTCGTCACCGACGAGCTCGGCCAGCGGGCGCGTGTCGATCGAACCGGCGAAGACCGCGCCGCCGAACCAGGTGCCGTCTGCGGAGAAGGTGCCGCTGATCTCGAGATCCTCGATGGTGACCTCGTAGTCGGCGACGGAGATGGTCGTGGTCGCCGGGCCGATCACGAAGTAGGGCGCGTCGCTGAAGTCGGCGGCCTCCGGGAACTCCAGGGTCTGGATGCAGAAGTCCTGGGTGCCGGGGTTGTCCTCGTCAGCGATGGCGCCGAGGAACTCGATCTCGTCGCCGGAGCTGAGCACCTCCAGCAACACCTGGACCGTCAGGTAGGACTCCAGCACGGAGCCGACACCCTCTGGGACGACGATGCGACCGCTGGCGAGGTCGAGCTCGTAGACCTGTCCGACGAGACCGTCGACGTCCGCGATGTCCTCGCCGAGCCCGGAGGTGGTGAAGTCGATGACAACGTCCGCGGTGCAGTAGGAGACCGTGTAGCTGTAGGGGGTGCTGGGCGCTAGCGGGGCGTCCGGCTGGAAGAAGACAGTCTTGTCATCGTCGCTGCGCCAGCTGGTTCCGGAGACGCCGTCGGCGTCCATGCTGATCTCGGCCGTGTCGTCAGCGTCGGACAGGTGCACTTCGATGGCGCCCCTGTAGTAGAAGTCAGTCGATCCGGCGGCGGGCCAGATGTCCTTGTCGCTGATCTCGACACCGCAGGGAACTGCAGAGTCTTCGGGCTCTCCGTTGCAGCCCGTCAGGGCAGCCAGAATCGCAATCATGTGGGTCTCCTCCGATACAAGACCAGTCCTTTTAAGCGGAGGAACCTACCCGCGCTTTCTGCGGGGTGTCAATCAGCGGATTTTTTACCGATCTCAGGCCTTTTGGCGCTTCTTTGCCTCCTCGGTCTTCAGCCTCAACTCGACCAGGATGCTCTCGAGCAGGCGGCTCTCCTCGTCGTCCAGGTTGCCTGATGTCTTGTCCTGCAGCACAGCGATCAACTGCACCGTCTGGCGGGCACCCTCGAAGTCCGGATCCGTCGTGCCGTCCTGGGTGTAGCCGAGCTGCGCGAGCGCGGCGCGCCCGAGGGAGACGAGGAAGGAGGAGAAGCTGACCGTGAGCTCGATCCTCTCGGGAGGACGAGGAGCAGCGGCGTCGGACATGGGAACCTCAGATGCGGAGGGTGACAGACCCGCGGTGGTTGCCGCGGGCGATGGTGAACGTGGCGGAGGAGCGGTGCCCGGACTTTGCGTCCACGAGGGCAGCGCGGAGATCCTCCGGCTTCTTGATGGCCTGGCCGTTGACCGCCAGGATGATGTCGCCGGTCTTGAGGCCGGCGTCCGCCCAGCTCCCGTCGGGGTCGACCTCTGAGACGAGCAGTCCGAAGCCACCCGGCTCGAGCTCGATGCCCATGGTCGTACCGATGACCGTGTCTACGAGGTCCTCTGGAAAGGCCGTGGTGACGATGCTGACCTTCAGCGGGCGAGTGCCCCGATACAGCGACAGCGAGACCTTCTCCCCGGGGTCCTTCTGGGACAGGTAGGCGTTGAGGTCGGCGCGGGAATGGATCGGACGTCCGTCGGCCTTGTAGAGCAGGTCTCCGTGTTCGATACCCGCCGTCGCCGCCGGGCTGTCGTCGTGGACGGCGTCGACGACGACGGCGCCTTCCTCGAGGGGGGTTCCCTCGAGTCGGCGCCGTGAGAGGTCTCCAAGGTCCGTGCCCAGCCACGGCACGTTGACCTTTCCATACAGCATCAGATCCTGGGCCACCTTGTAGGCCCGGTCGACCGGGATGGCGAAGCCGATACCTTCTGCCTGGGCGTGGATGGCGGTGTTGATCCCGATGAGCTCGCCCTCGATGTTGACGAGCGCGCCGCCGGAGTTGCCCGGGTTGATGGCGGCGTCTGTCTGGACGTAGTCCTGGACGATGCCCGTCTGGATCTCGACCTCGCGCGAGACGGAGGAGACGACCCCCGTCGAGACGGTCTGGCCCAGACCGTATGGGTTGCCGATGGCGATGACGGGTTCCCCCAGCATCAGGTCCGAGCTGGTCCCGAGCTCGATCGTGGGGAGGGGGTCATCGACCCGGAGGCTGAGCACGGCGAGGTCGAGGTTCGACTCCATGCCGATGAGCCGGGCCACGTGGGACCGGCCGTCCGAGGTGTGGACGGTGATCTCGTTGGCCCCGTGCACCACGTGGGCGTTGGTGAGGACGATGCCCGCCTCGTCGATGACGACGCCGCTGCCTTGCGAGGTCGTCTCGAACTGGGAGGGCCCCCACAGCGGAAAGGGATTCGCGACCGTCATCTCGGTTTCGATGGCGACGACCGACGGGGCGGCTTGCTGTACGGCCTTCACCGTCGGGGTCATCCGGTCGGCCGCGAGGGCCGCCGCGCAGAACAGGAGCATGGGGCTCATCTAGGATCCGTGATTGGTGGCGTCAACGGGCGCGTAGGGGTAGCTTGCCCGCCATGTTCGCGCTGTTGCTGACCCTGTCGCTCCCCGCCGTCGCTGCGAAGAACCAGACGGTCGAGGAGCAGTACGAGCAGGGCCTCAAGTACATGAAGCGCGGCTACTACGTCAAAGCCCTCGAGAACTTCAACCGCATCCGGAACTACCACCGGGACGACCCCTACGCGGTGAAGGCGGAGCTCGCGATCGCGGACCTCTACTTCAAGAAGTCCGAGTGGGACCAGGCACGGCTGGCCTACGAGGACTTCCTGCGGCTCCACCCGCGCCACGAGGACGTCGACTACGTCGTGTTTCGCCTCGGAATGACCTCTTGGAAGAAGGCACCGCGTATCGCCAGCCGCGACCAGAGCTGGACGCGCCAGGCGGTCAACACCTGGACCGGCTTCGACACGCGCTACGCCGAGAGCGAGTACGTCGACGAGGTCAACGAGAAGCTGGGAGAGGCCCGCGACCGCCTCGCCCGAAAAGAGGTCGTCATCGGCGAGTTCTACTTCCACCGCGCCTCCCGCGGAGAGGAGCACGTCAACGCGTGGCCAGCGGTGGTCAGTCGCATGGAGGGTGCGCTCCGCACGTACCCGGAGTGCAGCGAGGCTCCAAAGGCGCTGGCGATGCTGGTCGTCGCATACGACGAACTCGACCGGGACGATGACGCGGAGCAGGCTGCATCCCGCCTCGAGGTCGACCATCCCGACCACTGGCGCGTCAAGTGGGCCAGGCGCAAGGCGCCAGAGGCCTTCTCCGAGTAGCCCTCGAAGGCTACAGCACCAGCCCGCCATCGATGTCGATGCAGCGACCGGTGAAGTAGTCGCACTCGATGATGAACTTCACGCCCATCCAGATCTCCTCCGGGTCGCCGACGCGGCGGAGAGGGACGGGCTTCAGCATCGCCTGGAGCACGCCATCCGGCATTCCCTGGAGGATCGGTGTGTCGACGAAGCCGGGAGCGATCGCGCCGGTCCGGATGCCATACCTGGCGAGCTCGATGGACCAGAGCTTGGTGTCCGCGACGAGGCCGGCTTTCGCTGCGCTGTAGTTGCTCTGGCCGCGGTTTCCGTAGCGGGCGACGGAGCTGATGTTCACGACCACCGCGGGCTTGGTGTCGGTCTCGATGCAGCGGGCGGCGAACTCGCGGGTCATGAGGAAGGGACCGGTGAGGTCGACGTCGATGACCGACTGCCACTTGCGCAGGCTCATCTTCCTGACCTCGCCCGTCTCCTTGTCCTTCTTGACCAGGAGGCCGTCGCGGAAGATGCCCGCGTTGTTTATGAGCACGTCGAGGCCGCCGAGGGCATCGAAGGCGGCGTCGATGAAGCCGATGACCTGGTCCTCGTCGGCGACATCGCACACGAAGCCGACGACCTTGCCTGGCAGCGCCTCGGCGTCGGCCTCGACCGCGGCGATGCTGTCAGCGTTCAGGTCGCAGAGGGCGACATCGGCCCCCGCCCGAGCGAGCGCGAGGACGAAGTGACGGCCCATGCCAGAGGCGCCGCCGGTGACGACGGCCTTGCTACCTGCGACCTGCATCTCAGCTCCCGGAACGAGGGGGGGCTGGCAATAACGAGAAAGCGGAGTGCTCTAGGCCTGGCCGATCAGCGTCACGGCGTGTTCCGAGAGCCCGAAGTTGACTTCGGTCCGGTAGCCCTTCGGATCGCCACCCATCTGGTAGGGCAGGGCGTGCTCGAAGGTGACCCGGACCCGCTCGGCGTACCAGTCGAAGACACCCTCGCCAGAGAGCGTGCCGCGCCATCCGGCTGGAAGCCTCATGGCGCACTCCCAGGGTGTGAAGTTCAACAACCGCAGGTGCAGGCGGTTGGGGCGTGTCGTCGCGTACGGGAAGAACTTCATGCCGTAGCCCAACAGCGGTGTCGTGGCGGCGCCGACGAAGCAGGCTGGGCCCTCGTAGAGGGTCGCGCCTGCTGGGAGCTCGGGGCCGAAAGTGTCGCCCCCCGGCCGGATGCGACGGGCCGGGGCGCCGACATTCACGACGCGCATCTGGGTGTTGTCCCGTGACAGGTAGGTCGGCAGGGTCTTGCCGAAGCCTGCGATCAGGTAGCCGGAGAGCCCGCTGCAGAGCGACGCCAGGGCCGTGCCCTTCATCTTCTTCTTGAGCTCGTAGTAGTGGTTCAGGATGGCGGCGTCGTGGCCGAGGCCGCCGAAGGGGAACACGGTGCCTTCTGACCAGACCATGCGGATGGACTGGCGTGTGTGGAAGCCTCCGGTGGCGAAGCGCCGGAGATCCAGGACGGGCCAGCCGGCACCGAGCCAGTGGGCCAGGGCGTTGCCGGTGCCCAGTCTCAGGACGCCGACGGCGGGGAGCCGCTCGACCTCTGGGCGGTGGCGCTCCAGCGCGTTGATCGTGTCGACGATGGTGCCGTCACCGCCGCCGGCGAACACGGCGCTGTAGTCCCGCTCCAAGCAGGTGCGCAGCGCCTCGTCGGCGTGCTCCTGACTCTGGGTGAGGAAGACGTGCTCGTCACCAACCGCCCAGCGCACGCGCTGAGCGAGGAAGCGGGTCACCCGACCGGCGTTGGCGTTGAGGATGACGCCGAAGCGGCCGGTCGACGGATGGTGAGCAGGCAGCACGGAGAGAATGCCTCTGCAAGAATCAAACCGGGGGCGAAGTGACTGATATCCCGTTGGATCGCGGTAGCGAGCGCGAAAGTGCCTTCGCGCCCGGCGCGTCAGCCGCTACCCACCAGCGTGTAGACGTGCTCCAGCGCGGCGGGCAGGGCGTCCGGGTTTCGCCCGCCGGCCTGGGCCATGTCCGGGCGACCGCCCCCGCCCCCACCTACGAGCTTGGCGACCGCGCCGACGATCTTGCCGGCGTGGACCCGGCTTCCGGCGATGTCACTGGTCGCGGCGGCCACCAGGACGACCTTCCCGCCCTGGCGTGAGCCGAGCACCACCAGGGCTGTGCCCAGCTGGGAGCGCAGGCGGTCTGCCTCGTCACGAAGCGAGCTTGCGTCGCCGGGCAGCTCGGCGGCGAGGACCTTGATGCCGTCGATGTCCCTGGCCTCGGCGGAGAGATCACCTGCGGTGGCCCGCAACAGCTCGCGCTTGGCGGCCTCCAGCTCCTTCTCGAGGCGCTTGCGGTCCGCGACGATGCGGTCGAGCGCCTCTGCGAGCTGCCCCAGCGGTGTGCGCAAGCGACCCGCGGCGGCGGTTGCGGCCTGGTCCCGGTCTCGCGTCCAGGCCAGCGCGTGGGATCCGGTGAGGGCCTCGATGCGACGCACGCCGGCGGCGATGCCGGACTCCGAGGTGATGCGGAACAGGCCGATGTCCCCGGTGCGGGAGGCGTGGGTGCCACCGCAGAGCTCGACGCTGAAGTCTCCGACGGAGACGACGCGGACCACCTCGCCGTACTTCTCCCCAAAGAGCGCGGTGGCTCCCTCGGCCTTGGCCTGCTCGAGGTCCTCGAGCTCGGTCTCGACGGGCTCGTTCGCGAGGATCCTGGCGTAGACGATGTCCTCCAGCCTCACGAGGTCTTCCTGGTCGAGCGCCTTGTGATGGCTGAAGTCGAAGCGCAGCCGCTCGGGGTCCACGAGTGAGCCCTTCTGCTGGACGTGGCTGCCGAGGACCTGCTTCAGCGCTGCCTGCAGCAGGTGGGTCGCCGTGTGGTTCAGGCGGGTGCGGTCGCGACTCTCTCCGTTCACCACCGACTCGACCTCTGCGCCCACCCGGAGCGTTCCGGAGACCAGCTCACCCTTGTGGAGGAAGACCTCGCCGGGGGCCTTGGTCACGTCGTCGACCCGGAACGAGCCACCCGAGAAGCGCAGCTGCCCGCTGTCCCCGACCTGGCCGCCGGACTCGGCGTAGAAGGGGCTGTCGTGGAGCACGATGTCGGCCCGACCCTCCGAGATGGTCTCGACGCGCTCGCCGTCCTGAACGATGGCGGCGACCGAGCCCTTGTCCTGGTCGCGGGTGTAGCCCGTGAAGCCGGTGGCCCCGAGCGTGGAGAGGCCAGCGTGGACCTCGCTGATGCTTGTCTGGCTCGTGCCCTTCCACGCAGCGCGCCCCTTGTCGCGCTGGGCCTCCATGCAGGCCTCGTAGCCGGCCTCGTCGATGGAGATCCGGCGCTCGGCGGCGATGAGCCGGGTCAGGTCCGGAGGGAAGCCGAACGTGTCGTAGAGCTTGAAGACGACCTCGCCGGAGAGGACGTCGGGGCTCTTTCCGATGGCCTCGTCCAGGAGCCCCAGCCCCTTGTCCAGGGTCTGGCCGAAGCGCTCCTCTTCTGCGCGGATGACGTCGAGGACGAAGTCCCGCCGCTCGACGAGCTCCGGGTAGGCCTCGCCCATCGTCTCGATGACCGTGTCGGAGGCCTTGTAGAGAAAGGGCTCCTTCAGGCCGAGGGTCACGCCGTAGCGGATCGCCCTGCGCATGATGCGGCGGAGCACGTACTCCCGCTCGCTGTTGCCCGGCATCACGCCGTCGGTGATCAGGAAGGCGGCCGCCCTGGCGTGGTCCGCGATGACCCGCAGCGCGACGTCGTCCGCTGCGTGGGATCCCCCGTAGCGCTTGCCTGCGAGCTCGCCAGTGCAGCGGATGATGCCCTGGAAGATGTCCGTGTCGTAGTTCCAGTAGAAGCCCTGCTTGATGGCCGCGAGGCGCTCGAGGCCCATGCCCGTGTCGATGCTGGGCTTCGGCAGGTCCGTGCGCGTGCCGTCGGGTGCCTGGTCGAACTGCATGAAGACGTTGTTCCAGATCTCGACGTAGCGATCGGACTCCGTCACGGGGCCGCCACCGGCGGGGTCATGGGCCGGCCCGTGGTCCCAGTGGATCTCGGAGCAGGGACCGCAGGGGCCGGTGTCCCCCATGGACCAGAAGTTGTCCTTGACGCCGAGGCGCTGGACGCGCTCCTCGGGGACGCCGACCTTCTTCGTCCAGATGGCGTGGGCTTCGTCGTCGTCCGTGAAGATCGTCACCCAGAGCCGGTCGGGATCGAGTTCGAAGCAGCCGGCGTCCTCTGGGCCGGTGAGGAGCTCCCAGGCCATCGGGATGGCGTCTTCCTTGAAGTAGTCGCCGAAGGAGAAGTTCCCGAGCATCTCGAAGAAGGTGTGGTGTCGCGCGGTGCGGCCCACCAGCTCGAGATCGTTGTGCTTTCCGCTGACTCGGAGACACTTCTGCGAGGTCGTGGCGCGCTGGTGCTGTGCCGGTGCGGCGCCGGTGAAGACGTCCTTGAACTGCACCATGCCGGCGTTCACGAAGAAGAGCGTGGGGTCGTTCTCCGGGACCAGCGGCGCCGACTGGAGGTGGGCGTGCCCACGGTCCACGAAGAACTGGATGAAGCGACGGCGGATCTCGGCGGTCTTCACGGGGCTGTCCTACTCGGGAGCCACCGTTCTTATCGCGCCGACGCCTCAGACGAAGGCGGGGCGAATCCACTCGTCCGACGCGATGCCGCTGAGGCGTAGCTGCAGGTCGTCTGCGTTGGAGGCGAAGCGCATGAGGTCTTCCATGTCGATGAGCCCGTCCTGGTAGTGCCAGAAGAGGCTCTGGTCGAAGCTCTGGCTGCCGTACTGCGATGTCCCCTTCGCGAGGAGATCGGGGATCTCCCTCACCCGCGTCGCGTCGACGATGCACTCGCCCACAGCCCCGGCGTTTCGCATGATCTCGACGGCCGCCACGCGCCCGCCACCCTTCCTTGGCACGAGCCGCTGGCTGATGATCGCGACCAGGACGGCGCCCAGCATCTGTCGGATGGACTGCTGGTGGTGAGGCTCGAAGAAGTTCACGATCCGCTGAATGGCCTCTGGTGCGTTGATCGTGTGGAGCGTGCCGAGGACGAGGTGGCCCGTCTCGGCGGCGGTCATCGCGATCTCCATCGTCTCCTTGTCACGGAGCTCGCCGATGAGGATGACGTCGGGGTCCTGCCGTAGGGCGGCACGGAGGGCGTCGTGGAAGCTGGCGCTGTCGGACCCGATCTCGCGCTGGTTGACGACCGAGCGATGATCCGTGAACGCGAACTCGATCGGGTCTTCGATCGTCAGGATGTGATGAGCTTGCGACTGGTTGATCTCCTCGATGATCCCAGCCAGCGTCGTGCTCTTTCCCGAGCCGGTGGCCCCGGTCAGCAGGATCAACCCGCGGTGTTCGTTGGCGAAGAGCTTGAGCACCTTTGGGAGGCCCAGCTCGTCTACGGTCTTGATCTTGGCGGGGATGGCACGCAGCACCATGCCGATCTGGCCGCGCTGCCGGAAGACGTTGACGCGGAAGCGCCCGGCGTTGGGCACGGAGTGGGCCATGTCGACGTCTGGACTGACCTTGAACCTCTCGCGCTGACCGGGCTTCATGATCGTCCAGGCCATCTTGTTTATGTGATCGTTGGTCAGAGCCGGCGCGCGCGGGATGCGCCGGATCTCGCCGTCGATCCGCACCAGGGGAGGCAAGCCTGCCTTGATGTGAATGTCGGATGCTCCGGCAGCGAGCGCCGCGCGGCAGATTGCGTCGATGTCCATGAGCGTCTCTAACGCAGGAGAGCCGAAGGTCGGCCCAGGAGCCGCTGCGCGCAGAGCTGCGGGGGGGGGGAGCGCCGAAGGCGCGCAGCGGGACCTGCAGAGGGTCGCCGGGCAACGAGGCGACAGCGAGGCGCAGAGCCGCCGGGGGGGTGAGCGCCGAAGGCGCGTAGGGGGACCTGCAGGGGTCCCCCTATAAAAACCCTCAGTGTGTGCGGGCTTCCGCTGGTGGCTCCTCGTCGAGCAGGCCGTGCTTGTGCATCACCGTGTTCTGCAGGGCCTTCATCGCCTCCGGGTTGTCGAGCAGCCAGAGACGTGCGTTCTCGCGGCCCTGGCCGATGCGCTCGTCGCCCATCGAGTACCAGGAGCCGGCCTTGCGAATGATGCCCTCGTCGACGCCGATGTCGAGGAGTTCGCCCGCCAGCGAGATGCCCTTGCCGTAGAGGATGTCGAACTCCGCCTTGCGGAAGGGGGGCGCGACCTTGTTCTTGACGACCTTGACCCGAGTGCGGTTGCCCAGGATGTCCTCGCCCTTCTTGATGGCTCCGATCCGGCGGATGTCCAGACGCACAGAGGAGTAGAACTTCAGGGCGTTTCCGCCCGAGGTGGTCTCCGGGTTGCCGAACATGACGCCGATCTTGTGCCGCACCTGGTTGACGAAGAGCATGACCGTATCGGACTTGTGGATGGCACCGGTCAGCTTGCGCAGCGCCTGGGACATCAGGCGAGCCTGGAGGCCCGGGAGGCAGTCACCCATGTCTCCCTCCAGCTCTGCCTTGGGCACCAGCGCGGCGACCGAGTCGATGACGACGATGCTCAGTGCGCCGGAGCGGACCAGCGTCTCCGCGATCTCGAGGGCCTGCTCGCCGTAGTCGGGCTGGGAGATGAGGAGCTCGTCGATGTTCACGCCGAGGGCCGCGGCATAGGTCGGGTCGAGGGCGTGTTCCGCGTCGATGAATGCAGCGACGCCCCCCCCGCGCTGGGCCTCTGCGATGAGCTGGAGGGCGAGGGTCGTCTTTCCGCTTGCTTCGGGGCCGTAGATCTCGACCACGCGGCCCCTCGGGATGCCGCCGACGCCGAGGGCGATGTCGAGGCCGATCGAGCCGGTCGAGATCACGGCGATGCGCTGGGCGTGATCCGACCCGAGGCGCATGATGGAGCCCTGCCCGTACTGGCGACGGATCGTGGTGAGGGCGGCTTCGAGAGACTTGGAGCGTTCGGTGTCGAGAGGCATTGCGGGGTCCTCGTTGGGGGAGATGATGGCAACTTAAGGGGTCGGGCGGTCAGAAATTGTCCGCCCCTGCAGATGGCGCCGGAAGAGGTCGAGCGCGGCACCGGTCGTGAGCCTGATGACGCGCTCGCGAGAGCCGGCGAGGCGGAGCCTGCGGTGGTGGACTCCAGTCGGTGTGGCGACGGCGATGTGCACGGTTCCGACTGGCTTGTCGGGGGTGCCGCCTCCGGGTCCGGCGATGCCGGTCGTGCCGATTCCGTAGGTGCTGTCCGCCCGCACGCGCACGCCGCGAGCCAGCTGGATTGCTACGGGCTCGCTGACCGCGCCGCTGGCAGCCAGGATCGCTGGATCGACTCCACAGGTCCGCACCTTCGCCTCGTTGGCGTAGACGCAGCTCCCCTCTAGGAAGTAGCGGGAGGCGCCCGGTACGGAGGTCAGGGCCGCGGAGAGGCCTCCTCCGGTGCAGGACTCGGCGGTGGCGACCGTCTCTCCAGCGGCGACCAGCAGCTCGCCGATGACCTCTTCGACGGGGCCGCAGTCGACGCCGAAGACCGCGTCTCCGATGGTGTCGCGGACAGCATCGACCAGCTCGGACTCCCTCTCCGCGCTCATCGAGGGGGCGAAGCGGAGCTTGACCTGGTTCTCGGGGAGCTTCGTCCGGAAGCCCAGCGCCATGCCCTCGAGATGCGCAAAGGGCGCGAGGAGGGTGGCGAGTCGCGACTCGGCGATGCCCAGGCAGCGCAGCGTGCGGAGACGTTCGCCAGGCAAGACGAAGCGCTCCTGCACGATCGGGCGGATGTGGTGTTGCCAGAAGGAGTGCATCTCCCGGGGCACGCCGGGGACGAAGAGACCGAGGGAGCCCGCGTGTTCAGCCAGGAAACCGGGTGCCGTGCCCCAGTTGTTACGGAGCGCCGAGGATGCGGAGGGGAGCCAGGCCTGCTTCTCGTTGCTAGCGGCCATCCTGCGCCCGAAGGAGGCGTACAGCGCCTCGATGTGCTCCAGCTCGTCCGAGTCGAGTTGGAGTTCACACCCGAGGACCTGCGCGACGGCTTCGCTGGTCAGGTCGTCCTGGGTCGGGCCGAGCCCGCCGGTGCAGACCAGCAGGTCCCCGGAGCGGAAACAGTCGTCGATCGCAGCTGCTAGCGCAGGGAGGCGGTCACCCACCGTCATCTGCAGGACGATGTCGAAGCCGAGGTCCGTCAGGCGCTCCGCCAGCCAGGCCGCGTTCGTGTCCACAGTCTGGCCGGTTAGGACCTCGTCTCCCTGCGACAGCAGCACGGCCCGGGGGCGCTCCACGTGCTCTCCAACTGAACAACTGTACAGTAACATGGGGACCCCGCCATGCAAGGACGTGCCATCGGGTTGGACGTGGGCACCAAGACCGTCGGGATCGCGGTCAGCGATGAGCTCGGGATGCTGGCGCGGCCTCACTCGACGCTGGCTCGCCGCGGCGTGAACAAGGACGCCGCGGTCCTCGCCAGGATCTGCGAGGAGGAGGGCGTCGAGCACCTCGTCGTGGGCCTCCCTCTCGAGCTGGACGACACAGAAGCGCGTCCGGCCAGGCTCGCGCGGCAGGTCGGCGAGGCCCTCGGCGAGCTGCTCGGCGTGAAGCCGGTCTACGTCGACGAGCGCTACTCGAGCGTGGACGCCGAGGCCATCCTGGTCCGCCTCGACATCTCGAGGAAGAAGCGCAAGCAGGTCATCGACCAGGTGGCGGCGGTGCTGATCCTCCAGTCCTGGCTCGACCACGGTGATGACGTCGCCGAGTGAACCCGGGCCCGAGACGAAGGAAGGGCCGGGTGGTCACCCGGCCCTTCGGTGTCCTCGACTTCGAGACGGTTACCGCAGGTTCGCCTCGACGACCGCACCGCTGACCGCCTGGACGCGGATGGGGAGGCCGTCCGGACCGACGGTCCAGGTGAACTCGGGACGGTAGATGCTCACGCTGGCCCAGCCTGGCGCCACGTTGCCGAGGTCGCCGCCGCTGATGTCGATGCTTCCATCATCCGACTCGCGGCACAGCAGACCCTGCTCGATGGCGTCGCCCTCGGGCTGCTCCGGCGTGATGAAGACCATCATGTCGTCTTCGTTGTTCTTGCCGTCGAAGCGGATGTTCAGACCACCGCTGCGTGCGACGTTGCCCTGCGGACCTTCGATGTTGGTGAGCGTGACCTCTTCTGGGATGGTCACCCACTCCTCGTTCTCGATGGCGCCGAAGTAGGCGTCCGCCGAGCCGGGAGCGTTGCCGCGGATGGCGTCACCGCCTCGCAGGTCGACATCGTTCTGCTGGATCTCGACGCCCTTTGTCTCGACCAGCTCGATGGTCTGGAACATGTACACGGGGTTGCCGTCGAGGCTCTCCTCGTCGATGTGGTAGGTGTCGCGCGGGGTGCGGAACTCCAGCCACTCGCCGGCGGAGCGGGTCATCTCGTCCAGGTTGCTGTCGTAGCCCCAGATCTGGGGGTAGTCAGCCGGGTTGGACTCGAGGCACTCGCCCTCGTCGATCTTGTCCCAGAGGTCCTGGCAGCGCCACACGTCTCCCGGCGGCTCCCAGAACCAGGCGCGGAGCTGGTCGCCGTTCTGGCCGACGTCACCACCGCTGACGTGGAGGTCGAGGTTGTCGGTCATCACGATGCCGGCCTCGCGGCAGACCTCGATCTCGATCTCGGGGATGGGCTGGCAGTCGGCTGAGCTGCTGCCGTAGCCGTAGAGGTACACGGTGTGGTCCGCGGACCAGTTCTTGCCGCCGACAGCGGTCGTGCCCTTGAAGTTCACGGTGTCGCCGACCATGACGCTCACGACGTAGTTGCCGTCATCGTCGGTGTAGACGCTGCTGGAGGACTGGCCTCCCTGGGCGTCGATCCGCGCTCCCCGGACCGGGAAGCCGAGGACATCGGTCACCTTGCCGTAGGCGCAGGTGGGGACGAAGCCCTGGTCACAGTTCCACCAGCTGAAGTGGGTGGCCTCGAAGGTGAAGACCAGGTCGCCGTCGTCGTTCTCCTGGACCACACCGGCTCCCTCTTCCATCCACATTCCCTTCTCGGCCGAGAAGGACCAGGTGGCCTGGGGGTCGCCGTTCTGGACGCGGTAGACGTCCGGCAGGTCGCCGTTGGTGACGGGCATCTCGACGACCGCAGGGTTGTCCTCGGAGACGTTCAGGGGGTTGCCGTCCTCGTCGTACAGGCTGATGTCGACCATTCCGTAGCTGACCAGCTGTGCCGGCTCGTTGGCGTCCTTCGTGAGGCTGTCCGCCGAGATCGCCAGGGCCGTGAGGTCACCCGGGGCGAAGTTGATGTCGTCGGTGTAGGGGTCCAGGTAGGTGACCTCGACCGTGACGGCGCCGTCGAAGGAGTTGCCGTCCGTGTCCACGACGCTCGTCGCGCCGAAGTCGACCAGGACGTCCCCGACCTGCGTGATGCCACCGATCTTGGCGTCGAAGACGTCGAAGCCGTCGATCTCCTGAAGGGTCGCGTCTGCGGAGATGGTCTCCCAGGAGAGCAGCTGGACGCGCTTGTAGTTCTTCGCGAAGCCGGGCGACACGAAGCTCACGACGCTCTGGCCGGGCGACACGCCGTCGAGGGTGTACCAGCCGTCCGGTCCGGTCAGCGCGGTCAAGCCGTCTGCGCTGACCTCGACACCCTCGAGTCCCTGGCCATCCAGGTCCGCGACCTGGCCGGTGATGCGGCCCATGGGGTCGTCCGCGTAGATGGATTCATTCGTCGTCGTGTTGCACGCGACAAGGGCGAAGAGGATGGACATGGGGGGCCTCCGAAGGGAAAACGTGGCAGGGCAGGTCTGGCAGTGTACGCAACTGCAAGGGCCGTGCCAAGGGTGCATTCAACCCTGAGGGCGCCGGGGATCGCGGTTTCATGCGGAAAACCGCCCCTGGAGCGGGATCAGCGGCCTGTCGATCGTGGGTAGCCCTTGTCCCTGTGGGATCCGCGTGCATGCGACAAAGATGCCCCAATTGGAGTGTAGGGAATTCCTACAGTCTCAGGGCATGGCGCCTGGAAGGACCTCTTCGCGCAGCAGCTGCTCCACACCCAGGAGCGCGCATCCGATGTGCTGGACGGCGTCCACGCGGACGTCGAGCGCCCAGGGCCGATCCCGGAAGCCACCGATCAGGTTGTCGCTTCGTCCGAGCAGCGGGGTGTCCTCTTCCTGGTAGATGGTGTCGAGCAGCAGCTGGCCATAGTCGAGGCTTCGCTGGTGGTAGGGGCCCTCCACTCCGGCTCGCCGGTCCAGCTCGGCGCGAGCCACGACCGCCTCGGCCAGTCCGGCGGCGGGGCCGGATGCGGGCTGGATGCCGGAGCCGGGCACGGGGGCCATCACGGCGACGCCCCTCAAGTAGGCCGTGCAGACCTCGACGCCTGCGGCCTCTGTCCGCTGCTCGCCTACGGCGGCGGAGGCCAGGCACATCCAGTGCTCGTCCAGGGTGCCGAGGTTGGCTGCCGGTATCGGCCAGTAGCCACCATCCACGTACGCGATCGCGCGGTCGAGGGCGTCGCTGACGTCGATGCCCGCTCGCTCGGCCGCGACCAGGCCGAGGAGGCCCTGGCCTTGTGCGTAGGTGACCTCGTCCTGGACGGGCCACTCCCCTGTCGCGACGGTCATGTCACCGCGCACGCTGCCACGCTCGTCGACGGCGGAGGCGACGAAGCGCGCGTAGCGGTCCTGCCACTCAGGCTCCACTCCCATCTCGGTCAAGGCCAGCAGGGCCAGTGCGGTGGTTCCGACCCAGGCCTTGCCGTCCTTGCGAGCCGGGTCGTGGATGTGGGCTCGTCCGTCCTCTGTGAGCTTGGAGTGCTCGATCAGGTAGGCGATTCCCCGCTCGGCGGCCGCACCGATCTCCGGATCCTGCGTGCGCACGTACAGGCGCGCGAGGAACCAGGTGGCCCCAGCGTGTCGAGGGTAGTTGTAGCCCCCGCCGTGGATGCCGGTGGGTCCGCGGACGACGTAGGCGTACCGGCCCGCTTCGTTCTGGTTGTGGGCGATGTGCCGGCCCCCGGCGAGCGCAGCCTCCAGGGCGGCCTCGGCGTCGAGGGCGGGCGCCTCCGCCCAGGTCATCTCGAGGGTCACCGTGCCGTGGTCGCTCGTCATCCAGCCGTCGAGGTCGACCCAGGCGGTCTCCGTGCCATCGAGCTCGCTCAGCTTCACGCCGGGCACGCTGGGGCCCTCGAGCATCCTGCTGTAGGCGACGGCGGGCTCTCGCCAGGTCGAGAGGGTGGAGTGGATCCCCTCGTCGTGTCGGAGTCCGGTTCGGCCCGGACGCAGCGGAATCGGTCCCCTGGGGGCGATGACGGGGAGGCGAAGGGGGCCCTCCGCGGTGGCGAGCTCGAGGACGAGCCCCGCTTCCTGGAGCGGAGGCAGGCTCGGCACGGCGCGCTGGAGGACATCGGCCAGGCTGTCGCCAGAGGTCGTCGCAGACTCGAGCAGCGCGCCCTCGTGCACCACGGTCACGACTGCGACGACCGGCCCAGGGCCATCCGGCGGGGGCCCGACGTCCTCTCCGAGCCAGCTCGCGCGCAGCCACTGGGCGGCCGGGGCCCCGTCGTGGCTGGGATAGGTCGACTCGGGAGACAGAGCTGCGGCGTGGATCCCCGGGGGGAACAGGATGCCGGCCAGCAGCAAGGCGCCGCCCGCGAGCCCGGCCCTGCTGCGCCAGGTAGCGATGAGCTGGGCGATCGGGAAGAAGATCACCCACGGCAGGGCCGCGGCCGCCGCGCCCATCAGCGCGTAGCCGGTCTTGGCGCCGACGGGGGTGAAGGTCTCCGCGATGTGCACGCCGACCTGCAGGTACAGGCCGAAGACCACCCCCACGCCGAGCAGGCTGACCCAGTTTCCCGGGTTGAGTCCGCGCTCGTCGCCCCTGGCGAGGAGAAGACCGCCGGCGACCCACTGGGCCACGGCGGCGACGAGCAGGATGGCCGTCGCGCCAAGCCAACGGTCCTGGTGGTAGAGCGCGAAGGCGACGTAGACCCCGCCCTGGGCCAGGTTCAGGACCCCCCATCGCCGCCTCATCTAGTTCTCTCCGGTGCGAGTTCCGACGCAGTCGGGGCTGCGACGGGGTGAACGCCGGCACGCGCAGCGGGCCGCCGGGGGGAGGGCCGCAGGCCCGGAGGGCAGGGCCCCCCTGGAAGGAAACGAGTGCCCCAGCGCCGCGCCGCGGCGCGCGCCGAAGGCGCCGGTGGAAGTCGCGTCGCGACTTCTGCCGAGGGGCACTAGAAGAGGATGACCGTTCCGCCGTTCACGGCAATGGTCCCTCCGGCCTCGTTGACGTCGACCTGGACCGTGTCGAAGTCGCGCCCGTACCAGGCACCCAGGCCGAGGTTGGCGTTGAGCCCGAACTGCTCCGTGATCATCACGTCGGCGCCCGCGCGCAGGCGCAGCCCCGGGGCGGTCTTGAAGTTGGCGGTGTAGGGCGTGAGCGTCAGGTCCCCGCCGATGTAGGGGCGGAAGCTGCGCTTGCTGTTCTGGTACATCAGGCCCAGGTTGAAAGGCATGATGTGGTTCCAGCGCATGGTGGCGCCGTCGTACTGGTCCTGCAGGGCCGCTGGGATCGCGCGCTGGGTCGAGTAGCCCTCGAGCCCGACGTTCACGAAGACCGCGTCCGCGACCGGGATCGACAGCTCGCCGCCGTAGGTCACGAAGTTGAAGACCTGGAACTTCGAGTAGCCGGCCCGGATGCTCAGGCCTAGCTTCGGATTGTTCTGGTTCGTCCGGATGGAGCCGTCCGAGCCGCTCCGAGAGCTGGCCCTCGAACTCGAGCTGTCCCTCGAGCTGGAGTTGCTGCGGGTGCTGCGGGTGCTCTCTTCGTAGACATCGGGCTCGTCGAGGTCGTCGTAGCTGCGGGACGTCGTGCGGCTGGAGCGGGAGTAGCCGTCGTCGTAGTCGTCGTAGTCGTCGTAGCTCTTGGTGGAGCTCGAGCTCGAGTCGCTGTAGTCCCGGTATCCGTAGTCGTCGTCGCCGTAGCTGTCGTCCCCGTAGTCGGCGACGATGTCGCTGGTGGCGTCGCCGAAGGAGATGTCGTCGATCTCGACCTCGATCTCGTCCGTGGCGTCTCCGAAGGAGATGTCGTCCCAGTCCTCTTCGTCGTCGTACGAGGTCGCGGCGACCTCTGCCTCGCGGCGGGCACGGTCATCGGCCTCGCGTCGGGTGCGGTCATCGGCCTCGCGTTGGCGACGATCCTCTTCGGCCCGGGCGAGCTCGGCGGCTTCGCGGGCGCGCCGGTCCTCTTCAGCGCGGATACGAGCCTCCTCTTCCCGGCGGCGCTCGTCTTCCTCTGCGCGGCGCCGCTCGTCTTCCTCTGCGCGGCGGCGCTCGTCTTCCTCTGCGCGGCGGCGGGCCTCGTCGTCGATGCGGCGACGCTCGTCCTCCTCTACGCGGCGGCGGGCCTCGTCGTCTGCGCGGCGGCGGGCGTCCTCCTCCTGCTGGCGCTGCTCCATCTCCCACTCGTCCGGCTCCTCCTCGAAGTCGTTGAGGTCGGCGGTGGAGGTCTGGGGGAGCTCGATGCGGGTGTTGACGCTCGTCTCCTCGTCGAAGACGAAGTCGTCGTAGTCCTCTTCTCCGAAGTCGTCGAAGTCGTCCTGGACGGTGGCCTCGGCCTGGACCGCGCCAGGGCTCTTGCCCGTGACGAGCTCCTTGACGAAGCCGCCCATGGAGTCGGCCATCTTCTCCGGAGTGGTCGCCACCTTGAACGTCTTCTTGCGCACGAAGCCGCCGCCGCTGGTGTTGTAGAGGACCATGTAGATGTCGTATTGGTCCCCCGCGGGGGCGACGGAGCCAGCCACGAGGTGCTCGGTCCCAGAGGCGTTCCCGATCTTTCGCAGGCATGCGCTCTGGGAGAGGCACGCGACGGTCAGCCCGGAGGGCTTCTCCTCGATCTGCAGGGCGCCGTCGTACTCGGAGCTGAAGTCGAGCTCGGAGCTCACCAGGGAGGTGATGTTGAGCGCGATGAGCGGATCGAGCCCGCCCTTTGCGATGAAGGGAGCCACCGCCACTTCCTTTGCGAACGCCGTGGTGGGGGCGAGCAGGACCGTGGTGAGGGCGAGCAGAGGGGTGAGGCGAGACGTCTTCATTCGCGTCCTTCCCAGAGGGCGTGGCTGACCGTTCGGGCGGCGGCGGGGGGTGCCAGGCGGCGACGGATAGTGCCTGCGGGGTCGAGGGAGTGCAACAAAAATAGCTGGTTCTCTGTGTGGATCCGCATGAATCCGACGCGTGAACGCGCGATCAGCGTGTTTCCTTACATCGCGTTGACAGTCTCCCCGGTCTTCGGTTCGGAGTTAGACCCAGACGATGCGTCAGGCGCTCATCGGAGCAGCACTCTTCGGGGCCGCCTACGGGCTGGTCGAGGCGGGAGTCGTCGTCTTCGGTGGTCGTCTGTGGCTGACCTCGCCCCTGCTCCTGCTCGTGGGCGCGGCGGTGCTCGGGGGCGTGCTCACAGCGCCGCTCGGTTTTCGCGCCCGGGATCGGATGGGCGGATGGACCCGGGCGTCCCTGGTCGTGCTCGCGTTCGAGTGGTTCCTCCATGGCGCGACCGACCCGGCCCCCTTCACTGAACCCCACTGGTCGACGACCCTCCCGGTCCAGCTCGGCGGGTGGTTCTGCCTCGGTCTGCTGTTGGCCCTCTTCCACAAGCTCCCGCGCGCTCGCTGGGCGACCCTGGCCGCGCTGCTCGTGCCCCTGTCCGGGGTCGATACGGGCCCCTCCGGCGCTGGCGGCGAGGGGCCCTCGATCCTGCTGGTCACCCTCGACACCACACGCGCAGACCGCATCGGGTGCTACGGCCACGCCGAGGCCCGGACTCCGGTCATCGATGGCCTGGCGGCCGAGGGGACCCGCTTCGACGCAGCCTTCGCCAACATCGCCGTGACCGGCCCGAGCCACGCGACGATCCTGGGTGGTCGGGGCACCTGGAGTCACGAGACCCTGCTCAACGGGGTGCCCCTGCCAGAGGATGAGCAGCTCCTCGCAGAGGTCCTCTCCGAGCAGGGCTATGACACCGCCGCCTTCGTCAGCGCCTACGTGCTCGAAGGCGACAAGGGCTTCGCCAGGGGCTTCGGGACCTACGACGACGACTTCGCCGGCTGGCACGGCTCCAGCGACTTGCTGCCCCTTCGGCTGCTCGCCGCGGCCAGGAGGCGCTTCGCCCCCGACACCGTGCTCGAGCGGAGGGGAGATCGGACGGTCGATCTCGCGGTCGACTGGCTCGATCAGCGAGAGGATCCCTACCTTTTGTGGGTCCACCTCTTCGATCCCCACGGCCCCTACGAGCCCCCGGAGGGCTGGCTCGTCTACGAGGGGGACCCGCGCTCCTCGGAGCACAGCTCCATGGACCTGGTGGATCGGGACGAGGTCGCCCCCTACCTGCGCGAGTCGCTCTCCGGGATCACCGAACTCGGCTACGTGCTCGCGGCCTACGACGGGGAGATCGCCTTCGCCGATCACCAGCTCGGGCGCCTGCTCGAGGCTGTCGGCGAGGACACCATCGTCGCCGTCGTGGGTGACCACGGAGAGTCCTTCGGCGAGAACGGCGTCTGGTTCGACCACGGCGACGATGTCTACGACCACAACCTGCGGGTGCCCCTCGTCATCCGCGCTGAGGGGTTGGAGACCGGTGTGCGCGAGGACCTCGTCGAGCTGAACGACCTGGGGCCGACCCTGCTCGATCTGGCAGGCGTCTCCTCGCCGGAGGGGCTCGACGGACACAGCCTGGTCACAGAGGGCCGCAGCTTGGCCCGCAGCCTCTGCTACGACCGAGAGGCCAACCTCGCCGCGCGAGCAGATGACCCCACCCAGAGACCCACCTTCCGCATGGCGGGCCTGCGGAGCGACAGCAGCCTCTTCGTCCGTCGCGAGGCACCGGGCTTCGACGACGCGCTCTACCTCGCGCCGGAGGGGCCTGGCTTCACCGCGGTGGGTGCCTTCGACTTCTCAGCGGATGTCGACACGGCGCCGCTGGTGGAGCTGATCCGCCCGCTGTTGGAGGGGGACGCCGGGCGCTCGGCGGTGGAGCTCAGCGAGGCTGAGCGCATGCGGCTCGAGGCGCTGGGGTACCTGGAGTAGCTCGGAGCCGCCTCAGCGCCGCCCACCCCAGCGCCGAAGGGTCTCGATGTAGTTCGCGCGCTCGTAGCCCTCCGGGTCGGGGCAGCGCAGGAGGCTCATGCTGCCGCGCATCTGGCGCAGGGAGTCGTACTGTCGCTCCACCAGCCAGGCCTCCAGGCCCTCGCGGACGGCCCCGAGGTGTTCGGGTCCACCGGCGATCAGCGCAGAGGCCATCTGGACCACGCTGGCCCCTGCCATCACGGCCTTGATCACGTCCTCGACGCTGGCGACGCCGCCGCTGGCGGCCAGGGGCATCTCCACGCGGCCGAACATCGCCGCCAGCCACAACAGGCGGATCTTCAGCAGCGACGGTTGGGCCCCGGGTGTGGCCGGGAGCACGTCGAGCTCGTCGATGTCGATGTCGGGGTGGAAGATGCGGTTGAAGAGCACGAGGCTGTCCGCGCCCCCTGCCTCCAGCCGCCGGGCCATGTGCACCGGCGACGAGAAGAAGGAGTTGATCTTCACCGCCACCGGGAGCTCGCATTGCCCCTTTACCGAGGCCAGCACGTCCAGGAAGCGCCGTTCGACTGCGTCGGGGGGCTCGTCGCCGTCAAGCGGGAGGTAGTAGATGTTCAGCTCCAGGCCGTCCGCGCCGGCCTCCTCGATCAGCCCCGCCCAGCGGGTCCAGTCCCCGGCCATGACCCCGTTGAGCGAGCCGATGACCGGCATCGAGACCCTGGCCTTCAGCCGGGCGAGCTGCTCGAGGTATTCGTCCGGCCCCAGAGCGTAGTCTTCTGCATCGGGGAAGTAGCTCAGTGCCTCTGCGTGGCAGTCCGCGAGGCAGTCGATGTGCCGGTGGGCGGCCATCTGCTCGCGGGTGAGCTGCTCGGTGAACAGCGAGTGCATGACGATGGCCGAGGCGCCGGCGTCCTCGAAACGGCGCACCAGGTCGATGTCGTCGGAGATGGGCGAGGCCCCGACGACGAAGGGGTTGGCCAGCTCCCAGCCCATGTAGTCCGTGCTCAGGTCCATCAGGTCTCCGTGCGTGTCAGGGCCTCGTAGGAGGCATAGCGGCGCGCGACGTCCTCTTCGGCCAGGGCCATCAGCTCCTTGGCCCGGACAGGATCGCGCTTCTTCAGCATGCGGTAGCGGGCCTCGCCATAGGCGAACTCGGACAAGGGTGTCTTGGGGGGCTTCGAGTCCAGCTGCATCGCGACGCCGCCGTCCTCGGCCCGCCGGGGGTCGAAGCGGTAGAGCGGCCAGTAGCCCGAGCTCACCGCGAGCTTCTGCTGGGTGAGCCCGTCCCTCATCCGGTAGCCGTGGGCGATGCAGTGGCTGTAGGCGATGACGAGGGACGCTCCCCGGTAGGACTCGGCCTCTCGGAGCGCCTTCACGGTCTGTGCGTCCTTGGCGCCGAAGGCGATCTGGGCGACGAAGACGTCTCGGTAGGCGATGGCGAGCATGCCCAGGTCCTTCTTCGGCGTGGCCCGCCCCCCCGCGGCGAACTTGGCCACCGCCGCGCGAGGGGTGGCCTTCGAGGCCTGTCCGCCGGTGTTGCTGTAGACCTCTGTGTCGAGGACGAGGACGTTGACGTCCCGCCCAGAGGCCAGCACGTGGTCCAGGCCGCCGAAGCCGATGTCGTAGGCCCAGCCGTCGCCTCCGACGAGCCAGACGCTCTTTCGAACCAGGTGGTCCGCGAGCTGATCGAGGAGCTTGCGAGCCGGGGTCTCGGGGAGCTCGGCGAGTCGCGCCCGGAGCTGAACGACCCTGCGGCGCTGCTCTTCGATCTCGGTCTCTTCGGCGTCGGATGCCTGCAGGATGGCCCCCACGAGGACCCCGCCCAAATCTGCCGCCTGGCGCTTCAGGAGACCGCGTGCCTGTGTGCTGAGCTGGTCCAGCCCGAGGCGGAAGCCCAGCCCGAACTCGGCGTTGTCCTCGAACAGCGAGTTGGACCAGGCCGGACCTCGGCCCGAGGAGTTGGTGGTGAAGGGCGTGGTCGGCAGGTTGCCGCCGTAGATCGAGCTGCACCCCGTCGCGTTGGCGATGAGCAGTCGGTCGCCGAAGAGCTGGGTGAGCAGCTTGAGGTACGGCGTCTCGCCGCAGCCGGCGCAGGCTCCAGAGAACTCGAACAGCGGCTGCAACAGCTGGCTGTCCTTGACGTTGCGCTTGACCAGGCTCCGGTCCACCTCTGGCAGCGCGAGGAAGAAGTCGAAGCTCTGGCGCTCCACCGCCACGTTGTCGAGCAGCGGCTCCATGTCCAGCGCCTTGTGACGGGGGTTGGACTTGTCCTTCGCCGGGCAGACCACCACGCAGAGCTCGCAGCCCGTGCAGTCCTCTGGAGCGACCTGGATCGTGTAGGCCTGACCCTTCAGGGGCGGGCTCTTCCACGAGGCCGCGCGGAAGCCCTCTGGGGCGCCCTCGAGGTGGTCGTGGGGGTAGACCTTGGCTCGGATCGCGGCGTGAGGGCAGACCAGCGCACACTTGTTGCACTGGACGCAGATGTCGGGATCCCAGATCGGGATCCGCTGCGCGATGCTGCGCTTCTCCCACCTGGCAGTCGCCGTCGGCCAGGTGCCGTCAGGCGTAAACGCGCTCACCGGCAGCAGGTCGCCCTTGCCGGAGAGGATCACAGAGGTGACCCGCTGCACGAAGTCCGGAGCCTCTTCCCGGACCATAGGGGGCCTGTGGCGAGTCGAGCTGACCTCTGTCGGCACGTCGAGCTCGACCAGGTGATCCAGCGCCGTGTCTACGACCAGCTCGTTCCGCCGGACGATCTCCTTGCCCTTGGCCCCGTAGCTCTTCTCGATCGCCTGCTTGATCCGGGCGACGGCCATCTTCGGCGGCAGCACGCCCGAGATGGCGAAGAAGCAGGTCTGCATGACCGTGTTGATGCGTCCGGGCATGCCCGCCTCGCGGGCCACCTCGTAGGCGTCGATCACGAACAACCTCAGGCCCTTGGCGATGATCCCCCGCTGCACCTCGGCGGGCAGTCGGTCCCACACCTCCTCCTCCGCCACCGGAGCGTTCAACAACAGCACCGCCCCGGGCGCGGCCATCTCCACGACCTCGTAGCGATCCAGGAAGCTCCACTGGTGGCAGCCCACGAAGTCGGCCTGGCGGATCAGGTAGGCCGAGCGGATGGGCCGGGGACCGAAGCGGAGGTGGGAGACGGTCTTCGCACCGGCCTTCTTGCTGTCGTAGACGAAGTAGCCCTGGGCGTGGCCGTCGGTGTTCTCGCCGATGATCTTGATCGAGTTCTTGTTGGCCCCGACCGTGCCGTCGCTGCCGAGGCCGAAGAACACGGCGCGGACCACGTCCGGGCGCTCGATGGCGAAGTCCGGGTCCCACCGCAGGGAGGTGTGGGTGATGTCGTCGACGATGCCGACGGTGAAGCCGTTGCGCGGTCGCTCGGCAGAGAGGTCGTCGAGCACCGCCTTGACCATCGCAGGGGTGAACTCCTTGCCCGAGAGCCCGTAGCGCCCTCCGACGATGCCGGGGTCCGGCGAGAAGCTGCCGGCGGCGCGGGCCTCGTGCACCGCCGCCACCACGTCGAGGTAGAGGGGACCGCCGGCGCCGGGCTCCTTCGTCCGGTCGAGGACCGCGACGTGGCGGACCGTCGGCGGGAGGGCCTCGACCACGGCGCGTCCGGGGAAGGGCCGGTAGAGGCGGAGCTTGAGGAGCCCGACCCGCTCCCCCAGCTCGACCAGGTGCTCCACGGTCTCCTGGGCGGTCTCGCAGGCGGAGCCCATGGCGATGAGCACGCGCTCGGCCCCTGGGTGGCCGACATAGTCCACGAGGCGGTAGGCGCGTCCGCAGCGCTGCTCCAGGGCGTCCATCGCTTCCTGGACCCGCACCGGACAGGCCTCGTAGAAGGGGTTGGCGGCCTCGCGGGCCTGGAAGAAGACGTCCGGGTTCTGGGCACTCCCGCGGAGCACCGGGGCCTCTGGTGTCAGGGCTCGCTCACGGTGCTGGCGGATGGCGTCGACGTCCAGCAGGGCCCGGAGGTCATCGTCCGCGAGCCGCTCGGTCTTGGCGACCTCGTGCGAGGTGCGGAAGCCGTCGAAGAAGTGGAGGAAGGGGATGCGCGAGGTGAGCGTCGCTGCCTGGGCGACCAGGGCGAGGTCGTGGGCCTCCTGCACCGAGCAGGAGCAGAGCATGGCGAAGCCCGTCTGGCGCGCGGCGTAGACATCGGAGTGGTCTCCGAAGATCGACAGGGCGTGGGCGGCGATCGTCCTGGCGGCCACGTGCAGCACCGCCGGAGTGAGCTCGCCGGCGATCTTGTACATGTTCGGGATCATCAACAGCAGGCCCTGAGAGGCGGTGAAGGTCGTCGTCAGCGCCCCCGCCTGCAGCGCTCCGTGGACGGCGCCCGCGGCGCCTCCCTCTGACTGCATCTCGATCACCTGGGGGACCTCGTCCCAGAGGTTCCGTCGGCCCCGGGCGGCCCAGGCGTCGGCGTGCTCACCCATCGGAGAAGCAGGCGTGATCGGGTAGATCGCGATGACCTCGTTCGCCCTGAAGGCGATGTCCGCCACGGCTTCGTTGGCGTCCCAGGTCCGTGTCTCGCTCGGCATGGTGTGCTGCTCCGCCGGGAGGGTACGTCACCCGCACCGGGTGTAGCATGGTCCCGGAGGTCCCATGCAGCTCTTGCTCCTGCTGTCCATCGCCAACGCCGAGCCAGAGCGCTTCGGCGACCAGGGCGTCGTCGCCCTCGGCGGGGACCTGGGCACCCGGGTCGCGCCGCTCGAGAGCTACTGGTTCACGAACGTGTCTCCGACCGTGGTGGTCTTCGTGGTCCGCGGACTCGGGATCGGGGCCGACCTCGACACCGCGCTGTATCTGCAGCTGGGCGAGACCTCGTACGCGGAGGCCAGCCTCGGGATCGGACCGACCATCGGCTACGACGTCCGGCTGGGCCGTCGGGCGAGCTTCTTCCCGCAGCTGCGCCCCGCCATCGGGGGATCGCTGGCCGTCGTCGGTGGCGAGTCCCTCCCGGCCAACCGCTGGCTGAAGCTCGGGCTCCGCGCCCCCTTCTTGTTCCACTTCGACAACTACTACCTGGGCATCGGACCGTTCGGGAGGGTCGTCGTGTCGTCGAGGAGCGGCGAGGAGGGGTTCTCGCAGTCGCTGTCGGTGGGCTTGGGCTCGACGGTCGGCGGGTGGTTCTGAGGAGGCCGCCACCGGGATAGAGCAGGGCATGGTCTTCGGCGAGAGCCCGCTCAAGGACGTCTACCGAAGGGTGGTGTGGGGTCCCTATCGCCGCTCTCTCGGTCGACTGCCCGCTGGGACCGAGCTGCGCGCGAACCGGCTGCTGGGGCGAGTCGCCTTTCGCTTCGCCCCCGGTCAGCGGGAGCGCGTCGTGCGGAACCTGCGGCGGGCTTTTCCCGAGCGGGGGGACCTCGACGCCCTCGCCGAGAAGGTCTTCGAGAACCACTTCGCCGACCAGTACGTGAGCTGGACCTTCGCGCGCATCGCGGCGGGGGAGGGGGCCAGCTACACCCGGCTCGATGGGCGCGAGCACCTCGACGCCGCGCTCCAGAGAGGGGGGGTGGTGCTCATGCACCCGCACATGGGCTGCGCCCAGCTCCCGCTCTGCCTGCTCGGCGCCCTCGGCTACGCCGTGAACCAGGTCGGTGGCGGAGGGGTCGAAGGGTCCATCAGCCAGGAGGGCAAGCGCGTGACCGACCTTCGGCACCGGCTCGAGCAGGACCTGCCCGCCCGCATCTGGGACGGCCGCCAGCTCAGACCCCTGATCAGGGCGCTGGAGGCCGGCGAGATCGTGCTCTCCGCCGTCGACGGCACTGGCGGTGGCAAGGAGCTGGGCCGCCGCTATGACCGCGTCGTGCTCGGTCAGCGGATGCGAGTCCCAGTCGGGGCGGTCTACCTCGCGTTGAAGTCCGGCGCCGAGCTCCTGCCGCTCCACACCTGGCACTTCGGCAGGGGCTACGCCTCCGGGATCGGCCCGGCGATCGAGCTCGACCGCGGCCTGCCGCTGGGGGAGGGGCTGGAGGCTGGAGCCGACCTCGTCGCCGAGCACCTGCAGCGGTGGCTCACGGCCTATCCGGAGGACTGGCACTTCTGGGACGAGTTCGAGCCGGGGAGGTTGCTGTGCGACTGAGGTCCGCCCTCGCCGCGGCCAGCCTCGCCGCCATCCCCGGGGCGCTCCTCGGCGTCGTCCTGCGGGCGTCGAACCCCTGGTTCCTCGATGAGCCGGTGACCTGGTTCTGTCTCGCTCTGCTCGCTCCCGCCTGCCTCGGCGCGGTCTTCGGCCTCTTCGTTCGCACCTGGTCGAGGCCCTGGGTGCCGGCCATTCCGATCGCATTGTTCCTTGGCTCCGTGCTCCTTCCGCCTCCCGGGCCCGGGCCCACCAGGCTCCTCGTCGTGGGGGTCGACGGCGCGACCTTCGACCGCATCGACGAGATGGACCTGCCCGCCTTCTCCCGTCTCGCGGCGGAGGGCAGCCGCGGGACGCTGAGCTCGATGGAGCCGATGTTCTCGCCGCTGTTGTGGACCACCATCGCCAGCGGCAAGCCCCCGCGCGACCACGGCATCCACGGCTTCGACGTCCACGCTGACGACGCCCTCGTCCCTCGCTTCTGGGACATCGCCGAGAGCCAGGGCCTCCGCATCGGCGTCTACAAGTGGCTCGTGACCTACCCGCCGCGGGAGGTGGACGGCTTCGTCGTGCCCGCCTGGCTGGCGCCATCCCCGGAGACCCATCCGCCCGAGCTGTCCTTCGTCAAGGAGCTCGAGCTCGGCCACCGCATGAAGCGCAGGCGCATCGAGACCCGACCGTCCTGGCGCCTCGCCCTGGCGGGAATCCCCCACGGCTTGAGGCTCTCCACCTTGCGGGAGGTCGCCGCCTGGAAGCTGCGCGAGCGGCTGGAGCATCCGGACGACGACGAGCGCTTCGTCGCCCTGAACCTCCTCCGGGGCCGCATCGACCGCGACGTCTTCGTCCACGCCCTGAGCGCGCACGAGCCGGAGGTGGCGACCATCACCTACTACGCCACAGATGGCCTCGGGCACCGCTTCTGGGACCAGCTCGGCGAGGACGAGGACCCGCTGTCGGATGCATACAAGCAGGCCGACGAGCTGCTCGGCGAGCTCCTGGACAGGGTCGGAGACGACTGCGCCGTCGTGGTCCTCAGCGACCACGGCTTCAAGGCCCTCGACGCCGACAAGCGCTTCGTGCAGCCCAAGACGGAGCGGCTGCGAGAGCGACTCTCCGCGGTGCTCGGCGAGGTCCAGGTCTCTCGCCTGGGAGCTAAGCTCACGGTCTCGGCCGAGGATCTCGGGGCGCTCCAGGCGGAGCTCGGTACTCTTGTTGACGATGACGGGGAGCCCTTCTACAGCTGGGAAGTCATCGACGAGCAGACCCTCGGTGTCAGCCTGGTCGACGAGACGGAGGCGGCCCTGTCGGGCTCCGTCGGTGGCGAGCCCGCGGGGGCCTACCTGAGCCTCACGGATCGGAGCTACACCGGGGACCACGACGCCCGCGGCATCATCTACATTCGCGCCCCCTCCGTTGCCCCCGGAGGGACCATCGAGGGCGCCGATCTGCTGGACGTCGCGCCGACCTTGCTCCAGCTGCTCGACATCCGCCCGGCCCAGGATCTGCCTGGACGAGCGCTGGTCGGCGAGGACATCCGCGGGCCCTGGAGTCGAGACGACCTCGTGGACGACCTCTCGTGGCCGGAAGCCGGCGAGGGAGTCGATCAGGCGATGCTGGAGGCCCTCGGCTACATCGAGCGCTAGCGGTTGTCGAAGCTCCCGTCCTCGGCGATGCGGAGCACCGTCATGATCGGGCTCATGTCCTCCATCTCCACATCCTGGTCCTCGACCTCCGGGGCCTCCCACTCCCAGACGATCTCTCCCTCCGGGTTGGTCTCGACGACGCTGGTCCGCTCGCTCAGGAGCGTGTTCCCCGTCGGGAGCCGGTCGGTGTCGCGGATGCTGGTCACGCCGTCGGCCCGGAACTTCCAAAGGAGCTGGCCGTCGGCGTTGACCTCGATGACGCGGTCGGGGAAGCGCGTCCCGAAGAGGATGGAGCCGTCCTCGGTGGTCTCCATTCCGTGGGGCCGCTCACCGGTGATGCGGCCAGTGGTGGTCGCGACCTGGTCGGTCGTCGAGCGGAGGACGATCTCGTTGACGACCCTCCCCTCGGGGGTGATGTCGACGATCATGTTGAAGTTGCGGATACATGCCCGGGTGATGCCGTTGTCGAGTCGCTGCACCGCGGTGATGTGCATCCAGGCGCCGCCCTCGTCGGAGATGTCGACGAAGCGCGGGTCTTCGCCGTAGCGCTTCATGCCGCGCCACACCCAGACGTCCTTTCCGTCCTCGCCGCGCTCGACGATCTGCTTGTCGCCCTTTTCGGCCCAGGTCCGAGCGATGAGGTGGTTCCCGTTGTCGAGGCGGTCGAAGTCGTGGGAGACGTGGAAGTCCCTCATCCTCCACACGAGCTCGCCGAGGGGGTCGATCTCGAAGAGGCCCTTGGGGCTCATGGCGAAGACGACGTTGCCGCCCTCGAGCAGCTCGAAGTCCATCAGGAGCGCCGCGTGGCTTCCGCTGTCGTAGCCGTAGATCTCCTCTGGGATCTCGTAGTAGCCGACGACCTCTGCGTCCCCGTCCAGCGCGTAGATGCGCTGGTAGGTCCACGGGTAGTTCACCCCGACGAGGGTGCGCTCCCCTTCGAAGCCGGTGTCGCCAGCCCACCGCTCCACCTGCACGAACTCGACCTTGGTCTCAGTCGGGGTGCACGCGAGCAGCATCAAGGTCATCACGGACTCGTGCGGTAGGCGACGGGAGTGGACACAGTACCCACGCCCTGGGCGCTTGTCGCACCCCCGCCCGGGTTAGACGAGCGAGATGAGGCGGGTCGCCATCACTGGAGCCACCGGGTTCGTCGGAGCAAACCTGGCGAAGGTCCTGTGCGATGGCGACTACGAGGTCGTGGCGACCAGGCGGGCGACCTCTCGCACGGCTCACCTCGACGAGCTCGAACTGGCCTGGGCGGAGGCAGACCTGTCGGACGTCGACGGGCTCGCGCGTGCCTTCGAAGGGGCAGAGGTCGTCTTCCACTGCGCGGCGGCGGTCAGCATCAAGCCCCAGGTCACGCCCACGCTGCAGGCGGCGAACGTCGAGGGGACGCGGAACATCCTCGAGGCCTGCCGCCGCGCCAGGGTCGAGCGCCTCGTCTACTGCTCGAGCACGGTGGCCGTGGGGCTCGCGACGGGCGAGCCCGACGCCGACGAGTCCACCCCCTGGAACTTCGGGGAGTTCGGGCTGGCGGACGGCTACGCGACCACCAAGCGCCTGGGCGAGGAGCTGGCCCTCGGCTGCGAGGATCTCGACGTCGTCGCCGTGAATCCCGGCTTCATGTTCGGTCCCTACGACCAGCGCCCCTCCAGCGGAGCGATGCTGTTGGAGGTCGTGAAACGCAAGGTCCCCGGCTACTCCGCAGGGGTGAACTGCTTCGTCGACGTGCGCGACGTCGCCCGCGGCATGGTGCTCGCCATGGAGAAGGGCCGGAGGGGGGAGCGCTACATCCTCGGTGACGAGAACCTCAGCTACGGCGCCATCTTCAGACGGATCGCCGCTGTCGCCGGGACGAAGCCTCCGTCGATGGAGGTCCCGCGCGTCGTCGCCTCCGTCGCCGGGCTCCTTGGCGACCTCGCGGAGGCTGTCACCGGGAAGGAGCCCCTGTTGAACAGCAACTCGGTGCGCTGGGGCTACAGCAGGGGATTCCGTTTCAGCTCCGACAAGGCGCGGCGCGAGCTCGGCTACACCACCCGACCCCTCGACGAAGGCATCGCGGCCGCCCTGGCCTGGTTCCGGGACGAGGGCATGGTCGGACCGCTCCCGAACTTCCCCTGATGCGGATCCTCATGGTCGCGCGGCGCTTCCCGCCCGATGTGCTCAGCGGGACGGAGACGGTCTTCGCGAACCTCTACCAGCGCGCCCGCCTGCGGCACGAGGTCCGGCTCCTCGTCGGCTTCCGCAACGACCGCAAGCTCGTGCCTCCCGAGGCCGTCGCGGTGGATCTCTGCGAGAGCTCTCGGGTCGCGGCCTGGCGGCGGATGTGGTGGGCTGCGCTCCGGGAGCTCCGCGGCTTCAAGCCAGAGGTCGTGCTCGCGAACTCCATCGAGGTCCCCACCCTCGGGGCGCCCGCAGCCTGCATCGTTCACGACCTCAACTTCGGCGTCGCCAGTCGTGGCTTCGAGGTCCTCACCCGTGAGCTCTTCTACCGGTTCAAGGCGCGCCGCCTCGGCAAGGTCATCACCGTCAGCGATGCCAGCGCCGACCGCCTCGTCGGCATCGGCGTCCCGCGACGGCGCATCGCCGTGGTGCACAACGGTGTCGACCTCGACGTCTTCCGCCCTGCCGAGACCGATCGAGAGAGGATCCGCTTCGTCTACCCCTCGCGCATCCTGCCGGGAAAGGGCCAGCACCTTGCCGTCGATGCCCTCGCCCGCCTGCCGCGGCGGTACAAGGAGCGCGCCGAGCTCCACATCGTCGGGGCGGTGGACGACCCCGTCTTCCTGCGGCAGCTCGAGGTCCAGGCCTGGGGCCAGCCGGTCGAGTTCCACACAGACGTGCCCCAGATCGCGCCCCACTACCGCGAGGCCGACGTCGTGCTCTTCCCGACCTTGATGGACGAGGGCTTCGGCTTCACCGCGATCGACGGCATGGCCTGCGGCAAGCCCGTCATCTGGAGCGAGCAGCCCGCCGTCCGCGAGGCGACCGGGGGCATCGGCGTCCCGGTGCCGCGGGGGGACGTGGGGGCCATGCGCGACGCCATGGTCCGGCTCATGGACGACGAGGGAGCGAGGCGTCGCCTGGGCGAAGAGGGTCGGGCCTTCGTCGCCGAGCGCTACGACTGGAACGCGGTATGGTTGCGCTACGAGCGCATCCTGGAGGGCCTCCGCGATGGCTGAAGCCGCCACGCTCGGCATGCTGGCAGCCGAGCTAGAGGCCGAAGGGCAGACAGAGGACGCTCGGGTCCTGCGCGAGGTCCAGGAGGAGATCGACGCCGTCGAGAAGCCCCCGGGCGTGTTCAAGCGCCTGAGCGCGGGGATGAAGAAGGCGGCGCTCCAGCAGTGGACGAACGTCGTCGGCGAGCTGCAGGAGAGCAAGGAGGTCTGGACGCTCGTCCGCCACCGCATGAAGACCGGCGAGGACCTGACGGTGGAGCAGAAGGACGTGGTGCGGGCCCAGGTCCTCGATGTGCTCAGGGTCGTGCCTGCTGGCCTGGTGGCCGCAGGAAACGCGGCGCTGCCGGTGCCGGGCACCGGGTGGTTCACCCCCCTGATCCTGAAGTCGATGGGGCTCTTGCCGAGCCGCTGGCGCGAAGCCCACGCGCTCCGCAGCCTGGAGAAAGAGGCGGATCACCTCGAAGCCCTGGGCGACGTGCACCGGGCCGAGCAGGTCCGGGAGATCATCACGCGGCTAGAAGCCGACGCCGATCACCGGGCCGAGGTGGATCGAAGCTGCGCCCTGCTCACCCACTGGGACGCGAACGACAACGGCATCTGGGACCCGGACGAGGTGGCTGCGTACCGGAAGTGCTGCGAGCGGATCTGGCAGCGGCGGGACAAACAGGCCCAGCGAAAGTTCTGGTTCTTCCAGCTCAACGGGCACGTCTTCGGGCCGGTGCGGCTCTCTGAGCTCCGTAACCTCGACCCGGACGGCGAGCTCCTGGTCTGCTACGACGGCGGCGGCTGGGTCAGCTGGCGCGACCTCGCGAGGACCGACGGGCAGGTCTGTGTCTCGGCCGGCGAACCTGGGAGTTCGTGAGGTTCTCCTGCGAGCGCGGCACCGTCGAGGTTCGGAGCGCGTGGACCACCTCGGAGGTGAAGGCACGCGTCGAGGAGCTCCTCGAGTGCTTCGCCGAGGTGCTCCCCCCTGACCTCGACGCCCGCATCGCCATCAAGCCGAACCTCAACAACGACCTCGTGGCGCTGGTGGGGAACTCCGTCGATCTGCGAGTCCTCTGCTCGCTGATCGAGGCACTCCAGGACCGGGGCTACCGCGACCTCGTGGTCTGCGACGGGAGCAACGTCGGCGTGCACCGTCGGGGCATCGACTGCTTCCGGCGGCTGCGAGTCGACCGGCTCGCGGAGCGCTATGGCGTCGAGATCAGGGATCTCAACGAGGACGAGGGGGTCCCGATCGTCTTGCACGCCGGCGCCCGCCCGATGGTCGCGCGCACCGTCCTCGACGCCGACTTCCTCATCTCGATCCCGAAGGTGAAGACCCACGCCGAGGCGGGCCTGTCCTGTGCCATGAAGAACTGGGTGGGCATCTGCGTCGGCCAGGCCAAGCGCGACATCCACCTGGACCTCGCTCGGAACATCTTCGCGATCAACGAGGCGGTGCGGCCGGACCTGGTGCTCGTCGACGGGCTCGTCGGCATGGAAGGCAACGGGCCGGGGGACGGCCACCCCTTCCGGCTCGGTCGGCTGTTGATGAGCGACGACGCCTTCCTCAACGATCTCGTGGTCACCCGCCTGGTGGACATGCCCTGGCGCGAGGTCGGCTACATGGCGCACGCGGTCGAGGCCGGGATCCTGGACGAGGGCCTCGCCCGACGGGTCGCCGCGGAGCTCCCGGTGCTGCGCCCCATCGAGCGGGCGCCGCCGAGGAGCCGCCTGGCCGAGCTCTCGGAGAGCAAGAGCCTCCACTGGTTGAAGCTCACCGTCCGCCCCCTGGTCGACCTGCCCGCGGTCTCCCAGACGGCCTACGACCTCGGCATCATCCAGGACCTCTACAGCCTCGAAGACGACGGCGTGATCGGCCTGTCCCGCGACCCGGAGGCCTGCGGCGACTGCAGGAGGTGCGAGGACTTCTGCCCGACCCACCTCCCGCTGATCGACATCGGCGTGAAGACGGAGGCCGCCGACTGCATCGGTTGCCTCTACTGCTGGTGGGTCTGTCCGAAGGACGCGATCGAGCTGGAGGGTCCCCTGGGTCACCTCGAGCGCCAGGTGGAGCGCCACAAGCTCGACGTCGAGGGCTTGTGATCCTGATTCTCGGGGCGGCGTTCGCGGCCCCAGGTCACCTGCGCGCCGTGGCGGCGCAGCCGGCGGACCTCGGGGACCTGGAGGGGCCGCGAGAGGTTCGGGTCTACTGGGATCTCGTGCCAGCCAGGCTCGAGGTCGATCTCGGTTCTGGCTGGGAGCTGGTCGCCGAGGACGCGGAGCCCGGGCTGTCGATCGGCCGCGTCCCTCCGGAGACACGGGTGCGGGTCGACGGTGTCGAGGTCTCGCCGACGTGGGGCCTGGACGCCTCCGGTGTCGCCCGCCTCGTCGCCCCCGGCGCGCTGCCCGGCAGCCAGGTCGCCGACATCTGGCCCACAGAGGACGGTGCTTGGGTGGCCCTGCTCGGCGGCGGGCTCGTCCGCGTCCACCAAAACCACCTGGTGGCGGAGTCCTTCGGTGTGGCCGAGGGGCTGCCCACCAACGAGGTCAACGCCGTGCGCGAACACCAGGGGACCACCTGGGTCGGCACTGGCCTCGGGCTCGCTCGGCTCGACGGCTCCCAAGTCCTCGACGACACCCTGCCGGATCCCTGGGTCCAGGCCCTGGGCGCCGAGGGCGAGACCCTGTGGATCGGCACCTGGCACGGCCTCGCGAGGATGCGGCACGGCACCCTGGAGACCGTGCTGTCACCACGCTCGGTGTTCTCGATCGAGCCTGGCTCCGACGCCCGTCTCTGGGCCGGCTACGACGGCCTCCGCGGTCTTCCGGAGGGCGAGCCCATCGAAGGTGTCGACGGGGACGTCAACGTCTGGGATGTCGAGCACGAGGGTGTGCGCAGCTACCTCGCCACGGACAGCGAGGGCATCCTCCTGCTCCAGGAGGGCCTGTTGGTTCCCTTCTGGGGTCCGGGCGCCGTCTACGCCCTCGCTCGGGTCGGCGAGGAGCTCTATGCGGCGGCGGACACCGACGGTCTGCTGCGCTGGACCGACGGCGTCGAGCGCATCCGAGCAGGTGTTCCGGGAGACGCGGTCTACGAGGTCGTGCCTGGTCCCCCCGGCAAGCTGTGGGTCGGCACGGACGACGGTCTCGCGCTGGCCTGGCCGGAGGTGGGCGCCGTCGTGCCCTGGCCGGTCTCGGCCGCGGCAGAGGGGCGCCCCGCCTACGACGTGCTCGCTGTCGGCGACGCCGTGTTGCTCGGCGGACAGCAGTTGGCGCTCATCGGAGAGCTCGGGCGGCGGCACCGGGACGCGGCGGCCCTGCCCGGTCCGGTCTACGGACTGGAGGCCCTTGGCGGGGCCATCTGGGTGCTCACGGGTACGGACGCCTTCCGGGTGGACCGCAGGCTCCACCGCGTCGATCTTCCCGAGACCCCGAGGCACGTCGCGGTCTCGGCCTCCAGCCTCTGGGTCGCGGGGGACACCGGGCTCTACCGCTACGACGCGGGGGCCGACCGCTTCGTCCCGATCCCGGGCCTCGGCCAGGTGGATGACCTCGACGGCGGGCCGAGCGTGCTCCTCGCCGCCACGGGAGGACGCGTGGTCGCCATCGACCCCGCCGGCATGACTCGGGACTACGTTCGAGTCGGCCAGCCGAGGTGCATCGCCTCAGCAGAGGAGGGGATCTGGATCGGCACCGCGACTGGACTCCAGCTGCTCGACCCGAGCAGCGGCGAGGTGGTCGAGATCCCTGGCTTCGAGGGTGGCGTGGCCGACCTCGCTGTCGGAGAGGGCGCCACCTACGCGCTGTTGGAGGAGGGGCGCGTCGTGCGCGTGCCGACCGAGGTGGACATTCTCGGCTCGCCGGAGCTGTGGACCCTCGGGGCGCTCCACGGGCTGCGGGTCGACGAGCGAGGCCGCATCTGGGTCCTCGGCGAGCGGGGCTATGCTCTCCTCCTCGATGTCTGACTTGATGCACTGGCGGCTCCGCACCGCCGGGCGCCTCGTGCGAGGGGCTGCCCACGACATCCGCAACCCGGTGAGCGTGCTCACGGGGAACGTCCAGTTCGCCCAGGAGTGCGCCACGGCGGACCTGCGCCGCCTCCAGCAGCTCGAGCAGGCTTGCGGGCCCTACGCGACCCCCATGGAGCTCCAGGAGGCCGCGGCCGCCCTGATCGAGGGGGGCCGGACGGACCGCGACGAGCTCGTGGTGGCCTTGCAGGAGTGCAGGGTGGCGATGAGGCAGCAGCTCGACGCCGTCGAGGCCATGGCCCGCATCGGCAGGGAAGGCGAGGACGACACTCCGGCGCCACATGCTCTGGATGCCATCGTCGAGGAGGGGGTGCAGAGCGCCACGCTCTTCGGCCGCCACATCGCCGAGGTCAGCGTCGAGGTGCCGCGGGACAAGGTGACGGTCCGCCGCTCGGTGCTGGTCCTGCTCGTCTGCGTCGTGGTGCTCGATGCCCTGGAGCGGCACGGTCCCGGCTCGCAACAGCATCCCCTCGCGATTCGCCTCGACGGCGGCGAGCTCGTCTTCCGCCACACGGCCCCTCCGGGTCCCGAGCCCCCCGCCCTCGCTCCGATCTGCGAGGCTCTGGGCGCTTCCTACGAGCACGCTCCCGGCGAGGTCAGGGTGCGGTTGTCGTCCGCCTGAGGCGCTGGCGCAGCACTCGGGCCAAGAACAGCGGGTTGCCCAGCAGGTAGCGCTTCCACAGTCGCCCGGGCTCCGTGATCAACCTGGCGAGCCACTCCTGGTTGTCGTGCAGCCACGCGGGCCCCCGGGCGGTCTTGCCGGAGACGAAGTCGGCTGTGGCGCCCAGACACCAGACCACGGGGGCCTCGAGCGAGGGCCTCCACTGCGCCACCCAGCGCTCCTGCGCAGGCGTGCCCATGCCGACGAGCACGATGTGGGCCCCGAAGTCGTTGACCCGCGAGATCAGCGAGGCGTGATCTGTCTCGAAGCCGTGCTCAGGGTGGATCTGCAGGGCCGGGTGGCGCTCTCTGAGCACCTCTGCGGCCTGCTCGGCGACGCCGGGCTCGCCGCCGATCCATGCGAGGCGCCAGCGCCCCTCGGCGGCAGCGCACAGGTCCCAGATCCAGTCTGCGCCGGTCATGCGCTCGGGGAGCTCGTGGCCGAGGATGCGGGCGCCCAGGACCACCCCCGCGCCGTCGGCGTAGCAGAGGTCGAGCCCGCGCAGGAACTCGAACAGGGCCGCGTCCCGCATCGCGGTGTTCACGACGTGCACGTTCAGGTAGCCGACGGTGACCCGCTGCTGGCCAGAGGTGAACGCCTCGACCCGCCCCAGGAGCCCTTCCCGGTCGAGCACGTCCACCGGGAGGCCCAGGATGTGGGCTCTATTGGGTGTAGGCACCGCCATAGACCCAGTTCGAACCGCCGACGGCGATGTTGGCGTTGTTCGGGTCCAGGGTTCCCCCGCCGTCGACGCCGAAGGTGCCGACCATGACGACCATGATGCGGTCGCGGATGTAGTTGTTCCAGGCGCTGGAGGGGACCGTGTAGGAGCCGGTGTTGGGGACCACGCAGGTGACCGTGTCCTCGACGTTCTGCTGGTCGCTGCTGAGGAGGCGCAGGAAGATGATCACGAGGTCGCCGTCGCTGCCTCCGTTCCACACGAAGGGCTGGCTGCCGCTGTAGTAGGGCAGGTACTGGTCATCGAGGCGCGGCGTGGTGACTTCGAGGCCCGAAGGCATGTACAGGAAGTTCGGAGCGCCGAACTCGGGCCAGCCGTTCTGGGGGACGACGGCGCCGAGGGTGTAGTCGGCGCTGGTCGCGAACTGGTTGGAGCTCGACAGGGTCGTCTCGTAGTCCACGGTCGAGCTGTTCCAGCTGAAGTCGACTTCCTTTCCGCCAGCGGACAGGGTCATCTGGCTGACGCCGAGATCGATCGGGGTCATCGACGGGCCGGAGTAGGCGTAGTCGTTGAAGCAGTTGTTCGTGCTGGAGCCGTAGATCTTCCAGGACTCGAAGTCCGAGTCCGGCTCGACGAAGCCGAACCAGGCGCCGCCGTCGTCATCCGGTGGAGCCGGGTCCCAGTACAGTCCCTGGTACTCGACCCAGTAGAACTCCCCGATGACGCCGGCGTATCCGGTGCCGTCCTCCAGCACGGTGAAGCCCTCTTCGAGGAGTCCGAGGCCATCGTCGGTCCGGACCTCGACGTCGAGGGTCCCGGTCTCCGACATGGTGGGCACCACCGCCTGGATCACCGTCTCCTGGGAGTTGGTCACCGGAGCTTGCGTGTCCCCGATGAGTACGGTCGGGTTGCCATCGAAGGGGCCGCCGACGATGGTGATCTCCACCCCACCGCGCGTGGTCGCGTAGTCCGGCGTGATCGAGGCGATGTCGATGTTGACGTCGGCGTCGCTGTCGGAGTCCGTGTCGCCGTCGGCGTCGGCGTCGCCCTCGCTGTTTCCGCTGTCGTCCTCGATCGCCGCCGGGTTGTACTGGTCCATGAGGCAGCCTGTGAGGACTGCCGTCAAGGTCGCGACGAGGGCGGTTCGGAGTGTCATGCGGATGGGCGCGCGGAGTATAGAGGGGCCGTCTCGGCAGGATGTCACGAAAGTGCATCGGTCGGCGCACCGGTTGACGGCGGGTGTGCAAAGGGTGTAGCCACACCTTGATGACCGTCCTGTTGATGCTGTTGTTCTGGGCCTGTGCGAAGGCACCGCCCAACGTCGCCGAAGCGGGTTCGGAGCTGCGAACTCCCGCCCCGCAGGACTTCGTCTTCGGCCCCGGGGACATCATCGACGTCAAGGTCTGGCGTCACGACGACCTCGACATGACCATCACAATCGCCCCCGACGGCAACATCAGCTACCCGCTGGTCGGCTCGGTCCAGGTCAGCGGTTTGACCTACCCGGAGCTCGTCGCGACGCTCGAGACCACCCTGTCGGAGTACCTCGTCGATCCCTCGGTCGCGGTGAACATCGTCGAGGTCAGCAACCAGAAGGTCTTCGTGCTCGGAGAGGTCCAGAACCCCGCCGTGCTCCAGATCCAGAACGAGCTGTCGATCCTGGAGGCCCTCGTCCGCACCGGCGGAATCCACCCGGACGCCCGGACCTCCAACGTGATGCTCATCCGGGGCGACTTCGACTCACCCGAGCTCTTCTTGATCGACGTGGACGCGATCTACGGGCAGGGGGATCTCTCCCAGATGGTGCTGTTGCAGAAGGGTGACATCGTCTACGTGCCGGCGAAGACCATCGTGAACGTCGAGCGCTTCTTCCGCCGCATCCAGGGCATCCTCGCCCCCTTCGTGGCGGGCTCGGCGATCTACCGCAACGCCATCAGTGGCGGGGCCCAGGGCACGAGCTCGGTCCTCGAGTAGTGCGCGGACCCACCCTGCTCAGGACTCTCGTGGTCCTCGGCGACGCGCTGGTCCTCCTGGGCGCCCTGTTCGGGGCCTTTCGGGCCTGGGTGTGGTGGCGCCCGGTGATGGAGCAGCTGCTCCAGGTCCGCATGGCCGAGCTCCTCGTCGTCAACGACTGGATGCCCCCGGCGCTCGTGCTGGTCGTCGTGTGGCTTGTCGCCCTGCGCTTCCTGGGCTTCTACGACCCCGGTCGCATGAACACGGCGGTGAGGACCCTGCAGGCGCTCACGACCTCTACGGTGTGGGTGCTGGTGGTCATCGTCACCTTCCAGTTCTTCGCCCCGCAGCGCACCTACTCGCGTTTTTTGGTCGTGGTCTTCCTCGTCGCCGGCTTCTGCTCCCTCGGGACCTGGCGATTCCTGCTCCTGAAGGTGCAGGCGCGCTGGCCGCTACCCCAGGTCCAGGAGAACCTCGCCATCTACGGCGTCGGCGCGGAGGCTGCCCTGATGGCGGAGCGGCTCAGGCGCGGGGAGCACCCCACCTGGAAGCTCGCCGGCTTCATCCGCCCCGCCGAGCCCGACGACCCGGTCGTGGACGAGGACCGCATCATCGGCGACGTGGAGGGACTGCGCGAGGTCGTCAACGAGCACACCCTCCACACCCTCGTGCTCGCGGCCAGGAGCATCAGCCGGGCCGAGGCCCTGACCCTGACCACCCGCTCTGCCCACATGGGGCTGCGCGTCCTCCAGATCCCCTTCACCTGGGGCATCGTCAGCCCGCGCCTGGACTTCGCGGAGCTCGGCGACCTCCAGCTCATCGAGATGTCGCGGCTGTCCTACCCGACCGCAGCCGAGGCCTTCAAGCGCGCCTTCGACCTCGTCGCCGTCCTGCTCGGCGGGCTGTTCCTGACGCCGGTCTTCTTGCTCACCGCCTTGTTGATCCGCCTCGACAGCTCAGGACCGGTGCTCTTCAGCGCCCCGCGCGTCGGAAAGGGAGGCCGCACCTTCCCTTTCTACAAGTTCCGCAGCATGGAGGCCGGGGCCGAGACCCAGAAGGAGGACCTGCTCGAGCGGAACGAGGCGGACGGACCGCTGTTCAAGATGGCCGACGACCCCCGGGTCACGAGGATCGGGCGCTTCATCCGAAAGTACTCAGTCGACGAGTTCCCCCAGTTCTGGAACGTCGTCCGCGGTGACATGAACCTCGTCGGGCCGCGCCCGCTCCCGGTCCAGGACCTCGAGGGCATCGAGGACGATCCCGAGATCGCCTACTGGTTCGAGCTGCGTCACCAGGTCAGCCCGGGCATCACCGGGCTGTGGCAGGTGATGGGGCGCTCGGACCTCGGCTTTCGCGAGATGGTCAGGCTCGACATCCACTACGTTCAGAACTGGTCCCCCTGGCTGGACCTCAAGATCCTGCTCGCGACGGTGCCGGCCGTGCTCCGCGGGCGCGGGGCGAGATAGTCTGGCACCGTGGAGCTCCTTCGCATCTGGACCGCCCTCCTTCGCCGCCGCTGGCTGCTGGTGCAGGCGATCGTCTTCTTCGGGCTGGTGGGGCTCACCTCGGCGCTGTTGCTTCCGAAGTCCTTCCAGGCGACCTCGAAGGTCATGATCTCCAGCTCGGACGCCACCAGCGCCGTGCTCTCGGACCTCGGCCTGCAGGAGCTGGCCCTCGGGCTCTCGGGCGAGAGCGACGACATCCAGAACCACATCGCCCTGGCGACGACCCGCCCGATCGTCGACGAGCTCGTCTGGAAGCTGCAGCTCCGCGACGCCGAGGGGCGCCTGATGGAGCCCGACAAGCTCATCGTGCCGGGGACCTTCTCCGCGCTGTCCGCGGACCCGCTGCTGGAGATCCGCCAGCACAACTCCACCGACATCATCGTCATCACCGCGACCTCGTCGGATCCCGAGCTCTCACGGCTGATGGCGGACACCCTCGCCAGGGTCTACATCGCCGACACGGCGGACCGCAGCAAGCAGGAGACGCGCGAGGCTCGCCGCTTCGTCGAGAGTCGGCTCGAGATCGTCCAGGCCGAGTTCGACCGGGCGCTGTCGCGTATCGCCGACGTGCAGGAGCAGGAGCAGATCGTCGACCTCGACAGCGAGGTCCGGTCGGCCGTCTCACGGCTCAGCGAGCTCATGCTGCTTGGAGAGGAGGCCACAACCCGAGCCGCCGAGGTCCGAGCCCAGGCTGCCTCCCTGCGCGCGGTCCAGGTGCGCGAGGACATCGACTACATCGGCCCCGCCACGGTGGCCGAGAACCCTGACATCCGCCTGATCCGAGAGCAACTCACCAGCCTGCGGCTGCAGCGGGTGACCGCGGCGCTCGAGAAGACCGAGCGCCACCCGGACATCGAGCGCATCGACGTCCAGATCGACACGGCGGAGGAGGAGCTCGTCCGCCTGCTCGAGGAGCAGCACGGCCTCGACCCGACCCTGGTGCAGCTGGAGGTCGAGCTGGCTGGTCTCCGGGACCGAGGGCTCGCCATCGACACCGCCATCGCCCGGACCACCGAGCGCTTCTCTCTCTACCCGGACAAGATGCGGCGCTTGTCCCAGCTGGAGCTCGCGGCCACCGCGGCGGAGGAGGTCTACCGCTCCCTGCAGGCCCAGAGCTACCAGATCGCTGTGGCGGAGGCGATGAGCGCCTCGCCGATCCTGTTCGTGGAGCCCGCCATCCGCCCCGACCGCCAGGTGCGTCCACGCCTGGTGGTCAACATCGTCGTCGGCCTCGGGATCGGACTGCTCGTGGGCCTCGGGCTGGTCACCGTCTTCGAGTACATCGACGACAGCATCAAGAACCCGGACGAGCTGCGCGAGGCCTGGGACGCGCCTCAGCTGGGCGTCGTCCCGCGCTTCGCCGCCGGGCTCGGTGTCACCATCGCCTCGCTGAAGCCCACCGACCCGGTCGTCGAGGGCTTCCGGACCCTGCGCAGCGCCATCGGCTACGCCACCCTCGACAACCCGGCGTCGTCCTTGATGGTGACCTCCTCGCTCCCGGGCGAGGGCAAGAGCACGGTGCTGGCGAACCTGGGTGTCGCGATGGCCAACGAGGGCAAGCGCGTGCTGATCCTCGACTGCGACCTGCGCAAGCCCTCCCAGCACACCTTCCACACCGAGACGGCCAACCAGACCGGGCTGACCCAGGTCCTGCTCGGCAAGGTGAGCTGGCAGGACGCGGTCCAGCAGACCCCGGTGGAGGGGCTGAGCCTGCTCAGCAGCGGCCCGATCCCGCCCAACCCCGGCAAGCTGGTCGAGTCGTTGAAGCTCCGGCAGCTGCTCAACGAGCTCTCTCGCGAGCACGACGTGCTGCTCATCGACGCTCCGCCGGCGCTGGTCGTCAACGACGGCGTACTGGTGGCGGGCATGGTCGACCATGTCCTGGTGGTCGTCGAAGCCGAACACACCCCACGCCGGGTGCTCCAGGACGCCAGGGAGCGCTTGGAGTCCCACGGCATCGAGCCCCTTGGGCTGGTCTTCAACAAGCTCGACTACGGGCTCGCCGGCTACGGCGCCTACGCCCTCGCCTACAAGAGCTACGGGGGCGACGCCGCATGAAGCTGCTCCTGCTCCTGGCTTGCGGACCCGCTCCAGAGGCCATCGCCACCGGCATCAGCTCGGACAACCCGACCGTGCGACAGGACATGGTCGTAGCGGCGAAGCTGGTCGATGACCCTGTCGTCATCGAAGCCCTCATCGGCGCGCTCGAGGACGACTCCACGGTGATCCGTGTCAGCGCCATCGAGTCCCTCGCCGATCTCTCGGCCGTCGAGGCGGTGCCGGCCATCTGTGAACGGCTCGACGACGACGAGGAGGGCGTGCGGCGTGCCGCGGTCGATGCGCTCGGGCGGCTGCAGGACCCGGGGGGGACAGAGGCCCTCATCGAGTACCTCGACGAGCACCGAGCGGGCCGTGTGCCGTTGAACGCGCTGTGGGCACTCGGCAACATCGGCGACCCCGCGGCGCTGCCGATCCTTTCCCGCTTCCGCGAACACGAGGATCCCTACGTCGCCTACAACGCCGACCTCGCGCTCCGGGCCATCGGGGACGCGGAGTTCGACGCGGAGGAGCCCCTGCCGGAGGCCCCCATCGAAGAGCCCGAGGTCTTCGAGGAGCCGGCGGTCGAGGAGCCCCCGCCGAAGGAGGCCCCCGTGAAGCGGAACATCCCCTTCCCGGGCTGACGTCAACGAACAGCCCTGGCCGAAGCGGGACGACATGGTGCGCTCGTCCGCAGGAGGGGGAGGGGGAGGGAGAGCGGGATCGGAGGCGGTCGCGGAAGCGGTAGCGGTCGCGGAAGCGGTCACGGCAGCGGCAGCGGCAGCGGCAGCGGAAGCCGGAGCGGAAGCCGGAGCGGGATCGGCAGCGGTCTCGGTCGCGGCACGAGAGCGGGAGCACTGGTTCCGCTCGGCGCTTTGGCCGCCCAGCGCCGGGTCTCTCCAAGGGGCCTCCGGGGCTTCGTCGGCGGCCCCGCCGGGGGCGAGGGGCCGCCTCCTCAACCCCTGCGGCTCCCCGATGGAGAGACCCTCATGCGCAGCACGACCAACTACTTCCCCTTCGAGCGGACCGACGTCTACACACTCTCGGTGAGCGTGAACCGCCGGGTGGCCAAGCT
>DASCPX010000148.1:0-1682 GCA_036012755.1 Myxococcota bacterium | reverse complement strand
CGCTGTCGGCACGCGCGCCGCTGTCGGCACGCGCCTCGCTGTCGGCACTCGCGTCGCTGTCGGCACTCGCGTCGCTGTCGGCACTCGCGTCGCTGTCGGCACTCGCGTCGTATCCACCATCTGCGAGTTCCGACTGCGGACGTGACTCCGAGCACCCGATCATGCCCACGACGAACAGCGCCGACAACACCAACACGCGCCAGCGATTTGTACCGGCGGTCAAAGACATCATGCCGCCTCTCAGCAGGTCGGACGGCCCCCAGAGTCACCGAAGAGGAGGCTTGGCAAAAGGATAGCATCTCTCCCAAATGGATGCGACCACCGACGGCCCTTGAAGGCTGCACGGCGAGCACAGCACGCACCCGCTCCCACCGCGACCCGGCACAGATCGGACACGATGGCCGAACAGTGGGTCTCGGCACGGTAGTGGAGGTGGGGTCCACCGGCGATCGCCTCCAACCCCTTGATTCCCCAGCGCTCTTCACCCGAAGGCTGTCGCATCTACCCGCGAATCTACCCGCATCACCGACCGGCTCTCCTCGGACGCCGTCGGAACGCCTCGGATTGCATCGGCACGACCGGGAACCGGTGGTGGTGGACCGAGCCAACTCGAGCGTCTGCGAACCTCATGCTTGGGCATGTCCGAATGACGCAACATCCCGCGCGTTCGGTCGACCACTCGTCACGTGGACGCCACGTGCCCAACGCTCTCGTCGCCGCCGTACCAGCCCCGCTCGCCCGAGCAGACACTGCTCTACGAGGTCCTGTCGACTCACTTCGAGTCCTTCCTCGAGCGAGCGGTGGCCGACGGGCGCTCACTCCCCGCGTTCGTCGTCCGTGAGGTCCGGGCGTTCCTCCGCTGCGGCATCCGGGCTCACGGCTTCACGCGCGTCCGCTGCGCATCGTGCCGCCACGAGTACGCCCTGGCCTTCTCCTGCAAGGGCCGCGGCTTCTGCCCCTCGTGCACCGGCCGGCACATGGCCGAGACCGCCGCTCACCTGGTGGACCACGTCCTGCCCGACGTGCCCGTCCGTCAATGGGTTCTCACGCTCCCCTTCGAGCTCCGCCTCGCCGTCGCCTATGACCCCGACCTCTGCTCGGCCATACTGCGTCTCTTCGCCGGTGTCCTGGCGCAGCGCAACTGCGACGCCGCGCGAGCGCGAGGCATCCGGCGACCTCAGTGGGGCGGGTTCACCGTCACGCAGCGCTTCGGCTCCGACCTCCGGCTCAACCCTCATTTCCACACCGCGACATTCGACGGTGTCTTCGAGGTGAGCGCCGACGGCTGCTCGGCCACGTTCCACCAGATCGAGGGCCCGAGCGACCTCGAGGTGGCCGCCATCGTCGACCGGATCTACGGGCGTGCCCTCCGCCTGCTGCGCCGACGAGGGCTCTTGCCCGACGACGAGCCGGGTCCTGCCGACGCGCTCTCGATCGACGACCCGGCCCTGGCGCAGTGCTACGCCGGCGCTGTGCGAGGCTGCGCGGCCTTCGGGCCGCACGCCGGCCGCCCCGCCCACCGGCTCGGCCGCCTGCTGCGCGACGCGCCGCCCGAGGCGCTCGGCCCGCGCTGTGCGCGCTCCCACGGCTTCAACCTCCACGCGAACGTTACCGTCCCGGCCGGCGACCGCTGGGCGAGAGAGAGGCTCTGCCGCTACCTGACCCGGCCCGCGCTGTCACAC
>DASCPX010000147.1:0-65048 GCA_036012755.1 Myxococcota bacterium | reverse complement strand
CATTGCAGGCGCTTACGCGACGCGTCACACTACGGTTCAACGTCTGAGTCGCTGGAGATAGAACGACAATGGACGTGGTGGTTCGGCCAGAACAGCCCATGGACCTGACAGCCATCCGAGGCGTGAACCTCGCAGCGTTACCGGACGCAGCGGAGGCAAACCTCGTAGACGACCTGCGGGCAAACGGGAAGGCGACGGTCTCCCTCGTTGCCGTCCAAGGCGACCGAGTCGTTTGGCACATCTTGTTCAGCCCTGTGACTATCGAGTCGAACGATGGGCAATGCGCGGTGCTGGGGCTGGCTCCGATGGCCGTGTGCCCGGACTCACAACGGCAGGGCGTCGGCTCCCTGCTCGTGGAGACCGGCCTTGCCCACTGCAGACGAACCGGTGTCGGCTGCGTCGTCGTCCTGGGCCACTCGGCCTACTACCCCCGCTTCGGCTTCGAGACCGCAAGCCGGTTCGGGATCGGGTGCGAGTACGACGTGCCCGACGAGAACTTCATGATCGTCGAGTTGGCCGACGGTGCGGTCAGCCGTATCTCGGGAATCGCTCGGTACCAGCCGGAGTTCGCTGGTGTATAGGCCCGTCCGCCACGTCGCTGGGTAGCTGCGCCGATGATCACCCCTTCGGGCAGCGACTCGGAGAGTGTGCCCACGGTCGGCAGCCTACCGCCGGCTCGTGCGATACGACACCTCTTGGAGACACCAAAGCCCTTGCCCTCATTCGCCTCGCTCGAGCTGATCGAGCCCCTCCAGCGCGCTGTCGCGGCCGAGGGCTACGAGACCCCGACCCCGATCCAGGCCCGCGCCATACCACCCTTGCTGGAAGGTCGGGACGTGCTCGGCTGCGCCCAGACCGGGACCGGAAAGACCGCTGCCTTCCTGCTGCCGATCCTGCAGCACCAAGCCGAACACCCGGTGCGTGGAAAGCGCCACATCCGCTCGCTGATCCTCACGCCGACCCGCGAGCTCGCCGCCCAGATCGGCGAAGCCTTCGGGGTCTACGGCCGGTTCCTCGAACAGCGCCACATCGTCATCTTCGGAGGCGTGAAGCAGGGCCCCCAGGTCGCGGCCCTCCGGCGCGGCGTCGACGTGCTCGTGGCCACGCCGGGACGGCTCCTGGACCTCCACGGTCAGGGCTTCATCGACTTCGAAGACGTCGAGTTCTTCGTGCTCGACGAGGCCGATCGCATGCTCGACATGGGCTTCATCCGCGACATCCGCAAGGTGCTCGCGCTGCTCCCCGAGGACCGCCAGAACCTGCTCTTCTCGGCGACGATGCCCGAGCCGATCATCAAGCTGGCCAGCGCCTTTTTGCACGACCCGGTCCGCGTAGAGGTCGACCGCGAGTCCATGACGGTGGAGCGCATCATCCAGCGGGTGATGTTCGTGGCGAGGGCAGACAAGAAGCGCCTGCTGCGCGAGCTCCTCCGGGACCCGGAGATCGAGAGCGCCATCGTCTTCACGCGCACAAAGCACGGCGCCAACCGGGTCGTGCGCCACCTCGTGAAGGGCGGCGTGGACTGCGCAGCCATCCACGGCAACAAGTCCCAGGCCGCGCGGACCCGCGCGCTGGCCGGCTTCAAGTCTGGTCGCGTCCGGGTGCTCGTGGCCACCGACATCGCCTCACGAGGCATCGACGTCGACGGCGTGAGCCACGTCATCAACTACGACCTGCCCAACGTCTCGGAGAGCTACGTCCACCGCATCGGCCGCACCGGACGCGCTGGGCGCGAGGGCATCGCCATCGCCTTCTGTGACGAGTCGGAGTCGACCTACTTGCGGGACATCGAGAAGCTCACGGGCAAGCCCATCGAGGTGGTGTCCGACCACCGCTGGCACCACCCCGAGGCGATGCCGGCCCCTGTGCGCTCCAAGCCCCAGCGGCAGCGTCGAGGCCAGCCGAGCCCGACCAGCCAGGGTCAGGACGACCGCCCGAGGAGGAGGCGCCGGCGGAGACGACCACGCGGAGGATCGACATGAGCCTGCGGCAGTGGCTGTCGCGCCCGAGCGCGCTGTTGACCATCGACGTCCAGCACATGTTCGTGGCCGACGGCGGCTGGTTCCACCGGCTGGGCTTCGACGTGGCGCCGATGCAGGCGGCCCTGCCCCACATCGCCCGGACACAGGACCTGGCCCGCGGTCACGGCGTCCCGCTGGTGCACATCAAGAGCGTCGATGACGCCTGGTCGAACTGGCCTTGCCGGATCGTGTCGCCGCGATTCGTGGACCGCCTCGAGAACATCGCGCCAGGAGACCCGGCGGACCGCTGTGCGTTGTCGCCAGAGACCGCGCCGGCACCTGGAGAAGCCGTCGTCTCCAAGCACGCCCACGACGCCTTCTACGGGACACCCCTGTCCTTCGTCCTGAGGAAGATGGCCTGCGAGACGGTGGTCCTCTCCGGTGTCACGACCCGGGGCTGCGTCGAGGCCACCGCCCGGTCGGCCTTCGCCCGAGGCTTCGCGGTGGTCGTCGTCCGAGAGGCCGTCGCCGATCCCTGCCCCGAGATGCACGAGGCGGCGCTCCACTTCATCGCAGAGCACATCGGCATCGTCGCCAGCGCTGACGAAGTGCGGGCCGCCCTCCCGAAGGGATGAGCTACAACCTCGACAATCAGGCCTGCTGGCGGCGCGTGGCGCGCGCATACGCTGGAGAGAGCGAGTACGAGGACGACCCGGTGATGCGCCAGCTCCTGCGGGCGACTTCGTGGCGAGCGCGTGCTGGAGGTCGGCTGCGGGCCGGGTGTCGACGCGGCAAGGCTGGCGGCGCGCGGCCTGGAGGTCACCGCCACCGACTACGCACCCGAGTTCGTGTCGATCGTGCGCGAGCGCTACCCGGAGCTGCGGGCGCGAGTCATGGACATGACCGAACCGGACCTGCCGAGCCAGAGCTTCGACGGGGTCTATGGCTTCGCCAGCTTCATCCACCTTCCGCGGAGCCTCGCCGATCAGACGCTGCGCCGGCTCCGCGAGCTGCTCGTCCCCGGCGGGCTGCTGTCGCTGATGATGATCGACTCCACCCAGGGCATCCGGGAGTACACGATCGAGGACTGGATCGACGGCGGGCCCATGCTCTTCACCTGCCACGACCCGGAGGAGCTCGAGACGGACCTCGCAGCCGCCGGGTACGGCGAGATCTCCTGCCACCGGGTGCAGTCCGACCTCTACGAGAGCATGCCGAGGCTGCTAGAGCGCGGGATTCGCAGCTACCAGCTCTTCGCCACCAGGATCTGAGCCATGGACACCCCCGACCGCCCGATGATCGAGGCCATCCGCCTGGCCTGGCTCGACCTGGACGCCTTGCCGTTGATGAGGACCCGTCGCGGCGCTCGGATTGGTACTTCGTGCGACGTGGCGCCGCTGTGGCATCTTGGACCCACGTGTTCCTCCTCCTCGCCTGCCACAAGCCGGAACCCGAGCCCATCGACAGCACGCCGACGGTCGAGGACACGGGCTGCGAGGTGGGCACTGCCGTCGGGGAGTGCCCAGAGGACTACGACCTCTACGATCAGGAAGGCGACGTCCACACGCTCTCGGAGCACGAACGCGCCGTCGTGAGCGTCAGCGTCATGTGGGACCCCACCTGGCAGGACCGCGTCCGGGACATCGACGAGTTCTACGAGGCCCACCCAGAGGTCCCGACCTTCGACGTGCTCTGCGAGAACCTCGCCGGCGAGGACCCGATCGGAGACGACGCGCTGCTCTGGTCCGACAGCCTCGGTCTCTCACTGACCGTGCTGCTCTCCGACGAGGAGTTTCGCGAGAGCTGGCCCAGCCCCGGAGAGTACGGCTCCTACGTCGTCTTCGTCGAAGATGGAGCGGTGCGCTTCCGCGGGATCTCGAGCACGGTCGCGCTGAAGGAGACCCTGGAGTCCTACGTGGACTAGCCCCCGAGCTGGCTGTCATCCCACTTCAGCCAGATCACGCAGCCTGCCCCCAGCAGGCAACGCGCCGCGAGGCATGCGGCCACGACGTAGGGGTGGGCGACGAAGGCAGGCACGACGAAGCTGAGGACGAGGATCGACCCGATGGCGATCTTCCCCTCGGCTGGGCGCGCATGAACGCGAGCACACAGGCGACCAGGACGGCGATGAGGACGACTACACCCAAGGAACCTCCTGCCCCGAACTATTCGTCAGGGTCAGCGACCATTGCAGTCGGCGCAACAGCAGCTCAGTGCCACCCCGGCCAGAGCCCGAAGATCGCGAGAGCCATCCGCACCGCGCCGTAGGTCAGAAAAGCCGCCAGGAGCGACATGTAGACGCGCTTGAAGCCCACCGTGCGCGGCTCGAGCCAGGCGCGGACACGGTCCTTGAGCGTACGCGGCCAGATCACCGAGCTCACCGCGGCCAGCGCGTAGGGCACGACGAGGAGGCCGAAGGGGTTGTACCAGATGGCCTCGACGAGGTGCCCCCGGATGCCGTGGGCGACGCTGCGACTCAATCCACAGCCAGGGCAAGGCAGCCCCGAGCTGGCGTGGACGTAGCAGAGGTCACGACCGAAACCGTCCGCCGGCATGAACAGCATGCCAAGGACGATCACGAGACCCACTCCGACCGACCAGCGACCGAAGAGGATCTCGTATGGGTGCTTCAGAGAAGCCTCAGGCCATAGCGCCCGCGAGACCCTGGAAGACCAGGTTCAGGACGGTGCCGCCCAGCCAGGCGCCGAGGATCATGTTCTTCTTCTCGTGCTGGAACTTCGCGAAGGCGAAGTACAGGATGTAGAAGGGCACGCAGAGGCACAGGAAGCCCTGACCGACGGACTCCTTGAAGGCCGAGATCAGGATGATGATTGCGCCGACAAAGGAAATCAGGCTGCAGATGCCGCCGAGGGCGAGGAGGGCAGTGGCCATGTGAGGATTCTCTCCAGAGAGATGACGTTTGTTTCAGCTTCAGCAGGGGCCGACGGGTGCCCTCAACAGCAACAGGACGCGAACCGTAACACCATTTCGCCAACTGTCCTCCAGACCCGTTAGGAGCCACGGCTTCTCGGAGATTGGACAGGATGCTCCCACTCTTTCTCGCCTGTGCGGGTTCCAGCCAGGACCAAGCGGCGCAAGTGCTTGAAGACACAGCGCTCCCGCCCCCGACCGACGACTGCACAGCGGCCCTCGACAACGACCTGGGCCAGGCTCAGGCGATCCTTGGTGCCGACGGGACACGCCACACGGGGCTTTGGATCTGCGAGGGAGACATCGACGTCTACGCGATCGCGGTGCCCCCAATGTCGTGGCTGGCATTCGAGGTCCAGATCGGCGGATCGGGCCACAACCCCACGGACAAGACCGACCTCGACCTGTGGGAGCTCGACGATCCACAGAGCCCACTCGACGACGCCCTGCGTACGACCGACGAGGAGGACATCGTCTGGTACTCCGCATCGGCCCAGCCGTACGAGCGGCTCGCCTGGTACAACGACAGCCAGGAGCCGGCCCTCCACTACATAGCGGTGGATGGCTACCACAAGGCCGTCGCCGCCTACGACATCTCGGTGACGGTCGACGACTTCCACGACGACCTCGACTGCGACGGGCTCTACGAGGACACCTCCGAGTCCGGCCCCTGCAACCGCATCCTGCAGTTCCCTCAGGCCAACTCGGTGGACGAGGGCTACGTCGTCAGCCACGAGGCCCACTACTCGAACCTCCGACGCGAGGTCGCCTACGTCGTGCGTCACGCCGCCGCAGAGGTCCAGCTCGCGTGGCCGGACACGATGCCGCTGGGGCTGATGGACATGAGCCAGACCGACGGCGACACCCCCGGGCGCGACGAGGGCACCCTCCGCCACCCAGAGGGCACGCACGTCTACGGCAACGACATCGACATCGCCTACTACCAGACCGGATCGGACAACCTGGGCCGCGCCGTCTGCACCAACAACGGCTACTTCTGCACCTCGGATCCGAGCATCCTCGACACGGAGAAGACCGCCTACTTCATGGCGATGCTGCTCGACTCCAAGAAGGTCCGGGTCATCGGCGTCGACCCGCTCATCGCCGAGCAGGTCCTGGACGCGACAGACGACCTCGTGGACGCCGGGACGCTGACCAGCGGGCAGAAGAACAAGATCCGGAACCACCTCGCCTATGGCGACGGCTGGCCCTTCCATCACCACCACATGCACTTCTCGTGGGACTGGGAAGACGGCTGGGACGGCCACAACGAGCTGTCCACATGCGGCCACACCCTCCCCGAGCCGCTCAAGCCCGACGCCGTCCTCGGCCCGGAGGCCCTATGACCGCCCTGCTCCTGCTCCCCGCCTGCATGATCGAGTACGGCGTAGACGGCAAGGACCCCGATGTCCAGGCCCCGATCGGCGACCCGGAGGACGCCGAGTACCTCGCCCTCCCCGACGCGCCGGTCTACGCGAACACCTCGACCACCCTCTACCGCCTCGACGAAGAGGAGTTGAGCACCCTCGGTGACTTCTCGGAGGATGGGGTCCCCGTCGACGGCATGACCGACATCGCCATCGACCGTGAGGGGCTGGTGGTCGGAGGCACCTTCGACGCCATCTACACGATCGACGCCGAGACCGCCGAGCTCACCCACGTCTGCGACACCGACATCGTCATGTACGCCCTGGCCTTCTCCAGCGACGGGCGCCTGTTCGCCGGCGGCGACAACGTCATCGAGGAGATCGACCTGTCCGACTGCTCCGGCAGCGTGCTGACGACCAGCCAGTACCTCACCAGCGGGGACCTGGTCGGCCTCCCCGACGGCTACCTCTACTGGACCGTCGAGGGTGACGACGGCGACGAGCTGGTGCGCCTCGACCCGGACAACGGCTTCTCCCAGTGGGTCGGTGTCATTGGCGTGGAGCGCCTCTTCGGGCTCGGCTTCACCAACGACGAGCTCTTCGGCTTCTCCGCCGACGGGACGATCGTCGCGGTCGACCCGGACACGGCCGAGACCTTCGAGACGAGCACCCAAGGCCCAGGCTGGTGGGGCGCGACAACGAACCCGGTGGTCTGGTGATCCTCCTCATCCTCTCTTGCGCGACCGCCCCAGAGGGCCTCCGCCGCACCTACGCCACAGAGGGCCCGGCGGTCCTCATCGACTGGGACGCGGAGCCCCTCCCGGAGATCCCCTTCCCCAACGACCTGGCGACCCGTCCCGACCCGAGCTCGCCGACCGGCTTGCGCCTCAACGTGCCCACCGGAGCGGACCTCGAGGCCGAGACGGAAGCCCGCCAGAAGCTCAACGAGATGAGCGGCTGGGGTGTCTACGCCCCCATCACGGTGGCCTTCGAGGAGCCCCTGGACCTCGACATCATCTGGGATCGTCACGGTGGGGACGAGCGCGTCGGGCTCGAGCGCCTCGACGACGACGCGGTCTACATCATCGACGTCACCGCCGGAAGCCCGACCTACGGCGAGGCCGTCGAGCTCGACCTCGGAGAGGGGCGCTTCCCCTACGACGCCTGCGACGCCTACCGCTACTTCCCGAACGACGCCCGGGCCGGCGAGCCCAGCGTGGTCTTCGAGACCTTCGACGAGGATCTCGACGGCGACGGAGAGCTGGACTGGGGCGAGGACACCGACAACGACGGCGTGCTGGACGCCCCCAACGTCTACCCGGAGGGCGGCGACGCGCGCGAGGACCTGCTCACCTGGTACGAGCGCCAGTCCAACACGCTGATCCTGCGGCCCATCGTGCCCTTGAGAGAGGAGACCACCTACGCGGTCGTGCTCACCCGGCGGCTCGTCGGCGAGGACCACAACCCCGTCCGCTCGCCCTGGCCCTACATCAACCACACCTCCCAGACCCAAGCGCTGATGCCACTGCACGAGGTCATGCCAGAGGGCCTCGACGTAGGCGACGTGAACTTCGCCTGGACCTTCACCACGGGCCGCATCACCGGCGACCTCGTGGACCTCGCAGAGGCCGTCGAAGGCCGCGGGCCCTACGACTGGCTGGCCACCGAGGTGCCTCCGGAGATCCACCGGGCCACCCCGATGTGGGACGACAGCTCTGATCCCTACAACCTGCCCGTCAGCATCGTCATGGACGCCCTCGGCGACCTCGGCCTGATCGACCCCGAAGAGGCCGCCCCCATCTTCGACAGCTACGAAGCCTTCGCCTCGGTCATGGTCGGCGGCACCTTCACGACGCCGTATCTGCTCGTCGACCGCGACGGCGACGACGACAGCGACGAGTGGTGGCAGCTCGATCCTTCTACCGGCTCGATCGTGATGGGGACCCAGGAGGTCACCTTCACCTGCATCCTGCCCAAGGAGGGCGAGCAGCCCTACCCCATCGCCCTCTACGGCCACGGCTACGGCAGCAACCGCCTCGAGTTCCTGGGCTTCGGCCACGCCGTGACCCGTCTCGGCTACGCGGCCTGCTCGATGGACTGGCCCGGACACGGCATCGGCCTGGGAGAGGAGGAGGAGATCCTCGTCGAGGGCGTGCTGCGCTCCAAGGGCATGGAGGCGCTCTGGTTCCACCTCAACGAGCACCGCGCCCGAGACCTCGACAACGACGGGGTGCCCGACAGCGGAGGGGACCAGTGGTCCGCCGACGCCTTCCACACCCGCGACATGGTCCGCCAGGCGATCCTGGACTGGATCTGGCTCGGCCAGGCCCTCGAGGACTGCGGCTCCGGGACCATGACGACCGACGACGGGGACCTCATCTCCTGCGACTGGGACGACGACGGAACCCCGGACATCTCCGCGGACTCCGGGCTCTCTGTCTTCGGCGGCAGCCTCGGCGGCATCAACACCGGCGTCGCCGCAGGCGTCATGCCGGATGTCGACGCATTCGCCGCTGTCGTGCCTGGTGCCGGCCTGCTCGATGTGGGCATGCGGACCGAGATCGGCGGGGCCGTGGAGGCCATGTTCGGCCGGCTCGTGACCCCGATGTTCGTCGGCTACCCACAAGAAGACGGGAGCCTGCAGGTCTACCAGCTCGTGAACTCCGTCACGGACCTCGACTCGCTCTTCGTGGGCACCCTGCCCAGCGTGCCCGCGGGCGGCCGCATCGTCGCCGAGAACCTCGACACGGGGGTCGTCAAGGAGGGCTGGATCCCCGCCGACGGGACCTTCAGGCTCAGCATCGGCGCCGACGCCGCGGACGGTCTGGAGAAGACCCTGGTCGACGAGGACAACATCGGAGACCAGCTCGTCCTCACCTTCTACGACGCAGACGGGGACGAGATCGCGGTGATGGACACCTGGGAGACCACCATCGAGCACGAGGGCCACAGCTACGAGGCGGGCACTCCGCTCGTGGCCGGGAACACGGGCTTCGGCCACATCCGCGGGACGCCAGAGCTGCGCCGCCTGGCGATGACCTTCGGGGCCATCCTCGAGGCCGGCGACCCGGTGGCCTACGCCCCCTACTACCTGACGGGGCGCCTCGACGACGATCCCATCAACGTGCTGGTGATGCCATCGATCGGCGACGAGATCGTCCCCGTCGCCACCGGCATCGCTCACGCCCGGGTGGCCGGGTACATCGAGCGTCACGAGATCGACGAGCGCTACGGCGTCAGCCAGGACCAGTTCCTGATCGACCGCCACGTCGTCCAGGGACTCGAAGAGTGGGGCCCCTACACCAACGACGAGGGGAGCCCGATCCTCTTCGACCCGGACGACCTCGACGAGGGCACGGACGAATACGACGCCCCCAGCGAAGAGCCCCTGCGAATCACCATCGAGACCTCCTCGGGGGTCTCTGGTCTCCGGCTGCCCTACCACCGCAGCGGAGGCACCCACGCCTTCGGCCTCCCGGAGCCCGATCGACCCTTCGACAGCTCGACCTACTCGGTCTTCCAGATCGGGACCTACCTGACCAGCGGCGGTCAGGACCTGGTCGACGACGTCTGCCTCCAGGACGCCTCCTGCGACTGGATCCCCCAGCTGCCCGAGGAGGAGTGATGTTCTTCCTCGCCACTGCCTTCGCGCAGGAGCCCCCCCAGCCCCCCGCCGAGGAGACCCCAGAGGTCACGGAGGCCGAGGTCGAGCTCGAGTCACGCGACGCCACCTTCGAGCACCACGGAGAGCTCCGCTTCGTCGGCAGCGCCTATCCGGACTTCGCCGTCGACTCCGACGGCACGATGGTGGATCAGGGCCCCGTCCTCGACTCGCGCCTGCGCATGGGCGGCTCGATGGCCATGGGCGGCTCGACCCTGGACGTCGAGCTCGACCTGCTCGACGCGCAGATCGCCGGTGACGTGTGGGGCCTGTCCCCCGATGACGAGCGGCGCCGGGCGGACAAGGGCGTGATGACGCCGGATGCCTTCACCCTCAGACAGGCCAAGGTCTCCGGCCTCATGGGTCCGGCCATGCTCACCGCAGGCTTCACGACCTCGCACTGGGGCCTCGGCATGCTGTCCAACGACGGCGCGCAGGATCCGACCTTTGGCCGCAACGACCTCGGTGATCGGGTCTTCCGTGTGAGCGCCGCGACCCGTCTTCCGCTGGCTCCAGCGCCGCTGGTGCTCTTCGTGGCAGGTGACCGGGTCCTGGCTGACGACCTCGCCCGCTTCGACGAGGGGCAGGCCGCCTACCAGGGCACCCTCGCGGCGGTGCTCGGGGACCGCGACGCGACCCACGCAGGCGTCTACACGGTGTACCGGAGCCAGCGCGAGCTGGACCCTCGCCGCCGGACGCAGGTCGGTGTCCTCGACGTGACCGGCGCACACGTGATGCCGGTGGGGCCGATCGACCTGCGCGTCGCGGGCGAGGCTGCGGGCGTGCTCGGCCAGACCTCGCGGAGCCTCAGCTACAACGCGCGGGAGCAGCTCCTCGTTCGAAGCGCTGGTGCGACCGGCGTGGTCGCGGCGGATGCCGACTTCTTCGAGCTCCAGCTGCGCAGCGGCTGGGCCAGCGGCGACGGCGACCCCTACGACGAGCAGACCAACGACTTCGGCTTCGACCGGAACTTCGATGTCGGCATGGTGATGTTCGACGAGTTCCAGGGTGGCCTGGAGAACGGGGCGTACCTCCAGCTCACGGACCCGCACAACACGGGCAAGCCGCCGGATGGCATCGAAGCCCTGCTGAGCGAGGGAGCCTTCAAGCGCGCCACGTTCGTGCAGCCCGCGCTGACGGTGCACCCGAAGCCCTGGGGCAGCATCCGCCTGGGCCTGACCAGCGCCTGGCAGACCGCCCCCATCGCCCAGCCCTTCGAGAGCCACCGGGCGGGCGGAGTGCCTACCAACCACCTCGGGCAGCCCACGTCCGAGGTCTGGATGGGGTGGGAGATCGACTGGGCCATCCTGCTCTCCGGCGAGCGCGACGGCATGCACCCCGAGTTCCTGCTCCAGGGCGGCCACTACTTCGCGAGCGAGGACCTCGGCTCAGGACGGCACGACCTCGTCGCCGGTACCGCCAGGCTGCGCTGGTAGCCGAACCCTTCCGGCAGGCCCGACCTCGCCTGGAAGCTCCAGGTCCTCTGCGAGGCCGATGATGAGGTCGTGGAGCTCTGCTCGCTCCAGCTTCAGGCGACGGATGGCTGCGCTGCGTCGAGCCCGGGTCAGCCTGACCCGGACCGAGCGCATGGTCTCCTGCGCGACCCGCAGATAGCGCAGCGCGATGGCGCCACCGAGGATCGCCAGCGCCGTGGACGCGATGCCCGTCATCACCGCCCCCTCCGGCATGTTGGGGAAGAGCGTGTGCAGCAGCACGTGGGCTCGCGCGGCGAGGATCCCGATGCCGATCCAGGTGATCGGGAAGGCGAGGGACCCGAGCAGCGCCTTGATCGTGGCCTCGTCCTTCCTGCGCTTCTTGAAGTACTTGGACGCCCCCCAGACCAAGAGCGCCGTAGGGCCGTTGACGAGGTAGCCCAGCAACAACACAGGCGGCATCAGGAAGAAGACCAGCAGGATCTGCAGCACCAGGATGCCGTAGAGCCAGGGCGAGGCCAGCCGTGGGTCGCGGTCCAGCTCGTGGTCCTCCAGCCCGAGGGCGCGGAGGTCGCTGTTGTACTCGCGGACCCGGTCGACGACCTCGTTGACGTGCTCCGGGTGGGTCTGGAGTCGCTGGTAGTAGCCAGCCCACACCCGAGCGAAGCCGAGGATGCGCTCCTCCATCTTCGTGGGCCCGAGGTCGACCTCTCCGGCTCGCAGGGCCCTCTCCGCTCGGACCAGCTTCCGCGCCCGGTGCATGAGGTGGTGGAGCTCCCAGCTCTCGGTGGCGTGCACCACCTCGCGCAGGACGCGGTTGATCTCGTCGGTGAGCTTGCGGCTGCGGCTGCGGGCGAGATCGGGGTCCTCGTCCTCGACCGGAGAGATGTCCAGATCCGCTGTGAGCTGGATGGGCGGATGGAAGGCCACCAGGGCGCTGCTGCGGAAGGCGCGCTTCTCGTCGTAGTGGAGCCCGACGGGGATGATGACCGGAGGCTTCGCGCCCTGGGGACTGAGCTGTCGAGCGCGGTAGTAGAACCGAGCAGCGCCGGTCTTGAGCGCGAGCAGGTTGGGGTTGTCGTGGCTGTCCCCTTCTGGGAAGAGGCAGCTGAAGGAGCCCCCCGCGACCTCGTTGGCCAGGGCGTCGAGGCTTCGGAGGTTGGCTTCTCGACGGACCTCGGGATCGACGACGCCCTGATCGACGGCCCGGTAGACCGGGACGGTCCCGATGAGACGCATGAGCAAGCCGAGCCCCGGAACCCTGAAGAGTCCGTGCCGGGCGCCGAAGACGACCTGCATGGGGAAGTGCGTGATGATCAGCCCCGGGTCCACCATCCCGTTGGGGTGCCAGGACACCAGGATGCCGCCGCCGTCTGCAGGCAGGTGCTCGAGCCCGATGACCTCGACGCGGCGGAAGAACATCCGCACGACGAGACGGAAGAGGCCAACGACGGCTCGATAGCTGCGACGCACCTGCGGATTGTGGCATCCAGTGCGATAGAAGGAGCCGTATGCACCTCGCACTGCTCGCCACGGCGCTCGCCGCCGGGACCACCATCCCGGCACCAGGCACCGATGTCCTGCCAACGATCGACTTCGACGGTCTGCCCGAGAGCGCCAACGTCCAGTCGCTGGATCTCGAAGGAGAACCGCACCAGGTTCGCGCACGCCTACTGCTCGACAAGACAGCCGTGCACGCCGGCGAGACCGTGCGCCTGGGCGTCCACCTGGAGCAGAAGGAGAACTGGCACACCTACTGGCACAGCCCGGGCGAGGTCGGAAAACCCACTCACGTCGAATGGGACCTGCCAGAGGGCAGCGTCGTCGGCGACCGCGTCCACCCAGCGCCCGCCTACTTCGAGTACATGGGCATCAAGAGCTACGGCTACGACGGCCAGGCTCTCCACCACGTCACGATCGAGCTGCCAGGCGACCTCCAGCCCGGCACGATCGAGCTGGGCGCGAAGGCCGACTGGCTGGTCTGCGAGGTCCAGTGCATCCCGGGCGAGGCGGAGCTGCGCCTGCCGGTCGAGGTCGTCGCGCCAGAGGCCCCGAGCGAAGACACGCCCTGGGCACCGCTCTTCGACGCCGCCGAGCAGAGCTTCCCGATCCCCCAGGCAGAAGCCACGGCGCTCTTCGTCGAGTCCGCGGTCTCCCAGGACGTCATCCGACCGGACGACGAGTTCACCCTCGCGATGCGCTTCGTCGCCACCGATCCTGCAGCAGAGATCGTGCAGGAGCAGGGAGCCTGGCCGCTGTTCACTCCCATCACCAGCGAAGGCTGGATGCTGATGGACCAGCGGGTCTCCACCGACGAAGACGGCAGCGTCCGCATCGAGATCGACGGCTACGCGCTCGAGAACGAAGACGGCAGCCTCCCCACCGCCCAGCGCGTCGGCGGCCTCTTCCAGGTCCGACTCGAGGACGAGTGGATCCGCACAGAGGTCGTCAGCGAGCTCCCCTTCGCACCCCGGGACGCGGAGGTCACGCCCTCGAGCTCCCCGCTGTTCTCGGACGGCGCGGAGCTGGTCACCGAGACACCGATCGTCGAGCCCGAGACCGCGGTCGCAGCCAGCACGGGCCTCTTGGACGCGCTGCCCTACCTGGGCCTGGCGCTGCTCGGTGGCGTGCTGTTGAACGTCATGCCCTGCGTCCTGCCCGTCCTGACCCTCAAGCTCTACGGCCTCATCGAGCAGGGCGGCATCACCAACGCCGAGCGGCGCCGCGCCGGAAACTGGTACACCCTCGGCATCCTGGCGAGCTTCGGCGCGCTGGCGCTCGTCATCATCGTGCTCCAGCAGTTCTTCGACTTCCAGGCCGGCTGGGGCTTCCAGTTCCAGTACCCGCCGTACGTCATCGGACTCGCCACCATCGTCTTCGCCTTCGGGCTGTCGCTCTTCGGCGTCTTCGAGATCCCGGCCTTCGGCGAGACCGCCATGAGCGACGCCTCCGACAAGGAAGGCGCCCTCGGCTACTTCCTCACCGGCGCCTTCGCGACCCTGCTGGCGACACCCTGCTCGGCTCCCTTCCTGGGCACCGGCATCGGCTTCGCCTTCTCGCTGCCCTCCTACCTCCTGTTCCTCTTCTTCCTCGTCGCCGGCCTCGGTCTGGCGCTGCCTTTCCTGCTCGTGGCATGGATCCCGGCGCTCTACCGCTTCATGCCGCAGCCCGGCGCCTGGATGGAGACCTTCAAGCAGCTCCTCGGCTTCACGCTGATGGCAACGACGGTCTGGCTGGTGGACGTACTGGCGGCCCAGACCGGCACGGAAGGAGCCTTCGGCGCCCTCGTGTTCCTCACGGTCGTAGGCCTGGGCTGCTGGATCTTCGGACGCTGGGGGGGGCTCGGGGCGACCGCCCGCAACCGACTCATCGCGGGCCTCGTCGCGGTCACCCTGGCGGTGGCGACTGGCTGGAGGTTCCTCGTCACCGAGCCCCAGGCCGCGGTCGACTGCGATGACGGCGCGGTCGTGGCCGTCGACGACTTCGACTTCAGCCACGAGATCCCCTGGCAGCCCTTCACGGAGGACCGGGTCGCCGCCTACGAAGGCAACGTCGTGTTCATCGACTTCACCGCCGAGTGGTGCCTCACCTGCAAGGTCAACGAGAGGACCGTGCTGGAGACCGACAAGGTCCGGGGCGCCATGGCCGAGCGCCGGGTCGTGCCGGTCAAGGCCGACTGGACCAACCGGGACGACACGATCACCGAGTGGCTCCAGCGATACGGCAAGGCCGGCGTGCCCTTCTACCTGGTGGTGCCGGCGGACCCATCGAGGGACAACATCGCCCTGCCAGAGGTCATCACGCCGGACATCGTGATCGAGGCCCTGGACGCAGCTAGCTGATCAGCCGGGCAGCATCGAGCGCGCCGTAGGTGAGGATGCCGTCGCAGCCGGCCCGCTTGAAGCCGACGAGGCTCTCGAGCAGCACCTTGTCCCAGTCGAGCCAGCCCCGGTCCGCGGCCCCCTTGAGCATCGCGTACTCGCCGCTGACCTGGTAGGCGAAGGTCGGGACGCCGAACCTGTCCTTCACCCGGCGGCAGACATCGAGGTAGGGCATGCCGGGCTTGACCATGACCATGTCCGCACCTTCCTCGATGTCGAGGGCGACCTCGCGGAGGGCTTCATCGGAGTTGGCAGGGTCCATCTGGTAGGTCTTCTTGTCCCCTTTGCCGAGCATCGAGGCGCTGCCGACCGCGTCGCGGAAGGGGCCATAGAAGGCCGAGGCGTACTTCGCGGCGTAGCTCATGATGGTGCAGTCCTCGTGACCGGCGTGGTCGAGGGCGCCCCGGATCGCGCCGATGCGGCCGTCCATCATGTCGCTGGGCGCGATGACGTCGCAGCCTGCCTCCGCCTGGACGACGGCCTGGCGGCAGAGGACCGCGATGGTCTCGTCGTTCACGACGTAGTCATTCACCACGAGGCCGTCCTGCCCGTGGGTGGTGTAGGGATCGAGGGCGACATCGCAGATGATGCCCACATCGGGGACCGCGGCCTTCGCCGCCATCACAGCGCGACAGACGAGGTTGGCGGGATCGGCGGCGAGCCGCCCGTCCGGGGTCTTGAGCGCGGGGTCGATGACCGGGAAGATGGCGACGGCGGGGATGCCGACATCGGCCGCCATGCAGAGGTCGGTGACGAGGGTGTCGATCGACAGACGCTCGACCCCGGGCATCGAGGCGACCGGCTCGCGCACGTCGACACCCTCCTTGACGAACACCGGCCAGATGAGATCCTCGACGCGCAGGTGGTTCTCGCAGATCATGTCGCGCAGCCACACGTGGCGGCGGTTCCGGCGCATTCGGGTCGTGGGATAGCTGGGCATGTGCCCTGGTAACGTCTGGCGAGGAGGCGCCGTGAGCGAGATCGAGACAGCCAAGAGGATCGAGGCCATCCTCCAGGACCACGCGAACGACCCGGCGGTCCGGCGGCTCCACATCCGTGTCTCCGAGCTCGGAGAGAACCAGACGGACGAGTGGCTCCAGTTCAGGGAGCTCCAAAAGGCCTGCCGCGAGAGCGAGGCCCTCAGCGAGGCCTTCGAGGCAGGCTTCGGCAAGCTCCAGGATCTCCACATCGGCGATCCGAAGGCCGGTCCGCTCGTTCAGGGCTTCAACACGCTGATCGAGACCTCCTGGGAAAAAGCCTGAAAAAGCCCTAAAGCCCGCGCGCGCGCGGCCGATGACGCCGACGATGGCGGACTTTCACCTGCTGTGGCTCCCACTGTTCGGGGCCTTCCTGCACGTGGCGGTCGCCGCCGGCCTCTGGGCCTACGACAGGCACGCGCTGAACCGCCTCGCGGCCGCCGTGGTGGCCATCCGCGGCCTCCTCCTACTGGCCACGTACGGCCTCCGAAGCGCCGGGAGCATCGAGGAGGCGAGCCTCTGGCTGGACGTGCTGTCTTCCCACTTCATCCTCGCCGCTGCCGGCCTCCACTTCGTGTGGGTGTGGACAGGGCGCCGAATGAGCGGGCACGGGGCCTCGCTCCTCTACAGCGCTGCCGCCACGATGGCGGCGATCATGGTCTTCGGCGATCTGCGCCACGTGGTCCCCGCCGAGACCGGCTTCGTCGTGGAACTCGGCCACATGGCGACAGTCGGCGAGGTCCTGCTGTTCTGTTCCGCGCTCGTGGTCATGGGGTCCGCGGGGCTCGCGGTCCACTGGGTCCTCGGCCACGAGCGAGGGCGGCGAGGGCGCCACCTCTGGGTCCTCGTCGGGCTGGTGCTCCCACCGGTGGTCACCCTGTCGCTCGAGGTCCTCCCGCGGCTGTTCGGCGCCCCGGAGACCCCGCTGTTCCTGGCCCCCGCCTGCGTCATCCCGGCGACCCTGCTCCTGGCCTACGGCGCGACGCGCCACGAGGCGATCACGCCGCTGGCCGGGTCGCGCCAGGTCATCCGCTGTCTGAACGAGGCCCTCGCCATCACCGATCCCCGCGGCATCATCCGCCTCGCCAATCCCGCCCTCTGCCGGCTCACGGGCTACCCGGCGGGCGATCTCGAGGGCCGCGACCTCGGCGTGCTCTGGGACCGGTCCATGAGCTGGCCCGGGGGCTTCGACATGCGCTGGCGCCGCGGGCACGACACCCTCACCGAGGGCGCCCTGTTGACGCGCGAAGGAGCCAGCGTGCCCGTCCTGCTCTCGATCGCGCCGGTCCGGGACGACCGCGACCAGGTCATGGGGCTGGTCGCAATGATGCGCGACATCACGGTCCGCAAGCGCACCGAGAAGGAGCTGCGCAAGGCCAAGGACACGGCAGAGGCCGCCACTCGGGCCAAGTCGGCCTTCCTCGCGACAATGTCCCACGAGATCCGCACGCCGATGAACGGCGTCATCGGGATGACCGAGGTGCTGCGAGACACGCGCCTGTCCACGGACCAGCGTGACTACGTCGACACGATCAAGCTCTCGGGCCAGACCCTGCTCGACATCATCAACGACATCCTCGACTTCTCGAAGATCGAGGCTGGCCGCATCGAGATCCAGGACGAGAGCTTCGATGTCCGCGCCTCGATCCAGGAGGTCGTCGACCTCTGCCAACCGAACGCGGACAAGAAGGACCTGGGCTTGCGGGCCTGGATAGATCCGGGGGTGCCTCGGAGGGCCTTCGCGGACCCGATCCGCCTGCGCCAGATCCTCATGAACCTCGTCTCGAACGCCGTGAAGTTCACCCCAGAGGGCTACGTCGAGCTGCGCGTCCGAGCCGAGCCCCGCGGGCGCGATGGCTGGTGGCTCGACTTCGCGGTCGAGGACACGGGCATCGGCATCCCCCACGACCGCATGGATCGGCTCTTCGAGAGCTTCTCGCAGCTCGACTCCTCCGTCACGCGACGCTTCGGCGGCAGCGGCCTCGGTCTGGCGATCAGCAAGCGCCTGGCGGAGCGGATGGGCGGGGGCATCTCGGCCCAGTCGGTAGAGGGCAGAGGCTCGACCTTCCACGTCAGGATCCGCGCCGGGACCGCCCGCGCCGCAGAGATACAGCCCATCGACCTCGGCTGCGTGCTCTTCCCCGAGCCCAGCCGCCGCCGCATCCTGTTGGCAGAGGACAACCCGGTCAACCAGAAGGTCGCGGTGCTCTTCCTTCGGCGCCTCGGCTACGACGCCGTGGTCGTCGAGGACGGCGAGCAGGCCCTGGAAGCCATCGCGAAAGAGGCCTTCGACATCGTACTGATGGACGTCCAGATGCCGGTGATGGACGGCCTCGAGGCGACTCGCAGGCTCCGCACGTGGAACCGGGACATCTACGTCATCGCGATGACCGCGAACGCTCTGCGCGGCGACCGAGAGGCCTGCATCGAGGCCGGCATGGACGACTACCTCAGCAAGCCCTTCACCCCGGAGCGGCTGGCAGAGTCCCTCCAGGTGGCCCGCGTCTCCACGGAGGACACGCTCTCCGGAGTCCACGCCCACCCAGCGCGGACGCTTCTGCTGGCCGAGCTGAGGCGCAGGAAGACCTAAGGTCGGTGGCATGCTCTGGCTCGTCGCTTGCGCGCCCGAGTCGAGCGTGGCCGCGGTGAAGGCAGCCAGGTGCTCCTCCAGGCGACCAAGCTCGGGGAGGCCCCAGGGACGGGCCTGGAGTACTGCGGGTGACGCATCGTGCGCATGGAGAAAGCCGGTCGCACGTGGCTCGAGGAGCAGCTGGGCGAGAAGAGCGCGTGACCACCGTCGCGCGCATGGACCTCGTCGGCGAGCTTCTGGCCGAAATCCTGCCCCAGCAGGACTACGCCTCCCTTCGGTGTCCCGGACAGCCGGACCTCGATGGCGCGCTGTTTGCGCCCTACAGCCGACGCATTCCCTTCCTCGGTCGCGCCCGAGCGCTGCGGCCTCGCGCCGGCGTGCCGCTCAAGGTGCGCAGCCAGGGCGCCGCAGGCAGCTTCAGCTTCTTGACCCAGCTCGTCGGCTTCGAGAGCAGCGGGCGCATGCTGCTGGCCGTTCCCGCGACGGTCACGAGAGAGTCGATGGGCCGCACCAGGCTGCCGAGCGCGACCGAGCTCGAGCTCTTCATCGACGAGGAGTGGGTCCCTGCTCCGCTGGGCCGCCTCGATCATCGCGGCGTCACCTTCACCTTCAGCGCGATCTTCGCCCGTCACATCCAGGGTCGACGCGTACGCGGGCGGGTCTCGGCGAGCGGGGCTCGACCGCTCCCGGTCCTGATGAAGATCGAGTCCGTCCAGGTCGCGCCGGGCACAGGCGAGCGCATCGCCCAGGCCCGCTTCGTCGACCTCTCCGCTGGTCATCGCAGGTGGATCGACTCCCTCGGGTAGCGTTGCGCGGTGCGAGAGGTCACCGACTGGCTGAGGAAGCACCGGCGCAGCTTGCGGCCGGCCACGCAACAAGAAGTGCGCCTGTTGTACCGGGTGGAGCTCGCCGACCCGCCCCTGTCAGAGCTCCGGGCGCTCTATGCGGAGAGGGTCGAGCCGCTCTCGGCGCTCTCTGGCGAGGGTCACCCGCCGGCCCTGGTGCACGAGCTGCTCAGGCAATGGCAGCTCGATCTCGATGAGCTCGAGGCCTTGGAAGGCGACGCCCGCGAAGCCGCCGGGCTGACCCTGGGTGTGGCCGCGGTCCTCGTGGCCTCGGGCATCGTGGCAGGAGGGGTGCCGCCCTCGCCCGGGGCGCTGCGGGGGGTGGCGGATGCCCTCAGGAGGAGCGCGAGCCTCCTGGGTCCGTGACGGTCACCGCCTGAGTCGGGCGCCTGGCCTATCGTGCCTCGTGGACGAGAGAGCCCTTCGGACAACAGAGACCGAACAGCTCCGGGCGAGGATCGCCGGCGTCCCAGACGCGCTCGTCGAGGCCGCCCGTGTGATCGGCTTGGAGCGGTGGGAAGAACACAAGCTCGACGACGACCTCCTCCTCGTCCTCGAGGGCAGCGGCCGCCACCTGGGGATCGGCTTCGGACGGACGGTGGGCGCAGACCGGCTCGTCTTCGACACGGCCATCGCCGGGCCCACGACCCACCGGAGCCAGCTGTTCCGCGCATCCGACCGAACCAGCGCCATCCGTGTTCCCGTGGGCGACCCCGCCCCGATCGAGCTCTTCGGCGCCATCGCAGAGGAGCTGCAGCGGTGATTCGAGGAGCTCGACGAGCGGGAAGAGGAACAGCTCCGCTCCCTTCACGACCGCTTGGACGAAGACGGCAGGATCAGGCCCGGACCCTATGAGCTCCTCCAGACCCGACTCGTGCTGGTGGCCCTCGACCTCCCGCCGTGGCCCGCGAGGAAGCCCGCCCGCGCCCTGCCCTTTTCGCCCGGCTGCGGGACGCTCCTGGCGCTCGCCGACTACCCGAAGGTCGTGACCCCCGGCGCGGAGACCATGACCTACAGGGAGGCCGCCATCTTCGCGCCCCGCCTGATCTCCGGCCGCCCGCCCCAGCTCTGCCTCGAGAGCCGGTGGATCCGACCGGACGATCGCATGGCCACGCTGGTCGGGCGAGAGCTCTTCGGCCTGCCCAAGCGGGTCGGCGAGGTGCTGCTCGAGGACCGCTTCACCGAGGTCCGCCACGGGGCGACCTCCTTCCGGTTGAGCTGGGAGCGCCGCAGCGACTTCCACCACCTCGAGGTGGCGAGCGAGTGAGCGACCAAGATGATGGGCTTGAGCCTCCCAGGTCCGCTCGGCTTCAGCTTCCTGGAGTTCGGCGGCCCCCGCCTGCCGTCCATCCCCAGCTTCCGGCGCTACGGACTCCCCCTGGTCCCGGGCGAGTTCTTCGAGCACAGCCAGGACACGGTCTTCGTCCTCGCGGGGCACGGGCGCCCCCTGTTGCGCTGCAAGCACAGCAGCCACGGGATCAGCTACCCGACCGAGACCCTGCACGTGGCCCTTGGCCTGGACCCCGACGCCGTGCGCATCCAGGCTCGCCGGAGGCTCCCGCCAAGGACCGTGGACGGCCCGCGGGACGGCCTCGTCGAGGTCCGGCTTCCTCCGGTGGAGCGCAAGCCGACCCGCGAACATCCCTCGGGCATCACCCTCGGCTTCGAGGGGGCCTCGAGAGCCACGGTCTGGGACTACGAGGACCTGGGCGACGGCCTCTTCGGCTCCGCCCCCGACCTCTGCGTCGGAGTCGTCGCGCGCCTGGAGCTCCCGCCGCTGTCCTGGCTTTAGAACCCGTCGAGCACGACGCCCCACTCGACGGCATGGGCGCCGCTCCGATCCACCGGGTGGATGTCCATCGGTGCGAGATCGCAGGACTCTGCGGGCTCGATCACGAGCCACAGACGCTCGACGCGCAGCGGCGGGTCCAGCTGGAGGCCGGCGAGACGGGCGACGTGGCGCTGGGGGTACACCGCGTACAGATCCGCGTCGGGGAGGTCCTCGACCCAGGCCTCGTGGAAGTCCGAGACCTCTCGCTCATCGAAGCCGTATTCGCGAACGATATCAGTGATCTGGCTGAGATCCTGGGCGCACATCCCGCGCTTTGTGCGCAGGGAGGCGTGCTGCGAAGGGGTCAGGCCGACCTCGTAGAACAGGAAGTCGAAGCGCTCTCCGCCCTGAGTCCACGTGCCGTCCGGCCACGCGACACCCGCCCAGCCGTCCTCGTACGCAGGCTCGCTGGCGATGACGTTCTGCTTGGGGTCCAGCCTCAGCCGTACGGACATCTTCGTGGGTTCGTCCGGGTAGAGGTAGAGGTTCGGCTTGTCGGCGCTGATGCACTCGTCGAGGTCGAAGTCGATCTCCTCCTCGACGCACTCGACCACGGAGACGGTCTGGTCGTCGCTGTAGCAGTCGCTGTTGTCCCAGGAGGTGATGACCCAGTCGACGCCGCCGGTCAGGTTGAGCTCGTACTGTCCGTCGGTGTTGGTCTGTGTCCGGATCGAGCCTTCCTCCTCGCCGCCCGGGTAGGCCTTCACGGTCGCCGCGGCCGCTGGCGAGCTGCCGCGGGTGACGGTGCCGTAGACGAAGCCTTCTGTGCTTCCACACTCGGCGCTGCTGTCCAGGCCGGACTCACCCGTGCTGCCAACGCAGCCAAGGGCTGTCAACGCTATGATCATCGTTGTCTCCTCACTCCACCTGCGAGACCATTAAAGCCCGAATGCGTGGACCTTGCTCGCATCGTTCGCCTTCGCCCTGACGGTGGTGCCCGAGCAGCACCCGGTGCAAGAGCTCTACCTGGAGCACGATCCGGCGAGCGGTTCACAGATGGTGCTCGCGCCCACCAGCGATGGCCACCTCCGCTTCGACGGTCACCGGGCCGAGGTTCGGAGCACGAGCTTCCCCCAGCTCTTCCAGCACCTCGACAGCACCGGCGCCGTCACCCAGAGCGCCTACCTCTGGCCGGACCAGCCGACCCCCGACTACCCGGTGGGCTCGAGCCCGGAGACCGCCCTGCCCCCACGGGTCGCAGACGCGGTCGAGAAGCCGATCGCCCTCTACGTCGAGCTCGATGGCGGCGTCAGCAAGGGCGGGATCGCCCGCGTGATCGACGAGCGCGTGGCCTCCGACAGCTCGGGCACCCAGACGCCGACGGGCTGACCCTGGCCCAGGGCTTCCGACTCGGCGCTGGCTTCGGCCTTCGCTTCGCCGACGTCGTCGAGCTGGGCCTGCGCGGCAACCTGATCCTGGGTAGCAAGCAGTGGACCCTCGGCTACACGGTCCTCGACGAGGATCAGCAGATCGCCGACTACGGCCAGGAGTCGATCGAAGCTCGGCCCTACTGGATCGCCCAGGTGGAGCCGCGCTTCCGCATCTTCTTCGCCCAGCAATCGGCAGGCGCGTTCTACTGGCTCACGGGTGTCGGCGTGACCGGAATGGGCGCTGTGGACGTCGAAGGCGGCGACCGCTACCCGGCCCGCGCCATCCTCGGCGTCACCCTCGGCGGGGGCGCGATGTGGAACCTGGGAGAGAAGACCGGCTTCTTCCTGGAGATTCCGTTCACCCTCTACCTGCTCGGGCACGGCGTCGACTCGTCCGAGAGCGACCTGGTCTACCCCCAGCCGACCCTGCCCTCCACCACGGGGTGGATCTACTCGGGGACACTGGGCATCCAGCGGCGGTTCTAACCCGCCCAGATCGGCGAGCTCCAAGCACGCTCCCTGATGATCCTCGGGACCGACTCGTCGTCGCAGGTCTCCGGGCGGGCCTCTTCGTCGAAGCCCAGGCAGTCCCGCCAGGACCACCGACAGGTCGGGCTCTCCAGGACACGCACGTACCAGAACGCGGGCTCTCCCGCCCACTGAGAGTCGGTCCACGTGAGCTCGAGGAGCTCGGATCCGCCCGGGCTCGGCTCGCAGGTCTCGAGGTCTGGATCCTCCACCGCCGAGCCGGCCACGTCCAGGACCTCCAGCTGGGCCTCACCGGCCTCCGACAGCCAGCCACGGATCACCTGGACGCGCTCCAGCGGGACCTCGTCCGCGACCGCCCGGATGGTGAAGGTCGCCTCGGCACCGGAAGGGAGCACCCCGCCCATCGGCGTGCCGTCTGCGGAGGTCACGGCGAGCTCGATCCGGGGCCCGCTCGTTCCGTAGACCTCTCGACGCTCCATCGCAGCGAAGATCGCCTCGCGGCTGTTGTCCTCTGCCCACACGGCCATCAGCCCGCCCCCGCTGTCGATGACGCCGCCAGGGTTGAGCCTCGGCAACGAGAGGCGCTCTTCGGCCTCGTCCTCGGCGCTGCCCAGGTGCCCGGCATAGCGCTCCTCGGAGACAGCGCCGGGGGTCGCGGAGTGGGTGTCGGTGGCGGCCAGCACGCCGACCCGGAAGGGGTTCTCGCCGAGGTCCTCGTCGATCTCCAGTCCCAGGGCCAGCATGCCCCGGAGGAAGTCCCGGTCCGCCTGGCAGCCTGCGTATGTCAACCCGCCGCTGCCGGTCTCGTCTCCGCAGTCTTCGACATCCTCGTCGAGGCGGACCTTCTCGAACCCACAGAACTCGTCGGCGCCGAAGAAGCCCATGCGGCACTCGCTGTCCCCCTTGTGCTGGTAGATCTCGACGAGGGGCTCGAAGCGCGCTCGCCGAGCCGCGTCGTCCGCGGAGCCGTCGAAGGAGAACAGCGTCCCGTTGCTCGTGTTCCCGTTGTGGGGGATGGCCAGGACCCCGCAGCCTGCTCGGCCCTCGAGGCAGTCGCGCTCCAGCGCGTCCCACAGGCCCTCCGCGGTCTGGACCTCGAAGTAGGTCGTGGGCTGCTCCGGCACCTTCCAGTTGGCGAAGATGACGTTGCGGTGGAGGTTGGCGACGTTCGGCGTCCCGCTCCACTCGTATGCGACGAAGCTCGTGAACTCGCAGGCCGAGCTCCGGTCGTAGGCCTCTTCGGCGGCGTCCTGGACGAGCTGCCAGCTCCGGCGTGCCTCGAGCTCGCAGTCGATGACCGAGCAGATGTCGTCGAAGCGATCGGGGTCCTCCATCGACATCTTCAGGCCGAAGAGCTGGACCGCCCTGGAGGTGCTGCTGTCGCGGTAGTCCGTGCAGGTTTCGGTGTCGTAGGCGTCCGAGCCCATCTCGACGCAGGCGGGGATCTCGGCGAGGTACTCCGCGTGGTCCGTGATGGCGGCGAAGTCCAGCGGCACCTCGAGCTGCCTGGTGTCGAAGCCGAGATCGACCTCCTCGCCCCGCGCGAAACGCCAGGCGTCCTCTGGCCAGGCACGGACCTCGTAGGCGTAGGCGTCGAATGACAGCGCCGTGTGGATGTGGGTGTCTCCCCACAAGACCCGCTTCTCCGGGCGGTGGTCCGCGCAGGGTTCGCGGGGGCGATGTTCCCCGGTGTCAGCGGGAGCGCCGCACCGACAGGCGAGGAGGAGGATCACTCCGCGAGGATGAGCTTCAACCCCGCCGGCAGGCAGGACAGGCCCGCCGGGGTGATCCGCGGGCAGCTCGAGAGGTTGAGCTCCTCGAGGCTACGCAGCACCCGCAAGTGCTCCAGTCCCGCGTCCGTGACGTTCGTGAACGCAAGGTCCAGGCGGCGCAGGGGCAGCCGCTGCAAGTGGACGAGACCGGCATCGGTGATCTGCGTGCACCAGGTCAGGCGCAGGCGCTTCAGGCGTCCGTGGCCAGCGAGATGCCGCAGGGACTCGTCTGTTATCGAGGTGTAGGCGAGGTCCAGATCCCGAAGCTGCGGGACCTTCGCGACCATCTCCACGACCGAGTCGTCCACGGCCAGGCAGCGGTCGAGGCGCACCGTACGCAGGATCGGAAGCTGCCGGAGGCGCTCGATGAGCTCCGGATCCAGCTCGAAGCTCCCTGAGAGCTCCAGCGCCTCCGCGAGGAGATCGTCGCCTGGACGGGTCACTTGATCTCCACCTCGCAGCCGTTGGGCAGGGCGAAGCGAGTTGCGCCACCCCCGCGGGCCCGCTCGAGCAGCTTGAAGCCGTTGAGGCCCGCCTTGACGAGGTCCTCTCGCGCTCGCTTGAGCAGCACGTTGACGTGCTCGCGTCCCTTGTTCGGGTTGCGGGGCCAGACGCGGCTGCAGACGACCTCGTCCTCGATGTAGTCGCCCGGGTCGAGACCGACGGGGCTCAACAGGGTCGCGATGAGCGCGAAGCGCCGCTCCGGCATGTAGACCTGGGTCTCGTCGTCGTTGAACTTCACGACGAGGCGACCGCCGGTGGGCAGGAACGACAGCGTCAGGGCGACGATGCGCTGAGCGCGCTCCGGGACCACCGTGACGCGCTCGCCGTCCTGTCCGACCAGGGAGAAGCGGAGCATCTCGCCCTCGACCTCGACCCTGTCTCCAGGGAACACCGGCGTCATCTCCTCGAGGTCCTCGCCGTTGTACTGGCAGGGCACGGTGGACTGGAGGAAGAGCGAGCCCTGGGCGCGGCGGACGACCAGGGCCTCGCCCGGCCAGCTGCGGAAGGAGAGGTCGTCGTCCTGGGTCCCGCCGATGCTGAAGGGGTAGCGCCGGATGCCGTAGCGCCCGCCCAGGGCGCGCTCGACGATCCAGGCCATCGGGCTCCGACGGCTGTTGGCGTCGGCGATCCCTACGCGGAGCACCTGGCCACCGGGGAGCTCGATCTCGTCGCCGTCGGTGAGCGCGCGGCTGCCCTCGTCGCGCTTGCCGTTCACCTTGCTGGGGTTGCGCCCCATGTGGATGATCTCGGGGCCGGGCTTTCCGTGGCGGACCAGCGCGTGGTGCCGGCTGATGCGGGAGTCCTCGAAGACGAGGTCGCAGTCGGCTTCGCGCCCGAGCAGCAGGCCACCAGGACCGATCCAGCGACGGACCCCTTCCGGATGCTCCAACCAGCAGCGCATCATGCTCCTCGAGTTCGGCCGAGCAAGTCTATAGCGTGCTCGAAGGCGGGGATCGGAGGCGGAGTGGGTTCACCTCGTGGACATTGTCGCTGGCCGGGGCCCGAGCACCGAGGGTGATGGACGCGCCGGGTGACCCGACCAGCTGATCGGACGATCGACTACAACGCGGCAGGTTGCGATATCAACGCGCCCTCACCACCGCGTCGCCCTACCAGAGCTCCCGGCGATCCGCGTCGGGTGCATCAGGCTGCTCCAGCGTTCAGGGCGTGGACCTCGTCCATGAGGCTGCTGGACACCATCACCTGGAGCCGATCCCCCCTCTGCAGCTTCCTGGTCCCGGAAGGCGACGTCTCCCAGCTCTGGTTCCAGATCGCGATCGGCGTGATGCCGTGCAGCGGAGACAGCTCGGAGACCTTCTTCCCGGCGAGGCCGTCGATGCTGAGCTCCATGACGACGAGGACGTGCTCCCCGACCCGATGGGCCCCGACCACGGCGCCGTCGAGGGCAGCCGCGGCCAGGAGCGGAGCGGCCAGCTTGGAGGTGGAGAAGCTCACCTCGAAGCCGAGCGAGGACTTCACCTTGTCCGCCAGGCGCTGGTCGAAGAGGCGGAGCACTATGGGCACCTCGCCGTCGAGCTCGCGGGCGTCCATCGCGATCTCGAGGTTCGCGAGGTCGTCATCGGTGGCCACGATCAGCGCCCGCGCACGTGCCAGGTTCAGGGTCTGCAGGGTGCCCTCCCCTCGGGCGTCGGTGACGAGGACCTCGGCCCCGAGCTCCCGAGCTCGGTCGAGGTTCGCGCAGTCGCCGTCGATCTCGACCGCGAAGACATCGTGACCGAGCGAGGCGAGCTCCTCCAGCACCCGGAAGCCGACGTTTCCGAGCCCGCAGAGGATCACGTGGCCCTTCGAGGTGCCTGCGACGATGGACATCCACTTCTCCTGGTTCTCTTCCTTGCGAAACACGGTGATGCCGAGCTTCACGACGCCCTCGGCGAGCAGGAAGATGCCGAACAACGGCTGGGTGTACTGCACGACCTGCCCGATGGGATGCTCCGGGAGGTCCGTGAGGTGCTCCATGAAGAGCAGGTTGTACGAGATGAAGAAGGACTCGGACCAGCTCGGATCCGGCTGTCCGACCGGTGCGCCAAAGAAGCTGTGCAGCACGGCTCCGATGACCCAGACGACCGCCAGCGCGGACATCGGGCGGATCAGGACGCGCAAGGCGTAGAGGTGGAACAGCGCCTCTGCGAGCATGCGCTGGCGTCGGCGAGCCCAGCTCATTCGTCGAGGTAGTCCTGGATGGTCTGGGACTGCGCCGACATCGAGTTCACCATCACGTTCAGCGCAGCAGACTCGGGCGCGGCGTCCTCGCCCAGCACCGCCTTGATCCAGATGGTCTGCATGCGCAGGGTCTCGTCCCCGCGGGGCAGGGCTGCCGTGAGGATGTACTGCTCCTCGACAGTGGCCCAATCGATGCTCACGATCGTCTCACCGCTGAGCCAGCCGCGCTGGATCAACGCGAGCTCTCCGTCGAGGTCCACCCAGCGGGACTGCGAGTGCATCTCGCTCTCGACGGTGATGACCCCGCCGTACCTGGCGATGAAGTCGTTCTCCGCGTCGAGGCGGTCGCAGTCCTGGCTCATGAAGCAGTCCACGTCGCCCAGGAAGGTGCGGCTGTACTCCTCGTAGGTCCCGTCGAAGACCTCGTACTGATCGGCGACGATGAGCACCTCCGCGATGGCGAGCACCGGGTGGGTGATGCGATCGTCCACCGCGGCGCCGACAGCACCCCCGGCGGTGTGGGTCTTGTCCCCCGCGAGGTCGACGACGCTGTCCTCGGCCAGCCGATCCACCTCCAGCCCGTCCTGTCCGATCCCCTTCTCGATGAGCCAGGCATCGAGGTTGGAGAGCCCATCCTCCATCTCGCGGTCCCGCTCGTCGTCGAGGTGGGCGAAGAGGTAGCCGCAGAGCTGCTCGAGGTCCTCTGGCGCGGGGTCGGGGCGGCAGGCGAGGAGAGCGAGGATCACGACGCCAACAGCGTGAACAGGCGGACCGGGCGCTGACGGCCCTTGACCGGAAGGGTGTCCAGCTCCTCGAGCTCGAAGCCATCACCGGCCAGCTCGGCCGTCGCGTCGCTCAGGAGGATGCGCTTGCCCAGGCGCTTCGTGAGGCCCTCGATGCGCGAGCAGACGTTCACCGTGTCACCGACGACCGTGTACTCCATGCGCTGCGGCGCTCCGATGTTCCCGGCGATGAGCTCGCCGGAGTGCACGCCGATGCCTATGTCGATCGGGGTCTTGCCCTCGGCCAGGCGCGCGACGTTGATCTCCTCCAGGCGCTGGCTCATCTCCAGCGCGCAGCGCAGCGCGGCGCGGGCCTCCTCCTGGGGTCCACGGGACACGGGGACGCCGAAGAGCGCCATGACCGCGTCGCCGATGAACTTGTCGAGCACGCCACCATTGTCCAGCACGCAGGTGACCATGTGGCCAAGGTAGTCGTTGAGGAAGGCGATGACCTCTTCGGGAGAGAGGTTCTCTGACATCCGGGTGAAGCCGCGTATGTCGGCGAAGAGCACGGTGGCTTCCCGGCGCTCGCCGCCCAGCTCTACGCGCCCGGAGAGGATCTCCTCGGCGATCTGCTGCGTCACGTAGCGCCCGAAGGTCTCGCGGATGACCTCGCGCTGGCGGAGGCCAAGGACCATCGAGTTGAAGCGCGAGGTGAGGATGCCGAGGGAGTCCAACCCGAAGATCGTCGCGGTCTGGCTGAGATCCCCACTCCGGACCTTGTCCATGCGCTCCTGGAGGTGGCCGATGGGGATGGAGATCGCCGCCATGACCTCGAGACCGACGAAGACCCCGACCAGGAAGTAGTCGATCGCCAGGTAGGTGATGAGCGGCGCCGTGGCGTGGCCGGTCCAGGCCAGGGTGGCGATCGTCGCCGGGGAGATGAGCCCCAGCAGCAGGATCAACAACAGGACGTGGGACCATATCTTGCCTGGCCGGAAGGGCTCCAGGTGCTCCAGCCGCCCGTCGGGGAGCAGGGCCGGCGCGACCGACCTCCGCACCACCCGCAGGCAGGCGTAGTAGGTCGTGACGGCGACGATGAAGGCCGCCGTGACCCCCGCCACCACGACCTGCACGTTGGCCTCCCGGTACTCCGGGCGGAGGGTCACGCTCAGGATGGGGAAGGCCAGGCAGGGGAGGAGCCACAGCCAGATCGTCAGGGCGAAGATGCGCGCCGGAAAGCGCAGGACGTCGCGCACGACCTGTGGGCTCGGATCGTCCTGGACCTTGCTGTAGGGCCGCGCGAGGTACCACGTCAAGGGTGCGCCGATGGTCCCGGCGACGACACCGGCGGCCACGAAGAAGAACAGCACGATGTCCGGGAGGCCGAGCTCTTCGATCGCCAGCCACAAGTACGCCCCGACCGTGATCCACCCGAGGAGACCGATGGAACCGACGAGCGCGACGATGCTGGGACGACTGGGCAAGGCCGCGACCATAGCGGCTTCAGTCGACGAGGTCCCGCAGGTCCTCGATCTCCGCCTCGCTCTCGAAGACCGCCCCACCGGGATCGCAGAGAGTCGTCTCCCCGTCGGTGTAGACGAGGTGCTCCGTGTTGGCGTACCTGCGCCCGCACTCATCGGTGTTGGTGTCGTGGAGCACCGTGACCTCCTCGCCGAGCTCGACCCCCTTGAAGACCTCTGTGACGAGGAAGACGGTCGTGTGGCTGCGCTCGCTCCCACAGCCCCAGGGGCGCCCCTTCGTCTTGGCGCCGACGAAGACCTTGTCATAGGTCTCGAGCCGGTCCTCCGGCGAGCCCGTGCCTCCTGGACAGGAGCAGACGGCGTAGCTGACGCCGCTGTAGAGGAAGGAGAACGACAGCGCGACGCGGAGAACCGACTTCATGAGTCGAGGACTAACTTCCTCGCGTTATCGAAAATTTTCCGATCACTCGGAAGATCATCTGTAGTACAAGTACTAGCTTCATGTCCCTTCCCCTCCTTGCTCTCCTGGCCTGCGGCCCGGACGGGTACGGCGACGACGCCCCGAGCGGAGAGGACGAGCTGTCGACCCCTGGGGGGGAGGCAGAAGGCAAGCTCGCTCTCGATCGCGACGAGGTGCTCGCCGACGCCGTCTGCGGCACTCGGATCGAAGTGATCACCTTGTCCAACGTCGGCGACGGCGTCCTCGAGCTGGACACCCTGGCCCTCGATGGCGAGGGCTGGACGCTGCCGGCGGTGGACCTGCCCCTCTTCATCCAGCCGGGCGCGGGCCACGAGCTGGAGCTGACGGCTGCTTCTGGCGAGGCCGAGCTGTCGATCTCGGGTCCGACGACCGCGGTGCGTGTGCCGCTGTCGGCCACCAGCGACCAGGCGCCGGTGGTCTCGCTCACCTCTCCTGCGGCCTCGGCGGTGGTCGATGTCGGCGAGACCCTCACCCTGGAGGCGTGGGTCACCGACGACGCAGACGCGCCAGAGGATCTGACGGTCCGCTGGAGATCCGACCTCGACGGCGAGGTCGACGCATACCCTCCCCTGCCCGACGGCCTCATCTCGGCGAAGTGGATCGGGAGGCAGCGCACCCCCGCCACGCACACCCTGACGCTGAGCGTGACCGACTCCTGCGGCAACGAGGTCCTACTAGAGGCGGCGATCTGCCAGGAGGGCGGCTTCGCCACCGAAGGGAGCGAGGGCACGGGCTTCGAGTTCGCCGGCCCCGCCGGGTGGCTCCCCATGGAGGAGGCCTTGCGGCTCACACCCAACGACCACTACCAGACCGGCGCGGCCTTCATGACCGACTACGTCGCGTCCGCGGGCGAGGTCGACATCTCCTTCGACTTCTTCGTCGGCGGCGGCACCGGCGCGGACGGCTTCGCCCTCACCGCACTGGACGCGGACCGGATGGTGACCCTGCTCGGCAACGAGGGCTGCGGCCTCGGCTACGGCGACAGCTCCGCCGGCTGCATCGACGGCATCGACGGCCTCCCCGGCTGGTCCATCGAGGTCGACACCTACTACAACCCGGAGATCGACGCCTCAGAGGCGGATCACCTGGCGATGTCCATCGACGGGGACCAGACCGAGACGCTGTTCTATGTCGAGCTCCCCGAGATCGAGGACACGGGCTGGCACTCCATGAGCGTCACGACCAGCGGATCGGTGGTGACCGTCGTCATCGACGGCACGACCAGGTTCGACGGGGACGTCGGGGTCGACCTCGCCTTCGACGCCTACGTCGGCTTCACCGCCGCGACCGGGGGCGACACCAACGACCACCTGATCGAGGCGCTGACCGTTCGAGAAGGGCTCTGTTCGAGCCAGTAGGGGGACTTTGATCGCAACGCCAACGTCAAGCGCGACGAACGCCTACTGAGGCACAGGCTCCGGGGGCTCGAGCGTCGGGCTCGGCACCTCTGAGCGTGGCTCCGGGGCGCCCAGAGCCATCGAGCCGGGATCCATGTTCGGCATCCAGTGCAGCAGCAGGTCCGACCTGTCCTCCGTCGCGCTGCCCAGGGGGACCAGATCGCTGAGCCAGTCGTTCGGGCTGAGGCGACCGTCACGATCGATGTCGCAGATCGCCGTGATCATCATCTCGTCGTTGCCGGTGGGTGCGAGGACCTCGAACTCGCTCTCGCCGTCGGTGAGCTGGAGGACCGCGATCGGGAAGCCCAAGGACCCCGTCAGGAGATCTACCCGGACGGCGCCGTCGCACTGGCTGTCGAAGGCCCCCCGGACAATGAAGTGATCACCGGCGGCGATCTCGGCGCGGGTCATCGTCGGCTGGGGCAAGACCCCCGGCGGCAGCTCACCAGGGCCTCCCTTGCCGAGGTGGACCGGCTCCAGCCCTGGAGAGCTCCCACTCCCCACATCCGCCACCTGGGGTGGGGACACATGCGGAGGCTGTGCTTCCGACATGTCTTTGTCGGAGCCGCAAGCGAGTAGGAGGACCAGAAGCACCGATGCTAAGGATACCCCGATGCGCACCGCAGTGGTGATCCCAACGTTCAACGAGGCAGAGAACATCGGCGTCCTCGTGCGCGCCCTGCCAGAGGACGTCGCGGTCCTCGTCGTCGACGACAACTCGCCCGACGGGACCGCGTCGGTGGCGCGAGCGCTCGGTCGCCCGGGGCTCGACGTCCTGGGCAGAGAGGGCAAGCTCGGCCTCGCCAGCGCCTACGTCGCGGGCTTCCGCTGGTGCCTGGAGCGGCCCTTCGAGCGCGTCGTGCAGATGGACGCCGACCTCTCACACGATCCGGGTGACGTCGTGCGACTGCTCGCAGAGGACCACGACCTGGTCCTCGGCTCTCGCTACGTGCCCGGCGGCGGGACGCGGAACTGGCCCCTGAGGCGGCGCCTGCTGTCCCGCTTCGGATCCACCTACGGGAGACTCTGTCTCGGCCTGCCCCAGCGCGATCTGACGGGGGGCTTCAAGGCCTGGCGATCGGAGCTCCTCCGCGCGGTGCTCGCCGCGGAGGTCAGCTCGGAGGGCTACGCCTTCCAGGTCGAGATGACCTGGCGAGCCGTGCGAGGCGGTGCCTCGGTCGTCGAGGTCCCCATCGTCTTCACCGAGCGCACCCTCGGGGCCTCCAAGATGTCCACCGCGATCGCCCTCGAGGCGGCCTGGCGGCTACCGCTCTTGAGGGCTCAGGGAGAGCCAGACGTGCCCTTCCCAGGTCATGTCCCGTAGCCGCGGCGCCGGCGAAGACCTCTGCGACCGTGGCGTAGCGCCAGAAGGTGGCGGAGACCATCAAGGCGAGGGCCGCCAGCCAGGCCGCGCGACCGTCGAGGGTCACCCGCCAGACCGCGCGGTGTACGAGCGCCACCGCCAGCGCGGCGAGGAGCGCGGATCCCAGCGAAGCACGGAAGGCGATGGTCCCGATCGGGACGAGGGCCAGCGCGCGCAAGAGCAGGGTCCAGAGGGGGTAGCCAGGGGGATGGCCGACACCACCGATGGCGGCCACCGTCATCCACTCACCAGCGTCCCCGCCCTGGACGGTCGTCGAACAGGTCGCGACGTAGAGCGCGAGCGCGACGAGGAAGACCGGCCACGAGCGCGCGAGGGTCATCGAAGAGGGATTAGCATGACGGCGTGCTGCTCCTGCTCGCCTGTACCTCGCCCGAAGTCGACGACGACTCCCAGTATGTGCCGGGAGAGCTCCCCGACTGGCTCCCCTCCCCATCCGTCGAGGTCGACGCGCCCGAGTCCGAGGGCGGCGCCATCATCGCGGGGATCATCCAGACCGGTGAGTCGGCGGTGGTCATCGTGGAGCGCGACGGCACCATCACCTGGGCGAGCGAGTTGGCCGAGCGAGCAGTGCCCAGCTGGGTCGAGCTCACAGACGGCGACCTGATCGTCTACAACGAACATCACAGGGACAGGCACTCCGCTGGGGGAGACGTCATCGCGGTCCGACTGTCCACGGGCGAGGTGATCACGACCGCGGCCCCATACGGCCATCACTCAGGCTCGATCAACGGCGACACCCTCGCCTACGTCAAGGCCGAGTTCCGCGAGATGGAGTGGGAGGGTGAGATGGTGAGCGTCGCCGCGGACGCGCTCGTGATCCGGAACCTCGGAGACCAGGAGGGGGAAGGCAAGACCCTGTTCTCCTTCTTCGACGACTGGACAGGCGAGCTCTTCTCCCCTTGCCGCCACTTCGACAACGACCTCTACTACCAGACCGCGAAGGACTGGACGCACGTCAACTCGCTCCTGGAGCTCGAGGACGTCTACGTCATGGAGGCCCGCCACTGGGACTCCTTCCTCGCCATCGACAAGGACAGCGGCGAGATCGTCTGGATCATGGGCGGCGACTACAGCGACTGGACCGCAGGCGACCGGACGATGCCGTGGTCGCATCCCCACGTCTCCAAGATGAGCGAGGAGCTCATCGTCATGTTCGACAACGGAGACCACAAGGAGCCCCCGCACTCTCGGGCCGTGGTCTACGACCTCGACATGGACGAGAAGATCTACACCGAGCGCTTCCGCATCCCCGAGCAGGACTCGAACTTCCTCCCGCTCCTGGGCGACGCGCAGCTGCTGCCGGGTGGAAACATCCTCGTGAGCTGGACGGAGCTGGGCCGCATCGACGAGTACACCCCCGACGGAGAGCTCGTCTGGAGGCTGGAGCTGCCCCTCGGGACGATCGTCAGCCGGGTCGACCACATCCCTTGATCGTCCTGCTGCTGGCTTGCCGCACCGAGCCGCCCGAGACCGGACCGCGGGGGGACTGTCCAGCCGGCATGGTCGCCATCCCAGCCGGAGAGTTCGAGGCAGGCGCCACCGGCGAGCAGGTCGGAGCCGCGGTCGACTGGCCCGAGAAGTGGAACCTCCCGCGACAGCGCAAGACGCGCGAGACGGGCGCCTTCTGCATCGACGCGATGGAGTACCCGAACGAAGCCGGGGCCGCCGTGAAGGTCTTCGTCGGCTGGGAGGACGCCCACGCCCTCTGCGAGGCAGCGGGCAAGCGCCTCTGCAGAGAGGACGAGTGGACCAAGGCATGCGCCGGGCCCGAGGGCCTGCTGTTCCCCTACGGCGACACCTACGAAGAGGGGCGCTGCAACGACGCGGTCGAGGTCGGCGACGACAGCGGCAAGCGACCCGCCGGGTCCTTCCCCACCTGCACCTCTGGCTACGGAGTGCTCGACATGCAGGGGAACGTCAGCGAGTGGGTCGCGGACGTCCACGAGTACAAGGACACGATGCGCGTGCTGCGCGGTGGGACGATGTGGCTGTCGATCTACGGCCAGGGCTGCATGTCACGCCACGCCCACGAACAGCACGGACCCACTCACGGCGACGACGGCTTCCGCTGCTGCCAGAGCTCGTAGCCACCGCCAGCGTCGGTGCGCTCCCACTCGGGGCCCAGGTGCTGCAGGACCGGGTCTTCGGGGGTGACTACGAGCACGTCGAGGTCATCCGCCGTGATCGGCCAGGGCTCCGTCCAGTGCCTCGCCTGCTCGCCCTTCATGTAGAGGTGGATCGTGTTCCACAAGAGCTCGCGGCCGCTCAGCCGCGCGATGAGCGTGTAGTCCGTGCCCACAGCGTCCCCGGGCGCGACCTGCTGAAGGAGGGCCTCGCGGGCCTGCCACTGGGAGCTGGAGAGCACCTCGACGTGGCCGGCGTGGATGGCGCGGAGGCGCTGGCGGTCCCCCCAGAAGGCCCCGAGGTTCGCGACCACGAGCAGGGCTCCGACGAGCCAGGGCAGGCGCGCATCCCGGCGACAGAGCCAGGCCGCCCCCAGGGTGCCACCGCAAGCGATCAGAGCCAGGGAAGCCGAGCGAAGGTGGACATAAGGCCCCGTCACGCTGTGCCACTCGCGGAAGGAGTCGAGGACGAGGAAGGCCGTCGGCGGGCCAGCCAGCACCAGGCTGATCGGTGACAACAGGGCGAGCCCGTAGCCGCTGAGCAAGACCCGGAGCCCGTAGCCCAGCCTCGCGCCGACCAGCTCCTCGGGCACCGAGGCGGTCGCGCCCGCGGTGTAGGTGCGCGGATCGAAGTGGAAGAAGAGGTTGCCCTTGATCGCGAGCAGGAGCAGGAACCAGCAGACACCGACGCCGAGCACCACGGCTCCCTGCCGGCGCGTGCCCTGCCCCATCGGCCGGGCGCTCAGCACGAGCCCGCAGAAGACGAGCAGGTAGCCGGACTCCTCGCGGGTGATGCAGATGAGCAGGGCCCCCAGGACCAGGGGCACCCAGCGGCCGGTCCAAGCCCCCCAGAGCAGCACGACGAAGCCCGGAACGAAGAAGATCATGGGCCGGAAGTCGGCCAGCGCAGCCGACTGGACCGGGACCCACGCGAGCCAGGCCAGCCCGGCGCAGAGCCCGAAGCCGGCGTGCCCGGAGGCCGCCTTGCCCAGCCTGGACAGGGGCCAGGCCGCTCCGACGACCGCCAGCACGTTGAAGAGCTGGAGCGTCCGCGGATCGGGCCACAGCCAGTAGAGCGGCACCAACAGCGCGAAGACCGGGTGGAAGTGCACCATCTCGAAGAAGCCCTGGGGCTCCAGCAACAGCGGCGAGGCCCACTGGCCTCCGTGGGCGGCGGACCAGAAGATCTGGTTGAAGAAGGCCAGGTCGTGGCCCCACTGTGGGGCGTGCGCGGCGAAGGCAGACCACTGCTGCGAGGTCCAGGCGACCGCGGCGAGGACCATGGCGAGGACGAGGACGAGTTCGTTGGAGAGACGCCTCACGGGACCTCGTAGACAGACTTCTCATCGTCTTCGTAGACGGGACTCAGCGACAGGCGTCGATCGGTCAGGCGCTTCCAGACCACCACCGATGTGTAGCCTCCCTCGGAGAGGCCCGTGAAGTCGCCGACCTCTGCGGCGCGGAACAGCGGGCCGGCCTCGGGGGCAGGACCCAGGCCCATCATCGAGCCGGCGATGGGGCGCCCGTGGAGGGTCTGGGCGAGCACGTTCTGGTCTCGCCAGGCGTCCCCCTCGGGCTCTCCGACAATAAAGGGCGGGACCTCCATGAGCGCGCCCTCGCCTTCGAGCCCCTCGACAGAGGGCATCGGCGCCGAGACCAGCGGCCAGGGCATCGGGGCCAGAATCAGGGTGTCCGCCACGACCAGCGCGGCCACGAGCAGGGAGCTGCGGCCTCGCCAGGTGGAGACCAGGGGGGCGAGCAAGAGGGCGGCGACCGACCCGGCGCGGTACCAACGCGTGAAGCGGGTGAGCTCCGGCCAGGCCTCCTCGAGGAGCCCGGCGGGGGCGAGCAGGGGCTCCCCGCCAACGCGCAGGACCTCGCCCCCGAAGTAGAGCCACGGACCCAGCGCGAGGACCGAGAAGACCACGGAGCCAGCCAGGAAGGGCCAGAGCTCCCGACGCCGGTTGACCGCCGCGACGCCGAAGACCAGCGCGACGAGGCCGACATAGGCCGTGTGGCTCCAGTCCCCCTCGCCGCCGGTGAGCTGCACCGGCAGCCAGGCGTCGGTCAGATCCGCGCCGTGCCAGATGTCCCCGCGGAAGTCCTGGGCTTCGATGATCTCCGGCAGGTGTCCGAACTGTGGGTGTCCGCCGCTGCCGGGCAGGCGGTGGTGGCGCTGGGTCAACACGGCCCAGAAGTAGGGCCCGCCGAGCACGGCACCGCCAAGGCCCACCAGCGCAGCCCGGCCAGCCCGCGCGCGGTCCCGCAGCAGCCACCAGAGCCCCAACGACCCGCCGATGAGCGAGGCCCACAGCCCGTTGTAGGGCCCCGTGATCCAGGCCATCGTGAGGGCCGGGATGGCCCACCAGGAGCGCCTCAGCAACAGCGCCAGGAAGACCAGGACCCAGCCGACACCGAAGTCCTCTGTGGTGCCCTCGCTGGCCGCCGCGAGCAGCCCCGGGCAGCACATGGCCACCAGCGCGCCCAGCCATGGCTCGCCGTCGATACGCTCGGCGATCAGCCAGCCACCCAGCCCGGCGACGAGCACCCCGCACAGCACGACGAGGTTGTAGCCAGCGGCAGGTCCGAGCACGCTCCCGAGGGCGAAGGCCGGGAGGTTGCCCGGATCCACCAGCACCAGCCGAAGGCCCTCCGGGTGCCTCAGGAGCTCCGTCTCGATGATCAACGGGCCGTCGCCGAGGGCCGCCCACAGGCCCCAGATGTGGGACGCCGCCTCGCGGCTCGGGTGGCTGAGGACCTCGCTCCGAAAGACCCACGCCAGCGGCCAGGTCAGCAACATCGCCGCGGCAAGGAGACCCGCCAGCGGCTTCAGGAATCCCCGGCTCACCCGAGCGTCAGCTCGAAGCGCTTGGTGTTCCTGGCGACCGTGTCGTGGACCTCGCGCACGACAGCCCAGTCACGGTCGGGGAGGAGCACGTAGGCGGCCAGGGCGTGGACGAGTCGGACGTAGAGCGGAGAGCTCTTCCGCTCCAGCCGTCCCAGCTGGGCCAGCGTACCCGCGATCACCGCCTCCGCGTCGCCGTCGGCCTCCTCCAGCGCCGGCTCCAGGCTCCGAATCACCTGTCGCGTGCTCCGGAGCGGAGCGGTCACCAGCGCGTCGAACTCGGTCCGGGCGCTCTCCGGCAGCTTCACGGTTTCACGACCCGCAGCGTCGTCCCGGCCGGGACGCGCTCGTGCACCACCGCGCTGCCGTCGGGCCACGTCACGAGCACCTGGGCGAGCCGCTCCGGGCCGAGGCCGAAGACCGTGGCCGTGGTCCCGTTGCTGCGGTAGTCGGGCGCGGGCGCCGAGATGCGGCGCTGCACCTTGCCCCCTGCGAGCACCTGCACCCGGGCGGAGAGCGAGCGCACCCGGCCATCGGGCTCGTAGACCTCGACCTCGAGCCAGTGGTGGCCGGCCACGCCGGGGTTGTCCCAGACCTGGCTGTGCCCGGCCAGCGAGCCGTCGTACTCGCCGTTGACCACCACGATCTCGGCGAAGCGATCCCCATCCAGGTCGACCGGCACCGCCAGCTGTCCCTTGCCCGGCGAGCGGGGGTCCGAGAGCTCGACCGGTCGGAGCACGCCGTCGTCGTTGATGAGCAGGCTGTCCGGGCCGTTCTCCCAGACTCCGGCCACGGTCTCGCCCACGAGGAAGAGGTCGTCGTCACCGTCGAGGTCCACGTCCACGACGACGACATCCGCGCTCTCGTGAGCGGTGCCCTGGATCAGCGAGAAGCCACCGAGGCCGTCGTTGACGAGGATCTTGTCGACCCGCCCCGCCTCGACGCCGGTGCTCTCTGTGTCGTCCTCGATGAGCACGGGCTCGCCCTCGCCGACGATGCACTCCAGCCCGACCAGGACGCGCCCCTCGCCTCCTCCGGCTCGAAAGTGCACCTGGCGCCGGAGCGGGCTGACCCAGGCGGCGATGCCCTCGCCCTCGGGCTCGCTCGCGTACTGGGGCGCGAAACGCAGGCGAGCCTGCATCCTGTCTGTCTCGGTCGGGGTGACCATGCGAGCACCACCACCTGCGACCTCGCCCTGGATCCGGATCCGCACCACCGAGCAGCCCTGGGGAAAGCGCCAGCTGAGCCGGTCGGTGTCACCCTCGCCGAGGTACAGCCGAGCCCCGTGGTCCCCCGCGGCGTCACGGAAGTGGCCGGCACGGCCGAGGTAGATGTCGAGGTCCCCGTCGTTCTCGAGGTCCAACAGGGCCAGGTCGCGGACCGCCGTCAGCTGCGGCGACGCGGTCCGCACGAAGGCGCCTCCGGCCTGCAGCAGGATACCCACGTCGCCGTCCTCCAAGCGCACGAGGTCGAGGTCCCGGTCACCGTCGAGGTCGGCCCAGACACCCCCGTAGGTGCTCTCGATGCGATCCAGCCCCAGCTCGGCGGCCCGGTCCTCCCACTGGCCGTCCTCTGAGCGCCACCAGAGCTGGTCGGCCTTGTCCCCCGCGTGGCCCGGGACGTAGAGCTCCGGAGCGCCGTCGCCGTCGATGTCGACGCAGCTGAGGCCGCGCATGCGCACGCCGTCGGTCTCGGCGAGCCGCTGACCTTCGTCCACCCAGAGCCCGTCCCGATACTCCCAGATCTCGATGGGTGTACCGCCTGTCCCGCGCGCCCCCCCACGCGCCGCGACCAGCTCGAAGTCCCCGTCGGCGTCGAGATCGCAGGGCGCGAGCCCGTGGCGGTCGGCCCGCTCTCCCTCCCAAGGATCCGATCCTTCGTGGAAGGTGCCTCCGCCGTCGAGGTGGTACCAGACCGGCTCGGTGCCGTGGCTCACCGCCGCCAGCTCGACCGAGCCGTCCCCGTCGAGGTCCTGGACGAGCAGCGACCAGGCTGGCAGCGCCACCGGCAGACCGGCGCGGTCCGCCGAGGGCTCCAGGGGCGCGGCGGTGGCCAGAGTGGCTGCGAGCAACAACATCTCTTGACGCTAACCCTCCGTGGGGGCGGGGCGGACCTTCGAGGCGGTGTCACGCGTGTCGAGCCAGCGCGCCTCCAGCGACTGGCCTCGCTCGACGGACTCGATGGGCACGTCGTGGTCGAGCAGCACGCGAAGCGCCCGGGCGTTGAGCTCCGCCACGCCAGTCCTCGGCGGCCCGAGGACCACGATGGATTCTCGCTCCTGCTCGATCTGCGCGTCCGGGAGCGCAGCCCGCAGAGCCTCCAGCGGCGCCTCGCCCTCGATGTGGATCGTCACGCGCTGGCCGACCCGGGTGACTTCGTCCAGCGGCCCGGACAGCGTGCAGACACCCTTGTCCATCATCACGACGAAGTCACACGTGGCCTGCAGCTCGTGGAGCACGTGACTCGAGATGATCAGCGTGCGCCGGCCGCTCTGGGCCTGGAAGAGCTCGCGCAGGCGAATGACCTGGGTGGGGTCGAGGCCCGAGTTCGGCTCGTCGAGCAACACCAGGTCCGGATCCCCGAGGAAGGCCTGGGCGACGGCGACCCGGCGTCGCATGCCGTGGGAGAGCTGCTTGACGCGCATGCGCCTCCGGTCGGAGAGATCCACCAGCTCCAGGGATCGCGCGGCGTCCCTGTTCGCCTCGGTCTTCGAGAGCCCCTGCAGGCGGCCATAGAAGACGAGCAGATCCTCGACGGCGGTGTGCGGGTTGAGCTCGCAGTCCTGGGGCAGGAGCGTGACGCGACCCGCGTGGACCCTCGGGTCGAAGCGTCCGGCGCCGAGGAGATCGACCTCTCCCGCGTCGGCCCTCAGCACGCCGCCGACGATGCCGAAGGCGGTCGTCTTTCCAGCCCCGTTGGGACCGACGAGGCCGCAGACCACGCCGCGGGGGACCTCGATGTCGAGGCCGTCGAGGGCTTGCACGCTCCCGTAGGCCTTGCGCACACCCCGCAGACGAAGCGCAGGGCTCACGCGTCCCTCCGCACCATCACGGCGTGCCCGATGCCGAAGTAGAAGAAGCCAAGCGCCAGGAGCATCGCCATCGAGGGGCCGCGCGCCGCCAGGTCCGGCTGCCACAGGGTCAGCTTGTGGGTCCCGGGGAACATCGGCTGCAGGGTCGGGATGAGGACCGGGGCGTACTCGATGGCCTCGTCCCACATCGAGAGCGACGCGAGCACACCGACTGCGATCAGGGCGATCAGCCCGAAGGCCCGAGCCCCGTTCACGGACCGCGTCATCTGGGAGATCCCCAGCGCCAGTCCGAGGAAGGCGAAGCCGTAGACGAAGGCCCGCAGCCCGAGGCGCGCGAGCCACCAGGCCGTGCCCGGTCCATCGAAGCCCGCCAGGCTCAGGGCGCCCACGATCCAGACCGCGATGGCGCCGAGGAAGACCATGATGAAGAGCAGGCAGGCCTGCCCTCCGAGCTTGCCGACCGCCCAGGACAGGCGCTGGGTGCGGAACAGAGCGAAGCGCGCCGAGCCGGACGAGAGCTCGGCGGAGATGGCGTCGCTGGAGGTGAAGACCACCAGCGCCGGGAGCACGAACAGCGCGATCCAGCCGTAGAACAAGGCCAGCGGAGGCACGCTCACGAGCTCCTTGGCCAGCTCCGCGTCCTGCATGAGCCCGGTGAGCACCTCCAGCGTCTCCGGAGAGTTCATCAGCTCCTCGGTCATCGTGCCCGGCTTGGCCGTCTCGGCGACCCCCAGCTGCGTGGCGAGCACGGTCTCGAACTCGGCGAGGATCTTGACGAAGACCAGGGTCGACACGACAGCGCCGAGCACGTGCAGCACCAACAGCGCCAGGAACTTCCGCGACCGGACCGACTCGAAGAGGTCGAAGCTGGCCACCAGCAAGGCGTCCCGGATGGCCCTCAAGGACCGCCCTCGTCAGCGTCACCGAAGCCCGCGGCGTCGAGATCCTCGACCCCCTCACGGAAGGCGTCGAGGTCGACGTGGTTCCAGACCTCGCTGGCCTCTCGCTCCACGGGGTTGCCGCTCTCCGAGACGAGGTCGTCCATCGCGACCTGGGCTTCGTAGAGCACCCCCGTGACGTCGTGGGACACACCCAGCATGTCCTGGGCCGAGGGATCCTGGTCGCTCAGCATGAGGTCCACGACGTCGTCTCCCAGCATGGCGAGCTCGTCGTTCATGCTCGCGACGATGCCGTCCACGCGCGCCATCTGCTCGTCGGAGAGGTCCCCCTGCTGGCGCAGCGCCTCCCGTGACTGCCGAGCGCGGATGCGCTGGGCGTCGGCGGCAAGGTCGAAGCGCTCCAAGGGGTCCTCCGGCCCGGCCTCGGCACCCTCGCCCCCGGCGCCCTGGATCGTGAGGGAGGCGTTGCCGTCCTCGGTCTCGAAGACCTTGTCCTCCGGCTCCTCGGACGACTCCGGCTCCGGGGCCGAGTAGCTCTGCGAGACGCCGGGTAGGAACAGGGAGGGCGCCGACCTCCGCATCGCCGACCGATCGGCATCGTCGGCCCGCTGCGTGGCCTCGGCGAGCGCGTCGCGCATGTCGGCGAGTTCCATCCTGGGTCCGATGCCTCCTAGGAGGAACCCCAACACCACCCCGACGACGACGAACCCGACCTGTTTCATCCGAACTCCTAACGGCTAAGCTCCTTGCCATGGACGCTGACTACGTCAAGGGCTTCGTAGAACGGGACTGGACACTCCTGAACCGCCTCGAGCACGAGGCATGGCTCGACGACTTTCGAGGAACGACACCCGAACAACGTCTTCGGGTATGCGCCCGCGCTGGAGAGCTGGCCAGGGCGATGAGTCCGGGTTGGCCGTCCGACTCGGACCGCGACGCCGACCTCGCCCACCATCGAAGCATGATCGCGGGCTTCCGGCGTGTCGAGCCCTGAGCTGGTCGCCCTCTGCGCGCGACTGCTCGAACAAGCCCTCGATCAATCGGACCTCCTGCCCTCGCTCGAGTTGTGCGTGCGAAGGGCTGACGAGGCTCTGCCCGGCCCCGACTAGCGCGGTCCAGGCATCACTCCCTCCTACGGATCAGGAGTCCAGCGAGGGCCAGAGCGAACAGACCGCCACCCTTCGTCCCTGCGGAGGCACAGCCCCCCATGTCCTCGTAGGTGGCTGACTCGACGACCTCGACGTCGACCAGCACCTCGACGGTCTCGTTCTCGGTGTGGATGTCCATGACGAACCAGTCGCTGCCGTGGTCGCTGCCGTTGGACTCGAAGAGCACGCGCCTGCCGTCGACGCGAGCCTGGCCGAGCCAGGGGGGATCCGTGACGGTGATGAGGTAGTCGTCCGCGCTGACGTGGAGCTTCACGACGGAGCTCCCGCCCTTGGTGACGACCATGGGCTCGGCGAAGGCGTCCAAGGCACCGTCGCTACCCTCACCCTCACCCTCCTCCTCCTCGGGGTCGTCCTCCGGGGGATCGTCCTCTGGCGGGTCCTCCTCGGGGGGATCCTCGTTCGGGTCGTAGCCGCCGGCGTCGACGTAGCCCTGGATCCAGCTGAGGTGCTTGTCGACCCGGGTCGCTCCGGAGCCGCCGCCCTCGCACATGTAGTTGCTGTAGGTCACGCCGAAGACGTGCGAGTTGACCCCCGTGAGCTCGTAGATCCCACCGCCGAGATCCTCCAGCGCGGCGCCGCCGCTGTCGCCGTAGCAGATGTTCTGCATGTCGGCGGTGTCGGCCGTGTAGACGAAGCCGTTGTCGTAGCTGTAGATCGGCATCGCGGCCGTGCGCTTGACGCCCCCGTCGTTGGCGTTGTCGCTCGTGACGCCGTAGCCGACGTACTGGAGCTCCACGCCCTTCCAGCTGTTGTCGATGGACTCCTCGTTGAGGTAGATCGGGTCCACGCTGGTGAGCGGCTTCATCTTCGCGATGCCGATGTCGTGGTCCAGCGAGTAGCTGTTGTACTGCGGATGCTCGTCGTAGCTGACGATCTCCTTGTAGTCGTCGAGCTCTCCGAGACGCGGCCCGACGCCGAACCACATCGTGTAGCCGCCGTTGTCGTAGCTCCTCATCGGGCTGATGCAGTGGGCGGCCGTGATCACCCACTCCTCGTCGATCATCGTGCCCGAGCAGAAGGTGAAGCAGCTGCCGCTACACGCGAGCAGCGCGCCGACCGCCTCGTAGTCCGAGGTCGCGTTGCCGTTGACGACAGGGGGCGCTTCTTGGGCAAGTGCCAGGACGGAGAACAGAGCGAGCAAGGCCTGATCCGTCGGTGCCGCGGCGAGTATACAGGGCGTCTACCGGGCAGGCCTTGCCAAGAGCGCGTAAAGGCTTGGTATGGACCCGCGAATCGACACAATCCTCCAGAAGTACACAGACGCCTACGACATCTGCGACCGCCTGAAGTCGCTCCTGGGGGAAAAGCCCGCGGGGGCCCTGCTGTGGGAGCTGGATCGGGCCGGGACCCTCGACTGCAGCACCGGGAGCTGGTTCTGGTCGACCATGGACGACGCCGCGGGCGCCCCGTTCTCCGGGGCGGACCTGGCCTCTTTGCTGGAGCGGATCTCGAAGCAGCCGAACATGGCGGGGCTGACCAACTCCCGCTCCCGCTTCTTCAAGAAGATGGTGAAGGCCCTCGAGGACCGAGACCCCCTCGTCGCGCTGTGGCCGACCCTGCCCGAGCCCATGAAGAGCCGCCTGGGCTTCCGGCTCGCGGTCCACGGAGCGCTCGAACCAGGTCAGCTGGGAGCCGAGACCCTCGAGCTGATCGCGAGCCTCGAGGCCGAGGGCACGAACTGGAGCCTCGAGGACTTCGACGCGGTGTGGCCGGGCGCCGTCGGGGGCAAGGCGCTCGCGAAGGCGGCCGGGGAGCCCGGGTGCTCGATCTGGTCCGAGAAGGTCGTCGGCCGCCTCCTGCCGCACGCCAGCCCGGAGGAGCTTGCCCGTGTCGTGCTGAACCTCGACTACGGGCCCACGGTCCTGGCGGTCGCGGAGAAGCTGGACCCGGTGCCCGAGGGCCTGGCGACTGCGCTGGTCCAGGCCGATCGCAGCCAGCCCCAGCGCTTCGGCCTCCACATGGCGGCCATCGTGCTGGCGAAGGCGGGACTGGCGGATACGGACCTCTTCGTCGAGTCGCTCTCGAAGCCCTGCAACGCGAAGTTCGCCCCGCTCTACGCCCGCGCGTGGCAGGTCTTTGGCCCCGAGTTCATCGAGCGACACATCGCCCCGTGCTTCAAGGCGGACAAGCGCGGCTACGGTGACGGAGCCATCTGGAGCTGGCTGCCCGAGCTCCCCTTGCCGCTGACACTCGAGAGGGCCTGCGACGCCATTCGCTCCTGGCCCCGCGGCGACCCCTACCTGCGCTCCAGGGCGCTGGAAGCCTTCAAGAAGCTGCCGCGGGCTGCAGCGCCGACGCTCTCGGAGCAGGACATCGCGAAGTTCCCCCAGCGGGACATCGTGGCCTGGGGCCTGGCCTCCGCTGGCGGCGAGCTGGCCTGGCCGAAGCTGGCCGAGCTACTCGCCGACAGCCACTCGGGGGTGCGCGAGGCCGCCGTCCATGGCCTCTCGGACCCAGGCGCCATCGAGGTGATCGACCGAGCGCTGGCCTCTCGCAAGAAGGGGAGCCGCCTTGGCGCGGCCCGTGCCCTGGCCGCGATCCCGGTCACGGCCCGCGGCAAGGCGCTCGCCGAGCGCACGGCCGCCAAGGAGAAGGCGGCAGAGGTCCTCGCCGCCCTGAAGCCGCTGTTGTCAGCCGAGGCGGACGCGCCCCTCCCCCTCGCCGACGAGGTCACCGCCGGCGCGCGGATGTTCGAGGAGGCGGGCTGGAACGAGGACGGACGCCAGCGGGCCATGGACGTGCTCAGCGCGCTCGGTCCGGGGGCGGAAGCGGCGGTCCAGGTCATGCTCGCGACGATGGAGGACTGGGGGCTCGCGGACTTGTGGTGGTGGTACGGCCGCACGGGCTGGCCCGGCGCCATCGACTTCATGAAATACCTGATGGTGTCGAGCCAAGGCATAGCCAAGTCCATGGCCCCGAAGGTCCTGGGGGAGCTGGGCGTGCTCGCGCCGGAGCACCTGTCCGCGAAGAAGGCCGACGTGCGCATCGAGGCAGCGAAGCTCTACCTCGCCGTCGCCGGCCCGGAGCACGTAGAGGTCATCGAGGCCGCGATGGCCAAGGAGAAGAGCAAGAAGGTCCGCGAGGTGCTCGCGGGCGTGCTCGAGGCCTGCCTCGCCGCTGGCGAGCGCCCCCTGTCCGAGCTCGGGCTGGATGACCTCGCCGAGCTGGAGTCGCGCTTCGCCAGGCGGGTGGCCGAGGCGCCGGTCTCCCTGGAGGGGCTGTCCTTGTCGTTGTCGGATGGCACCCCGGTGTCGCCAAGGGCCCTCCGCGGCCTGATCTCGGCGCTGGCCGATCGAGAGGACCTCTCGAGCCTGCGCCCGCTCTTCGACCCTGACAGCGCCTCGGCGCTCAGGGCCGGCCTCGGGGAGCGGACCGCGGGGACAAAGGAGCACCGCTATGGCTGGGTCGTGCAGCTGACCGGCGTCTTCGCACAGGAGTCCGAGCTCGCTGACTACGGCCGCAGTCTGGACGACAAGGCGCGCTCCGGCGACCACCTCGAGGCCTTCGCCAAGGTCGAGGCGCTCGCACGGCATGGGTCATCCGCGGCGCTGCAGTGGGTGGATCACTGGGCACGCCGCGCCCGGAGCAACGGCCTTCGGGAGCGCGCGGGCCTGGCCCTGGACGAGGCGGCGAAGAAGCTCGGGCTGAGCCGCGACGAGCTCGCCGAGCGGGTGCTCTCGGACTTCGGTCTCGACGCTCGAGGACAGCGGGACTTCGTCTACGCGGAGCGGACCTACACCCTGCGGCTGGCGAACGATCTGTCGCTCTCGATCTTCCTGGACGGCGCGAAGCGTCGGGCCCTGCCCAAGGCGAAGACAGAGGACGACAAGGCCAGGCGCAAGGAGCTCTCGGCCCTGAAGAAGCAGCTGAAGACTGGTGTGAAGGCAGCCATCGAGCGCTTGGAATCCGCGATGATCGACGGACGCAGCTGGTCCGTCGAGGCCTGGCGCGAGGTCTTCACCAACCCCGTGAACCGGCGCCTGGCAGAGCAGCTGCTCTGGTGGGACGGCACCCGGGCCTTCCGGGTGGCAGAGGACGGCAGCTTCGCGGACCTCGAGGACGAGACCGTCGAGATCGACGCGGAGATCCGCCTGGCCCATCCCCTGCGCATGACCGACACAGAGGCCTGGGCCCAGGTCCTCGCGGACTACGAGATGCTGCCTCCCTTCCCGCAGCTGGACCGCCCGGCGCTGGCGCCTGTGGATGGCACGGTGCGGAGCCTGGACAACTGGATCGCAAAGGACGTCGGGACGGGCCGCCTGCGCGGGTTCATGGCGAGGAAACGCTGGATCCGAGGCACCCCCCAGGACGGCGGCGTGGTCCTGTGGATGGTGAAGCCCTTCCGCAACAGCGACGTCACGGCGGTCCTCGACTTCCAGCCCGGTCTCGGCATGGGCTACGACTTCGAGCAGCAGCAGGAGATTCGCGAGCTGACCTTCGTGCGAGGCGTGCACTCGGACAAGCCCGGCTACCGCCTCGAGGGCATCCCCTTGAGCGAGATCGATCCGGTGGTCTACGCAGAAGTGGTGGCCTCGATCGAGGCGCTCTACGACACGGACTGAGCGGAGGTCTCCACCTGCACGGTCGCCTGGCAGATGGAGTGGTCCTGCGCGAGCAGATCGAGCGCCGCGGCGTGGAGCTCGTAGGGGTGCGTGCCTGGCTCGACGACCACGTGGACGCTCACGATGGGCTCGGTGCCGTCCAAGGTCCAGACGTGGAAGTCGTGCAGACCGGCCACCCCGGGCAGGTCCTCGAGGTCCGCTCGGATCGCGTCGACGTCGGTGCCCGCGGGTGCGAACTGGAGGAGGATGCGGGTCGAGTCGGCCAACAAGCGCCAGGTCGCCGCTACCACCAGCACCGCGATCAGCAAGGAGACAGCTGCGTCCGCGAACTGGTAGCCGCGCAGGACCGCCAGCGCCGCGACGATGGCGCCGATGGAGCCGAGGGCATCCGTGAGCATGTGCAGCATGGCCGCGCGCACGTTGAGCCCCTCCCGCTTCATGAGCACCGCCGCGCTGCCGAGGTTCACGACCAGTCCCGCGACGCCGACCACGAGGATCGGGAGCCCCGCCACCTCTGGGATGCCGGTGACGAGGCGCTCGATGGCCTCGAGCACGATCCAGCCAGCGGCCGCGAGCAGGAGCAGGCCGTTGACGAAGGCCCCGAGGACCTCGACCCGGCGAAGTCCGTAGGTCTGCGCGAGGCCACCGGCCTTCTTCGCGACGATCGCAGCGGCCAGGGCGAGTCCGAGGGCTGCAACGTCCCCGAGCATGTGGGCGGCATCGGACAACAGCGCCAGCGACCCTGTGATGAAGCCCGCCGCGGCCTCCACGACGAGGAAGGCCGCGTTCAGTGAAAGCGCGACAGCGAGGGCTCGTTCAGTAGACACCCGTCGAGGCTATGGCCATAAAAAAGTGTAGTCAAATCAATTAGTTGCAACTGAAAGTCAATATCAAGACGATTCTGCGACGGCATGGTCCGGGGCACGCGATAGTCAGGACGCGGAAGCGGCTATCGGAGGCAGGATGAGTGCGATGACGATGCTGTTTTGGATGCTGGCGGCCGGACCGGCCGAAGCCCAGTGAAGCTTGTGAGCGGACAGCACCCTGCCGGTCGGCAGGTCTGAGTACGACGGCGGCATGGAGCCCGGGCAGTACGTGGTTCGCACCGCCGGACTCGTCGCCGGGGACGATCAAGGCCGTAGCGAACAGCTGGCCCTCGGCTTCGAGGCGCCCTGGTCCGACCGCTGGTCGGTGACCCTGACGACGGCGGCCTATCGACGGGCGCCGGCGCTCTACACACGGGACACCGTGATCTCGGCCCAGGCCCGCGTGATCGACAAGCCGAACCTGGCCCTGCGAGTGGCGCCAGGGATCTCCCTTCCCAGCGGAAGCGCCAACCAGGGCTTCGCCTTCACCCCCCTGTCCACCGGGAGCGCCGATCCCTGGCTCTCCGCCGATGTCGTGTGGGGCGCGGCCTGGCTCCTCGCGGCATCCGCACAGGGCCGGGTGTCCCTCTACGACGGCCTCGACGGCACGAGGCAGAGACCCTACGGCACGGTCACGCTGAAGGGAGCTCGGCGCCTCGGCCGCGTCGACGGCGTGCCCTGGATCGGCGCCGCCGGGTCCGCAGCCCCGGGCCAGTTCGCCGAGGTGGCCGCGGTGGGCGGCTTCGTCTGGGCTCCCAACGAGCGCTGGGCCCTCTCCGCGGACGCGCGCGTCCCGATCGTCGGCAACTACGACTGGGCCGTTGGCCTGGGCATCGGCCGGATCTTCGGCGAAGCCGCCGAGGGGCACGAGCACTGATCACCGAGGCTCGGTGAACTCCTGGAGGAAGACCGCGACGTCGGCCTTGGTCGCCGTACCCGCCGCGACGCCGAGCGTGATGTCGACCACCTGGTCCTCTGACGCGACCAGCCGCATCCCGTTCATGCCGAGGAATGCACCGGCAGCCGCCAACCCGACGCGCTTGATGCCATCCACGAAGGGGTGGTTGCTCGCCAGGTGGAAGAGGTAGGCCGCCGCCATCTCGTGCAGGGTGCCGTGGAGGTAGGCTCCGCCGAAGGAGGCGGCGGGCATCGCGAGTGCGGACTCGAGGAGCCCTCCGTCCCGCAAGCCCGGGCTCCCGCCATAGAGCTCGATCTGCTGGGCATGGATGGCGAGGACCTCGTCGAGCTTCAGAAAGCGAGGCTCACTCGGCAAGGCGCTTGAACGCTCCGGCGTAGCGGCTGTTCAGGTCCTCCATGACCTCGCGGAGCTCGCGGGTCCGCTCGCCCGACCGGACTGGCGTGATGACGATGACATCCCCGTCGGTCGAGATCTCGATCTCTGTGTCCGCGTCGATGCCTGTTGCCGCCAGCAGCTTCTTGTCGAGCACGACGGCGAGGCTGTTTCCCGTCCGGGTGAGTGTCTTGCGCATGGTACGTACGAGCATACACCCTCGTCAGTACGGCAAGACGGCTATTGTGCCGAGCATGATCCTCGCACTGCTCGCCTGCGCCACCGACTCCGGGGTCGAGGCAGCGCCCGAGTGGCGCCTGGTCGCTCGAGACGAGCCGGGGGCCCTGCTGAGCCTCGCGGCCGGACCGCTGGTCGTCGGCGCAGACGCAAGGCACGGGCCCGCCGCCTGGAGCCTGGAGGGCGAGCTCTGGAGCGAGCTCCCCCTCGACACGGAGGGCGACCTCTGGTGGGCCGCGTCGGACTCGTCGGGGACCTGGCTGGTGGGCGAGGCCGGGCGCGTGTTGCGGGTCGAAGAGGACGTCGTCCGACGGGACGTGCTCGGCGAGGACACGCTCTTCGGCGTGTGGGGTGACTGGGTCGTCGGCGACTCGGGCCTCTGGGAGTTCGACGGAGAGGGCTGGACCCGACTGCGCGAGGATCCGCTCTTCAAGGTCTGGTCCGACGGGGACGAGGCCTTCGCCGTGGGTCCGGAGGGGCGGATCCTGCGCTTCGACGGCTCGGAGTGGAGCGCAGAGGACAGCGGCACCGACGAGCTCCTCGTCTCGGTCACCGGCAACGACGGCCGCATCGTCGCGGTGGGCGGAGACGCCCAGGGCCTCGTCTTGGAGCGCATCGACGGCGGCTGGGTCGACATCAGCCCAGAGGCGGTCCCTCCCCTGGCCGGTGTCGCGCTGGAGACCGACTGCATGGTCGTCACCGGGCGCAGCGGCACCATCCGCATCGACCGGGGGGATGGCTGGGAGGTCCTGGGCATCGGGACCCCCACCGTGCTGGACCTCCACGACGTGCAGATCGACGCAGACGGCGTCTGGGTGGTCGGCGGCGCCTTGGCCGAGGACCCCATGAGTCACGGCATCGTGGGGCTCTACGGCACAAAAGAGGTCCCACTGCTCGACGACCCCCGCTCGCGGGAGACCATCGAGGAAGAGGACGGCGGCACCGATCGCTTTCGCGACGCCAGCGCCAGCTGCGCCGACGGCGTGCACACGATCGAGGTCGAAGTCGGTGGTCGCCTGGATGCGGCGGATCTCTACCTCTACGGCCCCGCCGACCTCGTCGAGGGGCACGAGATGCAGGCCGTGGAGTGGCACGCGCAGTACGTGTGGAGCCGGTTGGAGGCAGTCCTCGTGGCGGGACAGGACACCAACGTGACCTGCGAAGCGGAGCCGACCACCTGGGTCGTCGAGCTCGAGGACGGCTGCGGTGTCTTCGGCGACGAGGTCGAGCCTCACTCGGACTGCTCGGAGATTGGTGATTAGCGTTGTGGGCATGAAACGCCGCACTCTGAACGGAATCGACGAAGACGACTTCATCCACCCCAGGGACGAGGAGGCGATGAAGGTCCTCCGGGCGGTCCCCGGCTTCGAGCACATGGTCAAGCAGCTCATGCAGCACGGCTTCGAGAAGATCCTGGCCCTGCAGCTCACAGGCATGGCCGTCAAGGCGGGCCCGCGGCAGTTCGCGCCGTTGTACGAGCGCTTCGTCCGGGACTGCGAGATCCTCGACATGCCCGTCCCCGACCTCTACATCGTGAACAGCCCCATCCCGAACGCCTGGACCTACGGCGAGACCCAGCCGCTCGTGGGCATCACCAGCGGGCTGGTGGCGCTCATGGACGAGGACGAGGTCGACTTCGTCATCGGCCACGAGCTGGGCCACATCAAGTGCCACCACGTGCTCTACCGGGTGGTCGCCGAGAACATGAAGAAGATCCTCGAGATCGTCGGCGAGCTCACCTTGAACATCGGCCAGGTGGTCGGCATGGGGCTGTCGATCCCGCTCTACGACTGGTACCGCAAGGCCGAGCTCTCCGGCGACCGCGCCGGGCTGCTCGTCGTCCAGAACGAAGAGGTCGCCCTGCGCACGATGATGAAGATGGCCGCCGGCTCACGCGAGATGGCGGACCAGATGAACCTCAACGCCTTCATGGTGCAGGCCCGCGAGTACGAAGAGGCCGACGAGGAGCTCGAGACCTTCTACAAGTTCCTCATCACGGCCTGGCGCACCCACCCGATGACGGTGATGCGCGCGAAGCACATCGACGAGTGGATCCGCACGGGGGGCTACTCGGAGACCCTGTCCGGACCTCGACTCCTGTCGCCACCGGACCCGGATCTGGAGCCGCACAAGACGCTGTAGCGGGCGACACATTCCAGCCAAGAGCTGCCTACAAGCGCTCCGCCGCCACTCCCAGGCGAATCCGAGCGTCGAGCCAGGCATCGACGAGGGCCCCGGAGTCTCCACCGCTCCTGGCGGCCCGCGCCGCGACGCCCACGGTGGCCAGCGCCCAGCCACAGCGAGCCAGACCCACGCGCTCCAGGCGCTGTTGGCCGTGTCCCAGGCGCTGGACCCAGGACGAGGTGGCCGAGGACAGCCCCACGTGGGCGCCCTCTGCCAGCAGGGCCAGGGCTGCGGACAGCGCCTCGCCCACGGGCTCGATCGGCGCGGACTCGCCACGCGAGGTCCCATGGACCGGCCTGGCCGGGGCCAGCTCGACCACTACGACCCCATCAGAGGTGACGATGGACAGCGGGTCGAGCTCGAAGCCCCCGGGGCCACGAGTGAGCTCCCCGGCCACGAAGCGGGGCTCGCTCGAGAGCGCCTCGATGACCGCGGCGCAGGCGCCGGGCACGACGCCGCGGTGACGCTTGACGACCTCGACCACCTCGCCCCCGGGGAGCTCGATCAGGCCGACGGCAGCTTGCTCTCCGGCCGCCCAACGCAAGCCGAGCACGCTCTGTATCGGAAGGACCACGACGCCCTCTGCGAGCAGCCGAGGCCGGAGCATGCGCGGAGCTCGACTGGCACGGTGGTGCGCCAGCTCGGACAGGGAGGAGACCCGCAACGGCGGCGGGAGCTTGTCCCAGTCACCGGGCTGAGGTGTCGCGGAGGTCCGGCCTCGGCCCAGGACCAGCAGGCGGTTCGCCCGCCGCCGAGCCACCTGGGTGATGACCTGGCCCGCGGCGAGGGCGCGCAGCTTGACGCCACCCGCAACGACGCGCCTGGCAAGAGCTGGCGCGTCCGGCGGCTCCTGGTCGTCTCGGGGATTCCAGGTCCGGCGCAGCACCAGGACCGTCCCCGAGCCTGGCTCCGCCAGGTAGACCTCTGCCTGGCGCTGGCGGCCGAAGGCCTCGATGCGACAGCCCAGCGCCACCAAGGTGGTCTTCTCCAGCGAGGTCTGGCGCGCCTCCGCGGTCCCGAGCACCCAGCCCGGTGGAGTCCGGCCCCGAGCCTGCACCGCTCGCAGCCGCGCCGTGGGCTCCACCAGCAGCTCCGCCGCCAGCTCGGAGCGATAGCGGGCGCTGCGGGCGCGGTAGGCCCCGAGGAGATCCTCGATGTCCTCGCACAGATCCAGCGGCCACACCATGTCGTGCTCGGCCAGCCTGGAGCGCACGACGGCGAAGCGCTGGACGAGGCTCTCGGGCGCGTTCACCACGCCCTCCTCGATGAGCCCCCGTGACAGGTCCACGAGCTCCTCCAGCGACGAGAGGTCCAGGTCGGCACGAGCGCCGAGCTCGACGATCGACGGCACCCGCGCCGCGCGACGCCAGGCGAAGACCGCCAAGGCGACGTGCTCGCAGAGCTCCGGCACCTTGCAGTCGCACCTCGCATAGCCGAGATCGTGGGGCACGAGGAAGCGCACGGTGCAGGTCGGCAGACGAGCGGTCGGGCTGCCGTCGCCAAGGACCTCGACGACGAGCCCGCGGCGGGCGAGTCGAGACGCCCGGTCGAAGAGCCGCTTGCCCAGGCCGTCGATGAGCGCGGCGTCGTCGAACTCGGCTGGGCTCCAGTCCTCTACAGGAGGAGGAGGGGCAGCATCCCGGCAGGCCAGCACCACGGCGATGCGATGCCGACAGACGCCGGGCGCGCCACAGGAGCAGTCGGACTCGGCAAGAGGCACCCCTGGCTCCAGGCGCGTCTTCACCCCGTCGTCGAAGACGCCCACGACCACCTCGCCCTCCACGGAGACCACCGGACCCCGACCCTTGGCGAGCATCTTCCGGGCCCGCTTCAGCAACCCCCGGTTGGCCAGGGTGACGAGGACCTCGTCCGAGAGCGCAGCGAGGTCCGGCCTCATCCCTTGACCTTCTCGGCGATGAAGCCCGCGAGCTGGCCGGGGGTCATCGCGCCGACATAGGCCCCCACGTCCGCGCAGCGCTGGGCGAGGCCGGTGTCGTAGGCGGGCACGGCCTTGTCATCGAGGGCGCAGAGCCCGAGGACGTGAGTGCCCTGGGCGCAGAGCCCGGCGATGGTCTCGACCAGCAGGTAGGCATCGCCGCCCTCGTAGAAGTCCGTGAGCACGACGAAGATGGTCCGCCGCGGGACCTCGACCAGCTGAGCCCCGTAGCGCACGGCACGGCAGATGTCCGTGCCGCCGCCGAGCTGGACCTTCATCAGGGTCTCGACCGGATCGACGATGTCCCGAGTGAGATCGACGACCTCTGTGTCGAACACGCAGAGGTGGGTCTTCACGGCAGGCAGTCCCCACAGACAGGCCGCCGTCACCGCCGCGTGGATGGTCGAGCTGAGCATCGAGCCGGACTGGTCGACGAGCAGGATGACCTGCCACTTCGCGTTGTGGTTGCGGGTGCGCGCGAAGAAGCGCGGACGCTTGATGAACATGCGCCCGGTCCTGGCGTCGATGTTGCCGAGGTTGTCCGCGATGGTGCCCTTGGCGTCGAAGTTGCGCGAGTAGCGCAGGGGGCTGTGGCGGTGCCGGTCCAGCCGACCGCGAAAGGCTGTCTCGATGTCCGTGGCGAGAGCCTCCATGAGCTGCTTCACGACCTTTCGGACGAGCTCCCGAGCCAACTGCAGCACCTCGGGGTTCATCAGGTGCTTGGTCTGGAGCACCGCCCTGAGCAAGGTCTCGTTCGGCTCGACGCGCCGCAGCACCTCCGGGTTGGTGACCACCTCCGTGATGTCGAAGCGCTCGATGGCGTCCCGCTCGAGGCGCTCGATGGTCTCCTGCGGAAAGAGCCGGTGCACGTCGTTGATCCACTCGGGCACGGTCATCGCCGAGCCTCCACCTCCAGCCTCGCGCTGAGCGATGTCCCGCTCTCCGAGCTCCGCGTCCCGACCATAGAGCCAGGCCAGCGCCGCGTCCGCCGCTGCCGCAGCACCCTCGAGCCCTCCAGCACCCCCGAGGGCGTCGTCGGCCGACTCTCCCAGCAGCAACCTCCACCGCACCAGCGGCGGCAGCCCGGTCAGGTCCTGGCTCACGACAGTCCCTCCTCGGTCAGCACGCGATCGACCTCGTCCTCGAGCCGCAGTCCAAAAGCGAGCACCTTGGCCGGCGCTTGAAGAGTGAGCAGACAGCGGGCTCTGGCCGGATCCTGACCGCGCAGGGCGAGCACGCGACGAGCGAGGGCCTCGCGCTCACGTGGAGGGAAGAACTCGAAGGCGAGCCGCAGCCCCGGCAGGCCGATCAGGAAGTCCCGATCCTCCAGCTCCACGACGCGCCCATCGATCGCCTCCACGAGGCCCTCTGCGTGCAAGACCTCCTCGCGTGCGAGGGCGAACAGCCCGGCGAGCACATCACCCAGGCACTCCACCGGTGCCCCCCGAGCCAAGGCAGCCGCCTGCCCATCGGCGTCCTCGACCGGGGCTCCGGTGGACCAGAGGAATCCCAAGGCGGCGCCTCGCAGATCGGAGGGTGCGTCCTGGTCACCGACGCGGCGCTCCATGACACCCCAAGCCGCTCGCGGGTCCAGACCCTCGCCGTGGCGCAGGAGGTCCCGCAGCGCGACCACCGCCCGGAGACGGTCCGAGTCGACGGGGCCGCTCCCCGAGACACCCTCGACGAGCCACAGGCCCCGGTCGAAGCACTGCTCGAGGACGTCCTTCAAGCCCGCGTGGCGGCCCTCGAGCAGGAGCGTGTCGTGGCGCCACAGACCGATGAGCTCTGACACCGCGACGCCGAGGACGGCCAGGTCCGTCTCCTGCTCCACCAGGGGCCGGAGGCTGGACAGCACCCTGCCAGCCAGCGAGTCGATGCCGATGAAGACGGCCTGCAACAGGGCGATCGAGAGTTCGTCGAGACCGGCGCTCTGCGCCAGGAGCGCCTCGACGCGGGCGGCGGCGGCCTGTACGAGGGTCGCCCCAAAGGCGCTGGCCTCGATGAGCGCGATCTCCGTGGAGGGGTGGTGCGCCAGCGCCCAGCGCTCCGACAGCACCGGATCCGCCGGGCTGCGCGGCCCCTGCTTGCGCGCGAAGCCGGGGACATCCAACAGACGAAGTCGATGGAGCACACGGCTCGCCCCTCGGCCGGCCTCCTCGCGCAGATCGAGCTCGACCTCGCGCACCCTCGCGGTGGGGACGAGGTCGTGGTTCTCCAGCTCCGCGCGCACATCTGCCAACAGCGGAGGCCGAGGGGTGTCGGGATGGAGCGAGCCCTTGCCCTCGCCCGAGAAGGCCGCGACGACCTCGACCAGCACCGGGTCGGTGCCAGCTTCGAGACGGCCACGCCCGGACCAGGGCAACTCACGGTCCAGCGCGTGCTTGATCAAGGCCCCGGCGATGCCGTCGAGCAGGTCCACCCGAGCGACAGCGCGATGCCCCCTCAGCTGGCGCAGCCCCTGGGCCAGGGTCCACGTGGCGATGACGTCGGCCGGGGAGACCACCTGCTTCTTGCCACGCAGGCGCTTCACCGAGCGCTCCAGCAACAGCTCGGGAGCGCGCTGGGGCCCGACGTCCCACACCGCCTGGTACCAGGAGGGCGAGGGCATGCCGGACTCGTAGCCGACGAAGGAGTCGAGGCGCTTGAAGCTGTAGGGCACGAGGTAGCTGCCGATGCGGGCCTGCTCCGGGGCCTCGATGGGCTCGGGCCAGCCTGGCTCGGCCTTCTGCCACTGCTCTTCGAGCGCCGGGGCGTGCCACCCCCCACAGACGACCACCACCGGACCCCGATCCTGGTCGATGGCCCAGCGGACGCAGCGGGCCATGTGGGCCTCGCGGGCGGCGTCGATGCCCGCGTCGTGATCCCCGCGGAGCTCGATGAAGTACAGGCGCAGCCGCTCTCGCAGCGCGTCCAGCTCGTCCGGCTGCTCGAAGAGGTGGTCCCAGAGGGCGTCGCTGCCGTCGACCCCGAGCCGCTGGCAGAGCCTGCGAACGTCGAGCCCGTCGGCGCGGCGGTCCGCATAGCGGTTGCGCACCAACTGGAAGCGCTCGGCCCAGACCGGCAGGTCCATGAAGCGGAGCTCCGCCCCCTGCTCCCGCCCGGCGCGCAGGGCGACGTACTCCGGCGAGTAGTCACACAGGGGTGACCAGCTGGCGTGGCTGCGGGCCGCGGAGTGCATGAAGGAGAAGACCGCCACGGGCAGCTGGTGGCCAAGCAGCAGCTCGTCGATGCGCTCGTTGTAGTCCACCGGGCCCTCGATGAGCACGAAGGCAGGCGACTGTCGCCGGATCACGTCCTGCACCACCCGGGCGCAAGCGGGGCTGTGGTGCCGGACGCCGAGCACGATCGGGCTCATCCAGGCAGGCGGCTCCTGGCTTCGTAGAGCTCCTTCCACAACAGCCCGCCACGCCGGGCGACGCGCTGCTCGAGGTAGCGCCGGAGACGCTTGAGGTCCTCTGGATCGTCCTTCACCGCGGCCCCCGCGATGCAGTCCAGCAGATCCCCGGCGGTGGGCTCGCCCCCGCTGAGGAAGTGCCCCTTGATGCCAAGGGCGAAGCCCACCGACACGCACTCGGCGGTCGACATGATCGTGGAGAGCCGATCGAGGACCTGGCCTTCCTGGGTCTCGCCGGAGCGCAGCTCACGGAAGCTGGTGACGAGCATCCTCAAGAGGTCCTCTGGTGGGGGGCTGGGCACGCCAGCGCGCTCCAGCCGCCGCCGTGTCTCCTCGCGCACCAGCCGCAGCTCGACGTCGAAGTCCGGAATGGGGAAGACGGTCTCGAAGTTGAGCCGCCGCTTCAGCGCCGCGCTCATCTCGTTCACGCCGCGGTCCCTGGTGTTGGCCGTGGCGAGGAGGTTGAAGCCGTCCCGGGCGAACAGCATGGCCTCGTCCCCGAGCTCCGGCACGGCCATGACCCGGTCCGAGAGCATCGACAGGAGGCTGTCCTGCACCTCTGGCGGACAACGCGTGATCTCCTCGAAGCGCACGATGCGGCCTTCGCGCATGCCCTTGTACAGCGGCGCCGGGACGAGGCTCCGGGTGGAGGGCCCCTCCGCCAGCAGGAGCGCGTAGTTCCAGCCGTACTTGATCTGGTCCTCTGTGGTGGCGGCGCCTCCCTGGATCGTCAGGGTCGAGTCGCCGCAGATCGCCGCGCACAGGAGCTCGGAGAGCAGGCTCTTGGCCGTGCCCGGCTCGCCGACGAGCAAGAGCCCCCGGTTGGTCGCCAGCGCCACCATCGCTCGATCCACGAGGCTGGGATTGCCGACGAACTTCCTGGTGATGCCTGCCTCGTCGTCGCCCAGCACGAAGCGCCTCACGGCCCGCGGACTGAGCCCCCAGCCCAGGGGTCTGGGATCCTCGTCGCTCTCGCGCAGTAGTTTCAGTTCCCCGGCGTAGACCACCTCAGCGGGTGGGCGCTGCAGTGCCTTGTTCTCTTTTTTCTCGGACATGGGGGAATCTCTAATGCGACGTCTCGAGTTCACCGACGCGAAGTCCAACAAGTCCTGGGAGATCGACGCCCAGGGGCAAGGCCGCGAGCTGGTCCGAGGTCTCCGCCATCCAGTTCTCGGAGCTGTGTCGGGACCTCGAAGCGCTGAGGGGATAGACGCCGGGCGATGGCCGACACGCTCTTCGTCAACCCTTCGCGGCAGCTCTTCTACCTCGTGCCAGCAGGCACAGGTCTGCCAGATGGCGCCTACCTCGTCGTGCCGCTGGTCCCCGTGCCGGGCAAGCCGCGAGACGTGAACCGGCGGGCCATCGAGGGCTTCGAGATCCCGGCCGAGGAGGCCAAGGCCCTGCTCGCCGAGCGCTTCGACGGCCTCGTCGGAGAGGCTCGGAGGCTCGCAGAGGAGCGGGATCTCCCAGGGGGTGGCGCCTTCCGCGGCCTGGCGGGTCGCTTCGGCCGCGTGCTCCAGAGCGAGCAGGTCATCAGCGGTCTGAACCTGGTCGGCTCGGCGCTCCAAGACGTGGCCACCGAGCTCCGCCAGCGCCGGGAGAGCGGCGAGGAGCCCACGGTCGAGCCCTCCGACATGATCAAGGATGACGACCTCGCCCTCTGCGGGACCTGCCTCACGGCGCTGGACGAAGAGACCATCTGCCCCAGCTGCGGCGCGGACTCGGCCGAGATCGACCCCTTCCGCATGACCGCCGCCGAGTTCGCCGCGGAGTCCTGGAAGACCTGCGCCAGCTGCGGAGACGAGCTGCTGTCCCTCGCCAGCACCTGCCCGGAGTGCGGCGCCGAGCAGTAGGGCTCACTCGAAGTAGATCTCGCCCATGTGGATGCGGATGCCGGTGTCGTACATCATCGTGTCGCCCTGGGAGCCGAGGATCTCCTCGATGAGCTCTGAGTGGTCCTCTGCGGCGGAACCGCCCATGCCCTGGAGCACCTGGGCGGCCTGGACCATGGCCGGATCCTCCGGATCACCGTCGGCGATGAAGTCACCGAGGGCCACGGCCCCGTTGGTCGAGCCTCCGGTCTGGATGGCGTAGATGGCGGTCGAGCGCACCGTCTCGTCCTCGTCGCCGAGGGCGTCGATGATCGCGGTCTCGCCCTCCGCGCCGCCGTTCCAGGCGATGGCGTAGAGCGCCTGGGTGCGCAGGTTGGTGTCCTCTGAGCTGCGAGCGACGTCGACGAGGGCCTCTCGAGCCCCCTTGGTCCCCAGGGTCTGGAGACCGGACAGGGCGTAGGAGGACATCTCCTCGTCCTCGAGACCCTCCAGCAGGATGCGCTCTGCGTCGGGTCCGCCCTGCTGGGCCATCGCGCTCATCGCCGCGGAGCGGACCTCGATGGCGTCGTGGTCGAGCAGGTCGAGGATCTGGTCGCGGGACTCCGGCGTGCCGAGACGACCCAGGGCGCTGACCGCCGACGAGGCGATCCTGGGGTCCTCTTCGTCCAGCGCGTGCTGGACGAAGTCCTCGACGTTGGGGGCGTTGCTGTAGAGCATCGTGTCGTAGATTCGACGCCGCACGTCCTCGTCCTCGGCGGACTGCAGGATGTCGTAGAGCTCGTCGATCTGCTCGGCGTCGCCGCCGTAGACGATGGCGGACAGCGCCCGGCGCGCCTCCTGGCCCGTGCCGCCCTCGACCCGCTCCATCAAGGCCCGGCGCGCGGTGGCTGTGCCGAGGCTGGCCAGGGCCTGCTCGGTGTCGTCCCAGCCCATGCCGCCGGTGCCGTCCTCGAGGCGCTCGAGCAAGACGTCCTGGAGCTCCTCGCTGACCTCGTCACCCCGACTCTGCAGAGCCGAGAGCGCGGAGCGGCGGACGTTGGGGTCGCCGTCCTGGAGGAGCTCGAGGAGCAGGTCGTTCGAGAGCAGGTCGGGCTGGGTCTGGAGCGCGTAGAGAGCGTCGGACTTCTGCTGGGCCGAGCCCTCGAAGAGGATCTCGCGGATCATGTCCTCGTCGCCGGCGTCGCCGTGCTGCAGGAGGAAGGTGTAGGCGTTGCCCGCCCAGGTGTTTCCGCCTGCGTTGCGGATGTGATCCCGAGCGATGTCGAGGATCTCCTCCGGCACCGAGCCCTTCGGCCAGGAGTTGGAGAACAGGCGGTTGCGAGCCTGGTCGCGCACCGAGGTGCCGCGGTTGTCGATCGCCCACAGCAGGACCTCGACCACGTCGGGCTCGCCCAGGTCGGGGAAGGCAGCCGCGGCGGCGCCAGCGGTGTCGGAGGGGCCGACCTCGACCAGCTCGACCAGCGCCATGCGCGCCGAGTCACCGCCGATGGAGCCGATGGCATAGACCGCGGAGGTGCGGACCCGGACGCTGCCGTCACGGGCGATGCGCTCGAGCACCGGCACGGCCCGCTCGTCTCCTAGGGTTCCCAGAGCGCTGATGCCCTGGTACTGCACGTTGGTGTTGTTCGACGTCGCGGCCTTGACGAGGGCCTCGTAGATGCCCGGGTCGCGCACGCTGGCGAGGGCGTTCATCGCGGCCTGCCGCTTGTCGGCGTCGCCACCCCGGAGTGCCTTGCGGAGCGCGGCGCGAGCGGCCGGAACGGACTCGTTCGGGAAGGTCGCCAGCGCGTTGGCGTGTCCCCAGGCCTGTTTCGAGCCACCGTCCTCGAAGGCACGGACCAGGACGCGGGCGGCCTGGTTGGAGCCGTTGGCCGCCAGCCCCCAGGCAGCCCAGCTGCTGACGTTCGGATCGTCGAGGCTCTCCTCCAGGATCTCGAGCCCGACCTCAGAGCCGCTGGCTCCGAGGGCGGACAGCACCTGGTTTCGCCACTTGGGGTCGTTTCGCTCGTGCAGCTGCACGAGGTAGTCCACCGCGCTCGGCGTGCCGAGGTGGCCCAGGGCCTCGATGGCCTCGTGCGAGATGACCAGGGGCCCCTCGATGACGAAGACATAGAGGAGCTCTGCGTCCTCGTCCGCGCCGACCCAGCCCAGGACCTGGATGGCCTCGGCCCTGGCGACGTCGCTCTCGGCGACATCGAGGGTGTCCAGCGCGATGTACCGCAGCTGGTCTCCGTCGGCGCTGGCCCGCAGCGCAGGCAGCAGCTCCCGCCAGGAGGCGCGGTCTTCGTCGCCGAAGTCCTCGAGGTCGACGACATCGAAGTTCTCTGGCCCCGAGCTGTCGAAGCCGACCCCGAGACCAAAGCTGAGCGCACACAAGGTGGTGACGCCAACGATTCGAATGACCCACTGACGCATGACGAGACTCCTTCGGCCCGGACAACGCCGAAGCCCAGAGGACCCTTACAGCGACTCCTCTGGAGACTCCGGGTTCCAAGTCTTCGGGAGCGACTACGTCAGAGGCTTGTCAGGTACTTCGTCTGGCTCGCCAGGTACCAGTGTGTGAAAGGCCATCAGCGCTTCGGACGTATCCCTCCCCGAAGCCCCGGAGCTCCCAGATGGCCGGCTACATGGACACCATCTCCCGAGTGACGCGAGGCAGCTACGAAGACGCCTCGCCCGACGAGAAGTCAGCGGCGGTCCGCGACGTCATCCAGGTCTGCTCGGTCGCCGCGGGGGCAATCGCCGTCCAGCCGATCCCCTTCCTCGACATCGCCCTCATCTCGCCGATCCAGATCGCGATGGTGCAGGCCATCGGCAAGGTCCACGGCTACAAGCTCGACCAGAAGTCGGTGATCGAGATCCTCACCAGCTTCGGCGCCAGCATCGCGGCCCAGGCGGTCATTGCCACGGCAGTGAAGTTCATCCCCTTCGCGGGCTGGGCCATCTCGATCGCGATGACCTATGCGCTCACCTACGCCATCGGCGAGGTCAGCGACCACTACTTCCGCAACGGACGAGGCGTTCCCCAAGAGGATCTGCAGTCCATGTTCAAGCGGGTCTACGAAGAGAAGAAGGCCGAGAAGCAGGCCTCCGCGAAGGGCAACGCGACGCTGAAGGACAAGCTGGAGCAGCTCAAGGACGCCTTCTCCAGCGGCCTGCTCACCGAAGAGGAGTTCGAGCGCAAGAAGCAGGAGCTCCTCGAGGGCTTCTGATCGAGGAGGGGAGCGCCTTCACGCCGACATGCTCTGGTAGGCCCGGAAAGACCTCGAGACGCCGAACCAACGCGTTGGCACGCAGGGCTGTCCAGGCTGCTACTGACCCGAGAAGATGTAGACAGCTCCTGGCCCTTTCTGGTTCGAGCTCGTGTCCACCTCGAAGCCCGGCGCACCGACCACGACATCCGGGTGTCCGTCGCCGGTGTAGTCCGTGCCGCCCACGACCTGCCAGCCGAACATGCTGCCAGGGTGCTCGCAGCCGTCGGTCTTGCATGTCTCGAAGGGGGCGAGTGATCCCTCGAGCATGCCGAAGGCGTCCTCTTCCAGCACGATGTGGCCGCTCACGGGTCCGAAGACGACGTAGGCACGGCCGGGGCCCCAGGGGTCGCCGTCGCCACCACCGCCGATACCGATGACGAGGTCTTCGAAGCCGTCGTCGTCCAGGTCTCCTGCGCGGTCGGCGTCGATTCGGCCGGGGTAGCCAATGTCGTTCGTAGATAGCGTGGCACCAGCACTGGACATGTGCTCGTTGATAGAAAACGGCCCCGAGAAGACCCAAGCGTAGGGACGTGTTTCGTCACAGGTCTGGGCTGCCAGAAGGGTAGCCGGAGTCCCGGTTCCCAACGTATCGACCAGCGAGATTGCAACCTCAAATGCATGCCCCGCACAGGGGTACGGAGCGTCGTCGAATACGATTGACGCAGTGTCGAGAATCTCGAGACTCCCAGCCGGAATGGGGCCAGACACCAGCGACAGCGAGCCGAAGAGCGGGTCAAGGGAGGCACGAGAAGACCAGACCAGCAGATCCTCGACGCCATCAACGTTCAAGTCCCCTACCGCTACGCCATTCCCGATCGCGCCGTCGGTAATGAAAAGCGTAGAAGTTGCGATGCTCTGGAGGGCGCCACCGCCGACGAGTGTTGGACCATCGACAACGTGAACCTCACCATTCCACGCGGGATTCGAGATCGCCAGGTCGCCAATTCCATCTCCATCAAAGTCACCATCGACTATCGCTCTACCACTGTATCCGCCCCGCTCGCCCGTAACCGTCGCATCGAATTGCCCAAGCCAAACAGCATCGTCGATCGGCCCGAGAACCACGCTCGCACCGCCCGACCAGGAGTAGTCCACTTCATCGAACGCCATCATCTCGCCGAGCGCCAGATCGGCGACACCATCGCCGTTGAAGTCACCCGTCGCGATGGACGTGTAGTAGCGCTCCGCAGCCAGCGACGGGATGCCCCCCTCCCACTCCTCGGTGGTGTGCTCGCCCTCGAAGGGCCCCTCCAGCACGCGGCCGTCCAGGCCACCAGCCTCGGACCACGTCACGAGATCCGGGATCCCGTCTCCGCTCAGGTCGTCACCGCCGGCAAGGATGAAGCCGGTGTTCGAGCCGCAGCAGGCCACGCTCGTGTCCTCGCCCAGGATCACCGCAGCCGGCGCGCTGGGGGCGACGCCACCGAAGAATTGGCAGTCGTCGTCGATCTCATCGTCGCAGTCGTTGTCGACGCCGTCGTCGCAGACCTCGTCGAAGTCCGGGCTCCTCAGCGCGTCGTCATCGTCGCAGTCGACCCCGTAGACAGACCCGTCTCCGTCCACGTCGTCGAGGTCGGAACCGTCACAGTCCTGGTCCACGCCGTCGTAGGGGATCTCCGCCGCGTCCGGGTGGATGTCGTAGTCGCTGTCCACACAGTCGTCGTCCGTGGCGACGAAGCCGTCATCGGCGGCGCAACCCCACACAGTCTCCGACGCCGACCCGTAGCCGTCACCGTCCACGTCTACGAACCACTCCACCACGTCGATGGCGTCCTCGTCGATGGAGCCGTCGCAGTCGTCGTCGACGCCGTCGCACTCCTCGTCGGCTCCGGGGTGGACGAGATCGTCTCCGTCGTCACAGTCCCCGCCAAGCTCGGCGTACCCGGGACCGGGGTCGCAGACTTCGACGGGATCCCCGGCCCCGTAGCCGTCGCCGTCGCCGTCCGGGTGCAGCATCTCGCACTCCGGCTCAGCCCGGCAAGACAACAGCGAGAGCCAGATCACCGGGCCCTCCCGAAGCGGTAGGCGCGGACCGTGCCCAGGCGTAGGGTCAGCTCCTCGCCAGTCTTCTCGATGCGGTAGGACCGATCCCCTACGGACGCCCGCAGCGAGGAACACTCGGGGTCCTCTGGCACGTATGACCAGGGCTCGGCGGTGGCGACGT
>DASCPX010000146.1:0-28769 GCA_036012755.1 Myxococcota bacterium | reverse complement strand
GTTACATCCGCCAGATCGACTGCATCAGGGTCCTGCTGGAGGCTCTTGAGGTCGATGCCGGCGCGTCGGAACCCAAGGAGGAGAGAGTACTCCGCATAGTAGCTGTACAACTCGCGTCTTTCGTTTTCGGACAGTGCTGGTTTCGTCTCGCCATTGCCGGCTTCTAGCATGGCCGATTTGTCCGAAGATTCTCCTACCGCCTGCTGGCTGGTCCAGAAGGGCGTGGGCCCCTCCTCCTAGCCCTCGCCACCGCCCTCGGGCTTGCGAGAGAAGATGTCCTCTGTGCTGGGGGCCTGGTCCTTTTCGCTCGAGCCGAAGGAGCTCGTGAGCTTGTCGACCACGGCGGGGCTGTCCGCGCCGACGCGCATCAGCGCCTCTTCGGGGCTGGCCTTGCGGTTGGCGGTGTCCTCTCGGGGGCTCTGCCAGGTCGCCGGCTGCATCAACCCCGGGGGACGCATCGGCTCGGGGGTCCCGCCGACACCCAGCTCACGCAGGCCCACACCGGGGGCTCCGGGCTCCTGGCCCGAACCCTGGGACACGCCGAGCGCGTCGCCGAGGTGGCGAACGATCGACGACGGCACGCTCCCGCTGATGGCCGCCAGCGCCCGCCTCGGGTGGATGTGCTGGCCGTGGGCGCCGCTGGGGCCCTCGCTGTGCCCGCCGAGCAGGCTGTCCACCGCCTCGATGAGGCCGCCCGTCGTCAGCGCCTCTGCGAAGCGATCGGCCTCGCGCTCGTGGGCGTCACCCGGCTGGCTGACGCCGGCCTCGCCGCCACCAAAGACCGCGTGGTGCAGCTCGTGGGCGATGAGGTCCCGACCGGTCTTGCTGCCAGCCTGGAAGGCGCCGCGCCGGAAGTAGATGCTCTTCCCCACCGTGACCGCCGTGGCGGCGAGGGACTCGGCGAAGTTCGCCGAGGGGCCGTCTGTGTGGACGCGGACATCGTCGACCGCGTCACCGAGGATCGGCCGGAAGAGCTGGGCGAGGTCGCCCGGAAGGGCCTGGCCGCCACCACCTGGCTTTCGAGCCGTCGCCTTTCGATCCCGCTTGCCACGGCCCCGTCGCATCTGGGCCGCGCCGCTCTCGGACTTCGCCTCGGCCCGGGCGGGCTCAGAGCGCTGGGCGTTGACCGCGTGGTGGGCGACGTAGCCCCACTTGCCCTTGTGCGGACCGTCGAGGACCAGCAGGCGCACCCACTCTCGCGTGGGGGCCTGGAAGCCCACGCGGACCCCCGTGTCCAGCCTGGCCACCCAGGTGTGGGGGGCCGCCATGCGGTCGTTTCGGAGCACGGCGCCCTTTGTTCCGATGACAGCCGACTCGAGGCCGTAGCGCTGGATCTCGGCGAGCTCGGAGTCCGCGGTCTGGACGGACTTCGGAGCCTCTTCCTTGGTGGCAGCCTCCTGGGTGCCGCGATCCCCGCGGCCGGGACCACCGCGACTGGCGACCTCGCGCAGGGCCTCGACCCTGGAGGCGAAGCTGTTGAGCTGGGACTGCTGGTCGGCCTTGTCGTCCGTGGCCTGGGCCGCCAGGCGACGCTTCCGGTCCGTGGGCGGCTCCTTCGGGTCGGCCTTCTCCACTCGCAGCGATGCGATCCAGCTCATGAAGCCATCGAGCAGGCCCATCATGCGGATGCCGCCGAGCAGGATGCGGGACAGGGCCGGCTTGTCGTCGAGGCCCCCGACGTTGCCCTCCAGCACCCAGGCCGTGAAGGACTCGAAGCCCGCATCGACGGCGTCGTTCGCTCGCTCGCTGTCCTCTAGCGTGCCCTCGCCCTGGAGCGTGTCCAGGCTGGCAGACTCACCCAGCGCGCCAGCGACCAGCGCGGTCAGCGCCCCGACGGCCATGAGCTTGCCGCCGAAGGTGATGCCCTCGCCCTCGAAGTCCATGGCGGTCTCGAGCACGACGAGACCGAGCTGGATGACCTTGACAGCGAAGGTGACGATCTCGGTGAAGAGCTTCTCCTGCTCCGGCTCGGAGAGGGACTCCCAGCCCTCGAGCTGCTTCTGCAGGGCCTCGAGCTGGGTGGTGGCCGTCAGGACGTCCTTGCGCCAGGCCTCGACCTGCTGGGACTGCTTCTGCTCCTGGACGGAGCCGTGGGTCCGGGTGTTGGTCGGATCCGCGTAGTTGCTGTCCCCTTCGTTGCTGTTGGGGTTCTCGACCGTGCGCGCGGCGGGGGCCTCAGAGGAGGGCTCCACCGAAGGCGCAGCCTCGGCCTCGACCGCAGGGGCGTCGACGGGCGCGTCGAAGCTCGGCGCCAGGCCAGCGGCGGTGCTCACGGCCTCTCGCTCGGAGCTGTCGGTCGGCGAGGACACGGCGAGGCCGCCCTCTGTGCTGTCGCTGCCAGGGGTGGCGCGCAGGCGTCCCTCGAGGTGCTGGACCACGTGGGTCAGCTCGTGGAGCAGCAGCTCCTGGTCCTCGGACGAGGCCAGGTTCAGGCCGCGGGCGTTGAAGAAGATGTCCTGGCCCAAGGTGAAGGCCCGGGCGTGGATCGCCCTGGACGCAGCCGACGCCGAGCCGTCGAGGTGCAGCCGCACGTCCGAGAAGTCGATACCCCCGAAGCTCTGCTCCAGGCGCTGTCTCAGCTCAGCCGGTAGGGGACGTCCGCCACGCCGGGTGGCCGTGCGGAGGCGGTGGTCCGCGTCTTCGGCGAACTCCTCGGATTCCCCTGTGGCGCGTCGAGCGGCGAGTTCCGGGGCCGACATCTCGCCGTTTCCGTGCTGGTCGATCCAGCCGGTGACGACGCCGTTCGGCATCAGGCCCTCTATCGAGGTGGGGACTTCGAGCCCCGCAACACCAAGCGTCATCGCCGCCTGGATGATGCGGCTCGGTCCTTCGAGCGCATCCCCAGAGAGGGCTGAGACGACCTCGGTGTTGCCAAAGACGGACTGCAAGGAGGAGGTCAACGCAGCGTGTGATTCCGCACCAATGGCCTGCTGTGCGGACTGCGTGACACCATCCCCCTCGCGCCGACCACGGGGCCGAGCGATGATCGGAGAATCCTCCGATCCACGCCCGACGCTGCCATCGCGACGGTCGGTACGGGACATGGACTAGCTTCATTACCTCAACGACAACCTACCTATGAATGGAGCGGAGATCACGTCCCATTTGTCGTCGAGCGACGATCCTCTGCCAGACCCGGGCAAAGAGCCGCTCCACGTCGTCCATCAGGACGAACAAGGAGGGGATCAACAGCAGCACGATGACGGTCGCGAAGAGCACGCCGAAGCCGAGGGAGATCGCCATGGGGATGAGGAACCGTGCCTGGACCGAGGTCTCCAGGATCATCGGAAAGAGCCCGAAAAAGGTCGTCAACGAGGTCAGGAGGATCGGCCGGAAGCGGCGGGTGGCGCCGTAGACGATGGCATCCAGCGGCGTCGCTCCCTCCGCCAGCTTCTTGTTGGTCGCGTCGATGAGCACGAGGCTGTCGTTGATGACGACACCGGTCAGCGCGACCACCCCGAACATGCTGATGATGCTCAGCTCGTAGCCCATCACCATGTGGCCGAAGACAGCTCCGACGAAGCCGAAGGGGATGACGGCCATGATCAACAGGGGCTGCTTGTAGCTCCGGAAGGGGATCGCCAGGAGCGCAAAGATCGCGAACAGGGCGAGCCGGTAGTTCGGTCCCAGGCTCCCGGTGACCTCCTCCTGGCTGCGCTGGGTGCCGGCGAAGGAGAGCTCGAGGCCGGGGAACTCGTCCAAGAGCTGGGGAAAGACCTCTCGCTCCAGGCTGCCGATGGCGTCCTGGTTGGACCTGATCCCGGGGGCGAGCTCCGCCTTCACGTTGACCTTGCGACGGCCGTCTTCGCGCTGGATCGAGGTCGGCGCCCGGGACCGGCTGGCCTCGGCGACGTAGCTGAAGGGCACGCTGCCGCGTGACGGCGTTCGCAGTCGCAGCTGCTCGAGGTCCTCCAGGCTCTGCCGCTGGTCAGCCGGCAAGCGGACCATCACCTTCACCTCGTTGCGTCCGCGCTGCTCGCGAAGGGCCTCGGCCCCGAAGAAGGCAGCCCGCAGCTGGTGTCCGACGTCCTGCGTGCTGAGGCCCACCTGCTCGGCACGCGGCAGGAGCACGTGGTCGAGCCGGGGCTTGCCGGCGGCGTAGGTGTTCTCGACCTGGTCGAGGTCCCCGAAGCTGCCCAGGATCTCGGCGACCCGGTCGCTGGCGGCGGCGAGGGTCTCCTCGTCCTCGTGGGACACGACGACATCGACGGCGGCTCCGGCGCCGGGGCCCGAGGAGCTGTTGAAGCTGAGGGCCTCGACCCCAACGAGCTCGGGGGTGGCTGCGGACCAGGCATCGGCGAGGTCCTTGCTGGAGAACTCGCGGTCGTCGCTGGCGACGAGCTGGAGCTCCAGGGTGACGAGGTGGCTTCCGGTGGAAGGGGGACCGCCGCCGGGGCCCCTGATGACCGGCCCCTCCCCGACGCGGGTGAAGACACCCACGACGCCCTCGCCATAGTCTGGGTCGAGGCTGGCGAGGCTGCTCTCGATCGCATCGCGCACGGCAAGCGTGTCGTCCAGTGGGGCGCCGTAGGGGAGGCGCGCCGAGGCCGTGACGACCTCGCCCTCGAGCTTCGGGAAGAAGGAGAAGGGCACCCTGCCGCTGGCGACCAGTCCGATGGTGAGGACGAAGACGCCGATGGCGACGCCGACGGTGGCGCGGCGCCACTCGATGGTGAACCTGAGCAAGGGCGCGAAGCGCTCGCGGATGAAGTACTGCAGCCAGTCGGAGACAAAAGCCTGCACGCGATGGACGGGCTTGAAGACGCCGAGGCTGGCGAGGCGACCCTCGTGAGAGAGGTGAGCCGGCAGGATGAAGAAGCTCTCGATCAGCGAGAACAGGAGCACCGTGCAGGCGACGGCGGGGATGATGCTGAAGATCTTGCCGATGAAGCCGGGCACGAAGAACAGCGGAGAGAAGGCGGCGACGGTGGTGAGGATGGCGAAGGTCACCGGGACCGCCATCTCCTTGGCCCCCTCGACCGCCGCTTCGGGCCAGTCCAAGCCCTCCTCGTGTTTCTTGTAGGCGTTCTCGCCGACGATGATGGCGTCGTCGACCACCAGCCCCAGGGTGACGATGAAGGCGAAGAGGCTGACCATGTTCACGGTCAGGTCGAGCCCGGGCATCAGGAAGAAGGTGCCGAGGAAGCTGATCGGGATGCCCAGACCGACCCAGAAGGCCAAGCGCAGGTCGAGGAACAGGGCGAGGATGATGAAGACGAGCAAGAGCCCCAGCCGCGCGTTGCGGAGGAGGAGGTCGATGCGGCCCTCGAGCAGCACGCTCTGGTCGTTCCAGATGCTCAGATCGATGTCGTCGGGCCACTCGGTGGCGAGATCGTCGCGGACACCACGGGCCGCGGCGGCGACGCTGGTCGGGGTCTCGTCGCCGACCCGGTAGGCCGTGACCCGCACGGCGGGCTGGCCGTTGAAGGAGCTGGCCTGGTCGGTGTCCTCGTAACCATCTATTATCGTTGCGATGTCGCCGAGCCTGACCTCCGCGCCAGTGGGGCTGGCGCGGATGGGGATGTCCCTGAAGTCCTGGGCCGTCGCGGCCCGGTCCGCCACACGCACGAGGACCTTGCCGCCGTCGGTGTCGATCTCGCCGCCGGGGATCTGTTGGCTGGCGCGGCCGACCTGGGCGGCGACCTCGCCGAGGGTCAGGTCGTAGGCATCGAGCGTGGCCCGATCGATCTCGATCGAGACCTCCAGGGGCGGCACGCCGATGATCTCGACCTGGGTGATCTCACCGGTCGCCAGCATGCGTGACCGCACCTCCTCCGCGAGGGCGTGGAGGGTGGAGGTCGACTGGTCCCCGGCGATGACGACGCTGACGACCTCGCGGGGGCTCGTGATGAGCCGCACCTGGGGTTTCTCCGCCTCCAGCGGGAAGGACTGGATGCGGTCCACCTCGGTCTTGATGTCCGAGAGCACCCGGTCCGGATCGGCGTCGATGAGCAGCTCCGCGGTGACCGCTCCGGCGCCCTCGGCGCTCGTGGAGCTGACCCGCTTCACACCGTCCAGCGCGCGCAGCCGATCCTCGATGGCGAGGACGATGGCCTGCTCGACGTCCTCTGGCGAGGCGCCCGGGTAGACGACCGAGACGCTGACCGCGTCCATCTGGAAGGCGGGGAACACCTCCTGGGTGACGCGGCCGATGCCGAAGAGGCCGCCGACGATCAGGACGAACATCAGGAGGTTGGCGGCGACGCTGTTGTTCGCCATCCACGCGATGGCGGTCCTCACTTGGCCTCCTCGATGCGCAGGGCCATGCCCTCGACGGGGAAGCGCAGACTGGAGACCACGACCCGATCGCCCTGCACGAGCCCACCGAGGAGGTAGGCGTCATCCTCGTCCGTCCAGCCCCGCTGGACCTCCCTGAGCTGCAGCTGATCCTCGGCGTCCGCGACGGTGGCGATGCCGTCCTCGACAGCTCCGCGGGGTACCCGAGCGACCTCCACCTCTACCCCCTCGACGATGACCTCGACGAAGCTGCCGAAGAGCAGCGGCAGGCCTCCCCCCGGGGGGTCGAGAGGATCTGGGACCTCGACGAGCAGCGTCGCCGTGCGCGAGGCCGCGTCGAGCTGTCCCTCGAGCCGGATGACTCGACCTTCGCGGAGGTGCTCGGCGCCAGCGTAGGTCTGTACGATCTCGGCTCGGGCTCCTGGGATCTCGATGCGGGCGAGATCCTCGACGGCGACCGGCACGCGCAGCCACGCGGCGTCGGTCCCGGCGAGGACGGCCACCTGCGAGCTGGGACCGACGACCTGGCCGACGTCGACCGACTCGCTGAGCACTACTGCGTCGAAGGGAGCCCGCAGCGCCGTCCGCGACAGCGCGAGCTCCGCACGCTCGAGGCTCCCGCGGGCTGACGCGAGGGCCTGCTCCGCGCTGGCCAGGTGGGGGCGGCGCAAGGCCAGGTCGGGCTCCCCTTCCCCGCCGAGGAGCTGCCACTCACGCTCGGCGATGTCCTGCCGACCGAGCTCCAGCTGCAGATCGAGCTCGGCCTGCCGGACCCGGCTCGTCTCCTGGTCGATGGCGAGCTCGTAGTCCCGCGGATCGACGCGTGCGAGCGCCGTCCCCCTGCTCGCCCGACCGCCCGGGACGAGCTCCTCGGAGACGTAGACGATGGCGCCAGAGACCTGTGGCATGACCACGATCTGCTGGCTCGGCTCCACGACTCCAGTGGTCGGGATGCGGGCAGAGAAAGTGCCCATCTCGGGAGCCACGACCTCGACCAGCGGGACCTTGCGCTCGACCTCCGAGCGGGCGTCCCTGCTCTTGGTGAGGAACAGGACGGCGGCGACGAGGACACCGACCAGGATGAACAGCGGGGCGGCGAGCCAGTTCTTGAAGAAACGCAAGGTCATCTCCCGAGGGCGGCGTGCAGGCTGAGGCGGGCGTCGAGGGCCTGCCGGCGGGCTGAGAGCTCGGAGAGCCGAGCGTTGTAGAGGGCGGCGGCGGCCGCGGTGACCTGCAGGTAGGGCACGTCTCCGGCGGCGAAGCGCAGGCGGGCCTGTTCGTAGGCGAGCTCAGAGGCCTGGAGCAGCGCCTCTGTGGACTCCACCAGAACGACCATGTCGCCATCGAGAGCCACGGCGACCTCGACCTCTTGCACCGCCTGGAGCCAGGCGGCCTCTGCGGAGCGCCTGAGGGCGTCGGTCTCGGCGCGAGATGCCGAGACGTCCGCCGCGTGGACCCCGCCGCCGAACAGCGGCACGCTCACGCTGGCGCCCATGGACCAGGTCTCCACCGTGTCCCGCTCGAGGATGTCCTGGCCGGTCCGCCCGGTCTGGGCGCTCACACCCAGGCTGGGCAGGGCAGCGCGGGCGGCGCTCTTCTCGCGCTTGCGAGCTGCCTCGACCCGGCTCGAGGCGGCGGCGACATCAGGCCGCAGCAGGAGGTCCGCGGGGCTCCCGGTCGGAGGCGCCCCGGGCACGATCGGCAAGGACCCATCGAGCTCGATGGGGCGTGTCGGGTCCCGGTCGAGCAGCGCCGCGAGGCCCGCCTCGGCCCGGCGCAGGCCTGCACGCGCGGTGGGCACCTGGGCCCTCGCGAGGGCGACCTGCTGCTGTTGTTGGAGCACATCCAGACCCGTCGCCAGGCCCCGCTCGAGCTGCAGTCGGCTGACCTCGAGCAGGTCCTCTTGGAGCTCGACCTGGTCCTCGACGATGGCCAGCTGCTCCCTGGCGACCAAGAGATCCCACCAGGCCCCCGCGACCCGGGTGCTCACCAGGAGCTCGAGCGCGCCCGCGTCTCCAGCGGCGGCCTGGGCCTCCAGGCGGGCGGCGAGCGCTGCGTTCGTGGTGGCTCCGAAGAGATCGACGTTCAGACCCGCCACGAGGGCAAGGCTGTCCTGGGTGTAGGTGTCGGGTGCGTCCTCCTGGGCTGCCGCGGCGGCGATCGCGCAGGGGTCGTAGCCGAGGCTTTGACATGGCATGCGCTGGATGCCGGCGTCGAGGCGTGCGTATGGCAACGCGGGCGAGGCGCTCTGCCAGCTCCTGGCCTTCGCTGCCCGCACCCTGGCGTCCGCTGCGGCGACGTCGAGGTTGTGGTCGAGACCCTCTGACACCAGGGCGCTCAAGGTCGGGTCCTCGAAGGAGTCCCACCAGGGCCGGGAGGTGGCCTGCCCGGGGATCTCGACCGAGAACTCCTCGGCAGGCACCGCCAGCTCCGTCCGGAACCCGGCGCCCATGAGCACGATGACCGCGATCATGCCGCCACCCCCTTGCAGAAGTTGGCGACCATCTGGGGGCGGTAGGCGTCCATGTCGATCACCTCCTGCCCGAGGTGGAAGGACAAGAACACCGGGCCCTGGATGCCGCCGACGAAGGCCAGCGCCATGGGCAGGACCGGGCCGGGCCGGATCGCCCCAGCGTCCTGTGCCTGCTGCAGGAAGGCGCAGAAGGCCTGCATTCCCCGCAGGGGCGGAGGGATGTCGTAGGAGGCGAAGATCTCCTCCGGCGTGATGCCGGCTGCCCTCACCATGCCCATGCAGGGGTGGAGCTCCTTGGCGAAGCGCCCGAAAGCCTCTGCGATCTCGAGGAGCTGGACCTCGAGGGAGGTGTCGGTGGCGAAGCCCTCCTGCATGCGCTCGAACATCGGGAAGCGGCGAGGCTTCAGCGCCGCGATGAGCAGGGCTCGCTTGCTCCCGAAGCGGTGGAAGAGCGCCGGGGCCGAGACCCCGAGCTCCTTCGCCACGACGCTGGTGGCGACGCTCGGACCGTGCTCGATGAACACCCGGCGCGCTGCATCGAGGATCTCCTCGTCGCTGACTTCTCGGGGACGTGACATGGGTTTTTCCTTACTGACCAGTCAGAAAGTAACTGTGAGTTACTGACCAGTCAATAAGAACTCGCAGGAGCCTCGACGTGAGACCCTTGGTGGGTGCGGAAACGCCTCGCTGTCGCGCTCGTAATCCTTGTGCTCGCGCTGGTCGTGCCGCTCTGGCCGGCCTCTGCGCCACCGCCGGGGGGCGCTGCTCGAGGCCGACCCTCCCCATGAGCTCGTGGGCGGGTCGCCCCAGGCCTAGGCGACCGGATCACGCCCCACCGCGATGACCGCCATCGCGTATGCCCTCGCTGCTGCCTCGCAGGCATGCAGCTCGCCCGTGAGGAAGGCTGCGCCGAAGTTGGTCTCGCTGGGCGGTGTGAGCACCATCGCCGCGCGCACGTCCGCGGCCTTCAGCGCCGCGTCGAGGCCGACCGTGTGCTCCATCGGCGGGGCGACGAGGTAGGCCATCGCGTCACCGACAGAGAGCCCCGCCTCTGCGGAGAGGTAGGCGCCGAGCGAGCCGATGACGTGGGGGAAGACCGCGATCTCGCCGCACTCGCTGGCCGTGTAGAAGCAGGCGTCGTGCTCCAGCGTGCGCACGATGTGGTCCAGCCCGGAGTCGATCTCGGCTGGGGACGAGGAGGCGATGACGCCGAGGATCTCGCCCGAGAGAGGGCCGCTGGCATGGGCCGCCCCGGCGTAGAAGGACTTGGCGAAGACCACGTCCACGTCGGCGTGCTTGGTCGCCTCGTCGAGGGCGACGTAGGTGGGATCGTCCTGATCGCAGGTGACCAGCCCCAGCGCCGTGTGCTTGCTGGGGTTGGCCCCGTAGGCCTCGAGCAGCGCGCGAGAGGCCCCCGGGATGCGCTGGACGCTGAGGATCTTCGGGAAGATGGGCTCGAGCACGCTCATGGCACGGACACCAGCTGCTTGCGGACCTGGGGCTCGCGCAGCGCGGTGCCGCCGACACCCCCGAGTCCAGGGATCTTGGAGAGGTCGAGATCCACGCCGCTGGTCTCCTGGTCGAGCATTCCGCTGGCCAGGCAAGCGAGGCGTTCGGCAGCGTCCACAGGTGGGATGCCGCGGGCGTGGATGTTGGAGATCATGTTCCGCTCGCCGTCGGTCCGGCCGATGTGCGGTCCGTAGACCATGTAGGCGGACAGGCCGTCTCCAGTGCCCAGCCCCGGCCGCTCGCCGAGGAGGATGCAGGCAACCTTCGCCCTGGCGATCGAGCCGATCTCGTCCTGGAGCCACACTCGCGAGAACCGGGACACCACGGGGGTGCCGACGCTCAGACCTCGGCCCTTGCACTGACCGACGAAGTGAGCGAGGAGCTCGGGTCCCGAGCCCATGCAGGCCACCGCCGAGAGTCCGTCCGCGAGGATGGGTTGGATGTCGACGTCCTTGTCGGCCTCCGCCTCCCACAGCCTGGCGGACTCCTCGGAGAGCCTCCGTCCGAGGTCCGGCCGCAGGAGGAACTCGCGATGCGAGCCGACCCGGGTCGAGAGGAACAGCAGGCCCTGCTCGGCTGCCCAGTCGTCTGGAAGGACGGCGCCGACGGCCCCGTGGGCCACCGCCAGCTCCGCCTGGAACTGGAGGACCACAGCCGTGGCATAGCGTGTCCCTACCCGGCCGATGCCGACGAGCGCGGTCGTGTGCTCCGCCGCCTCCGCCGCGAAGCGCTCGTCACGGACCGGTGGGCGCGGGTTCACCCGGACCGGTGGGGCCTCGATCGGCGCCAGCGGAGGTGAGGCCGGACTCTGGGGAGCCTGCTCGCCGAGCTCGATGCGCAGCTCTTCGACCAGCTGACGGGTTCGGCTCATCGGATCACCCGCACGTCACCGAAGCGCTCGCCTGGCTTGTCGCCGTCCATGATGCCGACCTTGGAGAGCCACGCGTCGAACTCCGGGGTGGGTCGCTTCTTCAAGAGCCCCCTCACAGAGGGCACGTCGTGGTAGCTCGTCGACTGGTAGTTCAGCATGATGTCGTCGCCCACCGGCATCGACATGAGGAAGGCACACCCGGCAGCCCCGAGCAGCACCTTCAGCGACTCCAGCTCGTCCTGGCTCATGCGTGCGTGGTAGGTGAAGCAGGCGTCACAGCCCATGGGCAGGCCCAGGAGCTTGCCCATGAAGTGGTCCTCCAGCGCCGCCCGCGTGATCTGCGGCCCGTCCTCGAGGTACTCGGGTCCGATGAAGCCCACGACGGTGTTCACCAAGAACGGCCGGTAGCGCCGGGCGAAGCCGTAGCAGCGCGCCTCCATCGTGAGCTGGTCCGCGCCGTGGTGGGCGTCGCTCGAGAGCGCGCTGCCCTGCCCGGTCTCGAAGTACATGCAGTTGGGCCCGCGGGTGGTGCCCATGGACTGCATCTTGTCGTGGGCCTCGTCCATCAAGCTGACCGAGATGCCGAAGGCCTCGTTGGCCTTCTCGGAGCCAGCCAGTGACTGGAACATCAGGTCCATGGGGCAGCCCAGGTCCAGGGCCTTGCACTGCACCGTGACGTGGCTCAAGACGCATTGCTGCGTCGGGACGCCGTTGGTCCTCACCAGGGCGTCGAGCTCCCGGAGGATCTCTGCGGTGCTCTCCGGCGAGTCGGTGGCAGGGTTCACGCCGATGACCGCGTCCCCGCAGCCGTAGCTGAGCCCCTCGCGCGTGCTGTAGAGGATGCCCTCCACCGAGTCGGTGGGGTGGTTCGGCTGCAGCCGTGACGAGAGGCGGCCCGGCAGGCCGAGGGTGGTGTTGGCCCGCACGACCACCCGAGCCTTCGCTCCGACGACCAGCAGGTCCATGTTGGACATCAGCTTGCAGACCGCGCTTGCCATCTCCGGGGTCAGGCCCGCCGCGACGCTGCGCATGTCCTCGCCAGAGGTCCGATCATCCAGCAACCACTGGCGGAACTCGGCCACCGAGAGGTGCTTCACCGCCGTGAAAGCCTGCTCGTCGAGGTCGTCCTCCACCAGCCGGGTGATCTCGTCGATCTCATAGGGAACAACAGGGTTCTCGCGGAGCTCTGCCAGGCTCGTCTCCGAGATCACGGCCCGAGCCGCCACGCGCTCGATGGGCTCGCGCGCCGACACCCCTGCGAGATCGTCACCGGACTTCGGCGGGTTGGCCTTTGCGAGCACCTCGCGCAGATCCGAGAAGGACCACGTCGTGCCGCGAATGGTGGCCGAGAGCTTCATGAGGGAGGGGAGCCTATCGCGGTAGGCTCCGTCCATGCTGAGCGACGCCGACCGCGCCCTGTTGGGCACCCTCCCGCTGTTCGCGACCCTTCACGAGCTGGAGCGCACCGCGCTCGAATCGGCGCTGACCTTCGAGCGCCACGGCGACGGGACACGCATCATCGAGGCCGGCGCACAGCCCGGGCGCTGCTTCTTCCTCCTCGAGGGGAACATCGTGGTGAGCCGCAACAACATCATCGTGGCGACCCTCGAGCCCCCAGACCTCATCGGCTTCATCGGTATCGCCGACGACGAGCCCCGCACCGCGACAGTCGACGCCCGCGGAGAGGTGCGACTCGCCGCGCTGGACAAGGCCCCCTACGAGCGCCTGATCCGCTCTCAGCCCGGCTTCGCTCGCGCGATGATCCGCCACCTCGCCCGCACGATGCGGGCGCTGTACCGCCGAGGCGGAGTCCACTGAACCCTGTGCGGCCTCAGACCGCCAGGATTCCCCCCTGCAAGAGCGCCTCGAGCTCGTCCACCAGCCGCTCGGGCTCCAGGGTCTCGAAGCCCAGAGAGGCGAGGAAGACGGGCATCTGGACCATTCCGAGCAAGCAGCGCGCGGTGACCTCCAGATCGCCGTCGCGCACGATCCCGAGCGCCACGCCATCGCGCAGCGCCTTGTGGATGCGGGCCGCCGCGGCGCCGTAGAAGGCCCGCAGGGCTGCGTCCGCCTCCTCGTCCACACCAGAGGCCTCGGCGAAGAGCAGCCGCGCGACCTCCTCGTCCATGGCGGCGGCGACGACGCGCTCGATGTTGACCCGCACCTGGGGGACGATGGGCCGGCTCACGTCGATGGGCACCACGACCGCCACGACCTCGTCCATGAGCGCGATGAGCACGGCCTGGAAGACCGCGCGCTTGGACTCGAAGTAGTTGTAGAAGGTCCCCCGGGCGACCCCGGCCTCTTCCACGATGTCGGAGACCCCGGCGGCGTGGTAGCCACGCCGGGCGAAGACCACGCGGGCCGCTTTCAGGATCTGCGCGCTGCGGGACTCACCGGACACGCCGGCATGGTATGTCCTCCGCCACTAGACTGACGTGTCAGTCCATCGGATCCCGCGTGCACCTGGCCATCGGCATCGACGTCGGCTCCACGACCGTGAAAGCGGTGGTCTGCGACCCGGTGGGCCTCGAGATCCTGTGGAGCGACTACAAGCGCCACGAGACGCGGCAGGCCGAGGTCGTCCGGGACTTCCTCGTCCGCATCGGCGTGGCCTTCCCCGACGCTGGGACGATCCAGGTCTTCCTCACCGGCAGCGGCAGCGGACCGCTGGTCGAGCCCCTCGGCGGGCGCTTCGTGCAGGAAGTCAACGCCGTCACCTTCGCGGTGCGACAGCTCCACGCCGACGTCGGCAGCGTCATCGAGCTCGGCGGTCAGGACGCCAAGATCATCATCTTCCGAGAGCGCGTCCGAGCCGACGGCAGCGTCGAGAAGCGAGCCATCACCTCGATGAACGACAAGTGCGCCTCCGGCACCGGCGCCACCATCGACAAGTGCATGCTCAAGGTCGGCATGACCGCAGAGGAGCTCCAGCGCCTCGAGTTCGACCCGAGCCGCCTGCACCACGTCGCGGCCAAGTGCGGGGTCTTCGCCGAGACCGACGTGGTCAACCTGCTGAAGAGCGGCGTCCCCGCAGCCGAGGTCATGAACTCGCTGGCCGATGCCATCGTGCACCAGAACCTCTCTGTGCTGACCCGGGGCAACACCCTGCGTGACCGGGTGCTGCTCCTGGGCGGTCCGAACACCTACCTGCCCTTCCTGGTGGACTGCTGGCGCCTGCGCATCCCGGAGACCTGGAGGGCCCGGGGGCACACAGCCGCCGAGGTGCCGGTCGAGGAGCTCGTCTTCGCGCCCGAAAACGCCAGCCTCTATGCCGCCTTCGGAGCGGTGGTCTTTGGCCTCGGTGACGGCGAGCCCCTCTTCTACCCCGGCCTCGACGGCCTCGATGCGGCCATCGACAGCGGCCGCGGGGCAACAGAGGCGGCCTCGGCCAACGAGCCGCTGGTCTCGAGCCCAGAGGAGCTCGCCGCGTTTTCGGAGAGCTACCGCATCCCGCCGTTTTCCCCGGCGCGCTTCGAGGCGGGCCAGCGTGTGCGCGCGGTCATCGGCGTCGACGGCGGGAGCACCTCGAGCAAGGCCGTGCTGCTCGACCACGACACCGGCGAGATCCTCCAGAAGGCCTACATCCTCTCCAAGGGCAACCCCATCGAGGACGCGCGAGAGCTGCTCGCCGAGCTGCGGGACTTCGTGCTCGGACAAGGGGCCGAGCTGCAGACGACGGGCTTCGGCGCCACAGGCTACGCCGCGAAGGTGCTCGCAGAGTCGATGAAGGCCGACGTCGACATCGTCGAGACCATCGCCCACCTCCAGAGCGCCGTGCGCTTCGTCCCAGACGCCGACGTGGTCTGCGACATCGGGGGCCAGGACATCAAGGTGCTGTTCCTCACCCCGGACCGCGAGGGCGGCCGGGACGTTCGCGACTTCCGCCTGAGCAACCAGTGCTCCGCTGGAAACGGCATGCTGCTGCAGGCCATGGCCGACCAGTTCGGGGTGCCCCTCGAGGACTACGCCGAGGTCGCCTTCGGTGCCCCGATGGCCCCCCGCTTCAGCTACGGCTGCGCGGTCTTCCTGGACGCGGACCGGGTGAACTTCCAGAAGGAGGGCTTCTCGCGGGAGCAGATGCTCGCGGGCCTGGCCCAGGTGCTGCCGAAGAACATCTGGCAGTACGTCGTGGCCGTGCCTCGCCTGGCGGAGTTCGGTCGGGTCTTCGTGCTGCAGGGCGGCACCCAGAAGAACCTCGCAGCCGTGAAGGCGCAGGTCGACTACATCCGCCGACGCGTGCCCGATGCCCGCGTCGTCGTGCACCCCCACTGCGGCGAGGCCGGCGCCATAGGGGCGGCGATGGAGGCTCGGCGGGTCGTCGATCAGCGAGGCGAGAGCTCCTTCATCGGGCTGGAGGCCGCCATCGGGCTCGCCTACACCACGACCAGGGACGACAGCACCACCTGCAACTTCTGCCCGAACGCCTGCAGCCGCACCTTCATCGACACGAGGACCCCGGACGGGCGGAACAGCCGCTACATCTCCGGGTTCTCTTGCGAGCAGGGCACGGTGGAGAGCCAGGAGGCGCTGAAGCAGCTCGCGCGGGGTCGAAACCGTCTTCGAAAGCAGCACCCGAACCTCGTCGAGCTCGAGGCCCGCCTGGCCTTCGAGCGCTTCTACACCCCGCGGCCGCTCCCAGCCGCCGGCTCCAACAAGCGCGACGTGAAGGTGGTGAAGAAGCGCTGGTACCGCCTGGCTCGCCGCGCTCTGCACCGTGGCTTCTCCAGGAGCGGAGCGGACCTGTCCAAGCTCCGCATCGGCATGCCCCGGGTGATGAACCTCTACTCGGTGGGCCCCTTCTTCCGGACCTACTTCGAGACCCTTGGCCTCCCCCCCGGGAACCTCGTCTGGTCCGGCCCCACCTCCGAGGCGATGTGGACCAGGGGCGGGCGCTACGGCTCCATCGACCCCTGCTTCCCGAGCAAGGTCATCCAGGCCCACGTCCACGAGCTGCTCCAGCGGCCGCTGGACTACCTCTACTACCCGGTCATCACCCACGTCCCGAGCTGGGTCACCCACACGATGGACAACACCAGCTGTCCGGTGGTGGCTGGCTCTCCGAAGGTGATCCGCTCCGCCTTCACCAAGGAGGTCGACTTCTTCGCGAGAGCTGGCGTCGAGTACGTCGACGACGCCGTGACCTTCATGGAGAGGAACCTGCTGAACAAGAGGCTGTTCGACACCTGGGGCCCCCGCCTGGGCATCACGGTCGACGAGTCCGACCACGCCGTCGACGAGGGCTTCGCCGCCCTGGCGGAGTTCGACCGCCGCATGCAGGCCCGCGGCCTCGAGATCCTCGAGCAGGTGGAGCGAGAGCGTCGGGTCGCCATCCTGGTGATCGGCCGGCCGTACCACAACGATCCCGGTCTGCACCACGGCATCCCCGAGGAGTTCCAGCTGCTCGGCTACCCCGTCCTGAGCATCCGAAGCATCCCGCGGGACCGGGCCTGGCTGGCCCGCTTCTTCGGCGAGGTGGACCCCCACGACATCCGCGATGTCTGGCCAGAGAACTACTCCGCGAACTCGGTCCAGAAGGTCTGGGCCGCGCGCTTCGCGGCCCGCCACCCCAACGTGGCGCTGTTGGACCTCTCCAGCTTCAAGTGCGGCCACGACGCGCCGATCTACGGCCTCATCGACCAGATCGTGAAGACGGCGAAGGCGCCCTGGTCAGCCCTCCACGACCTCGACGCCAACAATCCCGGTGGCACCATCGGCATCCGGGTCCGGACCTACGACCACAAGCTCCGGCTGGTCCAGGAGGAGCTCGGCCGGGAGCTCGATGCCCGCGCCGAGCTCGCCCGCCGGGTCGCGGACAAGCGCCGCGAGCTGGAGTCCAGGGTCTTCGTCGCCGCCAAGTGATGCCCATGAACGAAAACGACATCGAGATCGAGCTGGCCGAGTTCGCCAGGACCGAGGCGGAGCGCCTGGGCCTGGGCACCGAGCAGTACACCGAGCGCATCGACCGAGACTTCCGCGCCAGCCAGCGACACCACACCACGCTCTTGGTCAGCGGGCTCACCCTGGCCCACGACCGGCTCAACGCCGCGGCGCTCCGGGGCATCGGGTACCGGGCCGAGATGCTGGACTGCCCGGACACGGAGGCACTCCAGCTGGGCCGCGAGTTCGGCAACCGGGGTCAGTGCAACCCGACCTACTTCACGGTCGGCAACCTCATCAAGCAGCTCACGGCCCTGCGCGCGGGCGGCCTCTCCACAGAGCAGATCGTCTCCGACTACGTCTTCCTGACCGCCGGGGCCTGTGGCCCCTGTCGCTTCGGCACCTACATCACGGAGTACCGCAAGGCCCTGCGCGACTCGGGCTTCGAGGGCTTCCGGGTCCTGCTCGTCCAGCAGCAGGGCGGCATCCAGCAGGCCACGGGCGAGGACCTGGGCCTCCAGCTCGACCTGCGCTTCAGCTACGCCATCCTGCGCGCCCTGGTCGCCAGCGACGTGCTGAACCTCCAGGGCTACCGCATGCGCCCCTACGAGCTGGTGCCCGGCAGCACCGACGCGGCGCTCGAGAGCTGCAAGGACGTGCTCGAGGCCGCGCTCTCGACGGGCGGCAGCGTGCTCGCGGCCCTGCTGCGATGCAGGCGGATCCTGGCTCGAGTGCCTGTCGACCGGAGCCAGCCCAAGCCGCTGGTGAGCGTCATCGGCGAGTTCTGGGCGATGACCACGGAGGGCGACGGCAACTACCGCCTCCAGCGCTTCCTCGAGGAGCAAGGTGCCGAGGTGCACGTCCAGAGCATCACGAACTGGCTCTTGTTCATGCTGTGGGAGAACCGCTTCGACACCCTCGAGCGCATGGAGCTCCGGCGAGACGACGGCTCCCGCAAGGGCCTCGAGGGCAAGGACCCGACGAAGAAGCTCTGGGGCCTGGCCATCGGCGAGCGAGCGATCCGGCTGTCGTTCCAGATCTTCGCCAAGGCCATCGGGCTGTACGGCCACACCCTGCCCGACATGGACGAGATCGCCACCCTCGCGGCGAAGCACTACGGCAACGACGTGCGGGGGGGCGAGGCCCACATGGAGGTCGGCAAGGTCATCCACTTCGCCGAGCACGGGCTGAACCACATGACCCTGTCGGTGAAGCCCTTCGGCTGCATGCCGAGCAGCGGCGTGAGCGACGGGGTGCAGAGCCTGGTCACGGCCCGCTGGCCAGAGGCCATCTTCCTGCCCGTCGAGACCACCGGTGATGGCGAGGTCGGGGTGCAGAGCCGCATCCAGATGAGGCTCTTCTCGGCGCGCCAGAGGTGCCGCGCCGAGTTCGAGCAGGCCCTGGAGGACTGCGGCCTGGACGAGCAGACCTTCCGCCAGCGCGTGGCAGGCAGCCGGCGCTGGAGCGGACCCTTCCACCGGCCGCCGCACCGGGTGGCTGGAGGAGCGGCGAACCTCGTCTTTGCCGTGCGCTAGGACGCCAGGCCCCATCGACGACAGCCCGGACATCGCCATCGCGCTAAGCCGTGTCGTGGCGCATCGGGATGACAGGCGCGGCAGCCTCGGTGTGGTCGGAGACGGCCGCATCCTGGCGCTGATCGACTCCTCCGGGGTCCTGCGGTGGCTCTGTCATCCACGCTTCGACGGGCCCTCCCACTACGGCTCGCTGCTGGACCCGGACGGGGGCCACCACGGGCTGGTCGGAGCGATCGGTCGCGAACAGTCCTACATCGAGGGCACAAACGTCCTGCGCACGCTGCTCGAGGTCGACGGCGGACACGTCGCGCTCTTCGACCATGCCTCCTCGGGTCGACTCCACCGCCACGTCGAGATCGTCGAGGGCCACCCGGAGCTCCTCTGGGAGGACGAGCCCAGGCCTGGCTACGGGCTCGGCGGCGAGGCGGAGGATCTGGTCACGGTGGAGACCTACCCGGAGCGCCTCCACCGCGCGGTGACCCAAGACCGGGAGTGGCTGGCGAGAGTGGACACACCGGACTCCCGCAGCGCGCTGGTCCTGAGGCTGCTGCAGCACGTCGATGGTGGCATCGCCGCCGCGGCGACGACCTCGATCCCAGAGGCCAGAGGCGAGGTACGCAACTGGGACTACCGCTACGCCTGGGTGCGCGACGGGTGCTTCGCGGCGGAGGTGCTCGCCTCGCTGGGCGCCACCGAAGAGGCGAGTCGGTTCCTGGCCTTTCTGCATCGACACGTGGGGCCGCCGGTGCAGCCGCTCTATGGCCTCGGCGGGGAGACCTCGCTGCCGGAGCGGGTCCTGGAGCACTGGTGTGGCTGGGAGGGCAACGGCCCCGTCCGTGTCGGCAACGCGGCGGCCACCCAGATCCAGCTGGACGCCCCCGGTCAGATCCTCTGGCTCGCCCAGCGCCTGGACTGGCGCAGGGACCTCGACTGGCTCCGAGCCATCGCCGGTGAGCTCCGCCCGTGGGTGCCCGACAACGGCATCTGGGAGTTCCGCGAGCGACCCGCGGTCCACCTCCACACGCAGCTCTGGGTCGGCCTCGGCCTGCGAGCGGCGGAGGAGTTGCTGGGCGAGGACCTTGGCTCGGAGTCCCACTTCGCCCGCCTGCTGGACCGCCCCTGGTTCCCCCAGTCCCTGGAGCGCGAGGTGCCGGACGCCAGCTCCCTGCTCTTCGGTCTGCTCGGTGTCGTCGAGCCGGACGATCCCCGCATGCTGGAGACCATCGCGCGCTGCGAGGACCACCTCGTCGTCGATGGGCTCATGAAGCGCTACGTCGCCGACGACGACTTCGGCCAGACGACGAGCACCTTCTCCACCTGCACCCTGTGGTGGATCGAGTCCATCGCGCGAGCCGGACAGCAGGACAGGGCCCGCAAGCTGCTGGCGAACTTCCGCAGCTTCTCGAACCCGCTGGGGCTCTACAGCGAGGACATCGATCCGATCCGCGGCGAGCAGCTGGGCAACTTCCCGCAGGCCTACACACACATCGCGCTGTTGCGGGTCCTCAGGGCCCTCGGAGAGTGAGCTGGCGCCTCGGAGTGTTCATCTCGGCGGCCGTGGCCGTCGGGCTGGCGTTGTCCTACGGCGCCTGCACCCAGGACGACGCCTTCATCAGCTTCCGGTACGCGGAGAACCTCGTCAACGGCCACGGGCTCGTCTACAACCCGGGGGACTACGTCGAGGGCTACACGAACCTCTCCTGGACCCTGCTGATGGCAGCCGGGCTCGGCCTCGACGCCGACCCGGTCGTCTTCTCCACGGCCTGCGGCCTGCTCTCTCTGGCCCTCGCCATCGTCGCGACGGCCTGGCTCTCGCGAGAGCCGCGCATGCTGGCCGCCCTGGTCGCTCCCCTGCTCGTCGCCCTCGATCCCCAGGTGGCTGCGGAGTCGGTCGAGGGTCTGGAGACCGCCCTGTACATGGCGCTCTTGACCCTGGCGGTCTTCTGCGCCCTGCGCGAGCGTGACGCGGACCGCCCTCACCTGGCGAGCACGGCGCTGTTCGCCCTGGCCTGCCTCACGCGGCCGGAGGCGCCGTTGGTGATGCTGCTGCTCCACGTCGGCCTGTTGCTGGATTGCCGGCGGGCCGGTGGCTCCTGGGTCCGACGCGTCCTGAGCTCGTCCAAGGCAGGCCTGGCGCTGGCCCTGGTGCTGGCGGGCCTGACGGCCTGGCGGCTCGCCTACTACGGCGATCCCTTCCCCAACACCTTCTACGCCAAGACCGGAGGCTTCGCCCTCCCCCGGGGCCTGCAGTACCTCGCCGCCCACGCCCTCTCCCACCCGGTGCTGTGGCTGCTGGTGGCCGGTCGTGCGCTCGTCGCGCGCAGCGACAAGACCGTGCCGCTGGCCGTCACCGCGTTGGGCTTCCTGGCCTACGTCGCCTGGATCGGCGGGGACTTCAAGCCGACCGGGCGCTTCGTCATGCCGGTGCTCCCACTGCTGGCCGTGCTCGCCGGAGAGACCATCTCGCGCTGGGCCAGGTCCAAGGTGCTCCTCGTCCTCGCGGGGCTCGCCCTCGCCGGCCAGACCTTCTTCCTCGACTCAGAGGCCAGGGCCTGGGCAGGGATCCGTCACGCCAACCTCGAAGCCCGCCGGGACCTGGGTGACTTCCTCGCCGAGACCGTGCCCGCCGACAAGCTCCTCGCCATCCACTCCGCCGGCGCGGTCCCCTACTACGCCGGCCACCGGACGATCGACATGTGGGGGCTCACCGACCGCCACATCGCTCGGACGGACAACCTCACCCAGGGGAGCGGCATGGCTGGCCACGAGAAAGGGGATCCGGACTACGTCTTCTCCCTCGGCCCCGACATCTACCTCCCAGAAGACAAGGTCTTCGCGCTCAAGGCCTGGGCGCTGGAGCCGGAGGCGAACTTCCCCGCCGACTTCGAGGATCGCTACCTGGCCGTCAGCGTCCCGGTCGACGGGCGCTGGCTCAACTGCTGGGTCCGACGGGACGCTACCGGCATCGACTGGATGTGAGCATCCCGCAGGCCGAGCGCTGGCCCGCCCCCACCGAGTAGCGCCGGACGATCGGCGAGTTCAACACCTGCAACCAGTCGAAGAAGCGGTCGCGCTCACTATCCGTCGAGCGCCGGAACTCAGGCGAGTTCACGTCGATCAGGTTGATGCGAACTGGCAGATCGCCGAAGACCGCCTGCAGCGCCTCGACCTCGTCGAGGCCATCGTTCACGCCGCCGAGCAGCACCCAGGCCAGGGTCTGTCGGCGTCCCCTCGCCTCGTGCAGGTCACCGAGGGCGGAAGCCAGCTCCTCGAGACTCCACCTGCCGGCGACCGGTAGGAGCTCTTCGCGGCGCGACTGCACCGCGGATGTCAGGGAGACGACGAGCCTGAAGGCATGGCCCTCTGCGACGAAGCGCCGGATCTGTGGCACCAGCCCGACGGTCGAGATGCTGATGGACTTCGCCGCCAGGCGCCCGCCGCAGGGATGCGACAGGACCGAGGCCGCTCGGATGACGGCGTCGTAGTTGTGCAGCGGCTCGCCCTGACCCATGAACACCGCGCCCGTGACGCGACCTGGCGCCTCCTCGCGCAGGACTCGGAAGGTCCCGAGGATCTCCGCAGCGGAGAGGTTCCGCGTCAGCCCCAGCTGTCCCGTCGCGCAGAAGGCGCAGCCCATCGCGCAGCCGACCTGGGACGACAGGCAGACGGTGAAGCGTCCGGGCTTCTCCAGCGGGATCCTCACGGCCTCGACCACCGCCCCGTCCTCGAGGGCGAAGAGGTAGCGCAGCCCGCCGTCGTCATCGGCGATGCGCTCCAGCACACCCGGGAGAGAGGGCACGCTGAGGCGCTCCGCCACGGACCGGCGGGCCGGGCGCTTCATGGCGGCGACGTCCCCGCCACCCCAGACACAGGCCATCAGCCGGCGGGCCTCTGGGACGGTCGCGTCCAGCTCGCGGGCCCAGTCCCCTGGAAGGTGGGCCCAGCTCACTTGCCTGCGAAGCGCCGGGCGCCCTCGAGGGCCTCTCCGAGCACCTCGAGACCACCCGCGAACTCCTCGGACAGGGTGCTGTTGTGGAGCACGGAGTGGCGGTCGGCCCGCATGCAGGCCTGGGGATGAGAGGCGATGGACTCGGCGAGCTCGATCGCAGCCGAAAGGGCGTCACCGGGCTGCACGATGCGGTTGACGAGGCCCATCGACAGGGCCTCGTCCGCGTGGACGGGCCTGCCGGTCAGCACGAGGTCCAGCGCGCGCCCCAGCCCGACGACGCGCGGCAGACGCAGGGTCCCACCGTCGATCAGGGGCACACCCCAGCGGCGGCAGAAGACCCCCAGAACAGCGTCGTTGGCGGCGATCCGCAGGTCACACCAGAGGGCCAGCTCCAGGCCGCCTGCGACGGCGTAGCCCTCGATCGCCGCGATGGTGGGCTTCGACAGCTCCAGGCGCGTCGGACCCATCGGCCCGTCTCCGTCGATCTCGAGGCGGTTGGGCTCCCCCGCGGCCACGGCCTGGAGGTCGGCGCCCGCACAGAAGCAGCCCCCCGCTCCGTGCAGGACAGCGACCAGGGCGTCGTCATCGGCCTCGAAGGCACGGAAGGCCTCTGCGAGGGCGTCGGCGTGCTCCCGGTCCACCGCGTTCTTCCGTCTGGCGCGGTCGAGCGTGATGACCGTGACGGCTCCTGTTGTCTCGCTCCTGATCACGACTTGCCGACCTCCGAAGCGTCCCCATATCACTGACACACGTGGTGCTGTTCACCTCCATCGCCCTGGCGAACCCCGACTCAGCGGCACTCCAGAAGTGCTGGGCGGACCAGCTCCCGACGCTCCAGGACCACGGCACCCTGCCCCAGCCGGAGCTGAGCGAGGACCAGTGGGCCCTCGTCGCCACGGGCCAGGTCGCGCGCTGGCGACAGCAGGTCGACGACGAGGTCGATGGCGCTGTGGGGGTCGGCTACCTCGCCTACCCCATGGAGCAGGTGTGGGTCGGCGCCCTCGACGACGTGCACGACCACCTCGTCGACGGGCTCACGGAGGTCTGGCTCCTGGGGACGGTGCCCGGCTACAAGGTCCTCTACCAGCACTACGACGTACCGGCGCCTTTCTCCGACCGCCACTGGGTCGTGGTGGTCCAGAACAACCCGCCTCTTCACGCGGCCTCCGAGGGGGTGGTCTGGGAGCGCATATGGGACCTGGACGAGCGGGCGACGGGGGCGCTGGCCGACGTGCCGGAGGACACGGTCCCCGAGCCCGAAAAAGCCCTCTGGACCCCGGTCAACCAGGGGGGCTGGATCCTGATGAGCTGCGGCGAGGGCGTGCTCGTCGTCTACCAGGTCCGCACCGACATCGGCGGCAACATCCCAGAGGAGCTCGTCGTGCGCTTCGCGATGGCAGGACTCGACTCGATGATCGACCACCTCGGCGAGCTCGCCGAGGGAGTACCGGAGCACTACGTCGGCGAACACTTCGACATCGTGCGTCCCGACGGCACGAGCATCCCTACCTACGAGTCGCCATGACCACCACGTAGTTGTGGAGGGGCGCGGGCAGGGCGCCCTCGAGTACCTCGACGGTGAAGCCGTCTGCCTCTAGCAGCTCTGTGCTCCGCTCCAGCGTGAAGCCCAGGTAGTACATGACGAAGGGCGGGTCGATGACGGCGTTGCGCAAGAGCATCGCGGCGTTGAAGGCGCGATAGGGCCAGGTGCGCACCTCCCCGTAGCCGAGCTCTCGATGGGTCACGAAGGCGAAGCGCCCACCGGGTCGCAGGAGCTCCTTGACGCTGGCGACGAGCAGGGGCTCCTCGTCCCTGGTGAAGTGACCGAAGGCACCGAAGCAGGTGACGAGGTCGAACTCCTCGGAGAACGGAGCGTGGAGCACGTCCCCTTGCACGAGCTCGGCCTCGACGCTGCCCGCGGCTCCCCGGAGGTGGGCTCGAGCCTGGTCGAGCATGCCCGAGGACAGGTCCAGGCCGACCAGCCGGCGCCTGACGTGGGGTCTCAGGTAGAACAGCGCCGAGCCGGTCCCGCAGCAGATGTCGATGGCGTCGTCGACATCACCGACGGCCTCTGCGACGACGGCCACGACCTCGTCCGGAGTGCGAAAGGGGGTGAGGTCGAACTTGGGCGCGATGCGGTCGTAGCCCTCTTCGAGAGAACATAGACCCTGCTGCACGAGCTCGACGAGGGATGGGCCGTCTGGATGGAACATCGACACTTTGTAAGCCCCGCGACACGTGACGGAAAGCGCACTTGGCGTTAGACGCGACAGCGCATCTCTGTCGCTTGGAGGACGGGGCCCGGATGAGCTGGAAGATGACCTGCCCCAAGTGCTTCTCGCACAACCTGGAACTGGAGCGCGACCGGCGGATCGCCGGCATCCGCGGGCCACACCAGGTGCAGCTCCACTGCTTCACCTGCGGGTTCGTGCTCTACGGCGAGAAGGCGGTGCAGGAAGAGTGCGACCGGCAGTACGGGGAGTTCCTGCGAGACCGGAACCTCAGCCCAGAGGACGTGGCTCCGACCCGCTCGACGGAGCCCGAGCGCGCAGCGTCCTCTCCGAAAGACGCCCTTGCTTCTGCGACGGTCAACGGCACGACCGCCGACGGAGGCGACGAGGACGAAGGGGGCAGCGACCAGCCCCTGCCAGAGGGCACCGAGATGTGCTCCTGGGACGGCTGCGGAAAGCCGGCGCGGCCGCGCAGCAAGTACTGCTCGCGAAACTGCTCGAACAAGAACGCCCGGTCCCGCCACGCGAAGCGCAAGAAATAGCGCCTCGCCTTGGCACGGACCTGGCAATTCGCACCCTCGGTTTCGGATAGCCTGACTGCTGGTACCGAAGGAAAGCCGTGATCGCGCTGTTGCTCGCTTGCGCCCAGCCCGGGACCTCCGACGGACCGGGTCACCCCTCCCGCGACGACCTCGACGAGGAGATCGAGGACGACACCGGGGGCGAGGACCTGGTGGATGACGACGCCGTCATCCGAACCCTCTCCTTCCCCTCCACCATGACCTGTGGCGAGGAGCGCTCGGCCCTCATCACCGTGCAGAACGTCGGCGCGGCCACGTGGACCCGAGCCGGCGAGTACAAGCTCGGCGCCATCGGCGACGACGACCCCCTGGTGGTCGGCGACACGCGGAGCTGGCTCCCGGACGACGCCAGCGTGGCCTCGGGCTTCGAGTACTCCTTCGAGATCCATCTGCTCGCCCCTGACGAGCCCGGCTTCGTCACCTCTGACTGGCAGATGGTGCACGAGAACGTCGCCTGGTTCGGCGAGTCCGTCGAACTCGACGTGGAGATCCTCTGCGAAGAGGAAGAAGAAGAGCCGGAGAAGCTCCCCCTCCCCGACATGAGCCACATCGTCGACGAGGTCGCCGCCGAACACCCGGAGCTGCTCGAGGGCTCGTGCCTCGACTACGGGGGCGGCTGGGGCTTCATGGACGAGGTCGTCGATCGGCTCCGCCTGGTCGACGAGCGCTGGGGCTACAACTGGAAGCGCGGTGTCGTCGGGGACCCGAGCGAGGACGTCGTCGACTACCACTGGGGCTCCGGCACCGCAGAGGGCAGCGAGGAGGTCTACATCATCGACATCATCGTGGGCCACTGCGGGGACGGCCCCGAGCCCGGCTGGCTCGACCAGACCCAGGCCACCGCGGACGCCGGCACCATCGGCCTCTGGACGGGACGAGGGCGCTTCTAGCCCGGATCGATCATCACCCTGACTAGCTAAAGGCCCTCAATGTTGCTATGTGGTTGAAGTAACAACCGAAACCACAACATCCGGGATAGCGAAGAGGGTCCACTCCGTCCGTTGTCCACTCCTACTGGCCCGCACCCGTGCGTCCGCCAACCTCGGGCCCCTCTCTATCTCTTCTCGCCGAACTTGCCGAAGCTCTCGGGGATCCGCTTCTTGCCCGTCTCCGTCAGCCCGTAGTCGTTGTTGCCGTCGGTGCTGATGAGCTCCATCCGCTTCTTGTCGATGCCGCCCTTCTCGATGACGTAGCCGATCAGCGAGGTGATGAAGTCCTTGCAGATGTTGATGACCAGCTTCTCGAGGTCCATCGCCTTGTCGTCGATGACCGAGTTCGCGATCTCCTGGAGCAGGTTCGGGATCAACGCCGCCAGCGCGGCGCCAACGATCGGCTTCTTGCGCATGAAGACCTCGATGCCGGCCTTCGTCGCCTCCTTGCCCGAGGCCACCACCGCCTTGATTCCTTCCGTGCCGCGGTACTCCCGTCCTTCCTTCTGCTGGTGCGAGCCGTAGTCGTAGAGCGCTTTGATGGCGACCTTGAGCTGGGAGACCATGAACGCGATGGCGGCCTCGCCCGCTCCACCCGTCTTCTTGAAGGCGCTCTCGAAGGCCACGTCGTTGACGCTCTTGAGCCCGAAGATGAGCACGTCCCCGACGGCGTCACCGATGCTGAACTCTTCGCCGGCGATCTGCCGGCCGACCTGGTTCGCGGTGGTCAGGAGGAAGGTCTCACCGGCCATCACGGCGGCCTTGGCGCCCTTGGTTCCGAGCACCGGCGTGAGCACGACCGTGAAGCCCTTCGCAGCGACCGAGAAGGAGGTGTCGCGGACGGTCTTGACGACGTCGTAGACGACCTCGCCGGTGTCGGCGAAGTCCTTCAAGTAGACGCCGAATTCCTTGCTGATTCCACTGTACTGGTCGTTCGCAGTCTGGTAGATGATCAGGGCGCCGACGACGTCTCCCGCGGACTCCGCTCGGACGAAGCCGTCGGTCGCCTGCTTGAACAGCAGCTCGGCTAAGCGCGCCTTGCCGCACAGCTCCTTGGGCTGGCGGCCGGCGAAGTAGGTCTTCAGGAGCTCGGTGCCAATGCCGCCGCTGTTCTCCTCGCGGCTGAGGCGGTTCTGCAGGTCGATCGAGGCGAAGTAGCTGCAGCGGGACGCGAAGATGTAGTCGTCCCGGATGCGGTTGATCTCGAGCCGCACCTCGCGGTTGGTGAGCTTCTTGTCCTCGTCGCCGGACAGCCCCTCCGAGTCCGCGCCGGTGGCTTCCTGGTGGTCGTTGGCCGCGGCGGGAAGGGACTCCTCCGTGTCGTAGATCGGGCGGACGGGCACCGCCTCGTCGATGTGCTCCATCACCTGGTCGCGAAAGCGGCCGAACTTCAGGTGGCAGCCCAGCTCCGTGTAGACGTCGCGCTTGCGGGTCCTAGGGTGACCCGCGCTGACGAAGAGGAAGTCGCGGAGGTGCCCGACCAGGATCTCGAGGTCTTCGCTGCTCAGTTGGCCGGTCAGTTGCCAGAGCGTCTTGTAGCGGAGCCAGCCCTGCTGGATGTTGGTCTCGCCGATCTCGTCGAGGCCGGAGATGTAGCTGTAAACCCTGACCGCGATGACCTCCAGCTGCGCGCCCTTGGACGCGAAGGGGTCGTATTCCTCGGGCGGTTTGGCTTGGGGCGCGCCCCCCCGGAACATGCTGTCGATGTGCCCGGCATAGGCCGCCGGGAAGAGCTTGCTCGCGCGGTCGGTGTCCCCGGTCTGGGTGGCCAGCGTGCCCAGGGCTTCGTAGAGCTGGGCCGAGGACAGGGCCTTCACCATGGGGCTGAGCAGCATGTACTGGGCCCAGAAGTGCTGGGTGCGCATGTGCCAGTTCGGCTGGGAACTCTCGATCTCCGCGGCCGGGACCATGAGCTTCATGCGGCGGACGAGGTCCCCGATGATCGCCTTCTGGGCCTGCTCGGTGGCACCTGCTGGCGGTTTGGGGGTCTCCTTCGGCGTCTCCGGTTGGCGGAGGGTACGCCAGGTCGTCATCTCGCCGTGTGCTTCCAACAGGGTCTTGGCTTCGCGCTGCACCTCGCCCGGTTCCTCGTCGCCGGCGGCCTTGCGGATCGCCGAGAGCTGGAAGACGGTGAGTCCCACCTTCGCCTTGTTCAAGCAGATCAGGGCGAGCCACCGCAGCTTCCGGTCGGCCTGCGTCGACCACGCGATCGAGCAGAGGGCGTCGACTTGCGGCGCCTCGAGCAGGCCCGTCAGGGAGAGCAGCGCGCCGACACCGTACTCACGGATGCCGGGCGGCTGGCCCTTCGCGGCGAGGTCTCCCAGCACCTGGAGGTGGGAGGAAGCCAGGTGGCTGCCCGCGTCGCCGAGGATCAGGATCGCGACGCTCCGGGTCTGGAAGTCGGCCTGCGCCGAGGCCGCGATCGTGGCCACCGCGTCGAAGTCGGCGGGCTGGAGCCGGCCGGCCTTGGCGTAGTCCCGCATGGCGTAGATCGCAAAGCGCCGCTCGCCCGGGTCCCGGAGGTTGTCTCGAGTCTCTTGCAGGGTGTGGTGGCCGATCTTCTCGTCGTCACCC
>DASCPX010000145.1:0-6245 GCA_036012755.1 Myxococcota bacterium | reverse complement strand
CCTGTACCGGTTCCGCTGCGTGGAGGCCTGGTCCATGGTGGTGCCGTGGACGGGGGTGCCGCTGGGCAAGCTCCTCGACCACTTCGAGCCCCACGGCGACGCCCGCTTCGTGCGGTTCCTCACCGTGCTTCGTCCCGAGGAGATGCCGGGCCAGACCGGCGGCGGCGCCGGCTACCCGTGGCCCTACTTCGAGGGCCTGCGCATGGACGAGGCCTACAACGAGATGGCGCTGGCCTCATTCGGCATCTACGGCCACCCGCTGCCCAACCAGCACGGCGCCCCGTTCCGCCTGACGGTGCCCTGGAAGTACGGCTTCAAGAACATCAAGTCGATCGTGCTGATCGAGTTCCAGGACCACCAGCCGCCGACCTTCTGGAACGACCTCGTCCCCCGGGAGTACGACTTCCTGGCCAACGTGGATCCGGCCAAGCCGCACCCGCGGTGGAGCCAGGCGACGGAGCAGGACATCGGGCAGGAAAACGTCCGCATCGACACGATGCCCTACAACGGCTACGCCGAGCAGGTGGCGTCGCTGTACCCCGTCGCAGGCTAGCGCCCAGCGCCCAGCGCCCAGCGCTCAGCGGATGCCGCGGGCGTCCCCTCGGAGTCGGTAGGTGTCCTTGTCGCACATTGGCCATCCGCTGACGGCGTAGAAACCCCGGACGCTTTCGCCCGAGGGTGTCGCCGTCGCGGCGGAGGTCAGCGATGTCGACGAGTGGGCAAGGCAAGTACACGGCACAGGAGAGGCGGGATGCGCTTGGCCTGTCCGACGAGGTGGGCCCTGCCGAGGCGGGCCGGCGGCTGTCGATTCCCAAGGGGACGATGACGGGTTGGCGCTCCAAGGCGCGTTCGGCGGCCGCCCGCGGGGAGGAGTGGCCGGCGTCCTTGGCGCCCGAGCCCGACGAGGACGCCGGGACCGAGGAGCTGACCGAGGCGCTCGACGCCCAGGCGAAGCGGGGCAGGTCCGCTCGGACGGCCAAGGCCTACACGCCGTCCGAGCGCGCCCAGGCGCTGGAGCTGATGGCGAAGGTGGGGGCCACGGCGGCGAGCGAGGAGCTGAAGATCAGCCGGTTCTCGCTGTACGCGTGGCGTCGCAAGGCGAGGCTTGCGGCCCAGGGCGAGGGGGACTGCCCGACGTCGGGGCCCGACCCGGCGGACATCGAGGCCCGCAGGGACCGGGAGATCCTGACGACGTGGCGGGCGCACCCGGGGCTGGGGCCCAGCCAGGTCCGCAACCAGCTCCGCCGCCAGGGGATCAAGGTCTCGACCCACACCGTCCGCCGGGTCATGGAGGATGCGGGGTATCGGCCGCCCAAGGCCCGCGACAGGGGCCATGACAAGAGGTACGAGGCCGTGCGCCCCGACCACATCTGGCACATGGACTTCGTGCAGCGGTGGATCGGCAAGGCGTCGACGTTCACGCTCATCGTCATCGACGACCACAGCCGCTTCGTCGTGGGCCATGGCGTCGACGACGCCGAGCGGGCCGACCTGGTCACGAAGACCTTCGAGGACGCGGTGATGCGGCACGGCAAGCCCGAGACGGTGCTGCACGACAAGGGCTCGGCGTTCTGGAGCTGGCGGGGCATCTCCCGGTTCACCCGGCTGCTCGAGGAGATGGGCGTCGAGCAGATCGCCACGACCAAGCAGAGCAACGGCAAGGTCGAGGTGTTCAACGGCAACCTGCACAAGGAGCTGTTCGACCGGCACCGCTTCTACGACGTGGCCCAGATGAAGCGGCGGCTGGCGGCGCACCTGCACTGGTACAACCATCGCCGGACCCATCACGCCCTGGGTGGGCTGCTTGTGCCCGCGGACCGCTACCACGGCCGGGTCGACGAGGTGATGGCCCGCATCGAGGCGGGCGCGGGCGCCGAGCCGGGTGGCGACGCCCTGCAGCTGCGGGACAGGGTCCTGGAGCTGTTCCGGGTCACGAGCACCGGCGGCAAGGCCGAGGTGTGGCTCATGGGCGCCAAGATTCTCGGCTGATTCCAGGTGGTTGGACGTCCCCGCTCCGAACGGGTCCGCAGGGGGCCGTCCGGAGCGGGGAACCACGTGTGACATAGCGGCTCCCCGCTCCCGACCGAGGACGACGATGGCCCGCCTGTACCGCCCGATCGGCTACCACCTCCGCCGGCCTGTCTGCGTCTACTGCCAGGGCGTGTTCCGGGCTCACCGCCGGGATGCCCGCCATTGCTCGGCGGCCTGCCGGCAGGCCGCTCGCCGGGCGCGCAGGCGACAGCCGGCCGATCCGGACCGCCGCAGGACCCGCAGCTCCCTGTACCGGGCCACGAGGAGCCTGACTCCCCACGAGCGGGAGCGGGCCGACGCACGAGCCCGGCAAGGCGACGACGACGACGGGTGAAAAGGTGGACGGGCCCGGCGCGGGACAGGCATCAGGGCGTTGCAAGACAAACCTGCCGCCAGCCCACCCCGGACCCATGCCTGTTCTAGCCACTTCGGTCGATCGTGTCAGCAGCGCCGCCGTCGACGCCGCCCTGCTGCTCTCAGCCATCCCCCGGCTGGCGGCGCTGCGCCTGCCCCGTCCCACCGTCGACGAGGTGCTGCGGGCCACCGGCTCGAGCCGGAGTCGAGCCTACGAGCTCAAGGGCCGGCTGCGGAAGACCCTCGACCATCTCGTCGGGGCGCCGGGTCGCCCCGCCAAGCCCGCGCCCGAGCCGGCGCCGCAGCGGCTCGCCACCCAGACGCTGCGCCATGTCTTCGACCATCCCGGCTGCGTGGGCGGCCCGCCGGGACGACGGCGGTACTCCGACGGCTTCCGGCGCTTCGTCGTCGACCTGCTCGGCCGCGACGCCGACGCGGGCCTGCAGGAGGCGGCCGACGCCCTGGCCATCCCGGCGGGGACGCTCAAGGACTGGATGGCGGGCGGCGCCCGGGACGTCGAGGCCGACGCGGGGGCGGCCTCGCCCGAGCCCGACGACACCGACGACACCGACGACACCGGCCGCGCCGACGACCCCCTGGGCCCCCGCCTGCAGACGGTGCTGTCCGAGTGGGACCGCTGGCAGGGGTCGCTGACCGACTTCTGCGACCATCTGCGCCTGCACCTGCGCATCCCCTGGGGCCGCACCCTGGTGTCCGGGATCCTCGAGGCCCACGGCGTGCGGATCCGGCGTCGCCGACCCGGCAGGAGCCCCGACGAGGACGCCCTGCGCGGCGCCTTCGAGACCTTCTTCCCCCACGCCCAGTGGGTCGGGGACGGCACGGTCGTCCCCGTCGAGGTCGACGGCCGGCTGCACGTGCTCAACGTCGAGATGCACGTCGACGCCAGCTCGGGCGCGTTCGTCGGGGCCGACGTGTCCCCCGCAGAGGACGGCGCCGCCGTCGTGGCCGCCTTCGAGGACGCCGTCGCCGCCACGGGCGTCCCGCCCCTGGCCCTGCTGCTCGACAACAAGCCGAGCAACCACGCGGGCGAGGTGCTCGAGGCCGTCGGCGAGACCGTCGTCATCCCCTCCACCCCCTTCCGGGCCCAGAACAAGGCCCACGTCGAGGGCGGCTTCGGCCTGCTCAAGCCCACCGTGGCGGGCCTGCGGCTGTCCGGCGGCTCGTCCGGACAGCTCGCCGCCAGCTTCCTGCGGGCCCTCGTCGTCGTCTGGGCCCGCACCGTCAACCATCGCCCCCGCGCCGACCGGGGAGGCCGGAGCCGGGCCGAGCTGCAGCTCGACAGGCCCACTCCCGACGATGTCGAGCGGGCCCGCCTTGCCCTGGCCGAGCGCCTGCGCCGCCAACGTCTCGCCCGCCGGACCCTGGCCGCGCGCCAGGACCCCGTCGTGCGCGCCGTCCTGCAGGCCGCCTTCGACCGCCTGGGCCTGGACGACCCGCAGGGCCGGCTGCTGACCGCCGTCGCCCGCTTCCCGCTGGAGGCCGTCGTCGACGCCATCGGCATCTTCGAGGGCAAGGCCCGCGCCGGCACGCTGCCCGAGGACGTCGACGCCCGCTACCTGCTGGGCATCGCCCGCAACGTCGCCACCGAGCGGGAGACCCTTCAGATCGCCGACGCCCTCTGGGACGCACGGGTGGCCGCCGGCGACCTCGTGGCGAAAGACCTGCGGCGCAGACGATCGCAGCTCGACGCCGACGTCCCCGACCCCGACGACCGCCTGGCCGCCTGCGTCGACCGGGCCACGGACTCCGACTCCCGACTCGACCGCATCTTCTGGCTGCGCGCCGCGGCCGACATCATCGAGGGACGCCACCCCTCGACCCACCGGCTGCTCTTCCGCCGCGCCGCCCGCCGCATCGCAGCCACCCACGCCCTGCCACCCCGGCAGCGCACCGACGCCGTCCGCATCCTCGCCCAAGGGCTCCGACCGCTGAGCTGACGGACAGCGGACGGGACGCCGACCCGAGCCCCGGTCGCGCCGTCCCGGCCCCTCGGAGCCCACCGCCAGGTGTCAGCCCGCTGGCGGTGGCCTCACACCTCACGCCACCGAGCCGACCCCAACGTGTCCGGGGTTTCTCGCCGGTAGGTGGTTGACAACCGCACCTACCGGATGATGGGAAAGACCCGCGAGGCCCTGCGCGCCTACGAGCGCTATCTGGAGTTGCATCCGGCCGGTCCGAGCGCCAGCATTGCGCGCAACGCGATTCGATCGCTAAAACCCTAGCCCTCGACCCCCCCTGCGCCGGGACACGGACAACGAGGACGAACACGGATGGCGGGTACCACCGACGAGGCCTTCTTCGAAGGCGAGATCGAGCGGCTACGCAAGCTGGCCCTGGAGCAGGGCCAGCGCATCGGAGAAAGCGAACGGGAGCGCCTGAGGGAGCTTCATTGGCTGCGATGCGCCAAGTGCGGCATGCAGATGGAGACCGTGATGTACGCGGGGCTTCAGATGGAGCGATGCTTCCACTGCGGCGGCACCTACATGGATCAGCCCGAGCTCGAGAAGGTCGCCCGCGAGTCCTCGCCGCTGGTCCACGGGCTCGTGGCCCGGCTGCAAGGCCCCGAGGCGCGCACCGAGTCCGGCACCTGGACGCTGGGCGACGGCCGGATCGACACCCCGCGCACCATGTCGGACGGGTTCGGCGACTTCGAGGCGGCCAGCCTGCTGCCCAGCCCGGTCCGACGCGATGAGGAGAGCGCCGGCTGGGCCGCGCTCGCGCTGGTCGCCCTGCTCCTGCTGGTCGGCGTCCTGTACTTCGTGCTCTTCCAGCGCCCCAGCGTGGATCGCGTGCTCGGCGGAGCCCCCAAGGTGGCGGTGGTCCCGGCCCTGGCCCCCATCGCCCCTGCCCCTGCCCCGACGACACCTGCGCCCGCCGCCATGGCCGGAGCGGCCCCGGCGCCCGCGGCCAGCCCTGCGGCTGCCGCGGCTCCACCGCCAGCGGTCGCCGCTGTGCCGCCGGACAAGCCCGCGCCTGCGCCGTCGCCCTCGCCGACCCCGACGGCGCCTCCTTCTGCGCCCCCGGTCGCTGTCGCGACCCCGGTGCCGACCCCAGCGCCCGCGGCGGCCAAGCCAGTCGTCCCTGCCACGCCCGCCGTCGCCAAGCCCGCGCCGCCCGCCAAGCCGGCCGCGGCCAGCTACGACTCCTTGATCACCCGGGGGCGTCAGCACCTGCTGAAGGGACGCGCCTCGCAGGCCATGGCGGCCTACGAGTCGGCGCACAAGAAGAAGCCAGGCTCGGTCGAGGCCCTCACAGGCATGGGCTGGGCGTACGTCAACCTGCGCGAGCCCCACGTCGGCGTCGTGAAATTCCGCCAGGCCCTGTCCCGCAACGCCCGCTACGGCGACGCCTACATCGGCCTCGGCAAGGCGTTCCGGATGATGGGCAAGCCGGCGGACGCCAAGCGGGCGTACGGCAAGTACCTGGAGCTGCACCCCAAGGGTCCCAGCGCCAACATCGCAACGAGCGCCATCGCTTCGCTGTCGCGGTAGCGCGGAGCCAGCCCATGCCCCTGACCGACGACGACGTCCGGCGGGTCGCCGAGCTCGCCAGGTTGGCGTTGTCGGACATCGAGATCAGCCAGTGCCGCTCGGAGCTCGAACAGGTGCTCGGCTACATGCAGCGCCTGAACGAGGTGGACGTTGAGGGGGTCGCGGCCGCGCCCTACCCGTTCGACACCACGATGCCGCTGCGGCCCGTTGAGCCGACGCCCGGCCTGACCAACGACCAGCTCGTCGAGCTCGCACCGGAAGCCGACGACGGCCAGCTCGTGGTGCCCAAGGTGATCGGGTGATCGACGCCGCCCGTGCGTTGGCCGCCGGCGACACGACCTCCGAGCA
>DASCPX010000144.1:0-11897 GCA_036012755.1 Myxococcota bacterium | reverse complement strand
TCGACTTCTTCGTGTCCTCCGCCGTCCCGACGGCGAACGCAGGAGCCGACCGGGCCGGCGGGATCTTCTGCCGCGGCGGCATCGCCTGGGCCGACGTCGACATCCCCGCCGAGGCGGACCCGAACATCGTCAACCTGGGCCGGGCACGCTTCGAGCGCGATCGGAAGGGCACCTACCTCGAGACGTCATACGTGACCAGCTTCCACGCTGGTGTCGCGCAGGCGATCGACGGTGCCGGCGTCTCGCTCATCACGGATGCCTGATCGAGGGCGGCGGCCTGGGCTCGTCCTGGTGACTGTCCTCTCGGACAGTCCAGACCGCCGCACTTCACCATAGAGAGGACTCAAGAATGGCCACGAAGCTCGGAGCGGCCGCGAACGGCCAAACCCGCGTCACCGCGGACTTTGCGACCACTGACAAGGGGACCATCCTCCCCTTCCTCGACGTCCGGCCGGAGTTCGTCCTGGTATACAACCAGCGGCGATGGATGGTCATGCACGGGAGACTCGTCCCGAGCCTTCACGTCATGCCGCTCGAGGCCGGCGTCAATGGCGTCCTCCGCGACCGGAAGGGCCGGATCCGGTTCGCTCGGGCTCGCGCCCGCCTCGAGGAGACCGGCCGGATCCTCATCCCCTACGAGTGGGGTCCCGGCGGCGAGTCCTATATGCAGGTGATCGACACCCGCCCCAGCGGAGGCGCGCACGTCGCGCAGACCTTCATCTCCATCTGGGAGACCGGCGCCCCGGGCGATAATGAGGTCTATACCGATGACCAGGAATACGCGAAGTGGGCCGCCTCGCTGGTCAGCACCGGGAAGGTCCCGGCCTGTCCGCCGCAGCTCGCCCGCCGTATGCGCGAGCAGACCCAGCAGAAGCTCGCCCGCGAGGAAGCCATCGCCGAGAAGGGCGGGGCCGGCTCGGGGGCCGCGAAGCTCCGCGCCGCTGTCTATCGGGACAACGATAAGATCCTGGCGAAGGCCGCCTCGACGCCGAAGCGCGCCAAGGGTCGCCCGGCCTCCCCTGCCCTCGAGGGCTCCTAATGGGTGAACGCCGGGGCGATCGCGAGGTCATGCGGAACAACCAGCGCGACCTGGTCGAAGCCGGCGTGAAGCCGAAGAAGGCGGAGCAGATGGCGCGCGACTCGATGAAGCGCGTGGACCGCAAGCTCCGCGAGGAAGGCAAGCGGTAGCCCCCACCACCAGACCTGCCGGTCAGCCCATGACCTCGCCCGAGCATGGACGGCAGCGAATCACACCGACTCACCGGGCGAAGTTAGGAGACATTCTTCATGGCGACCAACGCATCAGACATCCCCATCGGGGCCAACTACGGGACCCGGGCACTCAAGGCGCCGGCGCTGCGCCTCTCCAACGTGGGAAGCGGCGCAACCCTCGACTATGCCGCGGTGCTCTGTGGCGACGGCGCGCCTTCGGGCAGCTACGGCCGCGACTCCGGCGCGACGATGCTGTATCTCCGCACCGACGCAGCGAGCGCCGACACCTGTCTGTACGTCACGCCGGACGGCGGGACGACCTGGACGGCGGCGGTCCTCGCCTCCTGATGGGTGCCGGCTCCGCCACCTCGTTCCTGACGGCACGGTTTCTGCTCCCTGACTACCTGGTCAGGGCGCGGGATACTGCGCTTTCATGTCCGGTCTGGCAGGACGGCGCGCTGGTCCCGCCCGACTCGGTCGGGACGGCGACCATCTACGACTCGAGCAACACCGCGATCTCGAACGGGGCCACCGTCACGACGGGATCGATCTCGACCTACACGGTGCCGGCGGCCGACGTCCCGTCGACGCTGAGCCTGGGCACGGGCTGGCGCGTCGAGTGGGCGCTGACCTTTACCAGCGTCGATCGGGTGTTCCGGAACATGGCCGCGCTCGTCCGGAGCGACCTGGCGCCCGTCGTCGCCGATAATGACCTGTTTCGGCGCGTCTCGGGCCTGGACCCGGCGGGGACCAAGCCCATCCACTCGCTCAGCGACTTGCAGGACTACCTCGACGAGGCATGGGTGATCATCGTCGGCCTGCTGATCAACCTCGGGAACCTGCCACACCTCATCGTCGAGCCGACCGCCCTGCGCGAGGCTCATCTCACGCTGTCGCTCGCGCTGATCTTCGAGGACTTCACGACGCGGCTCAACGAGAAGCACCGCGAGACGGCGGCCATGTACCGCGAACGGTTCACCGCTGCCTGGGCGGCGCTGCGCTTCGAGTACGACACCGCTCACCAGGGTCGGGCGGGCTCCCGCCGCAAGATCAGCGCGGTCGGCTCCGTCTGGCTCACGGGGCGAGGCTGATGGCGTCCCTGGCTATCAAGACGATCCGCGCCCGTCTGGCCACTGCCCTCGAGGCGGCGGCTGGCTGGAACGAGTCCGTCTACGCCTTCGAGATGTTCGGGCGCGATGTTCAGCAGCTCCTTCACCAGAGCTTCGCGGTGGGCGTGCCGTCGTCGGCCGCCCATACGAGCGACGGCCGGCAGCGCCTCTCCGAAGCCTGCTACCTCGAGGACCAGGTCCAGATCGCCTGGGCCTATGGGATGCGCGCCGACAACCAGGTCGCGGACTACGATCTCGCGCTCGACGCCGAGCAGGTCGCCGTCCAGACCATCCTCGCCGTGTCCCGGGCCGACCTACACCTCGTGTTGACCGGCATGGACCGCCGCACCGTGCCCGAGGGATGGGTCCTCGGCACGATCACGCTCCGCGCCCTCCACCGCTACGCCCTGGAGTAAGCCATGCCCGATCCCCTCACCGCCGCCCGCGAGCTCCTCGCCGAGATGAGCATCCCGCTCGACGTCCGCGAGATCGTCGCCCGGAAAGCGATCAACCGTCACCCTGACGCGCCTCGGCGCCTCGCTGCCCTCAAGGCGTGGGCCCTGCTGGCCGCCGCCCCTAAGCCCGCCCCGGAGTAGACCATGGCACTTTCAACGATCGTCAAGCACCTCTATGACGGCACCATCACGCTCAGCGATGGGACCGGATCGCCGGTCACGCTGGCGATCCCCTTCACGTCCGGCGATCTGACGATCAGCGGGTTGCAGGAGACACAGCGCGCCGTCGTCAAGTACGAGGCGCGCGGCGTGCTGACCACTGTTCGGCACGCGGCGTTGACTTTCCCGTCGGGGTCGTTCTCGTTCCAGGTGCCGGAGTACATGAACGCGGCGGCCGGGAACGCCCTCGACTTCGTGATGCAGCAGAACGGCTACTCCGGCAACGTCTCCACGCTGACGCCGACGGAGGTCTACGGGATCGACATCATCCTGACGACCGAAGGGACCGACCTCGGCGATGCCAAGGATCACACGATCACCCTGACGGATTGCGTCTGTACGGTCGACATCGCCGAGGGAGAGCCGAACTCCGGCACGATCAACTTCGAGTGCCTGGGGACCGTGACGCCCGCCTGATCGACGGCACCACCACCAATGAGAGGACAACATGCCAACCACTCCCACCATCGGCGGCCACGCAGTCCACCTGGTCCCGCCGAAGAGCCTCGCGATCGCCTATGACATCGTCAGCGTCACGGGTGACGCGCCGAACCGCGCCTGCTGGGCGGCGCTCGGTGTCTGCTACCAGGGCGGCCCGCTCAAGATCACGCAGCAGCTCAAGGCCCACCGCTACGATGTGCTGAGCTACGGCGGCGGCGTGCTCGACGAGCTCGTCACCCAGGGACACGACGCGAACGAGATCACGACGGCCGGGCTCGGGGCGCTGCAACTCCTGGTCGCGATGCTCCCGGGACCAGGCGAGGCCGAGGCGGCTGAGGATTTCTCCGGCGCCTCGGACGCCTCGACTTCTCCGTGATGGAGATCGAGCGCCTCTGGGGCAAGGAGCCGGGCTGGTTCTACTCGCAGCCCGCAGAGGGCCGCCTGCGCCTGATGGCGTGGTATTCCATCCGTCTCGATCCGCAGGGAAAGGCCCGCCGGCGCCGATCCGCCGTCGCCGATCCTGACGGCTTCTGGGGGAGCCCATAGTGCCGGCCTCTGTCCGAGTGGGCCGCGGCCGCGCCGCGATGACCATCCGGGGCCACTCGGCCGAGGAGCTCATGCGCCTGGTCCGTGAGGTCGCCGGCCCGGCGCTCGACGAGCTCGAGGCGGATATGCGGGCGTTCCAGTCGGCAGAGATCGATCCCGTCTGGCCGGTCGCGACGGGCGCCAGCCTCGCAGCCTGGAGCCTGGAGGGCTTCAGCGATCCGCGCCGGCCGAGCGTGGGCGTCTCATTGACGAACAGCTCCGGCTATGCCCAGTACATCAAGAGCTCGCGGATCGGCCGCCGCCTCCAGCCCGGCAAGTGGCGGCACGCGCTGGGCGCGACCCGCAAGGCGCTGAGAGCGCGGAAGAGGCTGACGATCAAGCGCGTCCACGCCACGCTCGCCAAGCACCTCGACGAGTCTTTCGGTGGCTGACGTCCAACTGACCTCAGCGCTGGACATGGCGGACGTCGCCAAGTCCCTCGCAACGCTCCCGGCGATGACCGCAAAGGAGGCGAAGAAGGCCGTCGCCCAGATGGATAAGGCGTTCAAGAAGGCGGCCCGGGAGGCGAACAAGCTCGCCAAGGTCCAGAAAGCCGCCGCCCGGGAGGCCGCCGGCGCCCAGCGAGACCTGACCGAGGGGCTCAAGGGACTCGCCGAGATGGCGGGAGCATCGGGCGACAAGTTTGAGAAGCTCGCGAAGGTCCTCGCCGGGATGGCCAACCCATTGACGAGCATCACGATCGGCGCCTCGGCCGGCGTGGTCGCGGTCGCGGGCCTGGGGGCCGCGGTCGTCTCGCTCGTGATGGCCAGCGGCGAGCTCGCCACGAAGCTCGAGCCCTACCGCGAGCTCGCCGCCTTCCAGGGCGTCGACGAAGCCGGCATCGACTCGATCATGCGGGCCAACGACGCGATTACGAGCATGACCATCGCGGCGGAGCAGGGCGTGGTCGTCCTGGGGGCCGAGTTCGCGCCGACGGTGGCCGAGGCGGCGACTGGGCTGCTCACGCTGGAGCTCGCGCTCGTGGATGCGGCGGCAGGGGTAGAGGGCGTCGGCGGGGAAGTCCGAGCGCTCCTGCCACTGTTCGGCCCCCTGGGCAGCCTGATCACTGCGACGGGCGGGGCGTTCGACCTCGCGGCGATCGGGCTGGACGACTATCGCGAATCCGCCGAGGAGGTCATCGTCAAGGCGAAGGAGCTCCGCGAGGCGGAGGAGGGGAAGAAGGAGGCCGCCGACAAGGCCCGAGCGGCGAAGGCGGCGCAGGCACAGGCCATGCGCGAAGCAGCCCAGGCGGCCCGCGAAGAGGCCCAAGCTGTGAAGGCGCTCGACGGCATCACCACCTCGGCGGCGCAGTCCCAGCTCGACGGCGCGGATCTCGTCCTGGCCAAGCGTGATCAGCAGCTGGCGAAGATCGACGAGTGGGCCGAGAAGGTCACCGCGAGCGCCGAGGTCCAGCAGGCCGCGGACGAAGCCCGCCTCGAGGTCATGCGCGCGACCGAGGACCAGCTCGCGGAGATATCCGCCGAGGCGATGGCGGCCGAGATCAAGGACCTCGACGACATCGAGAAGGCCCGGCTGAAGGCCCACGACGATGAGATGGCGCGGATCAAGAAGGAGCGAGACGCAGCCGTCGAGGCCAGCCAGACGAAACTCTCGACGGCCGAGGGCGTCTTCTCTGCGCTCGACGTGCTCAGCAGCGCGGCGACGGACGCCTACATCGAGGGGAAGGGCCAGGAGACGGAGGCGGCGAAGAAGGCAGCGATGCGACAGTTTCGGCTGTCGAAGGCGCTCGGCCTCGCCCAGGCCGTCGTGAACACCGCGCAAGCCATCCTCTCGTCCATCGCATCGCTCGGGCCGCCGGTGTGGCCTAACGTCCTCGGGATCGCCGGCGTGGCGTCAGCGGCGATCATTGGCGCCGCCAGCACAGTCGCCATCGCGGCAGCTCCGCCGCCGACCTTTCACACTGGCGGGCTGATCGGCCAGGCTGGCTCGACGTCTCCGGACGAGCGCCTGGTCCGGACGCTGTCGACGGAGTCGGTGCTCAACTCGAGCGCCACCGCCCGGCTCGGCGAGGAAGGTGTCGATGCCCTCAACAGCGGCGCGACGGCCACTCAGTCCCAGCCGGTCGTGGTCGCTGTCAAACATCGCTGGTTCAACGCCACCGTCGAGGACAACATGCGGATCGCGGGTAGCCCGCTAAACCGCGAGCTCCGCCGAGGGCGCCGCTCCGGACGACGAGGAAAGTAATGGCCACTGACAAGTCACAGGCACGCAGCCAGGCGCTCGGCATCATTGATCCTCGCCTCCGCGATCCGTCGACAGCGCTGTGGCCGGCGGAGTCCTCCTACACGCAGGCCGGGCCGCTCCCGGGCGATCCGGAGCCGCAGCAGGCGACGGACCTGGTGCTGAAGTCCTCGGGGACGCAGTCGGCCTCCAAGGCCCTGCGGATTCGCTCGATGGTCGCCGGAATGCCAGATGCCGCGGAGCGTTCAGGGCGGTTCGGCTGGCGGTACTCGGGGGACACCAACTGGCGCGGATGGAACCCGCCGCAGACGGTGCAGAACTGGGAGGCGATCTCCTACGACAACACGACGCGGGACCCACACCCGCACGCCGTCAGCCTCGCCAACGGAAAGATGGTCATCGTCTACGAGGACCAGGACGGCAGCGACTACCGGATCAAGACCGCCACCCGTGGCACGGACGGCACCTGGGCCGCGCCGGTCAGCGTGGAGACGACCACGACGGCGCCCATCAATGGGCAATACCCCTGCATCGTCCAGATGCCCGATCTGTCACTTCACCTGTGGTTCTGGGACCACGGGCCGGCGACGGTAGGCGCGACACCGTTGAACGTGAAGATGTACCGCTCCACTGACGATGGGGTGACCTGGACGCTGGCGTCCGCTCAGTGCCTGACGTTCAACGACGTCGTCAGCTATTTCGTCCTAAAGGCCACTGGGGCAGGCGCGCTTATGGCGCGACCCGGGCGCATCCGGGCCGTGTACCACGAAGGGAACGTGTGCATCGTCCTGAACCCGGTGGACAACAACACGGGCGCGACGTCAAGGTCAGTGTTCTTCCAGTTCTGCTCCGTCGACGGCGGCGCGAGCTGGCAGTACGTCGACAGCACGGCGGACAGCGACACGGCGGACACCGGTGGTTTCCATGACCTGGTCGTCCACGGCGGTAAGGTCTGGATGTCCTGGTGTCGGCACTCAGATCAGGACCTACGGATCCGCAAGTCATCGAGCGCCTTCATCTCGCTGTTCAACGACACATCGATCGAGGTCATCAACGGCAACGCCGCGACGGTTTCAGGGGCATCCATGACCGCGGGCGAGTCGGCCCTCGTCTCGCTGCCCGAGGGCGAGCTCCTCGTCTTCTTCCGGGATCTCTCTGGGGGGTCCGGGCCAGTGGTCCTCGCGCTAACTCGAGACGAGTGGAGCACTAAACGCCGATCCGCGTCGCCGGTCTACGAGTCGAGCACCGCAGGCACGGCGATGTACGACATCAGCGCCGTGCGCTTGGAGGGCCGGATCGCGCTGACTCACAGCATCATCAGCAATGGCTACGTGGACGACTCCGTCGCTGTCGCCTACCTCGGCGGCTACACGACGGTCGAGTATCCGCAGTGGGAGGACGTCTCGACGCTGGGTACGGGACTCGCCTATCGCCAGATCCAGTTCACCACCTCCTATCTGCCCCTGGATGTGCCGGGAAGCTCCGGCTGGACAGCGACGGGGGCGGGCGCAGACGCGCTCAGCGCGGGTGCCCTGAGCGTCACCGGCAACACCACGATGCGAAACTTCGAGCGGAACCCCGGCGGCACCGTGGCCGCGGGCTACCTCGTCAAGTTTCAGGTCCAGGTGAACGCCGGCGGATTGATCAGTCAGGACCATTGCTCCGTCCGGCTGCGACTCGCGGACGGCACGAACGACTACGACATCTCGATCCGCCTCTCCAGCGGCTCGATCCGAATCCATGACAACAACGCCGCCGCGACGGTCGGGTCGGATCTGAGCATCAGCACGACGGCTGGCGTTCAGGTGCTGGTGGCGATGGACTCGTCCGGCGTCTACCTCTGGGGGCGGGTCGCATCAGCTGGGTCGGATGCGGACTGGTCAGCCGGTCCCAGTGGCTCATTGACGAACGACATGTCAACACCGGACGCGAACAACTCCATCAAGTGGGGATGCCTGTTCGCTTACATCGGGGCCTATGACCAGGACTGGACCGAGGTCCAGTACGCGGTCGGCGCCAGCACGGGGACGAACCTCGTCACAGCACCCACCAACCCGGATGACCTTCTGGGCCGCCCGTTCTCTTCGTCGCCCGTCTACGTGGACGATGGCGTCAAGGTCACCGCGGTCGATGGGCCAGCCATGGCCGCGGAGATCTGGAACCTGGATACGCGCTACACCCACCGCATAGAGAACCTGTTCCCGACCGTGGAGCCGTCCCCGCGGGTGACCTGGCGCTCGACATCGCTGGCGGCGCAGACCATCGCGCTCGCCCTGGACCCGGACCTGCTCGGGACGGCGGAGTCCGATCTGGGCGGCGACATCATCGGGATCGCTCTCCTCGGTATCAACTTTCTTGACGCCCGCTTTGAGCGCTACGACGTAGGCGCGTCGGGCTGGGTCGAGCTCGACGCCATCGACGCATCGACGGGGATGTCTGGGCTCGCGTTCACGCGGGTAGGGGACTCCGTGGTCCCCAACGGGGCAAACGCACTCTGGTTGCACGAGAACGAGGCGCGTGACTGGACGTTCCAGCTCGACGGCTCGACGTTCCGACCCGTCCGGTTCCAGCGCGCCGGGAAGTGGAACAACAGCTATGCTGGCCCCCAGGTCAAGGCCCACCTCTCCGGCGTGGTCGGAGGCGATGCGGCGAGCGGCACCGGCTCGTTCTGGGCGCGCGACGTGTTCTGCTTCGTCAACCTGCTCGGAGAGACGGCGGCCGGGCTCCGGCTCCGCATCCCGACACAAACTACCGTGGTGGGCGGCGTCTCCTACTTCGAGATCGGCCAGATGGTCCCGGTCATCGTCAAGCCGTTCGGTCTCGACACGAGCTGGGGGCGCACCGTCAAGCGGACGGCAAACGTAGACCTGACCACGGCGCGCGACTGGACTACCCGCTCGCGCAAGTGGAGCCCGACACAGCGGGAGGTCCGCTTCGGCTGGCAGGATGGCATCGACACGACGCAGGTGTTTGAGAGTCCGCCATCACCCGACTACATCAGCGGCTCGACGTCAGCGGGCGCCGAGGCTCTCTCCGCGCTCGCGGAAACGCCGTATCAGGTCGACGGCCTGTACGACTTGCTCGACGGCGAGCATCAGCATGTCGTCTACATCCCGCGGCTCGAGCAGTCCGCAGACCCGTCGACCGACGCCCGGGTCCTCACCGGCCGGGAGCGCTTCGTCTACGGTCGCATGATCGGCCCGGTGAGAAGCGAGGCGGTCCTGGGCGACGAGGCAAGCAGCGAGGTCGTCCGAGTGTCGCAGCTCACGATCCGCGAGGAGATCTGATGGCTCGACCGTTCTATCGGGGCGAGCTCGTCGGGACGGACCTGATCTGGCTGCTGTCGATCGAGTACGCGGGCCGGACGTTCCGGTTCTCGTCGGAGCCGGTCAACGTGACCCACGATGACGGGACCTACGTCCACCGCGGGCACCTGCCGCCGCTCGCCGTGCAGGAGGCCGCCCGAGCGTTCAGCAACGAGCCGGAGATGCTGTCGGCCTCCTTTGACCTCCTCTTCCCGATCAACGTCGCCGCCTTCGAGGCCCGGGGCCATGACCTCAGCAGCGCGACCGGCGAGCTCGCGCTGCTGCTGCGCGGCGGAACCTGGGAGACCCGCCGCGTGCTGTTCTCGGGCGCCGTCGTCCAGCCCGAATATGGCGCCGAGGGCGAGCCCGTCGCGTTCAGCCTCGAGGAGCAGCCCTGGGACGATCGGGGCGTCACGCACGATCCGAGCGCACGCCTCACGCCGCAGACCTGGGCCGATGGCTCGGGCGGGTTCCGCGGCGCCCATGCCGGCCGGTACTACCCGCTCGTATACGGGACGCCGGGGAAGTACACGGCAGCGGACGGCACGGCCTCCACGACCTCGGGCAGCTCCACGATGATCCTGACGCGGTCGGGCACGGACTCGGAGGACGCGGACAAGATCCTGATCGCTGGGCATCAAGTCAACGCGACGACGGTGCGCGTCTTCAACGACAAGGGGAACAACGACCTAGCCGTCACCACCGAGACCGACCTTCTCGGGCGCACGGTCTCCACCGTCGACGTCACCTCGATCGGTAGCTCGGGCTCCGACCGGCGGAAAACGCAGGAGTTCTATGTCGGCTGGAATGACGCCAGCGGCGGCGGGATGCCGAACCCCTGGGGTCCAGGTGAGCTCTCGGGCGCGGGTGATGTCCTGCTCTGGCTGCTCTCGATGTCATCGCTGTCGGTCGACTTCGGTCGCATCGTCGCGCACCGCGCCTGGCTGAACCGGTTTCGGCTGGCCGGCGTCATCGACCAGGCCGCCTCTCCGTGGTCATACATCGAGGACCACCTCCTCGACATCCTCCCGGTGTCAGTACGGTCGGGGCCCGGGGGGCTATACGTGCTCGTCTGGCGCCTGGACGCCTCCGCCGCTGATGCAGTGGAGACCCTCACAGAGGGCGCGGGCGTGGCCCGGCTCGGCCCGGTGTCCAGGGATCGGGGCCGTCGAGACGTGGCGAACGAGTTCCGACTCGACTGGGCGGTCTCGGACAAGTGGGACGCACCGCGGAGATCGTCGACGCTGCTGGCTGACCCGGACACATCCGACACAGAGCAGCAGGCCAGTCTCTACTCAAAGGTCAGCACCTCACGCTACGGCCAGGCGGTGGAGTCGCTGTCGTCAACGGTGATCTTCGACACCGCGACGGCTGGCCTGGTCATGGCTTGGAAGCTCCGGGCGAGCGGGTTCCTGCATCGCTCGATCCGCTACGAGGTCTCCAGCGAATACGGGCATCTCGAGCCCGGCGCCGTCGTCACGCTGACCAGCGCGGATCTGCACCTCACGTCTCAGGTGTGTCTCGTCCGAGAGATCGGATGGTCGGACACCGGGACCCTCGAGCTCGACCTGTGGATCGTCGAGGACCCGGCACGCGACACGCGGGAGAGCGCAGCATGAGTGCTTGCCGCTCGATGTGCGTCACCTCGGACGGCGCCGGCGTCCTCGCCCCCCAGAAGAAGAACCAGCATCACATCCCCTTCGACCCTCAAGCGCGGCCTATTCCCGCGAGGAGCCCTCATGGCAGCCACTACGATCGTTGACGCCGGACCCAACGTCACCAAGCGGGTGACCATGGACGGAACCCCCGGCAACGCCCGCGAGATCCAGATCCCTAAGCGCTACGCGCGGATCACCCTGTACTTCACGACCTCGGCCGACGCCGCCGAGGAGGGGAAGTTCGCGCACACCGGCACGGACGCCGCCGCCATCGGCTCGGACGTGCTCATCATCCCGTCGGGCGCGATGTATCCGGTCTCCCAGTCCGGCGGCCGGCGCGTCGAGGCGGCGACCTGGTCGGTCTTCGTCGCGGGCGCATCCGCCTCCGGCTACTGCTACGTCCACTGCGAAGAGCAGAACGATGGGTAGACCGAAGCACACCGCGACGGCAGCGGCGGCCACCCTCACGGCTGTCGATCTGACCAACGGGACGACCACGGACCCGAACGCCACGTTTCACGCTGACACCACATGGGGGACTACCCAGAGGGTGAAGGCCGACACGAATCACGGCACTATCGGCGACACCGGGATGGACGGCGGGATGTGCCTGGCCGACATCGGGAACCCGACCGGCAAGGCCGGGCTCCGGGTGATGCTGTCGGTTCCGACGCCACCAGAAAGCAACGGGAGCGGGGCCGATGAGGGCCT
>DASCPX010000143.1:0-5235 GCA_036012755.1 Myxococcota bacterium | reverse complement strand
CCAGCCGCCTCAGCGCCTCCTCGGTCTCGGCGCTCATCTGCGGATCGCGGTGTGGCGGCGCGCGCTCGTCCCAGGCTCGGATGAGGCCGTGCAGGGTCTCCTCGTCGGGGTCCTCCACGCGCATGGGCTGGCCGGGGGCCCCGAGGAGCTCCGTGACGCGGTCGCCCAGCTCGCGGAGCTGCAGGCGAAGCTGGACGAACTCTAGGGCTGCCCGTCCAGGTCGATGCCACCTTCCGTGAGCATCTCAGAGTGCCAGGGCTCGTCCTCGTCGGGAGCCCAGAGACGCCAGCTCCCGCCTCGGGCCTCGACCAGGGCGCGGACCCGACCCAGGAAGTCGTTCAGTCGCCCGGCGTTGTCGGCGGCGAAGGTGTTGGGCAGGTAGCCGACCGCCGAGTCGTCGCGGGTCTCGGCGCCCCAGACCCAGGGCAGGAAGATGTCGCTGTAGATGTGGATGCCGAGCCGGTAGCGTCCGTCCCCCCAGGGTGGCCCGTTGGCGAGCCGCTCCAGCTCCACCGCAGGTCGGCTGGGCCCCTCGCGCAGCGCGGAGAGGTCGGCGAGGGTCGAGGCGCCGGCAGCCGAGCGAAGGACCGTCTCTCCGACTCCAGGGGCATCCGGGCTCCCGCCCCTGGCGATCCAGGCGCCGGAGTCCCGACCCGCGGCGACGACCGCCTCCCAGAGCTCGGGGTCCGAGGCGTCGACGCGCGCATCCCAGGTGGCGATGGGGTCCTTCGTCACGGTCCAGTGGTCCGGCCCCTCGTCGAGCCGCTCCAGCGTGATGGTGCCGTTGTCGTCCTCTGAGGGCTTGTCGATGCCCACCACCCGCCAGGTCGCGTCGACGACGAAGACCTCGCTCCCGAGCCCGACCCAGGCCGGGCCGTCCTCGAGCACGAGCGCGCAGACGACCCCGCGCGCCGAGCTGCCGTCCGGCAGGTCGTAGTCGTCCTCGAGCAGCATGCTGGCCATCGGGACCCGGTGAGCACCGAGCATGCCCACCGTGGTCTCTGTGATCGTCGTCCTCACTTCGCGCCCATCCGCAGCGAGCGGTAGAACTTGTGGAAGAGCTCCAGCGGCAGGTCCACCACGTGGCTGCTGCCCCAGGGGTTCTTCAGGCTGATCGTCTTGGCGGCCTCGTCCACCTTGTCCACGATGTAGGCGTGGTTGCCGTAGACGTTGTACTTGGCCGCTTCCTTGGCCAGGTCGCTGCCCTTGGCCATGTTCATGGAGTCCATGGTCATCGGGTGGCCCTGGTCCAGGGCGTTCTGGATGGTCTTGAGCATGTCCGCGTCGCCCATCGACTTCAGCTTGCTCATCGAGACGTAGCGCTCGGCCTTGCCGCGCAAGAGCTCGGTCGCGCCCCCGAAGCCGCCGTCGAGGTTCTTGCCGATGTTGCCGCCGCTGATCAGGTCGTAGCTGCCAGGCTCCATGGCCAGCCGCTTCTCGAGCAGGGCGGGCCAGATGCCAGCGACGTCACCAGGATCCGCCGCCGCTCCCTTGGCGTAGATGGGGTTGGCGCCCTTCGAGGGCAGGCGCGAGTCCACGGTCTTGGTCACGGGCTCGAGCTGCCCGGCCTTGTTGCGCAGCCACAAGGTGATGTCGTAGGTGCCGTCGCCGTTGTCCTTGATCAGCTTCGCGATGGCGCTGGGATCGGCCTTGGCGGTCGCGCCCATGCCAGCGCAGAAGTAGCAGTCGCCGAGCTGACCCTGGTTGACGTTCTCGAGGGCGGCGCCCTTGCTGCCGCCGTCGGCCCCCTTGTCGAAGGCGGGCTTGTCGCCGTAGTCCTTGTAGCTGGAGGTGGCCTCGTGGTCGGGGCGGACCTTCGGCAGGCTGTCGTCCGGCTGCAGGTTCTTGGCGCCAGAGTCCCCGAGCTTGCCGCCCTCTTCTGGGACCGTGTGGCGACCGACGTCCTCGCCCATGTCGAGGAGCTTCTTGGGCGAGCCGCTGCCGCTCACGCCGTCGAAGGGCTTCTCGAAGGTGAACGTGCCCTTGTTGTTCTTGATGACGACGCGGTCGACGTTGGGGTTGTCCCCGACCGTCCTCTTCACGAGGTCGGACAGCTCGTCCGCGCCCATGTCGGTGACGGGGTTCTTGGGGCCCCGCACGTCGACGCGGGCGGTGCGGGTGAAGCCCTCTGGCGGGACCTCGCCGTGCTTGCCGGAGAGCTGATCGATGGCCTTGGAGAGGTTCTCCTCGACCTTCATCGGGTCCTTGCTGGTGACGACCTTGTTCTGGATCGCCTCCTTGCGCGTCAGGTCGATGACGTCGGCCTGCCCGGTGAGCTTGGAGCCGCCGATCTCCACGTCGCTGCCCTTGAGCGCCCGCTCGGCCGCGAGGTTGAGCTCGTCGAGGTGGCCCGGACCCTGGCCCGGGTCCTTGATCTTCTTGATGAGCCCGTTGAGTGACTGCGGGTTCTTGAGCTTGCCCGTCTTCGTCAGGGCGTGGACCTGGTCCAGCACCCCAGCCGAGCCGGCGTTGTCGAGGAGCTTGATGGCGTCCCCGTTGGACATGCCGCTCTTGACGACACCGGTGAGGATGTCCGTCCCCTTGCTCCCGTACTCCGCAGCCGCGGCGCCGAGATCGATGGGGTTCATGCCCTTCTTGAGCAGGAAGTCCGCGTCGTCGGGGCTGATCTTGGCGTGCTCCAGCACCTCCACCACGTCGTCCGGGAGCCCGTGGGTCTTCTTGAGCTCGTCCAGGCTCGTGCCACCGGTCTTCTTTCCGCCCGAGGTCGGGGCGTCGTCGACCTTGCCGGCGTCCCCTGCGTCCACCTTGGGTCCGTCCGCCTTGGGCACGTCGCCCTTTCCGGCGTCACCGACCTCGTCCAGCTTCGAGGTGTCGACGAGGTCGTCCAGCTTGCCCCCTGCGCTCCCGACGTCCTCGAGGTCGTCGATGTGACGCACGATGGGCTTCACGTCGTCGAGCTTGGCGATGTCACCGAGCTCGTCGAGCTTGCTGGCTGCCTTGAAGAGCTTGACCGCCGCGAGCACGTCCAGGGCGCACATCACGCCCTCGAAGCCGAGTCGACCGACCGCCTCCCACTTCTGCTCCCAGGAGTAGTTGGGATCCGTGAGGATGTCCCACTCCTTGTAGACGGCGTAGGCGAAGAAGCCGATGCCGACCAGGAGCATTCCGATGGTGAATACAGCTGCGATCTGCGCCGCATAGAGCACGCACAAGAGGGCCACCGCGAGCAGGAGCTGCGGGGCGAGCACGGCGATGATGACGATGACGACGATGATGATGACGATGGCGAGCAGCAGCCAGGGCAGGATGCTCAGCAAGCCCTCGACCATCGCGCAGAGGGCCTGCCAGAAGCCCCGACAGAAGGCGCCGACGGCGGAGCAGAGCTTGTCCCACCACGAGGCGTCCTCGATGTCGTTGGCCTTCGAGGTGATCTTGGGCCCGAGCTCGTTGACCGTGGTGCTGAAGCCCGCGATGGCCTCGTTCACCTTCGAGGTGATCTCGCCGGCCCCCTTGGTGTAGCTGTCGTTGAGGCCCTTGAGGCCTTCCTGGTAGGCCTCGTCGATCTTCTCGACGAAGCCGTCCGCGGCCTTGGTGATGGCCTCCATGCCCTGGTCGCCAGCCTTGGTGAAGGTCTCGGTTGCCTTGGTCTGGATGTCGAGGAAGGCCGCGTCGAACTTCGACAGGGTCTCGGCGTTGGTCGAGTCGACCGCCATCTGGGACTGGAGGATGCCGTCGACGGCCGAGGCGCCGGCCATCCCGATCCCGCCGACTCCCTGCTGGCCGATCGAGGCCACCTGCTGGAGCGCCAGGCCGCCGTTGGCGGCAAGCTCGCCTTGCAAGCCGTCGAAGACGCGAGCCGCTTGCTCCCCGACCTCTGGAGGCAGCGCGCCCACCCGCTGGATCGCATCAGCGACGGCCGAGTCCAGGGAGGCCTTGGCCTCGTCCACGGTCTGCTGGATGGCCTGGCAGACCATCTCCGCGGCCGCGTCGATGCCAGGATCGAGGGCGGTCAGGGACTGGTCGAGGCGCGTCAGGGCCTGGCCGCGAGCCTGCTCGACCTGCTCCAGGGCGGTGCCCTCGAGCTGGTCCACGGCTGCGACCTGCTGGTCCCGCCCGGCGCCCATGTGCTTGATGGCTTCGTCCCGGCCCTTCTCGATGGTCGAGACGACGTCTTCGTCGACCTTGAGGTTGTCCGCGTAGCTCTTGGCGTCCTCGCGCAGCTTCTTCGCCAGCGCCTTGCCGTTGTTGATGGCGCCCTGGGCGCCCTCGGCCCCGGCGTCCACGATGGACTGGCCCGCCTTCTTGGCCATGGACCGCGCGGTCTTGGCGATCTCCTTGGCCTCGTCGTACTTCGCGAACTGCTGGACCTTGGCCTCGCCGATGGCCAGACAGCGGGTAGCCATCTCCTTGGTCTTCACGACCAGGCGAGTCGCCTCCGACTGGCCGTGGGCCTCTGCCCGCAGCGCCAGGCTCTCCCCGAGCTCGGTGGTCTGGCTCTTGCGGTCCTCGACCGCCTTTCTCACCCTCTCGATCTGCGCCTGGGCGCCGTCTGTCACCCGGGTCTTCTGAGCCTCCAGCGCCGCGTCGATGCCGTCGCGCGTGCGCTGGGCGAGGTCCTTCACGTCCTGGGCGAGCTGGTCGAAGCTGCCGTCGACCTGGCCGCGCACCTGGTCGAGGGCCGTGCGGGCGCCGTCCTTTGCGGTCTGGGCCGCCGTGCGGACGCCCTCTTGCTGGAGGGCACCCTCTGCGTCGAGGGCGTCCTTCTGGAGCTGAGCGTTCTGCTGGAGCGCGAGGACCGCTCCCTGCACGCTCTTGGGCGCCGTGCCGGGCAGCGTGGCCATGGCGGGGGCGTTGGCGCCCTGGCCCATCTCCATCACCGGCGCCTTGTCCCGGGGTTGCGGCGTCGGGGCCCCAGCGGCCCCCGCCATCTCGGACTCTTCGACGGTGGCCTGCTCGTCCTCTGGGACCTTCGCGTCCTCTTCCTCCGCCTCCGGGACCTCTTCCGCGAGGTCGTCGACGGCGTCCTCCGGCTCCTCGTCCGGGCCGCCCTCGACGGTGGCCTGCTCCAGGATGGCGTCGATGTCGGTGCCCTCGGGGGGCCCCTCCTCCTCGCCCTCGCCCTCGGGCTTGCGAGAGTCGAAGTCGGCGGGCTGGAGCCGGCCGGCCTTGGCGTAGTCCCGCATGGCGTAGATCGCAAAGCGCCGCTCGCCCGGGTCCCGGAGGTTGTCTCGAGTCTCTTGCAGGGTGTGGTGGCCGATCTTCTCGTCGTCACCC
>DASCPX010000142.1:0-1605 GCA_036012755.1 Myxococcota bacterium | reverse complement strand
GCACCCGCCAGCACTCCCGCGTCGAGATGATGTCCTGGGCGCAGTAGCGGGCGACCTTCTCGCCCTCGCCCGCGAGGTGGGCGTCGTAGACCTTGGAGCCGTGCATACCCTCGAGCTTGCCGCCGACGCCCAACCACTGCGCCATCGGGTCCAGCGAGGGCGCGTACTTGCTCCCCCGCGACGATGGCCACATCTCGCCGATGTCCTCTACCCGCTTGTCGTAGGGGTACGACAGGACATCGAGCAGCCTGCTCGTCAGGTTCAGCCGCCCCTCACGGAGAGCGTACTGCGCGAGCCAGGGCAGGTCGAAGCTCCGGACGGACTTACCGACGAAGACGACCTGGCCCCGGCAGTCGCACGCCGAGGCGAACAGGCCCAACTGATCGGGGGTCTCGCGCAGGTCGGCGATGAAGGGCTCGGCGTCGTCCACCGCCCAGCCCACCATCCACAGCTCCCCGAGCATCGGGTCGAAGCTGGTCCGGCGCCACGCCTCCTCGGCGTTGTCCTTCAGCCACTTCGCGATGCTGGCGGGCTTCTTGTAGTTGCTCGGCACCTTGGCGAAGGCGTACCTGAGCCTCTGGTCTGGGGTCATCCAGAGGGCCGGGAGGGTCTCGATGTCGAGGTGGATGTAGGTCATGGCTTCACTTTCCTTGATCCGAGGTCGGCTAGCAGTTGCTCGCGGTCGTCGTCCGTCGCCCAGGTGCTCGGACGCCCCCAGCCCTGATCGTCGCACCAAGAGGCGATGAGTTCGTAATCGAGGCCCATGTCGCCGAGCTTCGCGCAGAAGCGGGCGCGGTGTCGCTCCCAGGACGGGTGGTGCCTGGGCGGCTCTCCGTCCTGGCGGGGTCGCCGCTGGCTCTGGCTCGACGGGACCTCGCCCAACTCGTCGAAGCTGGTGGAGGCCCGCCCGGTGTAGAGGCGAAGCGCACGGTTGACCGCTCTAGTTTCAGCCATGCGGATAAAGGACGGGAGCATGTTGTTGGAGATGTTGCCGCTCACGGAGCCGAGCACGTCGCCGGTCCCCTGGTAGGTGCCGCGCTCCCCCGTGGCAGTGGCGCGCATGATGCACTCCTGCTTCTCGATGTCGAGGTGCAGCGTCTCCACGCTGACGGAGGCGAGTCCCGCTTCGCTCGCCCATTGGACGAGCTCGACGTGCGTCACGTATTCCTTTCCCTGGAGGCGGATAGTCATGCACTCTCCCTTGTTGTCGATGTGCCGAGAACCCTAACAGCAGAATGGTATAAACGGGGAGACTATTTAACAGGCGCGTGATACAAGGGGCCGACAAGGAGCACAGCGTGACGCCCATCTGCCAGAAGCCCCCGAGCCCCGCCTGTACCGAGTGCTCTGGGCGCCGCTACCTCTTCGACGGCCCCACTGGCCGCGACAAGACCCCATGCCCCGTCTGCATGACGGGGATCAGGAAAGCGATCCCGAGGGGCACCATCCGCCTCGATCCCATGCCCGCGCCCGGTGGCGACTGCGGGCGGTGTGGCGGTAGCGGCGGCGGCCTCGGCCCCTACGCTTGCCCCGCCTGCAAGGGCACGGGGTCAGCGTGACCGACGCCGACCTCTTCCAGAAGCGCACGCGCCACACCATCCGCCT
>DASCPX010000141.1:0-1042 GCA_036012755.1 Myxococcota bacterium | reverse complement strand
CGTCTGCTCCAGGACCGCGTCCAGTCCCGACCGGAGGGCTCTCAGCTCGGCGGATGGAGAGGCCAGGCAGGTAGCGCCGAGGTCGGCGGCGAGCAGTCGAGCCAGCGTGGACTTTCCTGTCCCGTCGAGTCCTTCGATGACGATCAGCCTGCCGCGCATGCCCACTCCTGGTCGAGGTCGTCTGCGCCGGGAGGCGTCGGACCGATCGCCAGGACCTCGATCTGCCGGCGGCGCCCGTCGATCACGAGGTCCCGCTCGTCGCCCTCCTGGCTGCCCACGAGCGCAGCGCCCACAGGCGAGTTGTAGCTGACGCGGCCCAGGCCCGGCTCGCCATCGTCGTAGCCCGCGATCCATACGACGCGCCGGGTGTCGGGGGTTTCGGCGAAGCACCAGGTGACACGGGCCCCCAACCAGGCCCGCTCGGGTGCGCCGACCAGTGTCGGGACCTCCTCTGCGACGGTTTGGATCCGCTCCAGATCGCGCACGCGCCGAGCGAGCTGGTGCATCTGCCGTTGGTTCTCCTCGTAGGCGAAGTTGTCGTGCCAACCCGAGGTGTCTCCGGACTCGAGCGCGGCCGGGTTGTCGTCGCAGATCGCCTGGTAGGCGGCGCGGGCATCGTGGATCCGCCGATTGAGCCGACGGATTCCTCCGGGTGTGAAGACGTATCGGTCGTTCATCGATTCCTCTCGTGGAGTCCGTCGAGGACAGCGAGCAGTAGTGCGTCGGGGTCGAGAACTGCGGAGTCGAGGACGAGGACCCGGAGTCCCAGCCGGCGGGACCACTCGAGGGCTTCCTCGCCGACCTCGTGGAAGAAGCTGGCCGGTCCGGGTTCGTGCTGCCTCGCAGCGAGGGTCTCCCGGGATTCAGTGAGGTGGACCACCAGGGCGCAGGCGTCGCTGGCTCGCCTGACCTCCGCGAGCCAGCGACCGGCGACGTCGGGGCTGCGCATCGCGGCATAGGCCAGGTTGCCGGGGTGCCACGACTCGACCACGCGCGGACCGCTGGTGTCGGTGTCGCGGGCCAGTTCCTGGCGGAAGACCCG
>DASCPX010000140.1:0-53077 GCA_036012755.1 Myxococcota bacterium | reverse complement strand
GACAACCTCGCCGAGTCGATGGGCCTGCTCTCCGGCATGGTCCCCACGCCCCTGGTCCACATCACCTTCGGCATGGGCTACGCCCGCGCGGTCGTCGCCGCGACCCGGCTCGGTGTCTTCGACGCGCTGGGACGGGGGGACTCCGACGCCGCGACCCTGGCGGAGCACCTGAACTGCTCGCCGGCGGGCATGGAGGCCCTGCTGAACTGCCTGACCGGCTTCGGCCTGCTCTCCCGCAGAGAGGGCCGCTACCGCTGCACCTCGATCGCCACGAAGTGGGTGCTGGAGGACGCGGAGAAGTCCATGAAGGCCGGCGTGCTCTTCCTCGGCTTCTGCCAGGAGATGCTCTGGGGGCTCGAGGACGCCATCAGGACGGGCGAGGTCGAGCGGCTCCACGACAAGGACCTGTCTCCGGAGTTCTGCGACGCCGGCAACCCGAAGAACATCGACGCGAGCGGCGGCTGGAACGAGCTCTTCTTCTTCCTCATCTCCGGCGCCAAGGCCTGGCCCCAGGAGACCCTGACGGCCTGGATGGTGGAGGCAGGCTTCACCACCCCCGCGGTCAAGCGGCTGATGGCCGCGCCGAACATCCTGCTGGTGAGCGAACGCCCGGGCTAGAGGATGGAGTTCGTGAAGAGGTAGGCGGCGCCTGCCCGGTTGGCACCGTTTTCCTGTGCGCCGACCATCAGGTCCGGGGCCCCGTCGGCGTTGGCGTCGTCCGCCGGGTGGAGCTCGTAGCCGAACCAGTCGTCGTCGGCCTCGCCGACCAGGGTGAAGTCCGCGTCCGCGGGGGTGTAGGACCCGCTCACGGGGCCGTACCAGAAGCGGGCGTAGCCCGGGCCGCCGCCGCCGATCTGGGGCTGGGCGACCTGCACCTCGTCGCTGCCGTCGAGGTCGAGGTCATCGATGATGCCAGTCCCCCGCTCGCCGAAGTAGTCCGCCGAGACGCTGCTCTGGAAGCGCGCATCGGCCGCCGAGGTCGAGCGCGCAGAGTCCACCGGGCCCAGGAAGACCCAGGCGCCGTTTTGGTAGTGGGACACCAGCAGGTCGTCGTAGCCGTCGCCGTCGAGGTCCCCGCCGTTGCTGACCGCGCCGTAGCCGATGCCGCCGTCACCGCTCTCGGCCTCGATGGCCACTCCGTCGGTGTCACAGACCACGCTGCCGGACAGGGGGCCGAGGACCACCCAGGCGCTGCCGTCGTCTCCAGCCCACGGCGCCGAGACTGCGAGGTCCGTGACGCCGTCGCCGTCGGTGTCCCCGCTGGCGTCGGCGAAGCGGCCGAAGAGCGCTGTGCCGGAGACCCCGGAGGTGACCGTGGCGAAGGCGATGTCGGGGCGCTCGTCCTCTGTCGGCACGCGGTCGAAGACCCACACGGACTCGGCGCCGGTTCCCCCGACGACGAGGTCGATCTGACCGTCTCCGGTGAGGTCCTGCCCATGGATGATCGGGTGGCCGAAGCCGTCGTTGGCGGAGGTGCCGTAGAGCCCGGCGGCGTCGGCGACGTCGATGTCCCCGCTGAAGGGACCGTAGTGGAGGAAGACCGCACCCGAGCTGTCGTCGTCGAAGTCCCCCAGGTGGACGGAGATGAGGAGATCGTCGTTGCCGTCCTCGTCGAAGTCCGCCGAGACGACGTGATCGCCGATGCGAGCATAGTCGCCGAGGTCCGCGCCGGAGCCGCTGAAGTTGGCGACGGAGCCGGTCGCCAGATCGACCTCGCCGGAGAGGGGTCCCTGGGCGATGTAGACCCGCCCGATCGAGACGCCGCTGTCGTCCACCGAGTTCAGGGCGTCGATGGCGAGATCCGCCGCGCCGTCGCCGTCGTAGTCGCCGAGCGTCATCGCGTGACCGACGAGGTCACCGTCCGTGCCGCGGAAGATGGCGTCCGCCGAGCTGATCTCGCCCTCCATCCGGCAGCTCTCCGAGGTGCCTCCGTCGCAGTCGTCGTCGACCCCGTTGTCGCAGACCTCCTCTGCCGCCGGGTGCACGTCGGGGTCATCGTCGTCGCAGTCCCACTGCCCGGTGCCACCCGACATGTAGCCGTCGAGCTCATCCTCGCAGGACTTCAGCCGCCCCTCCAGGATGCCGTAGCCGTCGCCGTCGGCGTCCGGGTAGTAGAGCGTCGCGTCGATGGCGTCCTCGTCGATGTCGCCGTCGCAGTCCTGGTCGATGCCGTCACAGAACTCGTTGGCGTCGGGATGGACCCCCACGTCGCCGTCGTCGCAGTCGTCCTTGGCTGCGTAGCCATCCCCGTCCTCGTCGAAGGGGCCCGTGTCCACGGGCTCGTCGGAGTCGTGGATCTCCGGGTCGCTGTCGTGGACCACAGGCTGGGAGTCGTCAGGGCTCGGCTTGTTGCACGCCAGCGCGATGAGCAGCGTCATGGTTGTCTCCAGGTGCGGATTCCGCAGCGACAGGGTGCAGTATCCGCATTCGGGATAGACGGCCCCGATGCTGGTCGCCCTGCTCGCCGCGCTGGTCCCCGTGGCCCTGGGCATCGGGCTGGCGCTGACGCCGGTCTTCCGCAGGGGTCTGCGAGGCCCTGCGGCCGCCTTCGCCATCGCCGTCGCGCTCAGCGTGGTCCTCGGCGATCTGCTGCCCGACTCCGGCGAGCGCATCGGCTGGCCGGCGCTGTGCTGGCTGGGCGGCGGCCTGCTGGGGCCCGGGCTGCTCGAGCGCCTGGGAGCCCGCCTGCGCAAGACCCGCAGCCTGGGCTCGGAGCTCGCCTTCGTGGCCCTCTGCGCGCACCAGCTCCTCGACGGCGTGCAGGTGGGGGCCGGGCTCTCCCTCGGCGACAGCGGCTGGGCCATCGTCCTCGCCGTCGGGGCCCACTCGGTGCCGCTGGTCGGCGCGGTCACCCTCGGCTTTGCACAGCGAGACGGGATGCGTAGCGCCCTCACACGCGGCCTGGGCCTCTTGGTCTTCACGGCGCTGGGCGTGCTCGGGGGAATGTACGGGCTCGAGGCCCTGGGAGATGTCGGCTGGCTGCCGGCGCTCATCGGCGGGCTGTTGCTCCACGTGCTCTGGCACGACCTCTGGGAGGCACCGCCGAGCGGGGTCCGGGGACGCTCGATCGAGCTGGGCGCCTTCGTGCTCGGAGGCTCCGTCCCGGCGCTGCTGATCGCGACAGAGCCCGGTGCATTCCACTCCAGCCTCGTCGACGTCAGCGCGTCGATGGCGCCCGCCCTGGTGCTGGGTCTCTTCGCAGCGGCCGGTCTCCAGGCCCTGGGCACCGATCTGCCAGGCCGCCCCTCGCTGCTCCGAGGAGCGCTGTCGGCAGCGACGGTGCCGATCAACGAGTGCTCGGTGTTGCCGATGAGCCAGGCCCTGAAGACCCGCGGCGCCGCTCCCGCCGCGGTGCTGGCCTTCCTGCTCGTGACCCCGGCGCTGGGCCTGGACACGCTCCTGCTCTCCGGCGCCATGCTCGGCTGGCCGATGGCCGCGGCGCGCTTCGGCGTAGCGATCGTCGCTGCCCTGCTCGCGGCCCTGGTGCTCTTCGGACCGGGGGCAGAGGGGGAGGCCCGGCGCATCCCCGTCTCGGAGGGCTCCTTCTGGCTGCGGGCGCGGGTGGCGCTGTCCGAGACCCTGCTCCACACGGGCCCCTGGGTCGTCGCCGGGGTCGTGCTCGCCGCGGCCGTCGACGCCTTCGTCCCGAGTCTCGGCGGCCACAGCCACCTCTGGCTGCTCGCCGTGCTGCTGGCCATTCCGCTCTTCGTCTCGGCCACCGCCGCGATCCCGCTGGCCGCTGTGCTCTGGGCCAAGGGAGTGCCCGGCGAGGTCGTGCTCGCCGTGTTGGTCATCGGTCCAGCCTTGAACCAGGCCAACCTCGCCTTCGTCAAGCGGGCCTGGGGGCTCCGGGGTCTCGCGGCGACCGGGCTGTTCGTGCTGCTCGGCCTCGCCCTCTCACACCTGCTCGCCCCAGCCGAGGCGACGCCGCTGACCCTCCCCGCCGCGGAGCTGCCGGCCCTCTGCGTGCTGGCCGTGCTGCTGATGGTCAGCGCCTGGAAGGTGGGTCCCCGAGGATGGCTGGCGGTGCTCTCGGACCTGGGCGGACCCGGCGCCGGCCACGACCACGACCACAACCACGGCCACGCCCACGAACACACCCACCACGGCCTCGGTCCGGTCGAGGCGGCGCGAGCGGGGGAGCTCGCCCACGGCCACCGTCACGACCACGATCCCGACGACTGAGCCCGGCCCGCGGTCCCGCCTAGGTGCGGTCCTTCCAGAACCGGGCGACCTCTGGAGCAGCAGGTGACACGCGCTGTCCCGGAAGCGGGGAGAGCAAGGTGACACCTCGCTCTTCTGCCAGCTCCTGCACCTTCTGGATGGGCTGGTCCCAGGCGTGGGTGGAGAGCTCGAAGGTGCCCCAGTGGATGGGCATCATGACGGCCCCGCCGAGAAGCTCGTGCATCTCCAGCGCTCCCTCCGGTCCGAGGTGCACGTCGCCCCAGGCGGCGTTCCAAGCGCCGATCTCGATCATCGTGAGGTCGAAGGGCCCGTGCTCCTCGCCGATGGCCGCGGCCTCTTCGAAGGGGCCGGTGTCTCCGGAGAACCAGACCCGGTGCTCTGGCCCGACCATGGCCCAACTGGCCCACAGGGTGTTGTTGCGGTCAGCCAGGCCCCGCCCTGAGAAGTGACGAGCCGGGGTGCAGTGGAAGCGCACCGTGTTCACGAGCACGGACTCCCCCCAGTCCAGCTCCGTGATGTTCTCGGCGGGCACGCCCCATGACTCCAGGTGGGCGCCCACCCCGAGCGGCGCGACGAAGCGCGTGTCGCGAGATGCCAGCTCCGCGATGGTGGCGTGGTCGAGGTGGTCGTAGTGGTCGTGGGACAACAGCACCACGTCGATGGGCGGCAGCTCCTCCACGGCAAGCGGCGTCGGGTGGAAGCGCAGGGGCCCGGAGCTCTCGAAGGGGCTCGCCCGCTCGGAGAAGACCGGATCGGTGAGGACGGTGGTGCCGTCGAGGTCGAGCAGCATCGAGCTGTGGCCCATCCAGGTCAGGTGCAGCCCCTCGCCCAGGATCATCGTCTCCGGATCCGGCCGGACGATGGGGATCTCGCCCGTCGGGAAGCGCTCGACGCCCCTGTCCAGGTACTCCTTCACGACCGGCATCATCTCGGTCATGGTCGCGGTCTTGGTGAACACGACGTTCTGGGCCTTGCCCCCCAGGAAGTTGGGAGAGGCGTTCATGCGCTCGAGGCGCTCGCCACCGGCGCGGGCGCCGAACTGAGGGAGGCACAGGACCCCCCAGGCGAAAACCACGCCCGTGAGGGCGACCGAGGTGCCGATGACGACCTTGCGCATTCCAACGTTGTAGCCGCCGTCATGCCGGGGGCAATTCACAAGCTCTTGGGAGCAGGACACCTCCTCGCCGGGCGATGCTCTCGTCCCGAGGTTGTCCCCGATGCGCCGCTCGCTGTTCCTGACCGCCCTCGCCCTCTTCGCGGCTGGGGCTGCCTTCGTCCTGATCCCGAGGGGCGAGACCGGCGTGGATCTGCCGAACGCCGCCGAGCTGCCCCCTCCGCCGCCGACTGAGCACTGGCTCGCCGCGGACGTGGAGAAGAAGAACAACAAGGCCCGCAAGGAGTGGATCGCCGGCTTTCACAAGACCGCGCCGGGTGTGGACTACAAGGCCATCGAGGCGGAAAACGGCCTGGCCCAGATGGAGAAGCGGCGCCTGTTGGCCAGGGGTCCCAGGGGGCCAGAAGACGGACACTGGGTGGAGCGCGGCTCCGAGAACCAGGCCGGGCGCATGCACGTGGCGACCCACGCCCTGGACGGCAGCGGGCTCTACGCCGGCAGCGCCCTGGGAGGTGTCTGGAAGGGCAGCCTCGACGGCGAGGACTGGACCCCCATCGGAGACGGCCTCTACGGCGGCGCCCACTGGCTCGCCGTGCTCGATCCGCGCAGCGCTGACTCGCCCCACCGGGTCTTCGCGGTCAACGGCTCCGCGTGGCTCCACTACAGCGACGACGACGGCGACACCTGGACCGCCAGCGATGGCCTCGACGGCTACTGGACCATCAAGCGCGTGGTCGTGGCCGACGACGAGACCATCTTCGTCCTCGCCGGCTACGACTGGCCGACCAGCTACACGCTCTTCCGCAGCATCGACGGCGGCGAGTCCTTCGAGGACATCCGAGACCTCGGCGACTACGCAGGAGACGTCTGGGTCCCCCGGGCAGAGGGCGCATACGAGGGGGCGTGGCTCGTCGACGACGACAGCCTCTGGCAGAGCCTGGACGGTGGTGACAGCTGGGACGAGGTGGCGGCCCTGGGGCTGGGCGGCTCCCGGGCCGAGCTGGCCATCTCGGAGGCTGGTCGGATGTGGCTGGCGCACGGCGGAGAGCGTCTGTACTCGAGCGACGACGATGGCCAGAGCTGGACCCAGGTGAATAGCCTGAACGACTACTGGGGAGAGCTGCAGGCATCCATCACGGACGTCGACGTCGCGGCCTACGGAGGAGTGGAGTTCTATTCGACACGGAATGGGTCGAACTTCTCCCGCATGAACTCCTGGGGTGACTACTACTCCCAGCCCCTGACGAGGCTGCACGCCGACATCATGGGCATCGACGTGGTGCTACAGGAAGACGGCAGCGAGCTCTGGTACGTCAGCACCGACGGCGGACTGTATCGGAGCACGGACCAGCTGGAGACCGTGCGGAACCTCTCCATGAGCGGCCTTCGAGTCAGCCAGTACTACACGACACACACCTCGAACGTGACGGGCAACATCGCCGCCGGCGCCCAGGACCAGGGCTACCAGTGGACAGACGAGGACAACGAGGGGCCCCTGGAGTTCGAGCAGCTCATCTCCGGTGACTACGCCCACCTCACCAGCGGCGACGGCAGCCACCAGTACGTCTACAGCGTCTACCCGGGCATCGTGCTCGTGCAGTACAGAGAGAACGACCCGGAGCTCTCCTACGCGAGCTTCCCGAACGACTCCGCGTCCTGGCTGCCCCCCATCGTGGCGGACCCGAACGACAACACGGCCTTCTTCTTCTGCGGCAGCAGGCTCTGGCGCTACGAGAAGGGAGGCAACGGCTGGAGCTCCAGCCGCTACTCCGACAAGGACTTCGACAACCAGGGTGGCTACGAGTACCTCTCGGCCATCGCGTTCTCCCCGTTGAACTCGGACAAGGCCTGGGCAGCCACCAACTACGGGCGGGTCTTCTGGAGCGAGGACGCCGGGGTCAACTGGACCCGCTCCGACACGCTCAACTACAGCCAGTACTGGTACGGCCACGCCGTGCTGCCCTCGCGCCTGGACGAGGACGTCGTCTATGTCGGCGGCAGCGGCTACAACGCTCACGAGGTCTACCGCTCCACCGACGGTGGGCGCAGCTGGGAGGCCTGGGACGAGGGGCTGCCCTACACCCAGGTCTACGATCTCGTCGAGGCCCCGGACTACTCGGGGCGGGTCTTCGCCGGGACCGAGACCGCCGCCTACATGCGCGAGGCCGACGGCGACGAGTGGATCGACATCACCTCCGACACCGCACCCATCACGATCTACTGGGACGCCCAGGCCGTCGAGGAGGGTGGCCTCATCCGCTTCGGCACCTACGGTCGCGGCATCTGGGACTTCGTCCTCGACGACATCGTGGAGCAGCCCCAGGACAGCGAAGACACCTCGACCCCTGGCGACACGGACGAGCCGGCCAAGCCAACCCCTGGCCTCCAACCCATCTGTGGATGCAGCGGGGGCCTGCCCGCGGGCAGCCTGGCGCTGTTGATGGCGGTGGTCGTGACCCGGCGGAGGCGACGAGGCGCCCCCGGAGTTCAGTGGAAGCCGAGCTTGTAGACCGTGGCGTAGCAGCCTTTGCTGGTCCAGATCAGCTTGTATTGCTGGCTACCGCCCGAAGAGGTCTCGATCGTCGGCGTCCCAGCCGACGATCAAGTAGTCCTTCCAGTAGGTGACGTGCGGCCGGTTGGCGCGCCAGCCCTCCCGGGACATCTGGCGGTCCTCTTCGCTCCCGTTCGGCCCGTAGAGCCGGAGGAAGAGCAGACCATAGTCGCCCCAGCCACCGTACAGGGAGTCCGCATCAGAGGAGTGGAAGCGCTTCCACACCATGGCGCGTGGAAAGGTCGTCTCCACGGGACCATCACAAGCCAAGACCAGCAGCAGCCCGACCATCAACGCTTGTATTCCACGAATCCAGCATCCGGCATGCGGCATCCAGCCGAGCGTTCGTCTTGTGAAGATCCTGTGAACGCGATGCCCGGTAGCCGGGCCTCCACGGAGCGGTCCGGGGGTGCGCCCAGTCCAGACGGTAGTGTTGCGCCATGCTCCTCATCGCCACTGCGTTCGCCCAGGACCCACCTGTCTCCGAAGAGACCCAAGACGAAGCAGCCGAGGTCGCCAGGGCCATGGCCGAGCAGCTCTCGGCGCTGTCATCCGAGCTGCAAGCCGCCCAGCAGTCGGCGGACGCCACCCAGGCCGAGCTCGACGCCCTGCGGGAGCTCCACGACCAGGCCGCGACCCTCGCCAACCTGGACAGCTCCGAGGAGGAGCGGCTGGCCGCTGCCATGGCGCTGGCCCAGCTCGAGGGAGGGCTGCTCTTCGTGGAGAGCGCCACAGAGAGCCGGAACGCGCGCATCTCCGTGGGCGTGCTCCCAGCCCTGACCTTGGCGGGCGAGCCCGGCTTCCATGCCCTGAACCGCACGGTGCGCCACGGCGGCTGGGGAACGACCCAAGCCGCTGTCGACGAGCTCGTCGGAGCCGGAGATCCGGTCGCCGGCGCGTTGCTCTACGACCTCGCCGTCGACGACAGCCTGCCGCGCAGCCTCCGCAACCAGGCGCTCAAGGGCCTGCAGCAGCACTACCCGGAGGTGCTCGCAGAGCGCGGTGAGCCCACCGACGACAGGAGCACCTTCGTCGGCGTCGCCGGGGTCACGACCGGGAGCGGACTGACCGGCGGGATCCTCCTGTCCTCTGTCGGCGTCTGGGGTCAAAGAGACGCGGCGATCGCCATCGGCGCGGTCGGAGGCTCCGGCATCGGGCTCGGTGGAGGCACGCTCTACGGCCTCACCCAGCCGGTCTCGAGCGGCCAGGGTCTGCGCTATGCCTCGAACGTCGGCTGGGGCCTGGTCTCCAGCGAGCTGCTCACCCAGGTCGTGCTGGACCCCTACCCGCTCGAGCGCGACCGGGCGGCGAACCGCCGGCGCCAGAACCAGTCCGCGCTGCTCCGCACCCTGGGCACCGGAGCAGGAGCTGGGCTCGGACTCGCGCGCATCACCAGCTACGACGCCGAGCCCCGGGACGTGTTGGAGTCCGACCTCGCGGGCTTCGTCGGCATGCAGCTGGGCTTCGGCGCGACCGGACTGGTGTTGGACCGGGGCTCGCAGTGGAGCTGCTACGAGCCGAACAGCGGCAACGACTGCGCCGACTACAAGACCTGGTACCGAGCTCGCTACGGCAGCGCGTTGGTCGGCAGCGCGGCTGGTCTGGCCATCGCCGGAGTGACCAGGGAGCAGTGGGATCCCCGCTTCTCCGACCACCTCTACTCGGGCATCGTCGCCGGCGAGGCGACCTGGATCGCGGGCTTCGCCTGGGCCTCCGGCAGGCAGCGCACGGACCCTGACGCCCTCCTCCGCACGACGGCGACCTCCGCCTTCGCCGCCACAGAGGTCTTCGCCCACTGGAAGCCCCGCAGCTACTACCAGGATCTCGGCGCGAGCTACGGCATGGTCGCTGGAAACGCACTCGGCGCCGGCATCCCCTTCATCGCCGACGAGGACCGGGTCGAGGTCGTCTCCAGGGTGATGCTGCCGATGGGCGCGGCGGGCACCGTGGCGGGCACCGTGCTCGCCGAGCGGACCGCATTCGACGAAGGAGACGTGACCCTGGTCACGCTCGGAACGCCGATCCTCATCGCCCAGTCCGCGGCCTACGCGGGCTACTTCGGGGTTCGGGAGGATCTCAGCAAGACCCAGGTCGCGGGGGTCGTGCTGACCACCGCCTCGCTGTCCAGCTTCACCCTCGGGGCCGCCGCCCAGCGCACCTCGCCGCGCCCGATGGACGTCCTGGCCATCAGCACCGGAGCCGCCTGGGGGGCCTGGTACGGCGTCATGACCCCCATCGCCATGGAGCTCGAGGGACCCGAGGAGACCCTGCTCTTGACCGGGGCAGCCACCTCGAACGCCTTCATGCTCGGCACGGCGGGAGTCATCTACGGCCTCGACCTCGAGAGTCGACACCTCTTCGTGCCCCAGCTCGGGGCGGTGACCGGCGCAACCCTCGGGGCCCTCGGTGTGGCCCTCTTCGATCCCGACGGGCGGCACATCCCCAAGGGCGCGATCATAGGCAGCGTCGTGGGCTTCGCCGGCGGCGGGATCGCCGAGTCCCTGCGTCCAAAGAAGGGGTGGCGCCCGACCCTTCTCCGGCCGAACCCAAGGCTCCCCGGAGGCTTCTCCTTCGCAGCTGCGCCCACCTCGCTCGAAGGCGAGATGGGCGTCTATCTACAGCTCGACTGGCGAGAAGAGGGCTGACTCGAGCGCGAAGGACGGCCAGGAACTCGGGGGTGGCGACGAAGCGAGCGGTGACGGTGTGGTCGGCGCTGTGGACCGCCATCCGTCGTTCGATCGACGGGGCCTCGTGGTACCCCTGGACCGTGCTGCTGTTGCTCGCCTGCGTCGATGCGCCACCTCTCGAGCCCGACCTCGACGTCGTCGTCATCGGAGCGGGGGCCAGCGGGCTCGTCGCGGCGCGCCAGGCCCAGGAGGCAGGCGCATCCACCGTGGTCCTGGAGATGGCCGACTCCGCGGGCGGCGGTGCTGGCTACGCGGGGCGGTTCCTGGCGGTCGGTACTCCCCAACAGAGCTCGGTGGGAGTCACCGACACCGTCGAGATCGCCCTGTCGGAGTGGCCCGACTTCACCAACGAAGAGCCCGACGCGGTGGTCCAGGCCTTCATCGAGGACAGCGCGGGGATCCTCGGCGACTTCGAGGATCGCTACGGCGCCGAGTTCATCCCCCCGGTCCCCGCGCAGGACGCCGGTGACACGCCCCGTGTCCACGCGCTGTCCGAGCCCTTCGTAGAGGACCTCGTCGCAGGGATCGAGGATCTCCGCACCGGCGTCCGCGTAGAGAGGCTCCTGGAGGGAGATGACGGCGTCTGCGGAGTCGTCGCCACGGAGCTGTCCACCGGAGACAGCTTCGAGCTCACAGCCAGCGCCGTCATCGTCGCCACCGGTGGCTTCGCCCGAGACCTGGAGCGTGTGCGCGCGGACCGACCCGGGCTGGGACAACAGCGGCTCGCAGAGGCACACCCGGACGCCCTCGGGCTGGGCCACGACATGGTCGAGTCCCTAGGCGGTGGCTGGCAAAACGCCGGGAACTACGGCACCTACGTCCACGCAATGGCGGACCCCGAGGACCCCCTGGAGGCCATCTGGCTGGGTCACGTCCCGCCAGCCATGGGCCTCGACGCCACCGGTCAGCGCCTCATCGACGAGTCCGCGGCCCAGACCATGGAGCTGGCCTACATGCTGGAGGCCAACGAGGACCCGCGCTGGCTGTTGTTCTTCCCCGAATCAGCCATCGACCTGCTCTCGGCGGTCCGCCCCTCCTACAACGACCCCGACTCCGAGCTCCTCGGCGTCGACGACCTCCTCGAGCTCGGCGCCATGACCTGGTACGAGGAGATCCACAGCGCCGGCGAGGACCTCGGCGTCGACGTCAGCGAGGCGGTCGCGACCTACGACGCCTACGCCGAAGATGGCGAGGATCTCGACTTCGGCAAGCCCTCCCACTACCTCCACCCCTTCGGCGACGCGCCGGTCGTGGTTGCCGAGATCCTGCCGGGCGCCGCGAAGGCCTTCGTCGGCGTCCCCACGGACGAGCACGGACGCATCCTCGATGTCGATGGCGAGGTCATCTCGGGCCTCTACGGCAGCGGCGAGCTCATCGGCATGCTCGGGACCCCCGCCGTCGGCCGAGGCTTCACGGGCTCGGTCTCCGCGGTCTACTGGTCGGGGCTCCGCGCAGGGCAGACCGCCGCGAGCGACGCGCTGGGGGACTGAGCGATCCGCCCGCCTCGGGGACCTCAGTGGAAGCCGAGCTTGTAGATCGTGGCGTAGCAGCCTTTGCTGGTCCAGATCAGCTTGTATTGCTGGCTGCCGAACGAAGAGGTCTCGATCGTCGGCGTCCCAGCCGACGATCAAGTAGTCCTTCCAGTACGTGACGTGCGGCCGGTTGGCGCGCCAGCCCTCCCGGGACATCTGGCGGTCCTCTTCGCTCCCGTTCGGCCCGTACAGTCGGAGGAAGAGCAGACCATAGTCGCCCCAGCCACCGTACAGGGAGTCCGCATCAGAGGAGTGGAAGCGCCTCCACACCATGGCGCGTGGAAAGGTCGAGTCCGGGTTGCCCAGGAACTTCGTGCGACCGGGAGGCGGCACCCAGCCGAGCGTTCGTCTTGTGAAGAACGCGTCAAGGCCTCGCTCCATAGGAGAAGACCGATCGGTTAGACACCCCCGGTGAACGACCCGACCCATGTGCGCCTCTGTTCCGGCCCTCCCTGGCACCTGGAGGTCCAGCTCGAGCGGGTGGGCGGTGACCTCCTCTGCCGCATCCACGGCGGTGACCATCACATCGGCGCGGTGGCCATGTCCCAGTGGGACTCGGGCCAGGCACGCACCGAGCGGCTGACGGCGGAGGGACACAAGGAAGGCGAGCTCGCGGCCCACGCGGCACACCGGCTCTGCAAGGCCAGCCGGCGACGCGTGACCTGCATCGCCGGCATCCACTTCGACTCGCTGAGCCGCCCACAGATCGACGAGATCGTCGAGGCGGTCCACATCCTGACCCGGCGAGCCGCCCGGAGCCTGGCGCAGCGCCGGCGGTTGGAGGCTCTGGAGGCGCCCGGATGCCTCCTGCACCGCATCGCACCCGCCAAGGAGCGACTGTCGGCAGAGCTCACCGAGTACCTGGCCCTGCCCCTGGACGAGGCCGTGAGCCTGGCCCGCTCGGACGCCTCCGCGGCGGTGACCGACCACTTCGACAACCGCGTGGCCGTCTTCGCGCCGCTGTATCTCTCCAACGCCTGCGCAAACGACTGCCGCTACTGCGGCTTCCGCGCCTCCGCGACCATCGACCGCGCGCGGCTGTCGGTCGACGGCGCAGTCTCAGAGGCCCGCCACCTGGTGAGCGCCGGCCACCGGATGATCGACCTCGTCACCGGCGAGATCGCCACCGACGCCTTCGTCGACTACGTCTGCGAAGCGACCAGGGCGATCCTCGCCCAGACGGACATCCGCCGGGTCAACCTGAACCTCGGGGCGCTCTCGACGGAGCAGTACCGACGCCTCCGAGAGGCCGGAGCGACCGGCTACAACCTGTACCAGGAGACCTACGCGCCCCGGACCTACTTCGAGGTCCACGGGCTCGGCCTGAAGCGGGACATGGCCCATCGCCTCGACGGCCCTCACCGCGTCGCCGCCGCTGGCTTCGAGGCCATCGGGCTGGGCGTCCTGCTCGGCCTCCACGACCTGGCGGACGACCTCGCCGCCCTCGCCGCCCACGCAGAGCTCCTGCTCGAGGACTTCCCGGACCTGGGCCTCGGCTTCTCCCTGCCGCGGCTGCAGCGAGTCGATCCGGACTGCGACTTCCAGGCCCGGACGCTGGTGCCCGACGCGGCCTTCATCCGGGCCATGCTGTGGCTCCGGCTCCGCTTCCCGCGGGCGCACCTGACCCTGACCACGCGAGAGTCCCCGGAGCTCCGGGATCGGCTCCTTCCGCTCGGGGTGACCAAGCTCAGCGCGGGGGTCTCGACCGCGCCGGGGGGCTACTCGCTCGACCCCTCCGCCGCCGTGCAGTTCGACATCGCCGACCTGCGTGGGCTGCCCGAGATCATAGAGGTCGTCCAGCGCTCGGGCCGCACGCCCTGGAGGGGCTGAGCCCCTTCATCGCGACACCCGGGTGAGGGTCGCCGTGCCCTCGACCAGATCGTGCTCGATGAGCCAGACGGGACCGCCGAACTGCTGGGCCATCACCTCGATGGAGCCAGAATCCGCCTGGGCCATCGTGAGCTGGAGACCGGCGCCGGAGGGGTCGACCAGCGCCATCGCGTCGTCGAGGCCAGAGGTGCAGACCATGCCCACCCGCAGCGTGGGCCAGAAGCGCTCGAGCTGGCCCTGGCTGGAGTAGATCAGCAGGCCCTCTGTGGCCCCGGCTTCGACGACAGCGTCCCGCACGGCGCCGTCACTGCACCACCAGCTGCGATCGAGGTCCCGGTATGCGAGCACGCCCCCGCCGATCCCAGCCAGCGCCAGTGGCAGGATCGCCAGGCGCGGCAGCCAGCGGGCCAGCGGCAAGGCCACGCAGATCGGCAGCAGCACGTAGGCCGGGTGGTAGAAGCGGGCCCCATAGGCTGCCCCCGGCGACCAGTAGAGCGCATAGCCGAGCACCGGAAGGACCAGGAAGGGGATGAGCGGCCAGAGCTTGCGGCGGCCCAGCCAGAGCCCGACGAGGGCAAGGACCGAGCCACCAGGGATGCCCAGCAAGAGCCGGTCCAGGCGCTCCAGGCTCAACAGCGCCTGGCGAGCTGCCTTCTCGAGGGTGTGACCGTAGTCGCCGAGCGTGGGCGCGCAGCCGATGGCCTCTCCAAAGCCCAGGCTGTTGCAGCCCGGTCGATCCACAGAGGCCTCGAACCAGGCGGTGGTGGCGAAGGTGAAGGCGTCCAGGGTCAGCGCAGCGTTGCCGAGCGCCACGAGCGACACCGCCCCCAGAGAGGGGAGGACCACCAGCGCGCGGGCGAGGTGACTCGGCGCCCGCCACAGACCGGCGATCAGCAAGGGAGCGCCTAGCAGGAGTGCATCGAAGGGTCTGGCCAGGACGAGGTAGGCCACGGCGACTCCAGCCCCCAGCCAGGCCCACATCGGGTCTCGCTTTCGCAGCACCACCGCGGTCGCCACCAACAGCGCCACGAGCACGGAGGTGTGGCTCATCCGCGAAGCCCCGAGCACCCAGATCCCAGGCGACAGCGCCATGACCAGGGCGGCGATCCAGGCTTCGTTGCGCTCGAAGCGCTCCCGGGCGACGAGGTAGACCAGGTATGGCAGGGTGCCCGCGAGCAGGGCGTTCACCAGCCAGGGCGCGCCCAGGGCCTCGCCGAGAGCCAGCAGCGCCGGCCATCCTGGCGGGAAGGCGCCCCAGACCGCATCTGGAGCGGCGGTCCAGAAGGGATAGGGGATCGGCGCCGGAGCACCCGGTCCAGCCAGCAGACCGGCCGCGATGAGCCGCGCCTGCAGGGTGTAGACGACCTCGTCCGAGACGTGCGGGACACCCTCCAGCGGCACCAGCGCCACCACGAGGCACCAGACCGCGAGCACCACACCGAGGACGGACAACCGAGCGCGCACCCGCGCACTCTACTCAGCAGTGGGCGAGCGCCACGAAGCTGGCCGCCGCGATCACGGCGGCGGAGGCCACGCCGCCCACCAGCGCGGTGGAGAGAGCCCAGGAGGTCCGAGAGCCGGTGATCAGCTCGGCCCGAGTCTGGACGAGGTCGTTCATGGGCTCACCATCGGAAGCCGATCTGTCCCCGCCGTGGTCGAGGCGTGCAGACGCTGCCTAGAAGCGGAACGTGAGGCCGACGTATGTGGGGGCGAGCATCGGCGAGACCGTGATCCTGGGCGGCGGCTCGTAGAGCATCGCGGCCTCTTCGAAGCCGAAGTCCGGGTCCTCGCCTCCGGGCAGCCCGAGCTCCTGGCGGAGCTCGCGGTTGTGCTTCTCGACGAGGGCCTCTACCCGTGAGCGGGACCAGAGCCTGGCGGGCTCCTTGCGGCGCGTGACCATGCCCTGGACGGCGTAGGGGGACACCGCCATCGTCATGACCCCGCCGCTGGCCAGCGCGAGCCCGGTCCAGCGCCTGTCCGCGTTGTCGCTCGCGGCCGTGTTGTAGACGCCAAGGTCCTGGTAGTAGTGGGCCTGCTGGTCGTCGAGGGCCTGCAGGTAGGCCTCGTCGCTGTCGAAGCTCTCGCGATCGACGCGGTCTTCGTAGTCCCTCAGCTTCGGCTGGGTGAGGTCGTGGTCGATGCGCAGGATGGGGATGGCCGCGAGCCCGACGAGCGTGGCGCCGAGCCCGATGGCGGACCACTGGACGATCTTCGCCTGCTTCATCTCCTTGTGCAGCAGGTCCTGGGCCTCGCCGTCCTGGACGTCCTCTGCCAGCCAGAAGGAGTCGACGGGGTTGCCCGAGCCGTCCTGGACGACCCAGTCGATCTCCTGGCCGATCACGTTCTGGACGCGCAGGGAGCGCGCCTGGTACTCGACGATGGCCTCTGCCGGCACGAGGGCCTCGCCCCACTCGGCGGGGGGCAGGTCGGCGGGAATGTCCTCGGCGTGGGCACCCGAGAGCGCCAGGCCGAGCAGGAGCTTCGACATCTACTGTTCGCAGTCGACCGCGGAAGCGTACTCGATGCGGATGTTGGCACCTTCACCCGGGATGGCGTCGCTGTCGAAGCGAACCAGCGGCGGGTAGTTCGTCCCCGTGCCGTCCTCTTCGGCGTCGATGTCCTCGTAGGTCCAGTCGAAGACCTCCTCCCCGTCGACGTAGACGTGGATGCTGTTGGGCTCGACCTCTTCCTCTGCGAGGTAGAAGAACTCGGCCAGCTTCACCCGCGTGGCGGCCTCGGCGAGCTTGCTGAGCTTCTCGCCCCAGTCCAGATCACAGATCGACAGGAAGAGCCCGCCAGTGGCCTGGGTGGCTTCGTAGTAGCCGTAGCCCGCGTCGGCGGTCTGCCCTCCGGACTCGCAGCCCTCTGGCAGTGGACCGGCGACCGCGGAGACATAGGTGCTGGGCGCCGCTGCGAGGATCGCGCCGAGCACGACCGTGTAGTGGTGCTCTGGAGGGGACTGCTCCGGCTCGTCGCTGATGAGCACGAGCGAGACGGTGGAGCTCTCGCGGAGGAACTCGCTGTTGCAGCCGCCGGGCACGCTCCTCTCGACCGCGTGCTTGGAGATGGTCAGGCCAGCCTCGGTGAACATGCCGGAGTTGCCGTTGACCGCTTGCTGGAAGACCTCGTCCTTGTTGGCGGTGTCCGAGTCGATCATCTGCAGGTTGTGGCAGCCATCGTCGGCGGTCACCACCATGACCTGGTAGTCGGCCTCGAGGTCCTCCAGTTCCTCGATGAAGTCCGTGAACTTCGAGGACATGGCGACCTTGTCGTCGTCCATCGAGCAGGACTGGTCGACATAGAACATGATGTCGACCTTGCCGCTGATCGGCTGGACGTACTCGTCGACGTAGTCCTCGCCGTCGGCGCCCTGGCCGGTCTCGTTCACCACCGGGTCCTGGGCGTTGCTGTCGATCCAGAGCTCGCCCTCGTACTCGACGTAGTCGTCCGGGGTCCAGGACAGCGGCAGGGTGAGGGTCTCGTCCGGCTCCAGGCTCAGGGGCAGGGTGATGTCGGTGAAGTCGGGCTCGAAGTAGTCGCCGATCTGGGCGATCGAGTAGAGCTCGAGGGTCTCGCGCCCGATGTTCTTCAGGTAGATCTCCCCGTCGCGCGTGCAGTCGGGCTCGGCCTTGCCGAAGTCGTAGGGCGAGGGCCACACGTAGAGGGCGGGGATGAGCCCGTGGCCGAGCAGCTCGACGACGCTGCGGTTCGCCGCGGGATCGGAGGACTCGATCACCACGCGCCCCTCGTGCTCGAGGCTCTGGGCGGTGAAGGTCACCGCGACGGTGGTCTCCTCGTCCGGCGAGAGCTCCCTGTCGAGACCGGAGGCGTCGAGCACGAAGCCCGCGTCGCCCTCCAGGGTCACGTTGTAGAGGTCCAGCGTCAGCGTGCCCTCGTTGCGGATCGTGACCTCGACGCTGTCGCCCTCTCCGGCGCGGAAGTCGCCGAAGTCGAAGGTCAGGGGGTCCACGACCAACAGCGGCGCCGCGTCCGTGTCGTCGCCCGTGTCGATCTTGTGGATCTTCTGATCCGAGCAGTCCGCGCCCAAGCCGGCGATGAACAGCAGGGGGAATGCGTGCATCGGTTCCTCGAAGGGGCCCCTGCCGCCGGTGACCCGTCATTGAGAGGTTAGCGTTGATTTGAGGATGCTGCTCGGCCAACTCCAGTGCAAACTGAAGCGCGCAGGGCCACAAGGTGACAATGATCGGACCCACACTGACGGTGGCCCTGGCTCTGGGGACCGCAAACGCCCAGGGCCTGAGCGTCGACGTCGAGCTGATGCGTCCGACCTTCAGCGCTGGGGGCCCACCAGGGATCGAGAGCCCGCTGGTCTCCGGGCGCGGCGCCATGCGCGGTGGCATCGTCAGCCAGTACCAGCGGGATCCGGTCATCCTCTACCAGTTCGGCGAGGAATACGGCGTGGTGGTGAAGAACCGGGCCTCTGCCCACTTCGGCCTGGCCTACGACCTCTCCGATCGCATCGTGCTCCGCGGCGTGTTCCCAGTGGCTCTCCAGGTCGGCTACGACAACGCCGTCGCGGACATGAGCTGGAACGGCCTCGGAATGGGGGATCTGAGCGCCGGGGCCAAGGTCCGGCTCGCCACCGCGGGGCCGCTGACCACCGGCGTCCGCCTGGACGTCTTCCTGCCCAGCGGAACCAACGAGGCCTGGATCGGGGACGCCAACCTGCGCACCCAGGTGGGGCTGTCCGCCCTGGTCGCCTATGGGCCGGGACGCCTGCTCGCCGATGTCTCCTACACGGCGCGCCCCGGCGAGATCGACACGGGCCAGGACTTCGTCGTCGAGTCCACCCTGGACCTCAACGGCGCAGTGGCCGTCGACGTCTGGCCCGAGCGCATCGCCCTGCAAGCCGCCTACATGAGCCGCGGCGGTGTCTCCCACCTCGGCGAGTCTGGGGGAGAGAACGGCTCGGAGTTGCTCGGAGGCGTCCAGCTCCTGCGCAAGGACGGCAGCGGGCAGCTCGATGTCGGAGTGGGCAAGGGGCTCGCAGATGGCGTCGGAACCACGGCTTTCCGTACCTTCGTCGCGTACACCTGGATCCGCCCTCCGACCCGACGCGAGCCGCCGCCAGAGCCGGTCGTGATCGACGAGCCTCCCCCCGAGCCGCCGCCGGTCGTCATCGAGCCCGACATCGAGGAGCCACCGCCGGAGCCCGAGTGGGAGCCGGAGGAGGTCGCGAAGGTCGTGCGCGACCAGATCGTGATCCGCGACCCGATCCAGTTCGTCTTCGCAGAGGACACGATCCTGTCCGAGTCGCTGGAGACCCTCGAGGCAATCGCCGAGATCCTCCACGAGCACGCCGAGATCGAGCACCTCGTCATCGAGGGGCACGCCTCTGAAGAGGGCTCCTACGAGTACAACTACGACCTCTCCAACCTGCGCGCCCGCGCCATCTGGAAGGAGCTCATGCGCAACGGCGTCCACCCTGACCGCATCAGCTACCGCGGCATGGGCGAGGTCGTGCCGAAGGACCAGGGAACGGACGAGGAGTCCCTCGCCACGAACCGGCGGGTCGAGTTCCACATCATCGACTGGATCGAGGTTGACGAGGAGTACCCGGACTTCCCCGAGAGCTTCCGCCTGCCCTGGTCTGGCGACTCGGTGGAGACCGTGCACCCGATCCGTCCCCCGGAGCCGCCCGAGAAGGAGGACAAGGAAGAGGTCGAGACCCGCGTCATCGATCTCTTGAACCCGGAGCAGTTCGACCTCTACGAGGACGAGGAGGAAGAGCAATGACCCTGCTGCTGTCGACCCTGGCGCTCGCCGCCACAGAGGACTGCTACACGGACCTCACCCAGGACCTCAACTGCAACGACATCGACGTCGCAGACGAGCAGCTCGTGGACGTGGACGACGACGCCTGTGCGGCGCACATCGACGACGACGACAACATCTACGAGAGCGCCGACTACTACTACGACTACTACAGCTACGGCTGTGACTACTTCGTCCTGGACTTCGAGACGGACGTGGACAAGGACGGTTTCTCGGACGGAATGATCACGATCATCTCGGAGAGCGAGACCGATCCGGAGGGTTTCCCCGAGAAGATCGTCACGCTGGCCTGCGACAACTGCCCAAAGGACTACAACCCCGTCCAAGAGGACATCGACTGCGACGACGCAGGCGACCTCTGCGACAACTGCTACGACATCTACAACCCCGACCAGATCGACAGCGACTTCGAGGGGCTGGGTGACGTCTGTGACAACTGCCCCTTCCACGCGAACCTGGACCAGGCGGACACGGACGAGGACGACGCAGGGGACGCATGCGACAACTGCCCGGATCTCTACAATCCCTCCCAGACCGACAGCGACGTCGACGAGGTCGGCAACGACTGTGACAACTGCCCGGTCATCCCGAACATAGACCAGGTCGACACGGACCTCGACGGCTACGGCGACGCCTGCGACAACTGCCCCTTCGACGCTCACGAGTCCCTCACCGACACGGACATCGACGGTGTCGGAGACGTCTGCGACAACTGCGAGGAGCTCTACAACCCGGACCAGGACGACGCTGACCTCGACGAGATCGGCGACGCCTGCGACAACTGCGTCGATCTCGAGAACCCGGAGCAGATCGACACCGACCACGACCTCGTCGGCGACGACTGCGACAACTGCCCGGCGGACGTGAACCCATCACAGACCGACATCGACGAAGACGGCGTCGGGGACGAGTGCGATGTCTGCCCGGACCTCCAGAACCCTCAGCAGATCGACACGGACCTCGACGGCGTGGGCGACATCTGTGACAACTGCCCCGAGCGGCAGAACTCCGCACAGACCGACGAGGACGGCGACGGGATCGGCGACGCCTGCGACGCGGACGCTCAGCTTCGCGGAGGCGGGGCCCGCTGTGATGTCGGAGGGCTGGGGACCACGCTGGCGGCGACTCTGCTGGCTCTCGGCCTCATCCGCCGTCGGCGTCGCGAGTAGCGCGGACCAGAAGCAGCAACAGCACCAGGGCGCCGGTGCTCCGGCAGCCTCCCGAGTACCAGCTCACTGTCGACGGCAGACCCGTGTCATCGGTGGACTCGCCGGTGTCGGGATCGGCGGTGTCGGGGGTGCTGCCCGTGTCGCCGGTGTCCGGACCGTCGGCGTCGTAGGCACCGATCCAGTCGATGCCCTGACTCGCCATGATCTCGGGATCGCCGGTGCCCAGCAGGGGGCTGGTGGCGCCGGGGATCGGGTATGTCTCGCAGTCCCTGGGCGTGAAGAGGTCCGTGTCCCACTCGGCGTCATCGAGGGTCTCGGAGTCCGTAGCGGACATTGAGCCGGGCTCGTCCCCGACCCAGCGAATCCACGACCACGACGCCGTCTCCGGTGTGTCCTCGCTGTGGAGGTCGTAGGCCGAGACGTTGTTGTCGAAGACCGTGTTCACGACGCTGAGGGTGTCACCACCGGAGCTGTGGAGCGCCGCACCACCCGCGTTGTGGACGAAGGTGAGGTTCTGCAGCTCCGCCAGCTCGAAGTCGCGCAGCACCAGCGCGGCCCCTGGAGTCGACACGTCGTTGGCGCTGAAGGTGGTGGTGACGAGGTCGATGATTCCGCCGTCGAGCCGGGCCGAGGAGGCGCTCATCGCGCTGCTGGTGTCCAGGGCGCCCACGTTGCCGCAGAACATCGACCCGGTGATGCTGGTGCTCACCCCGTTGGCCACCTGCAGGGCGCCAGGGCTCCCGCTGGAGCTCGAGTTGTCGAGCATCGAGGAGTCGATGAGCGTGAGCTCGGAGGCGTTGGCATAGAGCGCCGGCCCGTCACCGGTGTGGGACAGGAAGGTGCAGCCGGTGCAGGTGACCGTGGACCCGCCGAAGGCAGCGATCGCGCTCCCCAGCCCGGAGTAGACGGAGCCCGCGAAGGCGTGGTTGTCCTCGAAGGAGGTCTGCTTCAGCTCGGCGGAGGCGGCGTCCAGCATGATCGCACCGCCCTGCTCTGACTTGTTCGTGTAGAAGGAGCTGCCGACGTCCTCGACGAGGACGTCGACGCCATCGGCCAGGATCGCTCCACCAGCGCCGGAGCGGATGTTGTCGTAGAAGATCGAGTACTCGGAGTAGATGGTGATCGGCACGGTGTTGCCCTGGGCGACGATGCCGCCGTCGGCGTTGTCGTGCACGTCGCACTCGGTCAGCGAGAGCCTGGTGGTATCGGCGGTGGCCTGGACGCTGATGCCCGTGCCGTTGGCGTTCACGACCTCGATCCGCTCGAAGACAGCCGTGCCGTCCTCGAGGCGGAGGTGACCACCCACGTACAGATCCGTACCGGAGATGTCCGTCTCGTTGATGGACAGCGCGTCTGCGGGGCTGCCGCCGGAGAGGCTCAGCGACTCCAGCGTGCTGCCCTCTGAGCCATCGACGAACAACAGCGACGGCACCGCTGGCCAATCCCCCGTCTCGGTGTCGCCGACGATCGTCACAGCGCGATCGATGGTGCAGAGGCTCGAGTCCGCGATGTCGGAGGTGACCTCGATCCGGTCGACCGAAGCATCCAGGCAGGCGGCCTCCATGGACATCCCCGTGGGGACGACGGCGGTGACTGCCCAGGCGGCCCGGATCCAGATCACAGAAAGCCCTCTCCGCTGTCCTCGGTCTCGACGACCACGCGAAGAAAAGCGACGGCCGTGGCCCGCTCATCGGTCTCGAACTGCCGCGCCGTCCTCCGGTGTCTGTGCTTGAAGACGAACTCGATCCAGCGGGCCACGAGGTGCGGCGGGCCGAAGCGGGGGCTGAAGGTGATCGCGTCCATGTAGCGCACCGCGTCAGATGCCTGCTCGACGATGTGGCGATGCTCCCACTCGTGGAAGAGCGGGTTCTCCGCGGTGGTGTCGACGAAGATCCTGTTGTGCTCGTACTCCACGAGCTGCAGCGGCCACGTCGGCAGCGGCACGACGCCGAGGCCCCAGAAGCGAACCGGGAGGTTCCGGGGGAGACCCTCGCCGCGCAGTCCGGCCTGCAGCTCCGACTTGTCGAGCGTCGCCCGAAGCCAGGGGTGCAGCTCGGCTTCGAGGTGATCGACGTCGGTCTTGACCTGCCAGACGTCCTCGAGCGAGGCGTACAGCCGCGTGGAGACGCGGAGGTGGAAGCGCACGGACATTGACGGAGGCTAACGCACCCTCAGGATGCGGACCCAGGCGTGGCGCACCTCCACGCGCTCGATCTCTTCCAGGTCCAGCTCCTGCAGCCGTCCCAGGGGCTCGCCCTCGCAGACCTCGACGATGACCCCCTCGACCTCTGTCGGGTCGGTCTCGAAGGCATAGACCTCCAGGCCCTCCAAAGGCGTGGTCACGACGCCGGCGTAGGGGCGCGTGAGCTGGGTGAAGGCGTAGCTGCCCACCCAGGTGGTCTGCTCCTGCGCGGCGATGAGCGGGCCGGCCTCGCGCACTGCTCGCCCGACGTCCACACCGTAGAGGCTGGACTCGGGACCATGGGGCGACGGGCGGTACAGGAAGACCAGCGAGGCCACGGCGAGCACCACCGCGTTCGGGGGGCCGAGCGCGACCAGGACCGTGCAGGCGCCGAGGATGCCCGGGATGAGGTACCGGACGTGGGTGTATGCGTCGAGCCGGTCGAGGCCGCCCAGGAAGTTGAGCGTCCCGAAGAAGCCCAGCTGGACCAGGGTGTGGGCGGCGAGAATCGCCAGCGCTCGCCTGCGCGGTGTGCCCCGCCAGAGCCCGTAGATGGCCAGGGGGACCAGGATCCACCGGAACTGATCGCCGAGGGCGATCCACAGGACGGTGCCGATGTCGCTGAACCAGGCGCCGACGGTCTCGGGCAGGCGCTCGCTGCTCGCCAGGCCCCAGCCCGTCTCGAGGTAGTGGACGAGTGCCCAGAGAGCCAGGGCGGCTGGCGGCGCGACCCAGCCCCAGCCCTTCCTCCGGTCGAGAACGCAGGCCAACAGCGCAGGGGCGGCCAGCAGGATGCCCGGCTCCTTGCACCAGGTGGCCAGCGCCGCGGTGAGGGCGAAGAGCCCGTCGCGTCGGTCGAGCACGGCCACCAGCGCCCACGGGGTGAGCGCCATCAGCGGAAGGTCCGTGTCCGCCCGGAGCAGGTTCGCGGCCACCGGCGGGATGAGCGGGAAGACCGCCGCGCCCCAGGCTGCCCAGGTGCCACCGGCTCGACGGAGCAGCTCGGCGCTTCCCCACCCGAAGGCAGCGGCGAGCGGGAGGGCCGCCAGGTGCACAGCCACGTGGGGGGCCACCGGCAGGCGGAGGAAGAGCCCGAGGTACCAGTACCAGAGCGGCGGGTGGGCGTAGTCGGGCATGCCACCGAGCCACTGGGGCGGGAGCTCCGACTGCGGGAGCGCGGCGGCCGGGAGCTCGGCGAGGACGAAGGCCGGCCCGCTCTCGGCCACCAGGAGAGCCTTCGGGACCCACCAGAACAAGCCGTCCTCGACCAGCGGCGCGTCGATGTTGAGGAGCACGACTCCGACAGCCACGGCGGCGGCGAGCAGGGCGGGTGCGTGACGAGGCAAGGCGACAGCAGGCTACACGGGTTAGCCGTGGCCCCTTGTTGGAGGCTCCCGTGACGAACCCCGCCATCCCGCGCGACGAGGTCCATCGCTGGTCAGAAGAGGCCGGAGAGGAGGGCGAGGACTTCCGCGGCACCGCTACCCGTCTGCTGCGCACGCAGAAGCGGCTGTTGAGCTTCTACAACAAGAACCTGCCCGCGACCGACGGCCAGACCGGACAGGTCGCCACCTACCTGATGGCGGTCGTCGTGCGCGTCTTCGACCGGGCCAGAGGCCGCCTCGACAAGGTCAACGGCCGTCAGATCGAACAGGCGGCGGCAAAGGTCAACGCCGTCGTAGAGGGCCTGTTGCCCTTCGACGAGGGCTTTCCGGAGCGGGTCCGGACCGTCGATGAGCGCGCCCAGCCGCACATCCTCGACGAGGCCTTGTGGGCTCTCTTCGAGCGGGACGAGAAGAAGGACGGCGAGGTCAGCCTCGAGCCACGCGAGGCGGGGCTGGTCTTCTTGATGCTCTGGGTCGCCACAGAGGCCCTCGACACCGCCTGGCACCCGCCCAGGGGCTTCGGGCAGGAGGCCTCGTGATCTTCCGCGTGCTCCTGAGCTGCGGGACCCCGACCGTCCCGACCGAGGCGCCCGCCGAGAGAGCCGCCGAGGCGCCCACCGAGGCGCCCGCCGAGAGAGCCGCCGAGGCCCCCCCGAGCGCGGCCATCGTCATCGAGACCCCCGCGCCGGGCACGCCGGTGACGCCGGGTCCCCTGCTCGTGAAGGGCCAGTCACGCGTCTTCGAGGGTCGCTTCACCGTGAAGCTGCTCGCCGGCGACGAGCTCCTCGGACAGAAGGCCGTCCTGACCAGCTCAGAGGGCGGCACATGGAGCGTGGAGTTCGACGTGCCAGAGGGCAACAGCGGCGGCGCCTGGAAGATCCAGGCCTACAGCCAGTCGGCGAAGGACGGCTCGATCGCGAACCTCGTCGAGGTCCCGCTCGAGGGACCCTGATCGCGCGGACGGCGACACTCCGGGCTGGTGGGAGGCCACACCCGAGGACGGGTACTGATTCACCGATTCACTCGGACCGGCGCCCCGGAGTCGCGGTGCCTCCGCCACACCCCGGGAACACGCAGCGGTAGGCATCCCGAGCCAAGACCGCCCGCCGGGTCCGGTCGGGGACGTGGCGGGTGAGCTTGCCTCGGTCGGGGCCATCGGTCAGGTCGAGGACCTCGCCGTCGTCCTCTGCCCGGGTGGCCACGTGGTCCATCACCATGAAGTCGGGGCTCGAGGCCGCCGCGCAGTCCGGGCAGCGAGTGACCACGGTTCTGTAGATGGGCTCTGTGGGAGGCTCCTCTGCTTGCTGCTCCACCGCCATCGCCCCACGGCGGATGATCAAGCCCACCAGGCGTCCGGCGTCCAGGTCATCGCTGTCCACCCCCGTCTGGGCCCGGAGCAAGGCGACTGCTCGAGGACCCGGTTGGAGATGTTCCGGGCTCGCTCGATCCACTCGTCGATGTTCTCTGAGGTGGCCACCGGGAGCAGGCGCGCGGCCTTGGTGTAGGACAGACTCCCGCTGGAAAACGCCGCCTCCAGAGCTGGAAGGGCGGGGGCCTTCTCGGCCAGGCGCAACAGCACCTTCACCTTGTTTCCGCCGATATCGAGCGCCTCGCGGGCGTAGGTGATCAGCGAGGCGAAGCCGAGGTCCTTGAACATCGCCGTGCGTCTGGCCTCCATGAGCAGGACAGCGATCCGGTGGTCGAGAGCGCGAGAGGCGTGGACGGCGTCGAGGAGAGCCTGGTGAAGCGACTGTGAAGAGGTGTTCATGTCCATCCTCTAACAAGCCGTTTTCGCTGGCCTTTGTGCGCTCTCTGGGCGGCAGATCAGGCCTGATTCCGAGCTTGGAGGACCCTCGGGGCCCTCGAGGCGATCCTGGGGGCCCTGAAGAGCCTCCAGGTCGAGGCCACGGTCCAGCCAGCTCCAGCTCACGCGGGCACCACCCGCGCGCCTCTACAGCCACGCTCGCAGCGCACCACGGGTCTGAGGAGCCAGGGTCTGTGTTGCATCATGGAGTCGTGAAGGTGTCCGCGCTGGTGTCCCCGCCGGGAGCGGGGCACTCCCAGCCCTCGTAGCAACACTTGTCCGAGCCATCATGAACATTGTCGGGACGTCGCGTCGACCCGCTGGTTGCGTAGAAGCGCCGAGTGTCCGGCTCGTCGGGACACTCCTCGTCTTCCCAGACGAGGAGGCAGTGCGTGCCCCGCTCGTCGCACTCGCGGGGGTGGCAGCCCACCCAGGAGACCAGGAGGACCCAAGCACCCATCAGGCGCCTCCGGGGTGTAGGACGGAAGCGCTCACGAGTGGATGATCTCGACGCGTGTCCCGTTCGTGAGAACGACGTAGATCCGCCCCTCTTCGTAGACGATCATCCCAAACGCCCCGTAGTAGGTCCCCTCCTCGATGTGCCCGTGCTCGTCCAGGCGATGGACGGCGTCGAGCCAGTAGTCCGGCAGCCAGAACAAGGAGTCCGGGAAGAGCATGGACTCTGCCACGGGGCTCACGCAGTCGCTGACCGGCGCGGTCTTCGCTAACCGCATGGCGCCGAGCGCGTCCCCCCAGACCGCGTGCAGCGTGTCGGTGAGGATCATCAGCCCGCCCTCGCCGCCATAGTCCCGAGAAGGTCCACGGACTGGGCCGACATTGTGTTCTCCTGGATGTCATCTGCGCCTCCCCGGAGCCCACCCCCGGTCGAAGGCGCGGCCCGAGTGTCCAGCGTCCAGCTGTCAACAGGTTGTCAGGGCGGCGTCAAAGTCCGCTTGGCACCCCAGCTACGGCTCGACCGACCGAGACAAGGCGACCCGGCGCAGCGGTCCCGCCCCCTCGACGGTCCTTGACCGCACCACCAGAGGAGTCTACGTTTGTGCCATGCGAACTACCATCGACAAGGCAGGCCGCGTGGTCATTCCCGTGGAGGCTCGCCGGCAGGCGAGGCTCCAGCCCGGGACGGAGCTCGAGGTTCGCGTCGACTACGAAGGTGTGCACCTCGTGCCGTGCGTGCCCGAGCCCGACCTCGTCGAAGAGGACGGCTGGCTGAGGGTGCGCGCGTCGACGACAGCGCCAAGGGTCGACGTCGCCGAGTTGATCCGCGAGGAGCGGGACCGATGGCCGCTGAAGTGAGTGGCGAAGGGGTCTTCTTCGACACGAGCGTCCTGGTGGCCGCGACGGTGGACCTCGGAGCCAGCTCGGAGCCCGCCAACACCATCCTCGCAGCGGTCCTCGACGGCCGCGTCGCGCGTCCCCAGACCGCGTGGCATTGCTGCTTGGAGCTCTACTCCGTCCTCACGCGGCTCCCACCCGAGCTGCGCGTCCGTCCCGCCGATGCCCTTCGGGTCGTGCGAGAGAACGTCGTCGCACGCTTCGAGATCCACGGGCTGTCCGAGGGCGAGCGGCTCCCCTTCCTGGAGCGCGCGGCGTCGGACAGGATCGCCGGGGGCCGTGTCTACGACGCGCACATCGCCGAGGTCGCCTTGGCCGCAGGGGCTGTCGTGGTCATCACGGACAACACCCGCCACTTCCAGGGCCTCCGCCGAACCGATGTGCGGGTCTTGACCACGGCGGAGTTCGCGGCGGAGATCTGAGCTACCAGTACGCCTCTTGCAGGCGGATCTTGTAGGTCTCGCAGTTCGTGCCGCGAGGGAGGCTCACGCGGGAGGTGGCATGAGCGCCGGGGGCCAGCTCCGCGATCTCGGCCGTGAACTGCTGCTGCGCGCACTCGATGGAGACGTCGATGTCGGCGATGGGTCGGTCGGTCTGGCTCTCGGCCTCGACCTCGACCTCGACCCGACCGTCGCTCCAGCCGGTGGCGGTGGCGCCGATCTCCAGCCAGTGGGTGATGTCGAGGTGGCGGTCGCGCGGTCCCGGCAGGGGCTCCAGGACCAGCTCTCGGACGGCTGGGTCGATGGTGACGGTGAACTGGCCCGAGACGTTCAGGCCCAACAGGCCAGCCTCCTCGTCGCCGCCGCACTCCTCGCAGACGGCGATCGTGACGCCCCCGACCGGGAAGCCGCCCAGCCAGACGGTGTCGAGCAGGACGATCTGCGCCGTGCGCTCGCCCCCAGCGGTGGCGACGGTGATCACCGGAGCGTCGTCGGGAATGGACAGCCCAAGGCTCTCCAGGGCAGCGGGGGTCAGGGTCGTGTAGGTGGCGCCGGTGTCGTAGAGCATCCAGAGCTCTCGTTCGACTCCGTCCTGCTCGAAGACCACCGGGATGCGCAGGCTGCGGCCGCGGCCCTCGTAGGGCAGCGCGATCTCGTCGAGGTTGTCCGGATCGATGCGGCGCTCGGGAGCCACCGCCTCGGAGAGCCTGGCGTCCTCGACCTCGACGGCCTCCAGCGCCACCGGCGGCGGGCGTCCGGCCAGGGTCTCGGAGCCCATGAACTCCCCGATGGCGGTCCCCGCCGCGGCCGCGGACTCGGTCTTCTCGGGTCCCAGGGGAGCGGCCAGGTGGCCGAACCCGGTAGCCAGGGACTCGGTGCGCTCGCCGGGGAACCACACGGGCAGCCCCACGAGCAGCGCGATCGGCCAGACCAGCGAGCCCGCGGCGATGCCCTCGATCCGGTGCCTGCCGAAGCTGGACATCGCCACGACCGGCAGCACGAGGACGCAGGCGGCCCCGACGGCGACCGCCCAACCGGGGCCCTCGCGCAGGATGCCGAGCCCGACGAGCTGAGCGAAAGCGAGCGCCGCGATGGACAGGCCGAGGACCAGGACAGCGATGGAGATGGGGCGCTTCATGGGCATCCTCATTGACACCACTCATACGCGCGACGTTCGTCGATCTTTCGCAAAGGGCCGTCACCTCACATACACGAGGCCGTAGGTGACCTTGTTGCTGTAGGTGTAGCCGGTGCCGCTGGCGTTGTAGTACCCGGCGTCACTGCAGGGGTAGCTGCCGGCGGTGCAGGTGCCCTTGCTGATGTAGCTGGTCGTCAACAGCGAGTTGTCGTAGATGTCCCAGCTCGCGTAGCCATTTGGCGTGTTGCCCAGGCCGTTGGCCCAGCAACAGCTGGAGAGCTGGAAGCCCAGGATGGCGTTCTCGTTGCAGCCCGGGAAGCAAGAGCAGTTGCTGTCCTTCGGGCGCACGACCAGCACCAGGACGTCCTCCTGGTCGGTGGTGAGCCCGGAAGACCAGTCCGCGCCGCTGGCGATGAAGTCCTCTGAGCAGGTGCTGCTGTCGTACTCGCCGGTCATGAAGTCCCCGAAGTCGGTGGACCCGAGCACGTTGTAGAAGGCGAAGGCGTAGCTGTCGGTCTCCACCATCATGTCGTCGCCGGCGACCTCTGAGAACGCGGTCGACTTGAAGTCCGCTGTCGTCTGCGAGCCGAGGGTGCCGAAGGTCGTGTCGTCGGTCCACACGTCGTAGCTGTCCCAGTTCCGGTCGTGGCTGCCGGTGACGTGGGCCTCGTTGACCACCGAGCCGACCAGGGTCCAGCCCCCGGAGTCGGTGGTCATGTCGCAGTGGACGTCGTAGGTCGAGCCGCTGGAGTCCTCGAGCACGTAGGTCCCATCTGCGGTCGAGCCGTCCGCGAGGATGGTCGCGCAGGAGTCAGCGGGGCAGTCGGTGCCAGTGCCGAGCACGCCCTCGTCGACGTCACCATCGCAGTCGTCGTCGTCGCCGTTGCAGGACTCGCTGGCGGCGGGGTTGATGGTCTTGTCCGTGTCGTCGCAGTCCGTGTCGTCGCTGACGTAGCCGCTGGGCGCCGAGCAGGCGGTGGCGGTGGAGGCGAGGTTGCCGTAGCTGTCGCCGTCGGCGTCCTCGTAGAAGGTGCTGGCGTCGACAGCGTCGTCCTCGTCGATGTCCCCGTCACAGTCGTCGTCGTGGCCGTCGCAGTACTCGTCGGCGCCGGGGTAGGTGTCGGAGTCCGTGTCGTCGCAGTCGGTGGCGTCGCTGACGTAGCCGCTGGGCTCCGAGCAGGCCGTCGTGCTGCTGGCGGCGTCACCGTAGTCGTCGCTGTCGGTGTCGGCGTACCAGGTGTCCGCGTCGATGGCGTCGTCCTCGTCGATGTCCCCGTCGCAGTCGTCGTCGATCTCGTTGCAGACCTCGTCGGCGTCGGGGTTCACGGCTGAGTCGCCGTCGTCGCAGTCGTCCTCGACCTCTGCCTCGCCCGTGTCCGCGCAGTCGAGGTCGGTGCTGGTGGTCGTGCCGGAGCCGTAGTCGTCACCGTCACCGTCGGTGTAGCAGGTGTCCCCGCTGTCGCAGTCCTGGTCGATGCCGTCGGCCACGACCTCTTCGGCGCCCGGGTAGACGGTGGCCTCGCCGTCATCGCAGTCCCCGTCGACCTCGGCGAAGCCGGTGGGCAGGTCGCAGGCCTCTGTGGGGACGTCGCTGTCGCCGTAGCCGTCCTCGTCGAGGTCTGCCCAATAGGTCATGGTCACGTCCTCGTCGACGTCGCCATCGCAGTCGTTGTCGGCCTCGTCGCAGATCTCTTCGGCGCCGGGCCAGGAGGTCGCGTCGGTGTCGTCGCAGTCGTCCCCGTTGTCGGCGTAGCCGTCGGGGGATTCACAAGCCTCCGTGCCCGCGTCGGGGTCGCCGTAGCCGTCGGAGTCAGCGTCGGCCCAGAAGGTCTCGAGCACGCCGTCGTCGATCTCGCCGTCGCAGTCCTGGTCGATGCCGTCGCAGATCTCGGCAGCTCCGGGGTTGATGTCGGGGTCGTCGTCGTCGCACTCCTCGCACGCGGCGTAGCCATCGGAGTCCGCGTCGGCGTACCCGACCGAGCCGTCGCAGTTGTAGTCGACCGGATCGGCGCAGTCGTCTTCTGTGGCGCCAGGGTGCACGGCGGCGTCGGCGTCGTCGCAGTCCGTGCTGTCCTCGACGTTGCCGCTGGGAAGCTCGCATGCCTCCGTCGGGTTGTCCCCGTCGCCGAAGCCGTCGCCGTCGCTGTCCGCGTAGGAGGTGAAGGTCTCGCAAGGGTCACCGGTGTCGACGGGGAGCTCCTTGTTGCGACAGGACAGGGCGGACAAGAGGAGGAACATGGTTCACTTTCCCGGAGAAGTTCACGCGTCCGTGACGTGGACCGGCCGACGGACCGGCAACTTCACGAGCGCTCAGGGAGTGATGATGCCGCGCGCGACCTGGTTCTGCATCGACATCGAGTGCAGCGGACCCGTGCCAGCCCTCTACGACATGATCAGCCTGGGGGCGGTCGTCGTCCGCGAAGCCGGCGACGGCGAGCTCGAGCTCGGCGATGATTTCTACGTCGAGATCCGCCCGGAGGCGCCCCATGTGGACGAGGGCGCCATGGCGGTCAACGGGCTCGACCTGGAGCTCCTACGCCGCGAGGGCGTGCTGCGGCGACTGGCGATGGAGCGGCTGACCGCCTGGGTCGAGGCCAACCGGGACGAGGGCTCGGAGGCGGTGTTCGTCGGGCACAACGCCCCCTTCGACTGGTCCTTCGTGGCGTGGGTCTACAAGGCGGAGGGCATGAAGAACCCCTTCGGGTACAAGGCGCTGGACACCAAGGCGCTGTCCGCGGGTGTGCTCGACCTGCACTGGCTGGACTCCAACAAGGAGATCCTCGCCGAGATCCTCGGATTGCCGGCCGAGGACATGGGGCAGAAGCACCGCGCCGACTACGACGCTCGCTACCAGGCCCTCATCCTCAAGAGATTGCTGGAGATCCAGCGAGGTCGCGGGTGATAGTTTCCAAGCAGGACGCCGCAGAGGACATGCCCAAAGAACGGGACGCCCACTTCCTCCACGAAAAGAGCGCTTTCGAGCCAGTGCTCTGTCCGCCGATCGACAGGCCGCGCGCCATCACCTGGATCGGCAAGACCGCGAAGCTGCTCTGCGCCACGGAAGTGGGCGAGATCGTCGAGATCGACCCGGTCTTCGGGACACGCACGCTGGACACCCACGTCAACGACCCGGCGCTGATCTCGGTGTCGCCGAGCGGAAAGCGAGTGGTGGTCGTCGAGCGCGGGCGCGGGGTGACGCTGCTGGCGCCGACTGGAGACCGGATCAAGAGCATCCGCTGCGAGCTGCTCTCGGACATCCAGCTGGCCTGGTTCACGCGCACCGACGGCAGGGGCGCCCTCGCTGTGGTCGGGGACACCCTCGACGGACGCAAGGCGCTCTTGATCGAGAAGGACTTCAGCCGCCACCGCACCGCCAGGATCCCGCAGCAGACCACCGTCGGCGCGGGCCGTGGCGGAAAGCTCCTCGCCGCGCGCTGCTGCACGGACGGACTCGACGTCGTGTCCTTCGGAAAGCCGATGAAGAAGAGCATCCCCTCCCGTCATCGGCTCCGCTTCGGCGGAGGGGGCGTGCTGCTCGGCATGGCCGAGGGCGGCGTCACCATCTGGCGCAACCACAAACAGTCGAACACCGTGATGGTCTACGACGTCACCGCCGCGGCGGTCAGCGACAACGGCATGGTCGCCATCGGAACCCGAGAGGGCGACGTCGCCTTCTGCAACATCGACGGCGACATCGTGGGCCGCGCCCACCCCGACCGTGTCGGGGGCCACACCGGGGCGGTCCGCGAGATGGCCTTCAGCAAAAAGGCACGCTGGCTCGCGACCAGCGCGGACTCGCTCTGGCTCTGGCGCTACTGAGCTACTTGACCTCGAAGGGGAACGCGACCTGCATCTCCTTGGGCAGATTGGCGAGGGCCTCGGCCTCTGTGCTGTGAAGGATGCTCTGGGCGTGGAAGGCGTAGTTGCCTGATTCCAGGCCGCCCGGAACGGCGATGAGGTAGTCGTCCTGGGACTGGGTGCCCTTGATCTCGTAGGGAATGTCGTCGGAGGCGACCCACAGGTGGAGCTCGACCTCGGTCTCGCCCAGCACGCCCGTCACCTGCGCCGTCTCCTTGTACTCGAGCCGCGAGAGCTTGAGGTCCTGCCGCTTGAGCTCCGCGGCGCGCAACGTGCTGTTGAACAGGAAGGAGAGACCTCCCTCCTTGCTGGCCACGAAGGACTGCTCCGGGTGCTGCTCCAGCCCGTGCCAGGTGCTCATCTCCGTGGCGACGGTATTGATCGGCTGGGCGCCGAGGTGGGAATAGCCCTTCGGCCCGATGCCGTAGAAGCCAGGCTCTCCAGCCTCATGGTGCAGCGCCACCTTCACCGGCGGAGGCGAGCCCTTGCCTGGGCCCTCGACGACGATCTCGACCGTGACGAACTCGTGGATGTAGCCTTCCTTTCCGACCATCAGCTCGAGGGTGCCGGGCTCGAAGGGGATGGCGACCGTGCCGTCGGCCCCGGTCTTCCAGGACTCTGCTACGCCGTCCCGCTTCACCTGGGCGTCAGCGAGGTCGGCTCCGAAGATGTCGTCGACCTCGACGGTGAGGGTCGGGGGGTCGCCGCAAGAGATGGCGAACAGGATGGGCAGCATCGGAGCTCCGAAGTGAAACGCAGGGAATGCTATTGCCTGCGCGTCCAGCAGGCTACCGGGAGCGGCCGAGCCAGTTGCGGATCGAGGAGAGGTCCATCTCCCCAGCTTGGGCAAAGCGCTCTACGATTCTCTCGCCTCGGCGCGCTAGCTCCAGGAGCTTCTTCACACGCGTGACCACGAAGCGGTTCCGCAGCCGGCTGGTGGGAACCTCCGGCGCCTCCTCCAACAGCTCCTGAGCGGCTTCCAGCTCCCGAACGACGCGCCGCACCCGCTCGAGCTCCCGCTGGCGGAAGACCCGCGTCACCATCGCGAGGATGTCCGTCTCGGCGACATAGGTCTTGCGCTTGCGGGGCCCCTTGCCCGGCGCCTCCCGACTCCTCCCGACGACCCCCCACAGTCTGAGCTCGTTCAAGGTCATGCTCACCGAACCGCTGGACAACCTGGTGCGTCGACCGATCTCGTCCGCCGTCAGCGGCGACCGGGAGAGGTAGAGCACAGCCCAGACCTTGCCCATCGAGTTCTTGAAGTTCCAGAACTCCATGAGGTCGCCGATCGCCTCGGCGACGCGATCGACGGCCTCGTCGATCCGCTCGTCGTGGGCCTGCTGTTCGTCTTCGAGGTGGCGCTGTTCGGCCATGTCCGAACTATAACTTCAATCGTCATTGAAGTTTTTGAAAAGAGTGACTATTACTGATCCCAGGTCGCAGCGGAGGCCCTGATGCAGCGGATCCATCTCCTCCCAGGCGCCTCCGCGAGGCGACTGGAGCCCGGGGGACTCGCAGCCGGGGCCGCCCGCTCGAGGGTGCGCCCACCGAGCGCTGCCTTCGCCCTCGTGGCAGAGGACATGGCCAAGGCCGAGGCGGTGCTGACCGACATCGTCGGGGACACGATCGAGCCCGTCGACGGAGCCGTGCGCTACCTGGCGAGCGCTGGTGGCAAGCGCGTCAGGCCACTGCTGACCGCGCTCGGCGCCCGGGCCCTGGGGGTCGGCGGAGACCTGTCCCGGCTCATGACCGTGGGCGAGCTCATCCACCTGGGCTCCTTGCTCCACGACGACGTCGTCGACGACGCCAGCACCCGCCGCGGCATCGACGCCGCGCAGCACGTCTACGGCAACGCGCTGGTCATCCTCAGCGGCGACTTCTGCCTCGCCCAGGGCGTGCTCCTGGCCAGTGAGCACGGCGGTCAGGCATGTGTGAGTGGCCTCGCCGAAGCCCTCAAAGCCATGGCGGAGGGCGAGGTCCTCCAGCTCAGGCGGGCCGGCGACCTCGACACGACGCGAGAGGACTACCTGGAGATCGTCGACCGCAAGAGCGCGGCGCTCATCGCCTGGTGTGCGAGCGTCGGGGCTCGGGTCCTGGACGATACGGCCCTCACCGCCCGCATGGACCGCTTCGGTCGCGCGATCGGCGTGGCCTTCCAGGTCACTGACGACATCCTCGACTACGGAGGCCGCTCTGAGCTCACCGGCAAGACCCCCGGGACCGATCTGAAGGACAGGAAGCTCACCCTGCCCTTGCTCTTCGCGCTGGAGCGTGACCCGGAGCTCGCGGAGCGCCTGGGCCGACCGGTGCAGGCCGAGCAGATCCGGGAGATCATCGAGCGTGTGCGGGCGACAGGCGCCCTCGAGCGCGCCGGGGCCTTCGCCAAGGAGCTCGTCGAGGGAGGCATCGCAGAGCTGGATGTGCTCCCCGAGAGCCCCCACAAGGCCGCGCTGGCCGAGCTGGCGCGCTACCTCGCCGAGAGGGTGGCGTGACCCCGCAGGCCGGCGATCCGGGCCGCGGGCCCGAGGTTCGGGAGATGTTCGACCGCATCGCCCCCACCTACGACCTCACCAACCGGATCCTGTCGATGGGCATCGACACGATCTGGCGAAAGCGCACCGTCCGCGCGCTCGGACCCCTCGACGCCACCTCCCTGGACCTCTGCGCCGGCACCCTGGAGATGACCCTCGAGCTGCTCGCCGCGGGCTCCCCTCGTGTGGTCGCCGTGGACTTCAGCGCCGAGATGCTGGAGCGGGGCCGCGGGCGCCTGCCCGAGGGTGCCCCGGTCGATGTCGTGGTCGGGGACGCAGAGGCGCTGTCGGTAGAGGGACCCTTCGGCGCCGCGACCTGCGGCTTCGGGCTTCGCAACGTGCCAGACAACCGAGCGGCGCTGTCCGAGGTGTTGTCGGTCCTCCGTCCCGGCGGGCGCTTCGCCGTGCTCGAGTTCTTCCGCCCGGTGCGCGCCCACGCCAGGGCCTTCCACGGCCTCTTCAACAAGCTCGTCCTACCCAACGTCGGCGGACTGATCAGCGGAGACCGCGCTGCATACGCCTACCTCGCCGAGTCGATGGTCGCCTACCTGAGCCGCGCCGAGTTCGAGGCCCTCGCCGTCGAGGTCGGCTTCGAGCTCGTCAGCAGCGACGACCTCCTGCCTCCGGTGGCCTCGCTGGTCGTCTTGAGGAGGCCCGCATGAAGCTGGTCCTGGGCATCACCGGCGCCAGCGGCGCCCCCTACGCCGCGGCGATGGTGCGGTGGCTGGCTGGCCCGGGCCGTGACGCCGGCATCGAGGCCCACCTCGTCTTCACGAAGACCGGGCGGCTGGTCTGGCAGCACGAGGTCGGCACGGACCCCCGCGAGCACGATCTGCCGATCTGGGGGCCACTGGAGTTGACCGCCCCCTTCGCCAGCGGCAGCGCTCGCTTCGACGCGATGGCGGTCCTGCCCTGCTCCGCCGGGAGCCTCGCTCGTATCGCCAACGGCATCAGCGCCGACCTGGTGGGTCGAGCCGCCGACGTGATGCTGAAGGAGCGGAGGCGCCTCGTCCTCTGCGTGCGCGAGGCCCCATACTCGCTGGTCCACCTCCGCAACATGCAGCAGGTCTGCGAGGCAGGAGCGGTGATCCTCCCGGCCTCGCCGAGCTTCTACGGAAAGCCGGAGAACATCGAGGCCCTCGTCGACAACGTCGTCGGCCGGGTCCTCGACCAGCTCGCTGTCGACAACGACCTCGCCCACCGCTGGACAGGGATGAAGCCATGATGGAGCCCAGGCTGTCCTCCGTGCAGCGGCGCTGCGTCGCCCGCGCTGGCCTCGACGACATCGCGGACAAAGTCGTCGGGGGACGGCGCCTCTGCTTCGAGGACGGCCTTCGCCTCTTCCAGACCCCGGACCTCGCGGCGGTGGGTGGCCTCGCGAACCTCGTCCGCGAGCGCCTCCACGGCGACCTGACCTACTTCAACCGCAACGTCCACGTGAACGCGACGAACGTCTGCGAGGCCTCCTGCATCTTCTGCAGCTTCGCTCGCCTCGAAGAGGGCATGCCCGCCGCATACACGATGACCATCGACGAGGCGGTGGGTCGCGTCGTCGCGCTGAAGGACGCATTCATCACAGAAGTCCACATCGTCAACGGCCTCCATCCTGGCCTTCCGTTCAGCTACTACACGGACATGCTGCGGGCCATCAAGGAGGCCCGGCCAGACCTCCACATCAAGGGCTTCACCGCGGTCGAGATCCACTACTACGCACAGAAATACGGCATGACCTACGCAGAGGTGCTCACCGCCCTGCGCGGAGCCGGTCTGGAGTCCTTGCCGGGGGGCGGCGCTGAGATCTTCCATCCGCGCGCCCGACGGAAGCTCTGTCGCGACAAGGTCGACGCGGATGGCTGGTTGGAGGTCCACCGCGTCGCCCATGGCCTTGGAATGCGCACGAACTGCACGATGCTCTTCGGCAGCATCGAGCGTCTCGAGGAGAGGGTCGACCACCTCGTCCGCCTCAGGGACCTCCAGGACGAGAGCCTCGCAAACAGGGCAAAGGACCCGAACCTCGGCTTGTTCCAGACCTTCGTGCCGCTGAAGTTCCACAACGACAACAACCGCCTGGCCCGCCTGGCGGCACCCACCGGCCACGACGCACTGCGCACGATCGCCGTGAGCCGGCTGATGCTCGACAACATCCCCCACGTCAAGAGCTACTGGGTCATGATGGGCCAGGACATCGCCCAGCTGAGCCTGAGCTACGGCGCCTCCGACCTCGACGGCACCGTGCGCGAAGAGCGCGTCTACCACATGGCCGGGGCCAAGACCCCGCAGGAGCTCACGCGCACAGAGCTGATCGGGCTCATCCGCGCCGCGGGCCGGATCCCCGTGGAGCGTGACACCCACTACAACGTCGTGGCGGAGGCCTGAATGCCTGTCCGCGTCGCCGCCGTCGGCTACACCAACGCCTGGCCCCTGTTGACCCGCCTCGATCGCATCCGGTACCAGGTGACGGAGGGCCACCCCGCCCAGGTCGCCGAGTGGGTCCGACAGGGCGAGGCCGACGTGGGCCTGGTGCCCGTGGGCGCGCTGCTGTCCGAGGGGAGCTGGAAGGTGGTCCCGGGAGCCTGCATCGGCTGTGAAGGACCCGTCCACAGCGTACTGCTCGTGGCGGAGACACCTCCAGGGGACTGGACCGAGGTGCTGCTGGACGGTGTCAGCCGCACGAGCGTCGTGCTGGCTCAGCTCATCCTCCGTCGCGGGCCACTGGCGAAGGAGGGCATCACCTTCCGCCACGTCGAGCCCGGCACCGCCCAAGGCCAGGCACGCGGCACCACGGCCGCCCTGGTCATCGGGGACGCCGCCAGGAACCTGCCACCGCGCATGGAGCACCGCATCGACCTCGGGCAGGCCTGGTACGACTGGACCGGCCTGCCCTTCGTGTTCGCCGTGTGGGCAGGCCGCAACGGTCTGTCTCCGAGTGATATCGCTGGCTTGCGTCAGGCCGCCACGGAGGGATTGGATCTCCGGGCTGCCCTGCCCGAGCCCGACCGGACATACCTGCTCGAGCACATCCGCTACGAGTTGGACGACCGGGCGCTGATGGGCCTGCGGCGCTTCGCGGCCCTGGGCGTCGAGGAGGGGCTCCTCAGCCGCCACGAGATCGAGCTCTATGGACCTGGCGACCGGCTGATGCCACGGGCCGATCTCGACCGCATCCTCGACGACGCCGCGAACGGAGTCACGTTGCATGAGTCCGAGATCGCTCAGCTCGTCAGGGCGCCGCTGGCAGATCTCAGCGCCGCCGCGGACCTGCGCTGCAGGGACCTGCACCCCCAGCGGGAGCGCGGCTACGCCTCGACGGACCACGTGGACACCAACAGCGCGCTGTTGCGCATACGCGAGGACGAAGGGGACGATGAGCGGATCTGGGCTCTGTTGCGGCTGGAAGCGCTCGGGGGCTGGACCGACGTCGCCGTAGAGGGCGGAAGCGCGGCGGAGGCGCTCCGGTGGACCGCGCTGTCCCGGCTGTTGACCACGATCCCCAACGTGCTGGCGCCCCTGGACCTGGTGGACATCGGGCAGGCTGCCCTCCACTCAGGCGCCAACGATCTCGGTGAGCTGGACGACATCGACCGAGCCGAGCGCGACATCCGGCAGGCCGGCTTCGTGCCACAGCGCAGGGCGCGCCCCTGAGATGCGACGGCTCCACCTGGCGCACGCACTGCTCCCAGAGGGTCTGAGGCGGAACGTCTCCCTCACCCTCGACGAAGAGGGCACCGTGCTGGAGGTGGGCCGGGCGGAGGAGGCGCTCGCGCTCGACGGACTCGCCCTGCCGGGCCTGGTGAACGCGCACGCACACATCGAGCTCTCCGGAACGCTGGTCCACGGGAGCTCGCTGATCGAGTGGGTGAGCAATCTGTACCGAGTCGACGACCGGGACACGGACGCGATGCAAGCGGCCATCGAGGAGGCCATCGCATTCGGCACTGCCGCCATCGCGGACGTCACCAACACCGGGCGACCCGAGCCTCTCCTGGCGCGATCCGATCTGTGCGGAGTGGTCCATAGAGAAGTGCTGGGCATCGACGAGGTGGGACTGCCCGGGCTGGAGCTACGGCCGGTCGAGGGCTTCGAGGTGCGCGTCTCGCCGCACGCCCCCTACTCCACCTCGCCCGACCGCATCGTCGCGGCCGCGTCCGAGCCGGGTCCCAAGGCCTCCATCCACCTCGACGAGGACCCGGCGGAGCGCAGGTTCCTCCATGACGGAGGCGGCCCGTGGGCAGACTTCATCCGCCTCATCGGCCGCGACCTGCGGGTCTTCGAGCCCCCCGGCTGCTCGCCCACAGAGTACCTCCGGCGCCTCGGCGTGCTCTCCGAGCTGGCCCTGGTCCACTGCGTCGGCGCCACGGGGGACGACCTCGACGCCATCGCCACCTCGGGCACCACCGTCGTGCTCTGCCCCCGAAGCAACCTGCACATCGGCGGAGGGCTCCCGGACGTTGGCGGCATGATCGAGCGCGGCATCCCGCTGGCCCTCGGCACGGACTCTCTCGCCAGCGTCGCGGACCTCGACCTGCTCAAAGAGGTCCGCGCGCTCATGCAAGCCTTCCCAGAGGTGCACCCCGAGGTCTGGCTGCAGGCCGCGACCCGAGAGGGCGCCGGCCTGCTCGACCAGCCCCACCTCGGCGTCTTCGAGCCCGGCAAGCGGCCCGGGGTGGTCCTCGTCGAGGGCTGCGCGCGGGACCTCGGGGGAACAGGGCCCATCGAGCGACGCTGGCTCGTTCGCCCGGGGAGGGTCGGATGATCCGCGGCGTCGTCGACTACTCGCGGATGATCAAGCTCTCGCACAGCATCTTCGCGATGCCCTTTGCCCTCGCGGCGGCTGTGCTCGCGGCGGTGGAGCACGGCTACGTCTGGACCGACTTTCTCTGGATCGTGATCTGCATGGTGGCGGCTCGCTCCGCGGCCATGGGCTTCAACCGCATCGTGGACCGCGACATCGACGCAGAGAACCCCCGCACGGCGGACAGAGCCATCCCCGCCGGGACCATCAGCGTCCGGGCAGCCTGGGCCTTCACCGGGATGAGCGCCGCAGTCTTCCTCGCCGGCGCCTGGCTGCTCTCACCCCTCTGTCTGGCGCTGGCGCCGATCGTCCTGGCCATCATCTGCGGCTACAGCCTGACCAAGCGCTTCACGGCGCTCTGCCACCTCTTCCTCGGCCTCGCCCTCGCCCTGGCGCCCACGGCGGCCTGGATCGCCATCAGCGACACCGTGGCACCGACCGCCTTGATCCTCAGCGGCATAGTCGGCACATGGGTCGCGGGCTTCGACATCATCTACGCCTGCCAGGACGCGGACTTCGATCGAAGGCGGGGCCTCAACAGCATCCCCGAGCGCATCGGCGTGAAGGGAGCGCTCGTGGTCAGCGCGCTGATGCACGTCGTGACGGTGGGGCTGTTGGCCGCGCTGCCGGCTGCCTTCGAGCTGTCCTGGACCTATTGGCTCGGCTTCCTGGCGATCACGGCGATGCTCGCCTACGAGCACTGGCTCGTACGCCCGGACGACCTCTCCAGGATCGACAAGGCCTTCTTCGACCTCAACGGCTACGTCTCGCTGGCCTTCTTCGGTGTCGTCATCGTGTCCCTCTGATCGACGAAACCTTGGCAATCCCGGACTTGTGACCCCCCCGACGGCCGCCTATCTTCTGTCCCGTTCGGAGGTCTCGATGCTCGTCCTGTTCGCCTCGCTGGCGGGGGCCGACGAAGAAGCGCCGCCAATCGTCGGCGGGAGCTCGACGTCCGGCCACAAGCCCGTGGGCGCCATCCTGTCGGTCTACAACAACCAGGGCGGCAACTTCTGCTCGGGGACGCTGGTCGCGCCTCGCTACGTCATCACCGCGGCCCACTGCGTCGAAGCGGCAGAAGACTACGAGCGCAAGGGCTGGGAGATCTGGTTCATGCTCGGGACCAAGGTCTACAGCAACGGCGGCTGGGACGACTACGCCGAGGTGAAGAACACGTGGCGCCACCCGGGCTACTCGGGCGGCACCGCCATCGACGACGACATCGGCGTGCTCGAGCTGAAGACCTCGATCGACGGCTCGATCGGGACCTACGACGTCAACACCGGCCGCCCTGGCAGCAGCTGGGAGGGCGAGGACATCACCTACGTCGGCTTCGGCGTGACCGGCGACGACGAAAACGGCAGCGGCACCAAGCGCGCTGTGGACGTGCCGATCTACGGCTGGGACGCGAGCTACATCTACACCTACAGCGGCGACTCCGGCACGGTGAAGAACATCTGCTCGGGCGACTCGGGCGGCGCCGCGCTCAAGGAGATCGAAGGGGACCTCGTGCTGGTGGGGGCCAACTCCTTCGGCTTCAACCTCTACGGAGGAAACCCGGACTGCGAGCGCCAGGGCTCTGCTGCCGGCGCCACGCGCATCGACGCCTACTACGACTGGATCATCGGCTACATCCCAGAAGACGAGATCGGCACGGTCGAGGGCGACGCTGACACCGACAGTGACTCCGACAGTGACTCCGACGGCGACGGCGACGGCGACACCGACAGCGACACGGACACCGACACCGCCTACCCCGACACCGGGAACGACCCCGCGCGCCCCCTGGGAGAGGCGCCGCCAGGGGGCATCTGCTCCGCGGCCGGTCCAGCGTCGGGCATGATGGGAGTGCTCGCCGCCCTGGGATTCGCCTTCGTTCGGAGGCGCCGCAGCCGATGAGGTGATGGATGACGCTGCTGATGCTCTCGCTGGTCCAGGCATCGGAAGCGCCTCCTGTCGTCGGCGGCGAAGAGACCAACAGCTTCCGCTCGGTCGGAGCGCTCGTCGCAGTCAAGGGAAACCAGGGCGGGCCCTTCTGCTCCGGCACGCTCGCCAAGGCCGCGCGGGTCATCACCGCAGCCCACTGCGCCGAGGCCGCCGAGCAATACGTCGAGTCCGGCTACGACATCTACGTCGTCTTCGAGAGCACTGTCTGGGAGGAGTGGGAGACCTACCAGCCGGTGAAGCAGATCCTGATCCACCCCGACTACTCGATCGACGCCAGTGGCATCTCCTGGGACATCGCGGTCCTGAAGCTCGAGTCATCGGTGAGCGGCGTCGGCTCGATGCGGCTGAACACGGAGAACATCAAGCTGTCTCAAGAGGGCGACACGGTCACCTACGTCGGCTACGGCAAGACCTCCCACAGCGGCTCCGGCGAGGGGGTCCGCCGCACGGTCGACACCGTCCTGGGCGCCCAGGACAGCATGTTCGTCTACACCGCCTACGAGGGCAGCACGGTGAAGAACGTCTGCCCGGGCGACTCCGGCGGGGCAGCGCTGATGCTGCGCGAGGACGGCAACTACGAGCTCGTCGGCGTGAACTCGTGGGTCTTCAACTGGGTCTCGCAGACGACCTTCGACTGCGACGCCGACAACGCTGGAGCGGCCGCACAGCGGGTGGACAAGAGCATCGACTGGCTCTCCAACTACATGGACATCGAGCTCGAGGGGGACGCCGACGTCGACAGCGACACCGACAGCGACACCGACAGCGACTCCGACACGGACACGGATCCCGTGGACAGTGGGGACACCGACGTCGAGGTCGAAGACGACCCGCCGATGACCCCCGACTGTAGCTGCTCGGGAGGGCCCGCGGGCGCCGGGTTGATCGCCGCCCTGCTGGGACTGGTCAGCCTGCGGAGGCGCGCCTCCGCCTGATCAGCAGGCCTGCGACCGCGAGCAGTCCCCAGCTGGCCGACGACGGTGCGCTGCTGCATCCCCCCCCGGGCTCGAGGCCGGTCTGGTTCGGACGGATCGGGTCGCCGGTGTCCAACTCGGCGGTGTCGCTGACATAGACGATGTCGGGCTCGTAGAAGCTCTCGAGGTCGTCGATCTTCGTGTCGATCCACTCCATCGCGGCGTCCACGCGGCCCGAGCCAGAGCCGCCGCCCCGACAGCTCGTGCTGCTCTGGACCGCGAAGACAAAGCTGTTCACGCCGACCACGTACCAGTTGCCGTCGTCGCCGAGCAGCAGTCCGCCACCGCCCGAGTCACCCGAGCAGAGGTTGCTCTCGCTGTCGAAGGCGCGGAAGTAGCTGTTGCTGATGTCGTAGATCGGGATCTCCGCGTAGCGCTTCGCGCCGGAGCCCTGGCCGCTGTCGCTGGTGGCGCCGTAGCCCACGAAGGTGATGTCCACGCCCTTCCACTGGGAGTTCATCCGTTCACGATTGAGGCGGATGGGGACGACCTCGACCACCGCCTCGTTCAGCTCCATCAGGCCCACGTCGTACTGAAGCGAGCTGCTCGAGTAGCTCGGGTGTGCCTTGAAGCTCTCGCCGTCGACCATCTCGATGGGATCGCTCAGGTCGCCCATCGCGAAGCTGATCGTGTAGCCCTGGCGATAGTAGGACTTCGCAGCCTCGATGCAGTGGGCAGCCGTGAGCACCCATCTCGGCGCGATGAGCGTGCCCGAACAGAAGCTCGAACCCTGGTTGCCGTAGCGCACGATCAATGCGCCGACCTGCTCCCAATCGTCGGTGCGATCCCCGTTGACGATCGGCGGCGCCTCTTCGGCACTCGCAGCCAGATTGAAGGCGAGGAGAAGGGACAAGGCGACTCCAGCAGGCACCCCACCATAGCGGCCGTGGAGACGCGTCGCGTGTCCCGATTCTGTCAGCGGAACAGGGTCGCTCTAAGATGAGCCATCGACCACCCGAACAAGGAGAGACCGACCTCGTGACGGACCGCACCGTCGTCCCTCCGATCCTGCCGGAGGAAGCCTACGAGGGCATGCAGGTCGTCGCCCGCTCGGACGTGGGCTGCGTACGAGAGGAGAACCAGGACTTCATGGGCTGGTTCGTGGCCGGCCCGAGACAGCTGCTCGTGGTCGCGGACGGCATGGGCGGGCACAGCGGAGGCTACGAGGCCAGCCGGCTCAGCGTCCAGGCGATCGGCGAGGTCTTCAGCGACGATCCAAAGCGCGACCCCGAGGAGCTGCTGGACGCGGCCATCCAGGCGGCGAACACGCGGGTGCTGGCGGTCGGAGGTGACACCCCCACCTTGCGCGGAATGGGCAGCACGGCGGTGTTGGCCCTGGTCGAAGAGGACCAGCTCTGGATCGCCCACGTCGGCGACTCGCGCGCCTACCTCGTGCGGGCGGGGGAAGCGATCCGTCTCACGCGGGACCACACGCAGGTCAACCGCATGGTCGCCGCCGGACTGATCCCCGAGACCCACGCCGACGGGCACCCGCTCGGACATATCCTCGATCGCAGCGTCGGCAGCGGCCCCGAGCTCGACGTCGAGGTCGCAGAGCCCATCTCCCTGATGCCCCACGACAGGGTGGTGCTCTGCTCGGATGGCTTCTCCGGGATGCTCACCGACTACGAGGTCGGCCAGCAGTTCGCACCCCAGAAGGACCTCGACGACAGCGTCCGTAGCGGCATCGAGATGGCGCTCGAGCGAGGGGCTCCGGACAACACGACCATCGCCGCGATGGCGGTGGAGAGCGGCGAGCCGCTCCCCGAGATCCGCCGGCCAGAGCCGCCGCCGCCGATGGAGCGCACCTCCTTCGAGACAGAGCCCTCGACATCGGCGAAGGTCCTGATGACCCTGCTCGTCGTCGCGGCCTCGACGCTGGTGCTCTGGTTCGTGAGCACCCTGTGAGCGCCGCCGGTCCTAGACCGGTCGGGTCCGCAGGGCTTCGATCTCCCGCGGCTCCAGGCCCTCTGCGAGCTCTCCCGGCTCGGACAGCGCCAGCCCCGTAGCGGCGGTCCGCACGCGTGAGGCCAGCCAGGCAACACCGTGCCAGCCACGGCTGGCTGCCTCGGCGCCGCAGTGGTCGGCCCGGCGCACTGCCTCGCCCTCCAGGCCCGCGGCGAGACAGGAGCGGGCGAGGTCCAGCTCGGTGCGAAGCCTCAAGGCTGGACCGAGGTCTCGGAGCCCGTCATCCGCGCGGGCCAGCGCATCCTCCCAGCTCCGAGCGTCCCCGATGCTCGCCGCTGCCCGGGCACGCACGGCCGCGGCGTAGACGATCCACCCGGCGAGCTCGGGCCCGGTGACGGCGACCCGGGTCAGGGCACGATGCACGCGATCGAGCGCAGAGGCCGCAGATCCGGGCGCTCCGGGTCGGGCATCCAGGGTGGCAGCCGCGCGCAGGATGTGGGCTGCGCGGCGTTCCGCAGGGCGCTCCAGCGCGCGGGCGAGCGCGACGGCGTCGGCGAGCCTGGCCTCCGCGAGGCGAGCGTGGCCCTGGTCGAGCAACATCCAGCCCAGGACCCGAAGGGTGGCCAGCTCTTCTTCACGCTCTCGGCGGCCCCGGGCCCGACCGAGGTCGGCCAGGGCGTCCCTACGCGCCTCGGCGAAGGAGCCCCGAAGGTGCAGCTCGAGGAGGCGATCGCAGTCTCGCGGGCCCTCGGCGGTGTCGCTGGCGAGCTCGCGGTGGGTGCGGGCCCTGGCTGCCTCGCCAGGCATGCGCTCCAGGGCCGCCGCGGCCCGCCGGTGGACCGCTATCTCGTCGGGGATGGCGGCTCGGGCGGCGCGCCCGACGACCTCTCCGAGCACGGACCAGAGGCCGCCCTGGCACAGCGCGAGGCCCTTCTCGCCGAGGATCTCGACGGAGGCATCGACCGGGAACTGGCAGACCTGCTCGAGCAGTCGCGCGGAAGCCGGGACCTCCAGCACGGCCATGGCTCCAAGGACCTCGGCGGTCTCGAAGTCGAGGTCTTCGACGGCCTCCCCGACCAGCCCGGGCACGGGGATGTGCGGCGGGAGCTCGATGACCTTGCCCTCGCTGTGCGCGTCGAGGACAGAGAGCAGCCAGGCCGGATGTCCACCGCTGGCGCGGTAGATGCGCTCGGCGACGCCGTGGGGTTCGGGGGTTTCGGGGGCGACGGACACGACCGTCCTGCGCACGTCGGCGAGCCCCATCGGCTCGAGGACGATGCGCTCGAGAGTGAAGCTCGGACCAACGGCGAGGCGCGTCGCGACCGCCAGGGTCTCGCCCCGCTCCACTCGAGCCAGCGCAGCTGTGAGCGTCGCCGGATCCCGCGCCACCACGAAGTCCAGGCCCCGACGACGAGCCAGGTCCTCGACCACCTCGAGGAGCCAGCGCCGACCGCTCCCGCTCGGACCGACCGCTCGAATGACGCGCGGCCGCCCCTCTCGCACCTCGTCCAGGACACGGCCGACGGCATCGACGTAGCGGCGCCGACCGGCCAGCGGCGGAGGTGCTCCGTGGGAGCCGGTGGCCTCGAGCGCCACGCGCACGGCCGCCGCGCTCGGGTAGCGATCGTCTCGGTCCTTGGCCATGAGCCGCATGACCGTGGCTTCCATCGCGCTCGGGATGCTGGGGTCGAGGGCGCGTGGAGAAGGCACCGGGCTGTGGAGGTGGGCCTGGACGACACGCCTGCGCTCCTTCGAGGGGTAGGGGCGCCGGCCGGTCAGGAGGTAGAAGAGCGTACAGCCAAGGCCATAGAGATCCGCCCGGTGGTCGATGTCAGAACCGCGGATCTGCTCCGGAGAGCAGTAGCCGGCGGTTCCGATGATCACGCCGACGGCGGTGGCCTCTGCGTCGTAGGCCTCCAGGTCCTTGACCACGCCGAAGTCGGAGAGCCGCACCTGCCCGCTCCGATCGACGAGCACGTTGCTGGGCTTCACGTCGCGGTGGACCACTCCGGCCTCGTGGACAGCCGTCAGGGCCTCGCACAACGCGATGCCGATGCGACGGGCCTGGCGGCATCGCTCCGGCGCCGGACGCAGGCGCAGCTTGGTGACGAAGACCCTCAGGTCCTGTCCCTCGACATAGTCCATGACAAGGTAGGGCCGACCCTGGGCCGTGCCCCTGTCATGGAGCCGCACGACGCCGGGATGGCGCAGCTTCTCGAGGATGTGCCCCTCTCGTTCGAAGCGCTGGCGCACTCTCGGAGAGCTGGCGTCGAGCCACTTGACCGCGACCTCGAGCCCCTGTTCGTTCACGCACAGGTAGACCCCCGCCATGCCCCCGCGGCCGAGGAGACGCAGCGGAGTGTATGGGCCGATAGCCACCGGAAAGGGCTGGAGTCCCTCGCGTCGACGCGACATGGGCCGCGTTCTAACCCGCGGTCACCGCAGCGCAGACAGTCCCGGGCGGCTCCAGAAGGAGTCAGCGAGGTCGCTGCGCAGCTCCTTGTCGAAGGCCCGGGCCAGGGTGGCAGCCTCCGCACGCCACTTGTCCGCGGCTTCGGGGTCGTCGACGAGCTTGCTGAGCAGCAGCCGGCTCTCCAACTCCAGGAGCCGAAGCCCACGGCTTCGAGCGAGGGACGCCGCCTGCATCGCGAGGCGCTCCCCGTCCTCGCTCCTGCCGAGCGCGGAGTGAGCCCGCGCCGCGCCGATGAGCACCTGCGCCCGACGGGGCACCGGCAGGCTGTGGAGGGTCTTCTCGGCGACCTCGAGCATGCGCTCGGCGTCGCGCAGGTCCCCGGTCATCGCGCAAGCCCAGGCGTTCAGCGCGACGAGCGCCGGGTTGTAGCGCTCGGGGTCCCGCTTGCGCGCCAGGGACCGGGCGATGGCGACGTGGCTCTCCGTGTCGGCGGGGTCACCCTGAGAGGCCGCGAGGCGAGCCAGGGCGTAGCGGCAGGCGATGGCTTCCTGTACGACCCCCAGCTCGCGAGCCAGCCCGAGGCCCTTTTCAAGGTCCCTTCTGGCGTCGGGGATGCGACCCAGCTCCAACCAGGCCTCGCCGCGAACCCGGAGTGCCGCGGCCCGACCGACGGCGTAGCTGATGGCCTCCGCGCCCCGCAGCGAGGCGTCGGCGCGGGCCAGGGCGTCGACCAGTCGACCCTGCCAGACGTAGAGCTCGGCGAGGTTCGAGCAGGCCACGCACCACTTCGCCTTCTGACCGGTGCGATCGAAGATCCCGGTGGCCTCGACGAGCCCCTTGGCTGCGAGGGCGAGCTGACCCTTGCTGGCTTGTGCGGCGGTGTGGGCGAGCATGAGGTCGGCCCGCAGTCCCTCCAGGTCCTCGCTGTTGGTGAGCACCATGCCCTCGCTCGCGAGAGCCTCGACGCGCTCCAGATCTCCGTCGTCCCAGGCCAGCGCCGCGTTCGCGAAGAGCGCCTCGGCGACCGATGCCCGGTCCCGCGATTTGCGAGCCAGCGTCAGGGCGAGCTCCGCCATGTCGCCCGCAGCGTCTCGCTGGTCGAGCCGGAGCAGCACCCGCGACAGCGTGGCCCGAGCGTTGACCTCCAACTCGGCGCGACCGGTGATGTCAGCGAGTCGTACCAGCGCCGCGCTGGTCTTCTGGCAGTCGTCCCACTCTCCGCGCAGGTAGAAGATGTCCTGGCGGACCCGCAACAGCTCCAGGCGAGCGTCGTCGAACTCCGGCCGGGACAGGTCCACGCCGGCGAGGTCCTCTACGGCGACAGCGCGGTTGGACAGCTCCCAGGCCGGGTGGGGCAGGGATCGCGCCATCATCCGAGTGGCTGCCGCCGACAGGTAGCTGTACGCCTTGCCAGCCTCTCCGGCGAGGCGGTAGTGGTCGCCGACGAGCTCGACGGCGGCCGGGAGCGACGCGAAGTTGGCTTCCAGCGCGACCGCGATTCGACGGTGGGTCTCACCACGCGCCTCGCTGTCGAGGTCCCGGTACACGACGTCCCCTGTCAAGCGATGGCGGACGCTGTGATGTACGAGGTCACCGCTGCGCCGCTCCGCGATGACCCCTCGGCCGATGAGGCAGTCGATGGCGTCCAGGACCTCGTCCTCGTCCCCGTCGAGGACGTCGAGCAGCAGATCGAGCTCCAGGGGGCGCGCGCTGACCGAGAGGACCTGGAGGACGCGCAGCTCCTCCGCATCGAGCTGCTTCAGGCGGCCACGCAGGACGCTGCGCACACCGCGTGGGATCTCGAGGTGGCCGGTCCGGATCTCCTCTGTGTCCGCGGTCAGCTGCAGGCGTCCCTTCAGGCCGGCGACGAGCATGCCGGTCTGGATGAGGCTCTCCAGGAACTGGGCGAGGAACAACGGGCTTCCCTGGGTCTCCTGGTGGAGCCGCTCGGCCAGGGCCTCCGCCTTGTCGGAGCCCCCCAAAAGGGTGTCGATCATGCGCCCGACTGCGGCCCGAGACAGGGGCTCCAGGCGGATCTGCGAGGGGGTGAGACCAAGGTCGTCTCCTCGAACGAAGGCCTCGACGGGACCGTGCACGTCCTCTGTGCGCACCGCGACGACGAGGAGCAGTGGCTCGCCCACGGCCACGAGGGTTCGCACGAGGGTCGCGACGAGATCCACGCCTCGCGGTGGGACCGCGTGGAAGTCGTCATAGAGGATGACCCGCGGACCCCGCCGCAGCAGGCTCAACATCGCCGGTCGGAGCTGGTCGTTGAGGCGGTAGAGCGCATCGCCACCACGAGCGCGGCCACTGCTGAACTCCTCGAGGATCTCCTTCAGGCCATCTGGGGCGTCCTCGCCGAGGTCCCGGAGCACGTCGCGACAGATCTCGATGAGTCCGAAGAGGTGCCCCGCGCCAGCGAGCGCGTCGACGCGGTAGAAGGGGATCCCGATCGCCGCGGCGCGAGCACCGGCGCTCTCGAGCATGCGGGTCCGGCCGGTACCGGCCCGACCTTCGACCACGACCATGCCACCCTCGCTGCGCGTCAGGCGGTCTACCGCGCCGTGGAGGATCTCCCGCTCGGCGCCCCGTCCGACCAGGGGTGGCTGCCAGTCGGCGTCGAGGGTCTCGTGGCTCTTCTCCTCGAGCTGCTCGAGCTTGTAGAGGATCTCGCGCGCCGACTGGAAGCGCTCGGCCGGCATCTTCTGCAGCAGGCGCCAGCAGATCTCGTCGAGGTGCTTCGGAATGCGCGGCTCGTACTGACGCGGCCGCGGCGGGACCTTGTTCCGGTGGGCGTCGAGGTAGCCCTTCATGTCCTTTTCGTCGAAAGGACGGCAGCCCGTCAGCATCGCGAAGAGGATGATCCCCAGGCTGTAGAGGTCCGAGCGGTGATCGATCGGTCGGCCGCTGATCTGCTCCGGGCTGGCGTAGGCCCAAGTGCCGACCAGGGTCCCGGACTGGAAGCCGTCGTTGTCGGGATCGAGGTCCTTGACGATCCCGAAGTCCGTGAGCTTGCAGCGTCCATCAGGGCCGATGAGCACGTTGCTGGGCTTCATGTCCCGATGGACGAGGCCCTTCTGGTGGACGTGGGCGAGGCCCTTGCAGACGTCGACGAGGATCTCCTCGCAGCGGCGCCAGCGGTCATCCGGATCGTCCAGGTACCGAAAGGCCCGGATGGTCTGGTGGAGGTCCCGACCCTCGACGTACTCCATGCAGATGAAGGGGTGGCCGCGGATGTCGCCGTAGGCGTCGACGCGGATGACGTTCGGGTGCCGGATGCGGCTGAGCGCCCGAAACTCACGGCGAAAGCGGACCATGCCGGTGCCGAAGCGAGAGGCCTTGAGGATCTTGAGCGCGACGGGCTCGTCGTTCGGATCCCGACCGAGGACGACCGTCGCCATGCCCCCCTTGCCGACGGGCTTGACATAGACGTAGGCCCCGATTCGATCCCCGGGCTTGATGGTCAGCCCAGCCATCTCCAGGACATCGTCGGCCACGGTCCGCACTGTACCTGCTGCTATCCTTCGTGCAGTTCCGATGAGCGAGCCGAAGACCGTCGAGCAAGGGATCGAGCGCTTCAGGCACATCCTGGGAAACGCGCAGAAGTGCATCGAGATCGGCGAGCTGGATGCTGCCGAGGAGCAGCTGATGCGAGCGCGATCGCTGGAACCCGCCCAGGCGGAGCTCTACGACGTCTGGTCCCACCTCGAGCGAGCGAGCGGGCGCTTCGAGGAAGCGGAGCGCCGCATGCGGACCGCCTGGGACCTGGAGCCGACTGCCCCGCGTGGCCTGGCGCTCGCCAGCGAGCTCGGGCCGGATGCTCGGCCCCGGAGGCTTCGATGGCGGCGATCGGGCCAGCCGGGTGCTGGTGGACTGCCCTGGCCAGAGCGCCGAGTTGATGGAAGCGCTGCTCCTGGTGATGGAAGGACTGTCGGCCGATACAGAGGCCATGGATGTCTTCACGCCGCTGGTCTCGGCCGAGATCACGCGGCGCACAGCGCTCGAGGGCACGGGTGAGCTGCCCGAGCTGGAGGACACGGTCGACGCGGCGCCGCAGGCATCGCCCGATGCGCCCCCGCCAGTGGAGAACCCCGAGCCCGCGCTGGGAGAGGCCACGATCGACGCCCCCGCAGAGGAGAAGTCCCGCTTCGGCCCCGCCCGCGACGAGGTCGAGCGCAAGCGCTGGGTGCGACTACGGAAAGAGCGGCTGGCCAAGGCGAAGCAGGCCAGCGGCCGACGGGTGAAGCTCGAAGCCGAGGACGCCTGGATCCGCAAGACCTGGCGCACGCGCCTGGCTACCTTCGCACCGCTGGTCGCCCTCGCTCCGTCCACCGGCGCGGCGGTGTGGGTGGCCTTCCTCGGGGGCTACCAGTGGATGGTCGCAGAGGACCTGGACGGACTGCTGCTCTACGCGACCCTGCCCACGCTGTCCGCCCTGGGCGGAGCCGTGGTGGGCGCGCTCGTGGACCGCCAGGCCGGGCTCTCGGCGCTGGTCATCGCGCCGGTGCTGGGCATCTCGTTCTCCAGCGTCGCGATCATCGGCTACGAGCGCGCGGTCCAAGACGCGATGTTCTCGGCGAGCATGGACCCGATCGTGCTGTTCGCAGCAGCCGGGGTCACCTGGGGAATCGCGGCGCTGGCGGGGCTGCGCGGGACGACCTGAGCGTGGGAGGCCGTGCTCGCGCCCCTAGTGGTGGTGCCCCGAGGTCCCGTCAGGCCCGTGCGGGTGCCCGTGGGCCTTCTCGTCGTCGCTGGCGTCGCGGATGCCGACGACCTCGACCTCGAAGCTCAGCGCCACGCCGGCGAGGGGGTGGTTCTGGTCGACACGCACGAGATCGGCCTCGACTTCCTTGACCCAGATCACGACGTGTCCGTCGGGACCCTGGGCGAAGAAGTGCATGCCGGGCATGATCTCCTGACCAGGTGGGAACTGGTCCCGGGGCACCTCGACGAGCGGGCTGCCGTCGTGGGGGCCGTAGCCCTTCTCGGGAGGCACCTCGACGCTCAGACGATCGCCGACCTCTGCGCCGGCGAGCGCATCTTCGAGACCCGGCACGATGTTCTGAGCACCGTGCAGGTACGGGAGCGGATCGGAGCTGTCGTTCTGGTCGAGCACCTCGCCGGCTTCGTTGCGAAGCGTGTAGACGAGGAGCCCGACCCGCCCCTCTTCGAGTGCTACCACTCGTCGTCCCAGCGGCCGCCGCCGCCGCCGCCGCCGCCGCCGCCGCCGTCGCCGCCACCAGCGTCACGGTCACCGCCGCCACGCCGCTTGCGGGGGTTGCGCCGGCTGTCCTTGCCCCAGCCGTCATCCTGAGGGGGCGGACCCGGATCCCAGCCGCGGTTTCCACCGCCGCCGCCGCCAGCACCACGGTAGCCACCGCCACCGCCGCCGCCGCGATCACCGCCGTAACCGCCACCGCCGCCACGACCACCGCCGCCGCCGCCGTAGCCGCCGCCACCGCGACCACCGCCGCCGCCGCCGTAGCCG
>DASCPX010000139.1:0-1686 GCA_036012755.1 Myxococcota bacterium | reverse complement strand
GTAGATGCTCACTTGAGCGTCAAGCCATCTTCCCTCCCGTGAGGTCCTCGGACTGGCTTTGGAAGGCGGGGTAGAAGCGACTTGGATCCCAGGCCGCGTCGGCCTTGAGCATCCCGTAGATGGCGTGGAGCAGCTTCCTCATGACGGCGACGGTCGCTTGGAGCGGCCGCTTGCCCCGTTCGACCAGGTGGTCGTAGTAGGCCTTGACCGCCGGCTCTCTCTGGATGGCCACGAGCGCAGGCATGAAGAGCGCGTGACGGAGGTGCTTGTTGCCCGCCTTCGTGACGCGAGTCTGCTTTTCGACGCTCGTGCCCGAGCTCCACGGCCGCGGATCCAGTCCGGCGTGCGCCACCCACTGTCGGATCGTCATGTCCGCTGGTAGGGCGGCAATCTCAGCCACGATGCGGACGGCGCTGGCCCTGGCGATGCCTGGGATCGTGACGAGGAGGTCGTAGCGACGCTTCAGCTCCGCGTCGGTGCAGATCAGCTCGTAGGCATGGGCGGCAAGGCGGTCGATCCGAGCTTTGAGGTGCTCGATGGTGCCGCGGATGTCGTCCAGGACGATGGCGGGAGTCTCCCGGGTCGCTGCGGCAGACTTGAGACGGTTCTTCTCTGCTGTCCTCGTCTTGATGAGGCCGCGGATCCGCCGGGTCACACCGCGAAGCTCGAGGCTCCCCGAGCTGGGACGGACCCAGGGTGTGAAGGGCATTCGCTCGGCGTACTCGACAAGCACCTGGGCATCGATCGCGTCAGTCTTGCCGCGACGCATCAGGGCCTTGGAGAAGCTCGCGACCGACCGAGGATTCGCGACCATCACCTCGATGTGGGCCGCCTCATCGAGCGCCAGGCAGACATCGAGGCTGTAGAAGCCGGTCGCCTCCACCGCGACTCGCTTCGGCCCAGCAGCAAGCCAGGACAGCAGCTGTCGATGACCGGCCTGGGTGTTGGCGAAGCTCTTTCGACGGAGCTTGTCCTTCACACGTGCGGCGACGACGAGTTCTCGGGAGCCGACATCGATGCCGACAGGGATCATGGGACCTCCGGATCAGGTGGTAAAACCGTCCCCGGTTCCCCGACCCTGGACCCTCACCGACCCAGCTTGCAGATACAGGCTCTTGTGGCCTCGGATGCTCATCGGTCTCGGTGAAGAGGGCGGGGGACCCATCTACTGTCCAGGCTCAAGGCCTCAGCCCCTAAGGGTCTCCCCGGAGTTGGTGAGCCAGTACAACACCGGCACGCCACGAGACATACAAGCCCCTACGGACCTGGTCCCGGCGCAGGAACAGAGACACCTCGGCGGCGAAGCGGTACCCACGCCGGTCGCTGATCGGCTTGAGCACGCCCCAACCGAGCGTGTCCTCGCCCTGCATCAGCACCACGTACCCCAGCGGCAGATCGAGCTTCGCGATCATCGCCGCCTGCCGCTCCACCGGCATCGGCTCCTGGTCCATCGTGCTGTCGCCCACGGCGATCGATTCGTTGTAGATGGCCGCGATCGTGGCGGCGTCCGCGGCCGTCGCGTCGCGCAGGCGGGGGGCCTCGTCGCTCATCGGTCTAGTCCGGCGCCCCGCAGCTGAGCCAGTCGTACAGCGCCAGCTTCTGGTCGGTCGGCACCGGGTCCGCCCCCAGCGGCATCTCGTTGTGGAACAGCCGGCTCCAGACGGTGTCGACGCCCGTGTCCCGGAC
>DASCPX010000138.1:0-53727 GCA_036012755.1 Myxococcota bacterium | reverse complement strand
AAGAAGGCTCCCGAGGCCACGACGGCGGAGGCGAGTGCTGGTTGGACGTACGACGAGGGCGCTTGCCGAGGCAAGCAACCGAGGAGCCCGTAGGGGCGGCCGTCGCCGCTGGCGGCGGCCGATGGCCGACCAGGACGTTCTTCAGCAGCCTGCTAGAGCTCTCCGAGCTCCTCGGCGAGCTTCTCCGCGTACTTCCTGGTCAGCGCCACGGCTTCTTCGTGCTCGGGATCGACGTCCGTGATGCGCTTGAGGCAGACCAGGGCGCGGACGTTCTCGCCGCGGCGCCCGTAGGCCTCTGCGAGGAGGATGTTGTCCTCGACCCCGTCGATCTCGGCAGACCGGGACTTCGGCAGCAGGAGCAGGAAGTTCTCCTGGCTGGTCTCCGAGTGCAGGTGGCGGGGGGCGGAGTACTCGACGCGCATGTTGTCGTCGGTGTTGAACTCGACGTCCCCGGCGACCTCCAGGATCTCCTCCCGCCCGAACTGGTAGAAGGTGAGCACGTCGTGGGGTCTCTTGATGCCCACGAGCCGGAGCTCGGCTGCGACCCCGGCGTGATCGTCGAGCAAGCGGCGCGCTCCCTCGACGGAGAGGACGAGCGGATCCTCGCTGCCGAGGAGGACCAGGTCGGCGTCCTCGATGGTCGCGAAGAGAAGGACGTGCGGGAAGACGTCAGCGAAGGTCGCCAACAGGCTCCTCAGGTCGTCTGGCGACATCCCGTAGAGCTGCACCCACTGGGACCAGACACCCCCGGGCTTGAGGCGCTCTCTGCCCATCACCCAGAAGTCCCGGGTGAAGAGGTTGGAGACTCCGGTGAGCCAGGGGTTGCTGGGCTCGGCGACGATCACGTCGTAGCGCTCGGGTGGCTGCAGCAGGAGGTGGTTTCGGCCGTCGTTGGCGACCATCTCGACGCGGGGATCCTCCAACGGCCGATGGTTGTAGTCGTCGAAGTAGTGGCTGGCCTCGACGATGGAGGGCTCGAGCTCCACGACCTGGATCTCCTCCAGCTCCTCGTAGAGGGTCACCGAGCCCAGGGTGATGCCGCTGGCCAGGCCGATGACGACGGCGCTGGTGGGCTCATCGGCGAAGAGGAAGGGCAGGTGGGAGACGAGGACCTGCGTCGGCATGTCGACCGTGGTGCTGGCGTCGACCTTGCCGTTGTTGGCGAGCCAGATGTTGCCGCTGACCTTCGACTGAGCGACCGTGACGACGGTGCTGAGGCCTTCGTCGTAGAAGAGCAGCTGGTAGTCGTCGACCGCGAACGCCATCAGCCCAGAGCGGCTGCGATCGCTGAGCTCCGAGGCGTACTTGTAGACGCCCGAGGTCATCAAGAGCGGGTTCCAGCTGGGCGGGAACATCGCCGCGAGCCACAGGACCGCCACGCCGGTGACTGTCCATGCAGCCTGGGCGCTCCGCGAGACCTTCCTCGCAGCGTGCATCGCAGCGGTGTAGGCGACGAGGGCCGCGGCGATGTTCGCTCCGTTGGCGGACAGCACCGTGCCGACGATGTTCAGCTGGGGGAGCAGCAGGAAGCCGCCGGCGAAGGCACCCGCGATGGAGCCCAGCGTGTTCGCGCCGTAGACCTGGCCGACGGGCCTGCCGAGAGCGCCGTCGCTCCCGCCGACCACGGCACGGACCATCAGCGGGAAGCTCGCACCCATGAGCAACGCCGGTGGTGTCATGACCAGGGCCGCGAGCCCGATCTTGAAGGGGAACATGGAGGCGTCGTAGCGCTCGGCGGAGTCGAAGAGCGCCAGGAACAGAAACGGCAGATCCTCGTAGAGGTGCATCATCAGCCACGTCAGCGCGGCGATCCCAGCCTGGACGATGGCCAGCCCGAGCAGTGGTCCGCCAGGCCCCCGGCGCTGCAGCAGGCGGTCCGCGATGGGTCCACCGGCCCACCCCCCGCCTGCGATGCCCGTGAGAAAGGCGAGCAGCATCACCGAGAAGGCGTAGGTGCTGCCTCCCAGGACAAGACCCATGAGCCGGAACCAGCTGACCTCGTAGACGAGCGCGGCAAAGCCCGTGAGGACCGCAACCAGGAGCACCGGTCGGAGGCTGAGTGAAGGCTCGGTCTCGATGTCACGCTCGATGTGCGGAACCTGCCCCTCCCCGTGCCAACGGGACAGGGCGATCGCGGCGCTCCCGAGGGCCACGTTCGCGACGGCCGCCATGGCCGTGGTGGCGGCGAGCCCGAGAGCGGGCAGCAGGAAGAACCCGGCGATGCCGATACCGACGACAGCGCCGAAGGTGTTGACGCCGTAGAGCATACCGATCCGATCGCCGGCGGCCCCGACGCGCCCGGTGACGAAGCGCCCGAGCAGCGGGAGGGTCGCACCCATACAGGTCGTCGGCGCCAGCAACAGAACGCCGATGACGAGGAACTGGAAGACGGCGAAGACCAGCGGCGTGGGCGAAGCGGCCTCGTAGAAGCCCAGGTAGAGCGGCGTGGCAGCATCGAGGAGCTTGGGGAAGACCAGGGCATAGAGGCCGATGAAGATCTCGAGCGCGCCATAGATCAACAGCGGCCGCTGGGCGCGGTCCGCATACCGCGCCATGAGGAAGCCCCCGGCGGCAAGCCCTGCCATGAACGCAGCGAGCACGGTCGCGATGGCGAACTGGGAAGTGCCGAAGATCAGCTGCAGCTGTCGGGCCCAGATGGTCTGGTAGACCAGGGCGGTGAGGCCGGAGACGAAGAAGAGCGGGACCAGCAGGCGAACTGCGCGCTGGCGCTTCAGCTCTTCGAGGTACTCGTCCACCCCGGGGGCTTAACGTCCCGGACTATGGCGCCCGAGAGGGATCGACGTAGGCTTCCCCAGCGCCTTCCGACATGTTCCTCATACCGCCGATGAAGTCCGCGCTGAAGAGCCAGGCGACGCCCACGATCGCGACACACAGGACGCTGATGAGCAGGAGGGTCTCGGTGGTGGTCTGTGCCCGTCTCATCGTCCCTCCACCACGCCGTCGCCGACCATGTCGCCGAGGCTTGTCTGCATGGCTTCGAGACCGTCGGCGTAGGCAGGCCAGAAGGCGTCCCCAGCGACCCAGACGGTGATGATGACGATGACGGAGATGAACAGCACGTACTCGGTCGTGCTCTGTCCCCGGCGGCCGGCGAACATCAGGGCTCCATCGGTGCGACATTCACGATATCATCGAGATCCCCGCGATCCAGCAGGATCCGACTCCCCCCGCTCCTCCCTCCTGAGCACCAACATGTTTCCGCACAAGAAGCTCGACTGGCACACCAGTCGCCTCGAAGGCCAGGTCCGCGCCCAGCCCGACGACCCAGAGCTCCGCCACGAGCTCGCCCGTTGCTATCTCAGCTCCGGCCTCTACCACGGAGGCGGCGAGGCCATGTGCAACAAGGCCCTCACGGACGCCCGCAAGGTGCTCAGCCAGGACCCGGCGCACCTGGGCGGCCTGGTCACGGCCGGCACCGCGCTCGTTGGCATCGGGCGGCCCGAGCAGGCTCGCAGGTACCTCGACGAGGCGATGAAGATCGACCCCGAGGACGCCGCTCTGCACCTCGCGCTCGGCGCACTGCACCGCAGCGAGGGGGACCGGCACCTGGCGCTGAGGCACCTCGAGTCCGCCTGCCGACTCAGCCCGGAGTCCTGGGAGACCCACCTCTACCTGGGTCGAGTGCTGGGCGAGCGCGCCCGGGAGCTCCCCGAGGCCGGCCGCCTCACGGAGCGGGCCCAGTTCCATCTCGTCCAGGCACTCAAGCTCGGACCGAGCCAGGATCTGTCAGCGCCGTTGCTCCGCGACCTCGGCCTGTCCTGCCTGGCGACCGGGCGGTATCGCGAGGCAGAGAAGTTCTTCCTGCGGCTCCGCGAGCACGATCGCTACCGCCACGTGGCCCGCTACCACCTTGGGATGGTGGCCTACCACCTGGGCAAGTGCAACAACGCCATCCAGCACTTCCGGCAGTACCTCCAAGACCGCCCGGACGACCCGCGCGTCCACGCGCGCATGGGCATGGCCTACCTCCAGCTCGCCGAGCACAAGCGCGCCCGAGAGGCCTGCAACCAGGCGCTCATGATCGACCCCGCCAGCCGCCTAGCCCGCTATGCGCTGGGGTGCTCGCTGCTCGAAGAGGGCAACCCGGCAGAGGCACTCCGCGTCTTCAAGGAAGCTCTACAGGAGCACCCCGACCACATGGAGGCCTACCTAGAGCTGGCGAGGACCCGGCGCATCGCCGGCGACTCCGGTTGGCTGGCCCAGGCACTCGCCACCGAGGTCGCCCACTACGACCGCCTGCCACTCCACACCAGCCCGGGCTCGCCACGCTGCGTCACTCGTCAGCGGGTCGGGATCCTGCTGGACCAGCTCAAGGCCATCGGCCCCTCGGTCACCCGCGCCATCTTGCGATGCCTCGCGCTGGTCCAGGACGAAGGCCTGCGCTTCCAGCTGTGGGAAGCCGCCTGCGCGCTGTCCTCGTCCGCCATCGCCGATGACGTCGCCGTGGCCCTCAAGGATCCCGCGGAGACCTTCGCCGTCGGTCTCGGCCGGCACGCCGTCGCCACCGCCAGGGGAATCCCCGAGCCTGTCCTGACCCGCGGCCTCGGCCTGAAGGAAGAGGACCTCAAGCGCGCTGCCGTCGAGCGCAGCGGCCCCGCCGCCGACGTGACCCGACACCGGGACAACGTCGAAGCCCTCCGGAGAGAGGCCCGCGCCTACCAGGCACTCCTGTTGCTGGCCATCGCCAGCCGGCGCTCCCGCTCGGGGCGAAAGCTGCTCGAGACCTGGGCCAACACGGCCGACGCCGAGCTCGCCGTCGCCGCCCAGGCGGGGCTCGCGATGTACGGGGATCCGATCGCCATCGCCGAGCTGCAGGCTCGCGCGGATCTCTGCCGCGCAGGCCCACGCGTTCGCATGCTCCTGCAAGGTGTCGTCCCACCCAGGGCATCGGTCCCTCCGCGGGCCGTCAGCGATCACGAGGACGCGCACTGCAGCTGCTGCGGGCGCACCTCCAGGGACGTGGCGCACCTGATGGCGGGCTCCAACGCCGTCATCTGCGATGTCTGCGTGCTCGGTCTGGGCCGAAAGCGCAGGTCCGCCACCGCCCCGGACGACGCCTCCTGCAGCTTCTGCGGCAAGACGCACCTGGAGTGCCGAGGTGTCTACCGGAAGAGCGGGGTCGACATCTGCAGCGACTGCCTCGAGCTGAGCCTCGGGCTGATGGAGCGCGAAGAGGTCGACCGTTTCCTCGCCGCCTACTGATCCATTCCGACGTGCTCGATGGCCGGCAGGTAGGTCGCGAAGTCGAAGCCAGGTGAGTTCGCCTGGTCGTGACAGCCACGACAGGTCGCCTCGGTGACCTCGGGCGAGACGACCGTGTCGTCACGGGGGTGTCCCCCCATCGGTCCGTGACAGGCCTCGCACTGGACATTGCCCCAGACCCGCAGCGCCGCGTTGGTCACCTCCGCGAAGCCACCGGGCTCGCCGAAACCAGTCGTGTGACAGGCCAGGCACTCCGGGTTCTCATGCTGGCCTCGTTCCCGCAGGCCTTCCAGCGCCTGAGCATGCCGGGTGAGTGACCACTTCGAGAGCGACCGGGAGTGGCAGTTCAAGCACGCAGCAGCCGTGGCGTAGGTCGGCCCATCGTTTTCAGGCGTCGCCTCGACCCGGCGGGCCGCAGCCTGAAGGCTCTCGTCCTTGAAGCGCTCCACCCGCTCGGCCAATGGCGAGTCAGCGTCGAGGTCCGAGCCAAGCGGGCGGCTCTCGAGGGAAACCAGGTTGCGGCCCCGACCAGCTTCGAGGAGCCGCTCCGTGGCCTCCGCGATGCGCTCGTCCTGAGCGGTCACGTCCTCGCCAGCCGCCAGCCGGCGAGCCTTGACCTGGCGCAGGTCCACCAGTCCGAGGTAGGCCCGGGCGCTCTCGTCGTCCAAGGCCTCGTCGGCGTCACTGCCGAGTCGGAGCGAGACTACGGACAGGTAGCGTCCACGAGGCGGCGGCTCGAGCACCATGGCGCCGTCCACGCGGCGCATCGGCTCCGTCGCGTTGCCGCTGCGCGCCGCGACGAGCGCGATGCCGTCGACCGCTGCGGTGACCTCGTCTACGAGACTCTCGTCGAGGTTCGTGGCAAGCACCACCAGGTCGAGGTCCGTCGGGAGCCCCGCATACGCAGCGCGTGCAGCTTCGATGGGTGCGCGCTGTTCGACGTCATCTGCCGGTGCGGAGATCCCGATGACGCCGACCCGGACGCCGTCATCCTCGAGCACGATGGCGGGCGGAAAGAGACTGGCTCCGTCCTCGTCGACCCAGGTGGCGCTCACGATCGGCAGGCCCTTCCTGGACAAGCCCGCGAGACCGTCCACGCCGAGAACGGCGACGTCGGTGGGTCCGGGCACGAAGGCGTCGACGCCAGCGGAGACGAGGAGCTCAGCGATCAGGAGGGCGCGCGGAAGGTCGACATTGTCATCGTGGACGAGGCCCTTCTTGAAGGCCTCTCCGGTGTCGATCTGGAACAGGGGGCCTTCACGCGCGTCGAGCTGGGAGAGCAGGGTCGCGCGCCGCCGGAAGCCGCCGTAGGGAAGCGTGGGACAACCGCAGGGTTCGATCTCGCCGCGCAGCTCGGCGGACAGCGCCAGCGTGAGCTCGCGGACCTCTGCCTCGGGACCGCGAGGTCGAAGGTCCTCGACGACGGGAGGAAGGTCGGGCAAGGGCTCGGAGACGACCGGTTCGTCCGCGCCGCAAGCCCCCAGGAATGTCAAGAGCAGGCAAGCTGTCAGGATGCTGTCTCGCAGAAGCAAAGCGAATGTCCAGAAGCGAGGTCAGCGTTGATTTTGCCCCAGGTCGACTCCACGGTGTCCCCCTGGCTGCCCATCACGTCCCCGAGGAATGCACTCGATGTCGACGCTGCTGCTCCTGAGCCTCGCCCCCCCGGCCAACGCCTTCGCCCCCTCGGACGAGGTCCACATAGGCATCGAGCCAGTGCGAACGCACCAGGTCAACATCGAGCGGCAGCTCCGCTTCGAGCAGGGTCACCCCTGGCAAGAGTGGGTTCAGTCCGAGGGCGCCGGGTGGCAAGCCGTCTTCGATGAACGCACCGGCACGCCCTGGTCCATGTGGGGCGCGGGCATCCCAATGGACACCACCGATCTCGAGGGAGAGATCCTCGCGCTCCTCGAGCGCCACCCCGGCCTGACCGGGGTCTCTCAGGACGACCTCGTCCTCCGTTCGCTGAACTACGTCGAGCGCACCGACACCTGGTACGTGTCCTTCGATCGCCGTATCGAGGGTGTGCCCGTCTGGCGAGGCGGCGTCGAGGCCTTCGTGAAGCAGGACAAGCTCGTCATGCTGAAGGTCCGCACCCATCCACATGCAGCGCTCCCGAACGCCGAGCCGGAGGGTGATCTCACCCAGCCCGCAATCCTCGGCGCCGAGAACGCCATACAGATCGCGATGTCCGCTGGTCCCGCGTCGGGGTCGGAACACTCCGTCGAGGGCGCAGAGCTGGTCGTGCTCCCTCGAAACGCGGGCAGCGGCATCGCCTATGACCTCGCCTGGATGACCAGGACAACGACCTCCGAGCCGCCGGGCATCTGGGTGAGCTTCGTCGACGCCCACAGCGGAGAGCTGCACAACGTGCACAACGAGGTGCGCTTCCTGCAGGGCACGATCTACGGAATCCACGACACCCGCACCGTCAACGGCGACACATCGACCTCTCCGATTCCGCTCGCCCCGGTCATCTCAGACGACGACACCACCCGCACCGACTTCGACGGGGTCTTCGACATCGGCGGCAGCGGCCCCTACTTCACGGAGTTCGATGGAAACTACGTGCGCGTCCGCAACGGCGACGGCGCCGAAGGCGAGGGCTGGCTCGACGGCTCCGCGTACACCTGGACCACCGCGGATGCGACACAGGCCGAGATCGACAGCTACGTGTTCGTCCACCAGGTGAAGGCGTGGGCAGAGGAGATCGCGCCAGAGGTCGGCATGGTCAACCAGCGGCTCACCTCGAACGTCAACCTCAACAGCTCCTGCAACGCCTACTACGACGGCAGCCTGAACTTCTACAAGGCCGGCGGGGGCTGCAACAACACGGGCCGAATCGCCGACGTCGCGTACCACGAGTGGGGCCACGGCTTCCACTACTACAGCCTCGAGGCCGGCTCCTGGGACGGCTCGATGGGTGAGGGCATCGGCGACGTGGTCGCTTTCCTCCAGACCGGCGATCCGCTCATCGCGCCCTACTTCGCCACGAGCGGGAGCGGCATCCGTCGCGTCGACCAGGGCAACAGCTACCCAGACGATCTCACCGGCGAGGTCCACTACGACGGCCTCATCTTCGCCGGAGCGGTCTGGGACTGGCAGGACGCGCTCGCGGACGAGGTCGGCTACGAGGAAGCCAACGCGATCGTTGCCCAGGTCTTCGCGGACGCCATCAAGAGCGGCCCGACCATCCCAGAGAGCTACGACGCCTTCGCGCTGGCTGACGACGACGACGGCAACCTGAACAACGGCACGCCGCATGCCTGTTCCCTCCTCGAGGGCTTCGCGCTCCACGGGCTCGGCCCGGGAGGCAGCACTGGCGGCACCCTCTTCTACGTGGGTCACATCCCGCTCGCGAACCAGGCCCCATACACGGGCGAGTACGTCGTCGGCGCGAGCATCACCAACCTGGCCGAGGGCTGCGTCGACTTCGCGCTCGACAGCGCGAAGCTCCACTGGTCCGTCGACGGAGAGAACTGGGAGACGGAGTCAATGCAGGTGGAGGGCGACGACTCCGTGACCGGCGCCATCCCCGAGCAGGAACCCGGGACGCTCGTCCACTACTTCGTCTCGGTCGAGGACGACACGGGGCAGAACGCCTACAGCCCGACCGGCGGGCCCATCAACCCGCACACCTTCTGGGTCGGCGAGCTCATCGAGATCTACTGCGAGGACTTCGAGGCCAGCGACGGCGGCTTCACCCACGAGCTGATCTCCGGGGAGGACACCGACGGGGCCGATGACTGGCAGTGGGGCACGCCAAACGGCAAGGGAGGCGATCCGGACTTCAGCTACAGCGGTGACAACGCCTGGGGCAACGACCTCGGCAACACCATCGGCAACCAGCAGTGGAACGGCGAGTACCAGAACTCCAAGCACAACCGCCTCAGCTCGGTGGCGATCTCGACCGAGGGCTACGAGGAGCTGGTGCTCCAGTACCGCCGCTGGCTGACGATCGAGGATGGCTACTACGACAGCGCTCGCGTCCTGGTCGACGGAGACACGGCCTGGGAGAACCACGGCACGAGCCAAGCCGTGGGAGACGAGCACCACGCCGACGAACAGTGGCAGCTCCACACCATGCGCATCGCCGATGGCGACGAGTCCGGGGACATCGATATCGCCTGGGAGATCGAGACCGACCAGGGCCTGGCGATGGGCGGCTGGAACATCGACGACGTGTGCCTCTACGCGGTGGGCTACACCGAGCCGCCGAGCGAGACGGACCCGACTCCCTCCCTCGAGCCCGGCGAGCAGGGCATCGCGCCTACCGGCTGCGGCTGCACGAGCACCAACCCGACCGGCCTCGGGCTGGCTGGAGCCGCCATGGGGCTCGCCGTCTTCATCCGTCGCCGGCGCCGGCACTCGGGGTGATCGCTCTCTGGGTGGGCCTCGCGTCGGCCGAGCTGCCTCCTCCCGACTACCGGGAGCAGTTGCTCGCGGCGGTGGAGGGGGAAGCGGACGCCCGCATCGCGGAGGGGGACCTCGATGGCGCGCTGGACCTCGTCCAGCGTTTTCGCAAGCACGTGACCGAGGACGCGCGACTGGTCTACGAGGAGGGGCTGGTGCGCCGACTCCAGGGGGACACCGAAGAGGCAGAGGCGCTCTATGCCAAGGCCCTGGAGATGGACCCCAGCCTGGGCTTCGCCTGGTACGACCTGGGTGAACTCCACCTTGCCTCTGGAGACCTCGACGCCGCTGAGCTGGCTTTCGCGAGAGCGACCGCGCTCACGGCGGAGCACCCCAACGGCTGGGCGGGTCCTTTCCGCCAGGCGGAGCTCGCCGGGCGGCGCGGCGACGCGCTGGCCTTCGACCAGCACCTCAAGGTCGCCCTCTCACGGGGCTTCGTCTTCCGCACGGTCGCGGGTGATCCGACCTGGACGGCTTTCTTGCGAGACCCGGTCCTCGGCGACGTGATGACCCGCCTGATGACGGTCTATGGGGAGGAGCAGCTGCTGAAGGAGTGGAAGTCGCCCTAGCCCGGCGATAGCGGAGAGCGATGCTGCTGTTGATCCCCTTCGCGCTCGCCCAGGACCCCGAAGAACCGGCGCCCACCGAAGAGGACGCCGTTGTCACCGTTGTGCTCCCGGCGGAGGACGTACGGACCGTCGGTCTCGCGGACTCCCCGATGGGAGTCGGCCTCGGTGTCAGCCTCGGCCTCCCTACCGGGGTCTCGGTGGCGTGGCGAAACACACCCAAGTGGCTCGTCAGCGGCGCGCTCGCCTGGGACCTGCCCAACCGCGCCGTCGAGGTCCACGTCGACCTCGACCGAACGCTGGTCCAGATCGTGGACGACAACGCTCCAGGGATGACCTTCCCCCTCACCGTCGGCGTGGGCCCGAAGTTCCAGAGCCGCAAGAGCGTCGGAAACGCGACCCCGCTCCTCGGGGTCAGGGTGCCGCTCTCGCTCTACGTCCTGCCGAATGACTACCCCATCGATGCCTTCATCGAGCTCGCACCGGTCCTCGAGCTCTACCCGGGGACGGAGTTCACGATGGACGCCGCCCTGGGCGCGAGGGTGTTCTTCAAGTGAGGAGGCGAGCCATCGCGCTCGTCGGTGGCATCCTGGTGGCGCTGTGTGTGGGCGAGATCACGCGCCTCGGCGCCGACTACACCGTCGCCGTCCTGCCTGCGATGGTCGAGGTCCTCGACGCCGAGGCAGGTCGGGCTGCCCTCTCGGCTCGCTACCCGGGCATCGAAGAGGCCAACACCCGAGTTCCGGATCGGCGAGTCCGGATGATGTGCGCGGAGCTGGAGCTCCACTGCGTCTTCCTTCTCGACACCCTCGAGGGCCACCCAGAGGCCTACTGGACCTGGGACCCGCACCTCAACGCAGGTGGGAACGCGCTCGTCGCCGAGGCGATGGCGCAAGCGACAGTGAATCAGTGAATCAGTGGGAGGCGGTACCCGAGCGCGCAGGCGGCCACCAAACCACCCTGCGGGCACCAGGGCCTGGATGTCGCAGGCAAGAGGGTCACCAGCGGTTGGCGCTCGCTGGAGATCGGTGGCCTGCCTGGCGGGGCGGTGGTGGTGGCGCAAGCGTCGCCTTCCCCGGACGTCGTTGTGCGCCCGTCCGTCCGCCTGGCGGCGGGCGGCCTCCCGGGCGACAACGCCCGGAGCACGAACCGGCCTCGGCCACGCTGCGCTGACGCTCCGCGTGTCCGGCGCCCCACATCCTTCGAAACGCGGCCGCAAGCGGCCAGCGGTTTCGAAAGGGGCGCTCGGCCGGTTCGCCTGCGCGCGGCTCCGCCGTGCTCGGGGACCGTGTTCCCGAAGGGCGGCGTAGGGGGACCGGCCCATGGGCGGGCGGGTGCAAGCGGCTCCGCCGGGCGCAGAGCTGCCGGGGGGCTGAGCCGACCGAAGGGCGGCGTAGGGGGACCGGCCCATGGGCGGGCGGGTGCAAGCGGCTCCGCCGGGCGCAGAGCTGCCGGGGGGGTAAGCCGACCGAAGGGCGGCGTAGGGGGACCTGCAGGGGTCCCCCTACCGAAGACTCAGTGCGCGTGGCCGTCGTCGCCCTCGTCGTCCTCTTCCGCGACCATCGCCTCCGTGGTCAGGAGCAGCCCGGCGACGCTCGAGGCGTTCTGCAGGGCGCAGCGGACGACCTTCGTCGGGTCGATGACACCGGCCTCGACGAGATCCTCGTAGACGCTGGTGCGAGCGTTGTAGCCGTGGTTGCCCTCGCTCTCGCGGACGCGCTGGAGGACGATGCTGGGCTCGCCACCGGCGTTGGCGACGATCTGACGGAGCGGCTCTTCGATGGCGCGGCGAATGATCTCGACGCCGAAGCGCTGCTCACTCTCGATCTCGATGTCGGCGAGGACGTTCGCGGCCCGAATGTAGGCGACACCGCCGCCGGGGAGGATGCCCTCCTGCACGGCGGCCTTCGTGGCGTGAAGGGCGTCCTCGACGCGTGCCTTCTTCTCCTTCATCTCGATCTCGGTCGCCGCGCCGACCTTGATGATCGCGACGCCACCTGACAGCTTGGCGAGGCGCTCCTGGAGCTTCTCCTTGTCGTAGTCGCTGGTGGTGTTCTCGATCTGCTGACGAATCTGCCCCATGCGGGCCTTGAGGTCGTCCGCGGTGCCGGCGCCGTCGACGATCGTCGTGTTGTCCTTTGTGATGACGACGCGCTTGGCGCTGCCGAGATCGGTGAGCTCGAGGCTGTCGAGCTTGATGCCGAGCTCCTCCGCGATGAGCTTGCCACCGGTCAGCGTGGCGATGTCACCGAGCATCTGCTTGCGGCGATCACCGAAGCCCGGAGCCTTGACCGCAGCGACCTGCAGCGTGCCCCGCAGCTTGTTCACGACCAGCGTCGCCAGGGCCTCGCCCTCGATGTCCTCTGCGAGGACGACGATCGGCTTGCCGGTCTGGTGGACCTTCTCGAGCAGCTTGAGGAGGTCGCGCATGGACCCGATCTTCTTCTCGTGGAGGAGGATGTAGGGATCCTCGAGGACGACCTCCATGCGCTCGCTGTCGGTGACGAAGTAGGGGCTCAGGTAGCCGCGATCGAACTGCATGCCGTCGACCGTCTTGAGCTCCGTCGCGGCCGTCTTGTTCTCCTCGACGGTGATCACGCCTTCCTTGCCGACCTTGTCCATCGCATCGCTGATGATGGCGCCGATGGACTCGTCGCCGTTGGCAGAGACGGTGCCGACCTGGGCGATCTCCGCGGAGTCGCGGGTGGGACGGGAGAGCGCATGGAGCTCGTCGACGATGAGCTTGACGCTCTTTTCGATGCCGCGCTTGAGCTCCATCGGGTTGTGGCCCGCGGCGACGAGCTTCGCGCCGGTGCGGAAGATGCACTGGGCGAGCACGGTCGCAGTCGTGGTGCCGTCACCGGCCACGTCCGAGGTCTTGGAGGCGACCTCCTTGACCATCTGGGCGCCCATGTTCTGGAACTTGTCCTCCAGCTCGATCTCCTTGGCGACGGTGACACCGTCCTTGGTGACGACGGGGGCGCCCCAGGACTTCTCGATGACGACGTTCCGCCCCTTGGGGCCGAGGGTGACCTTGACGGTGTCGGCGAGCATGTCCACGCCCTCGAGGAGCTTGGAGCGGGCATCGACGTCGAAGACGATCTGCTTGGCAGTCATTGGACCTTCCGGTGTACTTGTAGGATTGAAGGGTGGTTGGTAGCGCGTGGGACCCGACTGAGCGCAGCGAGGCGCAGAGCTGCCGGGGGGGTAGCCGTCCGGGGGACGGCGTGGGACCTGCTGGGGTCCCGAGTGGCAACGAGCACCGCGAGGCGCAGAGCTGCCGGGGGGGTAGCCGTCCGAGGGACGGCGTAGGGGGACCTGCAGGGGTCCCCCTCGAAAAGACTCAGTCGAGGACTCCGAGGATGTCTTCCTCGCGCAGGATCAGGCGCTCATCCCCGTCGACCTTGATCTCCGTGCCGGAGTACTTGCCGAAGACCACCTTGTCGCCGATCTGGACCTGCAGCTCGTGCACGGAGCCGTCGTCGTTGAGCTTGCCGTTGCCGACCGCGAGGACGGTCCCCTCGGCTGGCTTGTCCTTTGCCGTCTCCGGGAGGAACAGCCCACCGGAGCTCTTTGTGGACTCCGCCGAGCGCTTGACGAGGATGCGATCGAAGAGGGGGCGAACGTTCATGAATCTAAAACCTCTGGTGGGGCGTCCGATTTCGAGGGGGACCCAGGTATCCACGCCCCGACAACCGTCAACGAGCAGAGTGAGTTTTTTCGGGAAACGCTGAGTAGGAGGAGCAGCATGAGCCTCGCGCATGCCAACTTGTACGACTTCTTTGACGAGCGGCTCGCCGACGCCGTCGATGCCCAGGGTGTCGAGCTCAGCACCGACTCCCGCCGCTACCTCGCGCTGCTCTTGGTCGAACGCAAGCGCAGCGAGCGCCTCCTCACCGCCACCGATCGGCCGGACACCCTCGCGGAGCTCCACCTCGCCGCCGCCACGGCGGACCGCGTGAGGGCCATGCGCCTCTACCGCCACCTCGGTGACCGCGCTCTCTACGTCGCCGGCTACTTCCAGGAGAGCCTCAAGCGCAAGGCCGTGGGCGTGGACTACTACGCCGACATGGGCGGCGCCGCCTACCAGCAGGTCGCGACCCTGGGCGGCACGATCAGCGTGGGCGAGGACCCCTGGGCCCACATGTTCATGGAGCTGGCCGAGCGCTTCCGAGGCTGCATCGAGGTGCTGGCCGAGGTGAGCGAGCGAAACCTCGCCGACGGAACCCAGGACATAGTCGCCCTCTACGAGCGCTTCCTCGAGAGCCGAAGCGAGGTGATCGCGCGACGCCTCACGGAGCTAGGTGTGCTCACGGGTCTTGCCGGCGAGGACTACTCGCACTAAACAGCGGTGTTCCACGTACCTGGAGGTCTCGTGGCCCGCATCACCATCGAGGACTGCCTCGAGCAGGTCCCCAACCGCTTCTCCCTGGTCCTCGTCGCAGCCGAGCGCACAAAGCAGCTCATCAAGGGCGAGCGCGCCCTCTTGGACGACGACATCCGCTCGAAGAACAAGGAGGTCGTGACCTCCCTGCGGGAGATCGCCGCGGGCAAGGTCCGCGCCGACCTTTCCGACTTCGACGAGAACATGCTGCTCGACACCGAGCTCGGCCTCGGAGTGACCGTGGACCAGGATCTGCCGCCCGAGATCGACGACGACCTGCCGCCGGAGGCCTGACATGCCCAAACTCGATCAGGAGCACGCCGACGTTCGCGTCGTCGAATCCTTCATCAACCGCGGAATCATCACGCGCGAGCAGTACGAGGCCCACCTCGAGAGCCTCGAGGACTGCGCGGAGCTCGCGGAGGAGACCGAGACCCGAATGACGCAGAGCGAGACGACCGAAGAGGACTGATGGGTCGTCGCGCTCGCTCGACCCCCACGGGGAGCACGCTCACCTGCAAGGGGTGGGTCCAGGAAGCCGCGCTGCGGATGTTCCTGAACAACCTGGATCCAGAGGTCGCCGAGCGACCGGAGGATCTCGTCGTCTACGGCGGCACCGGCAAGGCCGCGCGCAGCTGGGAGGCCTACGACGCCATCCTGGCGGCGCTGGAAGAGCTCGAGGACGACGAGACGCTCATGGTGCAGTCCGGCAAGCCCGTCGGCATCCTGCGCACTCACGCGGACGCCCCCAGGGTCCTCATCGCGAACTCCAACCTGGTCGGGCGCTGGGCCACATGGGACCACTTCCACGAGCTCGAGGACAAGGGCCTGATGATGTACGGCCAGATGACCGCCGGGTCCTGGATCTACATCGGCACCCAGGGGATCCTCCAGGGCACATACGAGACCTTCGCCGCCGCCGGGAACACCCACTTCGGGAGCGACGACCTCTCCGGTCGCCTCGTTCTGAGCGCCGGCCTCGGTGGAATGGGCGGCGCGCAGCCGCTGGCGGCGACGATGAACAACGCCGTCTTCCTGGGCTTCGACGTCGACGCGGAGCGCATCGAACGCCGCGTCGAGCACGACTACCTGGACGAGGTCGCCCCGGACCTCGACACCGCCATGCGACGCGTCCGCGAGTGCCAACAGAGCCGCACACCGCGCTCCATCGGCGTCGTGATGAACGCCGCCACGGGCTACTCCGAGCTGGTCGAGCGGGGCGTGGTCCCGGACCTCGTCACAGACCAGACCAGCGCCCACGACCCGCTCCACGGCTACGTGCCAGAGGGTCTCTCCCTGGAGGCGGCCGCCTCGTTGCGGGAGTCCGACCCCGCCGAGTACGTGCGCCGCAGCCACCTCACGATGGCCCGGCATGTCGAGGCGATGCTCGCGATGAAGGCCGCGGGATCACATGTCTTCGACTACGGCAACAACCTGCGCGCCGGTGCTCTCGAAGGTGGCTGCGAGGACGCCTTCGACTTTCCGGGCTTCGTGCCGGCCTACATCAGGCCCCTGTTCTGCGAGGGCAAGGGCCCCTTCCGGTGGGTCGCGCTCTCCGGCGACCCGCGGGACATCGCCACGACCGACGAGGCGCTCCTGGAGCTCTTCCCAGAGGACCTCCTCCTACGCCGTTGGCTCACGCTCGCGGCCGAGCGGGTGCGCTTCCAAGGCCTGCCCAGCCGCATCTGCTGGCTCGGCTACGGCGAGCGCCACCGCGCGGGCCTGCTGTTCAACGAGCTCGTCGCCTCTGGTCGGGTGTCTGCGCCGATCGTCATCGGCCGCGATCACCTCGACTGCGGCTCGGTCGCGAGCCCGAACCGCGAGACCGAGGGCATGAAGGACGGCTCTGACGCCGTCGCCGACTGGCCGATCCTCAACGCCCTGGTCAACGCCGTGAACGGCGCCAGCTGGGTGAGCTTCCATCACGGCGGCGGTGTCGGCATCGGCTACAGCCTCCACGCGGGGCAAGTGATCGTCGCCGACGGCACAGCAGCCGCCGCCAGACGCATAGAGCGGGTCTTGACGAGCGACCCCGCAATGGGTGTCATTCGCCACGTGGACGCCGGCTACGAGCGAGCGATCGAGATCGCGAGAGAGCGCGGCGTGAGGATTCCAGGACTATGAGCACCCTTCTTCTGATCTTCGGCCTGCTGATGGGCCTCGTCGCCTCCCCGGCCCACGCCAAGGACATGAAGCTCGACTACCGGGTCGAGATCGACCCGGTCACAGCGACCGGCAAGCGCGTCGCGGTGGAGTTCGTCGACGTTCGCGACGAGTGGGCGGGCACCGAGCGGTTGGGGCACGTTCGGGCCGGAGCGGGCTTCCCCTACTCCCTCAACAACGCCGGCATGTCCATAGAGGCCTTCTACACGAAGTGGCTGGAGGACTCGCTGGAGGGAGCCGGCTACACGATCGACCCGACCGCCCCCGAGACGGCGAGGTTGACCCTCGAGTACTTCTGGATCGAGGGCTACATGGTCTACGACGTGCACATCAAGATGCGCGTCGACCTGGTCGCGGACCGTGGCGTGATCGCCACGAAGTCATTCGACCGCCGCTTCGAGGAGCGCCTCGACTGGACCGTCAACGAGCTGAACAAGCCCATCAACACGATGCTGCAGCAAGTCGGCGAGGAGATCGTCGGCTGGTCCTACAGCTGGGATCTGGGCGGAAAGGCCATCGCGATGGACACACCCGCGGAGACCACCGAAGACGCCCCGCTGGTCGTCGACGAGCCAGTGATCGAGGACGTGGAGGCGCCGCCGGAGGGGGACGAGATCTCCGAGCCCTCGGGCGAGGGCAACTGGTGGCAGCAGAACAAGAAGCTCATCATCATCCTCGCCATAGTCGCTGGCGCGGTGGTGGTGTCGAGCGCCGTGGCCGTGGTCTGCTGCTGCTGCTTCGGCAACCTCTACGGCTACTACTGAGCGGCTCGTCGATCAGCGGTCTTCGATGATCTCGAGGACGTAGCGGATCTTCTTCTTTCCGCCCGCCGCATGAACGATGCGGCGGATGGCGTCGGCGTGGATCCCCTTCCGCCCGATCACCTTGCCGATGTCCTCCTTGGCTACCTCGAGCTCGAGGACACAGCTGTGCTTGCCCGTCACCTCGCGGCAGATCACCTGCTCTGGACTGTCGACCAGGGCCTTGACGATCTCCTCCACCAACTCCCGGACGTCCAGGACGTTTGTCTCATCTGCCACCGCGGACTCCTGCTGCAAGCTGGCGCATTGAGTGTGCCTCTCTCTGCGTCGCCTCTAGGATCTTCCCGAAGACGCGCGGCGTCAAGTCCGCGACAGAGCGTGACCAGCCGTGACGAATGTCGAAGCGGTCCTTCCCCGTCTCACACGCGAACTGGACGGAGGAGCTCTGGTGACCCATCAACGAGAGTGCGACCGCGATCTGCACGAACTGGCGCTCGCTTGCAAGCAGACCGCCATGGCCCGCTGCGTGGTGCGCTACCGCGCCAGCCTGGAGCGCCGCGCACGGGGCATCGTCAGGGACCCGCAGGAGGCGCGAGATGCCGTCCAGGAGGTCTTCATAAAGGCCATGAGGGAGCCACGTTTCTTCGACGCGGACTTCAAGATCCGCGCGTGGCTCTATCGCGTGACGACCAACCTCTGCTTCAACCTGGTCCGCGACCGGCGGCGCCGCGGAGGAATCCTGGCGAACATCCCGCCGGAGTCGGTGCCGCAGGGCCGGACCCCCAGCACGACGGAGCAGGTCTGGGGAGGCGAGCTGCGCCATGGCGTACTCGAGGCCATCGACAAGCTCACCCCAGCCCACCGCGAGATCCTCCTGCTCCGCTACTACGGCGATCTCTCCTACGCCGAGATCGCAGAGGCGCTGCAGATCCGGATGGGGACCGTGATGTCGCGCCTGTCGCGAGCCCGCGTACGCCTCGGCGAGGCCCTCGGACGCGACCACCCGTTTGTCAACGAAGCCCTGTAGAGATCGGCCTGGATTGACCCCCACTCACGGCCGGGAGTAGGCTTTTCCCGGAAGAAGCAGGCTCACAGAAGGCCAGGGTTTTTGAACACCAAGCTGCGCGATCAGCTGTTGCATCTCCTCGACGACGGCGCCATTGGCCGCCTGAGCGTTGACTCCACCGGCTTGGCGGTCAACCTGTACCTCATGAACGGGCAGGTCCTCGCGGCCCGGTCGGAGCGCGACGACCAGCACCTGCTGCGGCGCCTCGTCGCCAGCGGCTACCTCAGTCCGGACCAGGTCCGCCACCTCCGCAAGCTCGCCAACGGCGCACCCATCGGAGAGACCCTCTGGGACGTCCTCGACATCAGGATGTGCGAGCAGCTGGCCTTCGACCGCCTCCGTGAGAACATCGCGGCGTACCTCGTCGGCGATGGCGACGCGACCTTCGTGCCGATGGACGCGTTGTTCGTCGGGCACCTGCACCTGCTGCACGACACCCGGGCGATCGTCGGCGACCTCGAGGTCCTCATCGCTCGAGCGTCGGCCCTGCGCACTGAGACCGGAATGGCGACCCTGGTCTCACCAGGCCCCAAGCCAAAGAAGAGGGCTCACCACAAGATCTGGAAGCTGCTCGGTCCAGAAACGACCGTCGGCCAGGTGGTCCAGGCGAGCCCTCTCGAGGAGCTGAGCACGCTCGATGCCCTCGTCGAGCTGATGGATGGCGGGCACCTCATCGCTCAGGCGGTCGCCACGGTCGAGGAGTTCGACGAGGAGGAGCTGCTCCGGGAGCTGGAGTCGACGGACGCGACCAGTGTGCTCCCGCAGGTCGAGGAGGTCACGGTCCAGGAGACATCGCTCGAGGACACCGTCGAGACCTCTGTCGACGAGCCAGGGGACGAAGCGCTGGCGCTCGAGGGCTTCAGCACGGGTCCGGACAACGACGTCTACGACCAGGAGCTCGCGATGTTCGCCGACCACGACGAGCTTCGGGGCGGCGGCAAGGACGGGCACTTCAGCAAGTCCGTGACGGAGCTCACCGCCGAGCGCGTCGATCTCACCCTTCCGGAGCAGGAGCAGTCGGACGCACCGGGGACCGGCGTGAAGATGAACTTCGGCGGACCCCAGCTGTCGAACGAAGACGCCATGAAGAAGATCGAGGTCGCCAACCAGGTGCTCGTCGGACTCGTTGCGGCCTTCGACAACCAGGAAGGAGCGGGAGCCGGCGTCGCGCAGATCCAGCTGCTCCTGCACGGGGCACCGTCCGAGTTCGCCTCGCTCTTCGTCGCTGTCAGCGCGGGCGACGACGGCAACGCACCAGCCGCGGGCCTGATGAAGAACCTGCGAAAGCGTCCCGCCACCGAGCACCGGCGCTTCCTCAACCGGGCTCTGGCCGATCTCATCGACCGGGCGATGAACCTCGGCGCGGAGAACCTGCAAGACGACCACGTGGACGCTTTCCTGGAGGGCTGCGTCGGCTACCAGTCGCGGCTGGGCCTCTGACGCTGCTGCCCCTGGTCCTGGCCACGCTGGCGGGTGACGACGACTACGACCCCTTCGCGCTCACACCTCCGGAGGTCGTCGCGCGCGCCGAAGCAGCCCGGGCGCTGCCGCTGCCGGAGCGACTGGAGGCCATCACGGAGCCGTGGGTCGGGCTGCCCTACCTGCTCGGCGGCCTCGGGGAAGGGGCCGGTCCCGATCCCCAGCCGGTGACGCGCTACGACAGCTTCGACTGCCTGACCTTCGTCGAGGAGGCCGTCGCCCTGGCCATCTCACCGCAGCCCGCCCGCGCCCACGAGGTCCGCATGGCGCTGCGGTACCGCGATGGCGAGCCGTGGACATATGAAAACCGGCGCCACTTCATGCTCTCCGAGTGGATCCCCGGCACCGTCGCCGAGGGCTGGATGGCCGACATCACGCAGACCCTGACCGGTGCCGAGCCGCGTCAGAAGATCGTGACGCCCGAGACCTGGGCCGGCTGGTCGCGCCGCGGCCTGTTCAGCGAGCTCTCCGACGAACGCCTTCCGATCGGAGAGCTGAACTTCCACGTCCTGCCGATCGAGGTCGCCGAGGACCACCTCGAGGAGATCCCGGCAGGCGCGGCCGTCTTCACCGTTCGGGCCCTGTGGGACCACCTCCCGATCGCGATCAGCCACGTCGGCCTGACCATCTCGGGGGGGCGAATGCGACACGCGAGCGCCATGGGCGACAAGGTGGTCAGAGACGATGACCTCGGCTGGTACGTCCGGCACGTCCAGACCTACGACAACTGGCCCACAGAGGGGCTCATCGTGCTGGTGCCCCAGGAGTTCGGGCCAACCCCCGGTCACCTCGCCAGCTCGACTCCCGCCGCCAGCAGCGCCGGCTCCACCAGCCCGTAGGCGTCCTTTCCGAAGTCTGCGAGGACCTCGTCCAGCCACGGGCGGGCAGGCTCCCCGCGCCCGAGGCGTGCCCGCAGGCGCGCGACGATGCCCGGGAGCTCGAGCTTCTGCTCGATGGGCAGCAACCCCGAGGCCTTCAGAGCCCAGCGGGGAGGTTCCAGTCCGACGCGGGAGAGCATGAGCAGCACGAAGTCCTCTGCCAGCTCGAGGCAGGCTGCGTCCACGGCGGCGGGATCCTCGCCAGGCCGACCGCAGAGCTCCGCGTAGACCTTGTTCTTCGGCTCCGTGCCGCTCGGGCGCAGGATCAGCCGAGCGTCCGGGCCGAGCTCGAAGACCAGCACGTCGCGGGCAGCGCGGTCGGTGCCGCTGACGATCGGGCCGAAGGGGCCGTCTTCGTCCCGGCGGTCGAACAAAGCGGTGATCTCGCGGCCCCCGATCCGGCGAGGCGGATCCTGGCGGAATGACTCCTGGATGGCAAGGATCCGGGAGCGCCCCGTCGCCCCTCGCATCACGGTGCTGCAGAGGGTGTTCGACACGAAGCCGACCTCTGCCCAGCAGTCCTCGAGCAGATCGACCAGCGTGCGACCGCGCTCTTTCTGGAGGCTGGCAGCCTCTGCCAGCAGGAGGGCAGCGCCGGCGGCGTCCTTGTCTCGGATATCGCTGGTGACGAGCACGCCGTGGGACTCCTCGACGCCGACCAGGAAGTTGCCCCGGGCCCCCTGGAAGGTGCCCCCCTCCTCGAGCTGGCGGAGGCCGTCGCCGATGTACTTGAAGCCGACGAGCAGGTTGCTGACTACCGCGGCCCCCCGAGCCAGGGCGATGCGCTCGATGAGCGAGCTGGTCACCTCCGTCTTGATGACGAGGGGGGACTGGACAGAGCCGTGGTCCAGCGCGGTGATGACCACCAGCGCTCCGATCTCGTTGCCGGTGAGGAAGCGCCAGCCGCCGCGATGGCCAACCACCACCCCGAGTCGGTCGGCGTCGGGGTCGCAAGCCATGACGAGATCGGCCCCGAGGGTCTGGGCGTAGGCGACCGCTCGGTCCATCGACTGTGGCACCTCCGGGTTGGGGATGCCGAAGGGGACCTCTGGGAAGGCGCCGTCGTGCGGGCTCTGGGTCGGCTCCAGGTCGACATGGAACCCGGCCCTGTCGAGCACCACCGCGACGGTGCCGTCCCCGGTGCCGTGCAGTGGTGTGAAGACGATCCGGGCGGAGCGCGCCTCCGGGGCGACCGAGCAGGCGAGGTTCAGCTCGAGGTAGGCAGCGAACAGATCCCCACCGATCTCGCGGATCAGGCCCTGGGCGAGCGCAGCGCCGTATGGGAGACGCTTCACCTCGGTGACCTCGGCGACGATGTCCACGAGCGCTTCGTCGTGGGGGGGGATCTCCTGGCCTCCGAGGTGGTTGTAGATCTTCGCGCCGTTGTCGTCCGGTGGGTTGTGGGAGGCCGAGACGTTCAGGCCACCCTGAGCCCCGTAGAACCGGATCGCGAAGGAGAGTTCGGGGGTGCTGACGTACCGGGTGGACCCCCGCGGGAGGATGTACACCCGCACGCCGTTGGCCGCGTAGACCTCTGCTGCGAGCTCGGCGAAGTCACGGGAGCTCATCCCGAGCATCGGGTTGCGCACGCCGCGGGGGTAGAGCCCGCGGCTGTCATCGAAGCGGCGCACGTCGTAGGCAACGACCACAGAGAGCTCCGCGTCGCCATGGCGCTGGCGCAGGTAGCGCGCGTGCCCCTGGATGCTGGAGCCGATCGTGAAGGGGTTGATCCGGTTCGGCCCGACACCGACGGGTCCTCGGCGACCCCCCGTGCCAAAAGGGATGACCTGGTAGAAGCTGTCCAGCAACAGGTCCCACGCCCCCTGCTCGGCCAGGGCCTCGATCAACGGCAGCTGGTCGGCGACGCGCGGATCTACGAGCCAGGCGGCGAGGTTCTCCAAGGCGGCGGTCCGGACAGCAGGTGCGGCCGACAGGGAGAGGAAGCCACGGCGGGCGGCATCGAGCGTGCTCATGAACCGGGCTAACCGCCGGTCTTGTACTCTTCGAGCAGGCCGGTGCTGACAGCGCCATTGTGGAGGCTCGTGGGGTCGAGGCCACCGGTGACCAGGGCGCTGTGGAAGTTGCCCTCCGCCGTCTCGACCGCGGTGAGGCGCCAGATGGTGCGACCAACGCTCATGGCCGGTCCCTCCTCCGGGATCGTGCCGCCGATGGCGCCGCCTGCCATGTAGAGGTCCCGGTGTCCCCCGGAGAACCCGAGGACGTAGACCCGGACGAGGTGGTGGCCCGGATCGGTGGAGAACTCGACGGTGCGGGTCCCGCCCTCCCAACTCGTGATGGCGGGAGGCTCCAGCCAGGGGCGCGGCTCGACGACCTCCTCTTCGGGCAACAGCTGGAGCAGGCGGGCGCCGCCAATCCCCACCCCGCCGACCTCGGCATATGCGAGCAGCGACCCCCCGTAGCCCTCCAGAGAGGCCCGCGAGACGGTCTGGTTGCCCTGGCCCGCACCGACGCCGACGAGCGCGTAGCCCTCGTCCACCTCTTCGAGCGCCAACAGCAGCACGTCCTCCGTGCCGTAGAAGGCCTCTGGCATCTCGCTCGGCAGGAGCACGCCGTAGGACGAGACGAGCGGCTGGTCCGGAGCCAGGTCCTGCTCCAGCGGCGTCGCGGAGTCGGCGACGAGTCCCGGAACCCAACTCCAGCGGATGTCCTCTGTGCGATCGGCGAGGAGCTTGATGGCCTCTGTGACCGTCGCGATGCCGCTGGAGGCATCAGCGATCTTCACCGGCACGGCAAAGGACCAGGCGCCCACGACTCCGTCCTCGGCCACGCTCGTCCAGCTGGTGTCGACCTCCTCGACCGAGACGTTCCCCGGCAGACCGACGTCGGCGCCGAAGAAGTCCACCGTGCGGTCGTCACCTATGAGGGCGTCGCCATCGAAGAACAGCGGGTGGCCCTGCACCGAAGGACCGGACATGGCGATTATCAGCTCGTCCCAGTCGCTGGGGACAGCGCTGGCGAAGTCGAGCTCCCCTAGCAGGATGGCCGTGGGGGGAGCCTCTGCGCTCTCGTGACGAAGCGCCAACGTCAGCTCGCGAACGGACACGTCGAAGACCACCGCCGGGATGATCTCCTCGCTGGCGTCGTAGGCGGTGAGCACCAACGGTGAACCGTCGGCGACGCCGACGACGACGGTGCCGGTCTCGTCCGCGACCTGCTTGTTGCCGGAGACCTGGACCCGTCCATCGGTGAGCGGCGCCCCGGTCTCTGCCGACACCAGGTGCACGACGAGCTCGTGGGTGTCCCGGACAGTGAAGGTGGCCGAGGTCTCGAGCCCCTCTGCGAGCACCGTCACGACGCCCTCTCCTGGAGCCAGCGCGGTGACGAGGCCATCGAGGACGGTCAGCACCGTCTCGTCGGCGACGAGCTCGACCTCCGCAGCGTCCCAGTGGGCGCCCGTGGTGTCGGAGGCGACGACGCGGAGCCCGATTTGCCCTCCGACTCCGAGCACGGCTTCGCTCGGGTAGACCGCCAGGCTGGTGTCCGGGAGGCCGGTGTCGCCGGTCTCGCCGCTCTCGCCGGAGTGGAGGCCTGTCTCGATGAATGGACTGGACTCCCGAACCACGAGCTCGTCGCTGTCGTCGACAGGGGCGACCTCCTCGCCCTTGTTGCAGGCCAACAGAAGCCAGATCATCGAACCTCGAACTCCGCATGGAAGGCCCGCAGGGGCCGCCCGTCGACATCGCGACAGACCGTGTCGCCGGTGCGCACGACGAAGCCGTATGAATACCCGACCGTGAAGGGCTCTGCGTGGTCGAGGCCCAGCTTGTTGCCACCATCGAGGAGCTCGACGGTGACGGGCAGCTCGAAGGCGACGCTGCCGTCCTCGTTGACAGCGACCAGGCCGACGCTCTCGCCCGTGCAGGCTTCCGGGTCGGCCTCGGCGGACAGACGCAGCTCCGGGGTCTGGGACTCCACGACGTCGTCGGAGCCGTCCGTGGGGAGCGAGCTCACGACGTGGAAGCCGGTGTCCTCGCGGGCACCAGTCACGCCCGTGCAGGCCACCAGAGCCAGGAGCGTCAGCGGAAACGCACGGCGAGCACCCATGTCTCTCCTCCCGCGGCGGCGAAGTCGTCTACCTCGGCACAGCCCTCGCAGCCCTCGCAGTCTCTGGGCTCGACCTCGGCGTAGTCCGTCAGGCCCTCGACGGTGGCCCTCTCCAGCATGGTGTCGTCGACGTCGACGATGTCGACCGTGACATCCACCGCCTCTTCTGCGTAGAGCCCGGTCACGGCGAAGCGACCGTCGAGGCGGGCCCCGAAGGTCTGCTCGCCTACGTCCGCGACGCAGACACGGATCTGCTCGGCCTCCTCGGGCAGGTCCCCGAGCAGATCGAGCTGCAGGTCCGCGTCCCGATACTCGACCGCGGAGCAGGCCACGGCGAGGCCGAGGGTCATGCCCTCACTCGTCGTCCGGTGCCCACTCGGCGCGGGCCAGGATCCACTTCTCGTCGTCGCCGACCCACTGGAACCAGGACATGCCGTAGCGCGGGGCGAGCCAGTAGCGGCCGCTGATCCTCGCCCCGGTCTCGAGGTCGCCGTCGCCGTCTTCGAGCTCGACGTAGAGGCAGGACCACTCGTTCTCGCCTGCGATCCAGTTGTTGGGGCAGGGCTCCTGGAACTTGAAGGTCGAGGTCCAGGTCGAGCCACCGGTCGAGGTCACGACGGTGTCGCCCGGGGCCATCTTCGACTCGGCGAGGACCAGGGGCGGATCGAAGCTCACGAGCTCGGCCGGGCCCCAGCCGGTGACACCGCTGTCGCCGCTGTCGTCCGTGCTCCCGGTGTCCCAGTCGATCGGGTCCGAGATGACCTCGTAGCCGTGAAACTGGACGCCGTTGTAGGTGTCCGAGCTGACGTCCAGCGTCATCAGCAGGTTCGCGGACACGCCGTTGGCGTCCGCCTGCCAGTATTCGAAGGTGTGGATGGTGGTGGTGTCCGACACGACCGGGTTGTCGAGCATGTCGACGTTGAGGCGCCAAGCGATGCCCTCGTTGGTGTAGGTCCACTCCCGTTGCCCGTCCAGAGGGAAGTGATCGACCATGTCGTAGCCCGCATACCCGTACTGTCCCGGGTCGTCACAGCCGAGCGTCAAGATGAGCGCGGTGAACATTCGTCTCCTCCGGTGCCGAGTGGCCCCTGCCAGCACACACGGATAGCACCGCCTCCGGGGCAGGGGCAAGCGCGGGAAGATGTCGGACCCGAACGTCGATCGCAGCCGCTTCGACGCTGTCACCTTCGACGTGGACGGGACCCTGTACCCGCTGGGGCTGCAAAAGGCCCTGCTGCTGCCCTACCTCCTCCGTCATCCGCTGCTCCTGAGTCGCTACAGCGGCGTCGTCGAGCAGGTCCGAAGCGACGGCGTCGTCAGCGACGATCTCCGCGGCGAGGTGGCACGCCGGCTCGGGGAGCAGGTCGGGGCCAACCCGGACCGGGCGCGGCAGGTCATCGACCAGGTCGTCCATGGGGCCTGGCCCGCGACCTTCTCCCCCCGGACCGCATTCGCGGGGCTGCACGAGGTCTTCGCCGCGCTCGATGCCAGCGGGCTTCCGCGCGCCGTGGTGAGCGACTACCCCCCGGAGCAGAAGCTCGCGAACATGGGGATCCTCGAGGGCTGGGCAGCGCTGATCAGCTGCGAGGGCCTGGGCGCCTACAAGCCGAACCCCCTCGGGCTGGAGGCAGCAGCGGCGGCGATGGGTGTTCCGGTGGACCGGATCCTCCACATCGGCGACCGCGAGGACACAGACGGGGAGATGGCCACCGAGGCAGGGGCTGCCTGCCTGATCCTGGGCCGTGACTTCAGGAGGATGGAGCAGCTGGCGGAGGTGTTCGCGTGAGCAGGGACCCGCTGCGGAACCTCCGCGCGCTGCGCCACAAGGTCGACGCCCACAGCCGTCGGGTCGAGAGCGAGCACGCACCAGAGTTCGCCTGCCGGCGCGGCTGCGACGGATGCTGCCAGACCGAGCGCACGGTCAGCGACGTCGAGTACGCGGCGGTGGCCCAGGCCCTCGCGGCGGTGGGCGCGGATGTCCACCAGCGCCTCGCCGCCCAGCGCCAGGCGGAGCACTGCACGCTCCTGCTCGACGGCGCCTGCGCGATCTACCAGGAGCGCCCCCTGATCTGCCGCTCCCACGGACTGCCGCTGGTGATGGAGGGACAGCTGGATGTCTGCCCGCTCAACTTCGAGGATCTGCGGCTCTCGGCCCTGCCGCTGGCGGACGTGCTCAACATCGACTCGGTCACGGCGGTGCTGGTGGCGGTGAACGCGCTGTACTGCCAGGAAGAAGGTGGTGACCCGCAACGACGCAGGGACGTCGGGGAGTTTTTTCTCTAAACGAGCCCGGATCGGATCCGAGAGGTTCGTTGGAGGAGCGCCAGCGGCGCCAAACCGAATGTCTTCGTACCCGCCCTAGATCCGGTGGGTGCGGAGGCATACGGTTCTTCCCTCTGTGTCATCGCCAAGTCCTTGAAATCCCACAGTCATGGGCTTGGCACGCATCTTGGATTGACCTCTGGCAGAACCCTGGAGGAATCCACGCACAATGCGAAAGCTAATCCCGCTGTTGGCCGCGCTCCCCGTCCTCACCGCATGCGGCGAGGTCGAGATCCCCTTCCTCGCCCCTGTCAGCATCTCGATGCCAGAGCTCGAGGAAGCAGAGGACGGCACGATCTCCTACGTCCAGGCCTCCGAGCTGGGAACGGTCGACGACCTCATCGCCGAGTCCCCGGTTGATGTCAGCGCTCTGGAAGACTTCGAGCTCACGGCGCTGAAGATCAGCGACCCCGAGTTCGACACCGTCTTCGATGGTGACGACAGCAGCATCAGCGACCCCGAGTTCGACACCGTCTTCGATGGTGACGACAGCAGCATCAGCGACCCCGAGTTCGACACCTACAAGCTCGGCGACTTCGCGACCGCGGTCCGTGTCTTCATCAGCTCCGACCGCGAGCTCTCCGACGACGACGCCCTGATCGCCGTCATCAGCGACTTCCCGGCCGACCAGAGCGACTACGACGCCGACATCACGGACGCCGCCGTGCTCAGCCAATACGCCGACGGCGAGTTCGCCCTGGTCGTCGAAGCCTACTTCCACACGGCCCCACCGGCCGAGATGGACCTTCCCCTCATACTTTTCGGTGTGGCCACGATGGCCCCGCTGGAGATGGTCACCCAGTGATCAACTGACTCGCGTTCCTCCTCCAAAGAGCCGCCAGGCGATGGTCGCCTGGGGGTTTCTTCTCAGAAGGCCGAGGCCCCCGGTGGGTTGGCATCGTCGATGTCGAAGGACTCGCCGCAGCCGCAGGCGCGCTTTGCGTTGGGATTGAGGATCTTGAACCCCGCCTCCATGAGCGTGTCCTTGTAGTCGATGACGGTGCCCGCGAGGTACTCGCGCTTGAGAGGGCCGACGAAGACGTCGACGCCCTCGAACTCGTAGACGAGGTCGTCGTCGTGGGGCTCCTCGACGAACTCGAGCTGGTAGCTGTAGCCGCTGCAGCCACCCCCACGGATGCCGATGTAGAGCCCCCAGCCCTCCATGTCGTTGTCGGCGAGGAGCTCGCGAACGCTCTCCAGGGCGAGGGGGCTGATCGTGACCAGGGGGCTCTCTGACATCGGTCTCTCCAGCCCCCTTAGTACCCACGCGTCCGTGGATCGCAAACACGAGCGGGATAGGTGCCGGGGCCATGGCAACCCCGAGCCTCGCCGAGTTCCTCGACCTCACCAGCGGCGGCGAGCCCGTCGCCGTGCCTGTCTTCCGCGAGATCCTCGGGGACCTCGACACGCCGGTGAGCGCCTTCTTGAAGGTCTGCGAGGGAGACTACGCCTTCTTGCTCGAGTCCGTCGAGGGCGGGGAGCGCTGGGGTCGCTACAGCTTCATCGGCCTCGACCCAGCCTTCGTGGTGAGAGCCACGGGCCGCACCTGCGAGGTCGTGAAGGACGGCTTCGTCAGCCTGCGCGAGCAGCGTGACGACCCGCTGGAGTTCCTCGGTGAGCAGCTGTCCCGCTTCCAGAGCGTCGAGGTCGCGGGGCTCCCGCGCTTCGCTGGCGGAGCGGTCGGCTGGCTCGGCTACGACGCAGTGCGCTGGTGGGAGCGCATGCCCCCCGAGCACCCCTCCGGGCCCGACGAGGGGCCCACCATGTGCTTCGCCGTGCCCCGCAGCCTGGTCATCTTCGACAACCTGAGGCACCGCATCCTCGTAGTCCAGGTCGTGCTCTCCAAGCCCGGCGTCGACCAGCGCGTGGCCTACGAGGGGGCCCTCTCACGCATCGACGGCGTCATCGAGAAGCTGCGGGGGCCCCTCCCCGCGCGATCGACGCGCCAGCCCCGAGCCGCCGCGCTGACCAGCAACTTCGAGCGCGCGGACTTCGAGTCGGCCGTCGAGGACATCAAGGGGTACATCCGCGCAGGCGACTGCATCCAGGTCGTGCTCTCCCAGCGCTTCTCGCTGTCCTACGACGGAGACGACTTCGACCTGTACCGTGCGCTGCGGGCGGTGAATCCGTCCCCCTACATGTTCTGCCTGCGCTTCCCGGAGCAGCTCGTCATCGGAGCCTCCCCCGAGGTGATGGTGCGGGTCGAGGACAACGAGGTCCTCGTCGCTCCCATCGCCGGCACCCGCCGCCGGGGGCTCGACGAGGAGGAGGACAGGGCCCTCGGCGAGGAGCTCCTCGCAGACCCGAAGGAGCGAGCGGAGCACGTCATGCTCGTCGACCTCGGGCGCAACGACCTCGGGCGGGTAGCGGCGAAGGGCACCGTCCAGGTCGAGGACCTCATGCACATCGAGCGCTTCTCGCACGTGATGCACATCGTCTCGACCATCAAGGCGACCCTCGCCGAGGGAAAGGACGCCACTGACGCCATCCGGGCGACCTTCCCCGCGGGGACGCTCTCCGGAGCGCCCAAGGTGCGCGCGATGGAGATCATCGACGAGTACGAACCATGCGCTCGCGGACTCTACGGCGGCGCCGTCGGCTACCTCGGCTTCGACGGGACGCTGGACACCTGCATCGCCATCCGCACGGTCTGGCGGTGCGGCGAGACCTGGACCCTGCAGGTCGGCGCCGGCGTCGTCGCGGACTCGGATCCGGCCATGGAATACCAGGAGACCCTCGCCAAGGCGGGCGGCGTCCTGCGCGCCCTCGAAGTCGCCAGGGAGGGCCTGTGACGAAGGTCCTGGTCGTCGACAACTACGACAGCTTCACCTGGAACATCGTGCAGTATCTCCAGGTGCTGGGCGCTGAGGTGCCGGTCTTCCGCAACGATCGCATCGACATCGCCGGCATCGAAGCCGAGGCACCGGACCGGCTCTTGATCTCGCCGGGGCCTTGCGACCCGGACCGCGCTGGCATCTCCATGGAGACGATCCGCCGCTTCGCAGGAGACATCCCGATCCTCGGTGTCTGTCTCGGCCACCAGTCCATCGGCCAGGTCTTCGGGGCGAAGGTCGTGCGCGCAAAGGAGCTGATGCACGGCAAGACCTCGCCGATCCACCACGACAGCCGGGGTGTCTTCCGCGATCTCCCCTCCCCCTTCACCGCGACCCGGTACCACAGCCTGGTCGTCGAGGACCTCCCGGACTGCCTGGAGGCGACCGCCTGGACCCAGGACGGGACACTGATGGGACTCCGACACCGCGAGCTCCCGATCGAGGGCGTTCAGTTCCACCCCGAGTCCATCCTCACGGAGCACGGCATGGATCTCCTTCGAAACTGGCTGGTGACCCCATGATCGCCACACTGCTGGAGAGGCTGCTGTCAGGCCGTGATCTGTCCGCCGAGCAGGTCGACGGCGCCTTCGAGGCGATGCTCCAGGGGGAGCTGCCCCCCGAGGCGATCGCTGGCCTGCTCGTCGCCCTCCGCGCAAAGGGCGAGACGGTCACGGAGATCGCCGCCGCGGCGAGGGTCATGCGACGCCACGCCGTCGGGATCCCCGTCCCAGCGAATCGGACCCTCGTCGACACCTGTGGGACAGGCGGGGACAACAGCGGCACCTTCAACCTCTCCACAGCCGCCGCGATCGTCGCGGCTGCGGGCGGGGCCACGGTCGCCAAGCACGGCAACCGCTCGGTGAGCTCGAGAGCTGGCAGCGCGGACGTGCTGGAGGCCCTGGGCGTGAACCTCGCCCAGACCCCCGAGCGCCTCGGCGAGATCCTCGCGGAGGTAGGTATCGCCTTCCTCTTCGCGCCCTCCCACCACGCCGCGACCCGCCACGCGGTGGGGCCCCGTCGGGCCCTGGGTGTGCGTACCATGTTCAACGTGCTCGGACCCCTGACCAACCCCGCCGGCGCCCAAAGACAGGTCCTCGGCGTCTTCAGCGAGGCCCTCGTCGAGCCCATCGGCGCGGTCCTCGCCGAGCTGGGCACGGAGCACTCCCTCGTGGTGCACGGCCACGGCGGCCTCGACGAGCTGTCGATCTCCGGACCGTCGCTGGTCTGCGAGGTCGTCGCCGGCGAGCTGCGCACCTACCGCATCAGCCCCTCGGATGTCGGCCTCGACACCGCCGACCTGCTCGCCCTGCGAGGCGGCGATGCCGCGGACAACGCCAGCATCCTGACCGCCATCTTCGAGGGAGAACGCTCCCCGAGGGCAGACGCCGTCGCGTATTCGGCGGGCGCCGCGCTCTACGTCGCGGGCCTCGCAGAGGACCTCCGCGATGGCGTGGTCAGGGCCCAGCGAAGGCTCGGCGACGGCGACGCCGCGCTCACCCTCCACAAGCTCGTCGAGGCGACCAACGCATGAGCTTCCTCGACCGCATCCGACCCGCGAAGCGCCGGGAGGTGCGACTGCTCCAGGAGGCCCCGCCGGCCACCGACTGGGCTCCAGATGTCCGCAGCCTGCACGAGGTGCTGAAGGGAAGGCGAAAGCTCAGCTTCATCGCGGAGATAAAGCGCCGCTCACCCAGCCGCGGTGACCTCAGGAAGGGCGCGGAGCCCATCTCGGTCGCCAGGGCCTACGAAGCCGCCGGCGCCAGCGCCATCTCCGTCTTGACGGACGGTCCCCACTTCGGCGGCGCGCTCCGCGACCTCGTCAAGGTCCGCGCTGCGGTCGGCATTCCGGTCCTGCGCAAGGACTTCATCCTCGACGAGCTGCAGCTGGACGAGACCAGGGCCATCGGGGCAGATGCCGCCCTGTTGATCGTGGCCTTCCTGAAGCCCGCCCGCCTCACCAGGCTGCTCGCGCACGCCCACGAGATCGGGCTCGAGGTCCTCGTGGAGACCCACGACGACGAGGAGGTCCGGCTGGCGCTGGACGCCGGTGCTCGCATCGTCGGGACCAACAACCGCAACCTCCACAGCCTCCAGGTCGACCTCGCCGTGAGCGAAGCGCTCCTGCCCGCGATCCCCCGTGGCGTGTTGAAGGTCGCCGAGTCCGGCCTGAAGACCAGGACGGACGCCCGCAGGATGTTCGCCGCCGGTGCTCACGGAGTGCTCGTCGGGACCGCCCTGATGGCCCAACCCGATGTCGGCGAGGCGCTGAAGCAGCTCGGATGTGGGTGAAGATCTGCGGGGTCCAGAGCTCCGCGGACGCGCTCTTCGCCGAGTCCTGCGGCGCCGACGCCGTGGGCATCAACCTGCACGCCAAATCGGCGCGATGCGTCTCGGTCGAGATCGCAGCGGAGATCGCCGCCGCGGTCCGGATCGAGTCGATCCTGGTCGTCGTGGACCGCGACGAGGCAGAGCTCGCCGAGCTCGTCGAGGCGATCCGGCCCAGCCGCGTCCAGCTCCACGGGAGCGAGCCCCCCGGCTATGGAGCGTGGCTCGGGGTCCCATGCTTGCGTGCCTTCGTGGCCACCGACGACGTGCTCGACCGGATCCGCAGGCACACCAACTCGCCCTTCCTCCTGGACGCATATGTGCCGGGGCAGGCCGGAGGGACGGGCCGGAGGGTCGATAGGGATCTCGCCCGAGAGGCCGCGAAGCTCGGTCCGATGATCCTCGCCGGTGGGCTCACACCGGAGAACGTGGCCGAAGCCGTCGCCTCGGTCCGGCCGTGGGGGGTCGACGTCGCCAGCGGGTGCGAGTCCGCGCCTGGGGTCATGGATCGGGACAAGGTCCGTCGCTTCGTCCAGGAGGCGCATCGCCCCCCGGGGAGGCTCCAGGCCTGAGCACGGCTCAGCGCTTGCCCTTGCCCCCACCAGGGCGATGCGGGCGCGGCGGTGCCTCGCTCCCCTCGAAGGGTGCCGTCCGGAAGGGCTCGCCGCGCTCGTGGCGCCCGAGGATGTCGACGAAGGCCTCTGCGAAGAGCGCCTGGCCCGCTGCGTCGGGGTGAACGCGATCCTGCAGGTGCTCGCGCATGAAGTCCTGGCGGCCGGACTCGACGAGGTAGGGGAAGACGCTGGCCGCCGGGACTCCGGCACGCTCTGCGGCGTCGAGGATGCGCTGGTGCTCGATGGCCTGGGCCGACCAGTAGTGGGACGCGTAGGTCTCGTTGCCCCCTGGCTCGTTGGCGCCGAAGACGTGCGGCACGAGGACGAAGACGAGGAGTTCGTGCTCCACCTCGGCGAGCTCTTCGAAGCGCCGCTCGAAGAAGTCGTCGTCGTCGAAGACGCGCCCGTCGAGGCTGGCCCTCGCGAAGCTGGAGCCGACGAAGTAGCGGACGATGGCGGAGCGCGGCAGCCACGGAGACGCCCACTCGAGGCCCGGCGGCGCGCCGATGCCGACGAAGACAGGCGGATCTCCGATGAGGCGAGTCGGGGTCCCGTCGTTCGTGAAGGCGGCGTAGACGAGCAGCCGAGGAGAGAGCTCCGGGGCGAGGTCGTGGGCTGCGGCGGCGACGTGCCCGACGTCCCAGCCCACCGAGGAGAGGTTGAAGACGTCCCGACCGAGGAGCTCGGCGGCGACGCCAGGCCAGGCCTCGACCCGGGGGAGCCCGCCACCATCGGTGAGCGAGTCTCCGAGGACGACGATGTCTCCGGGAACGCCGCTGTCCGACTCGGGGTGCTGGACGAGATAGCCGAGCCGCTCGGTCGGATAGGGGACGAGCCCCTTGCCTGCCTCTCGATCGCGAAGCCAGGTCTCGAGACCAAGGACCGCGCCGACGGCGAGCAGGAGTCCGGCGACGAGGAGCAGGAGCCGCTTCACCTGCACGACGTTACTCCGGCCCGCCGATTCGGAGAGCCCATGACCCCCGTCCCGGACGCTCGCGGCCACTTCGGCCCCTACGGCGGCCGCTACGTCGCCGAGACCCTCGTGCCGGCGCTGGAGGAGCTCACGGTCGCCTGGGAGAAGGCCTGGGCCGACCACGCATTCCGAGTGGAGTACGAGCGCTACATGCGCGACTACGTGGGCCGCCCCTCGCTGCTGTACCGGGCCAGGCGCCTCTCGGAGCAGCTCGGAGGGAACATCTGGCTCAAGCGCGAGGACCTGAACCACACCGGGGCGCACAAGATCAACAACTGCATCGGTCAGCTGCTCGTCGCCAGGCGCATGGGCAAGGGTCGGGTGATCGCCGAGACCGGGGCGGGCCAGCACGGAGTCGCCACGGCCACGGCCTGCGCACTGTTCGGCCTGGACTGCGTCGTCTACATGGGCGAGGAAGACACGGTCCGCCAGCGCTTGAACGTCGCGCGCATGCGCCTGCTGGGGGCCGAGGTCATCCCTGTCCACAGCGGCACGCGCACCCTGAAGGACGCCATGAACGAGGCGCTGCGCGACTGGGTCACGAACGTCGCCGACACCTTCTACTGCATCGGCTCGGTTGCCGGCCCACACCCCTACCCGGTCATGGTGCGCGAGCTCCAGGCCTGCATCGGCTACGAGGCTCGCGAGCAGATGGAGGCCGCCGGAGCAGGGCTTCCCGACGCCATCGTGGCCTGCGTCGGAGGTGGCAGCAACGCGATGGGCATCTTCCACGCCTTCCGCGACGATCTCGGCTGTTCCCTCTTCGGCGTAGAGGCGGCCGGCCACGGCATCGAGTCTGGCCAGCACGCCGCTTCGATCCGGGGCGGTCGCGTGGGCGTGCTGCACGGCCAGAAGAGCTACCTCCTGCAAGACGCGCACGGACAGGTCCAGCCAGCCCACTCGATCAGCGCCGGCCTCGACTACCCGGGGGTCGGGCCAGAGCACGCCTGGCTCGCAGACAGCGGTCGGGCGACCTACCTCGCGGTCACAGACGACGAGGCGCTCGAAGCCACCCGACTCCTCGCCGAGACAGAGGGCATCCTGCCCGCGCTGGAGTCCGCCCACGCCATCGCGGCCCTGCCCCGCGTCTTGAGCTTCGTCGGCAAGGACGCGGACATCCTCGTCAACCTGTCGGGCCGGGGAGACAAGGACATGGAGACGCTGAGTCAGAGGATGGGGCTGTGAACCGTCTCGACGCGCTCTTCGCCGAGCGGCGCCCGCTGCTCATCGGCTACCTCTGCGCGGGCGATCCCTCGCCAGCGGTCTCGCCCGAGCTCTTCCAGGCCCTGGTCGACGGGGGCGCCGACATCCTCGAGATCGGCGTGCCCTTCTCGGACCCTGGCGCCGACGGACCAGCGATCCAGCGGGCCTCCGAGCGGGCCCTGGCTGCAGGCATGACCCTGGAGGGCGCCCTCGACATCGCCGCGGACCTGGACTGCGCGAAGGTCCTCTTCGGCTACCTGAATCCCTTCCTCTGCTACGGCTACGAGCGCCTCGCCCAGCGCTGCGCCGAGGTCGGCATCGACGGCGTCCTCTGCGTGGACTGCCCGGTCGAGGAGGAGTCAGGGTTCCGGTCAGCGCTGCAAGCCCGAGGCATCCACCCCATCCTCCTCGTCGCGCCCACCACACCAGACGACCGCATCGTAGGCCTGGCGGCGAGCGCCGGGGGCTTCCTCTACTACGTGTCGATGACCGGAGTCACCGGAGCCGCGTTCCAGGGCGACGATGACCTCGTGAGGCGCGTTCACCGCGTGCGAGAGCTCTCGGGCCACCCCGTCGCCGTGGGCTTCGGCATCCGCACCGCCGAGGACGCAGCGCTCGTCGCCCGGGGGGCCGACGGGGTGGTCGTGGGCTCCGCCTTCGTTCGCCTCGTCGAGGCCCACGGCGCCGAGGCCGTCGAGCCTCTGCGCGCCCTCACACGAGAGCTGGCGGGAGCGCTCGAGAACCCCTCAGCGTGAGACGAGCCAGGCGCCGGCGGCGCAGAGGGCCACCCCGGCGAGCCGCGTCATCGTGAGCGGTTGCTTCGGAAGTCCCATCCAGCCGAAGTGTTCGAAGACGAGCGAGGCGAGGAGCTGGCTGGCCACGACGACGGCAAGGGCAGCAGCGACGCCGACCTCTGGAATGGCGCGGATCATGCCCGCCATCCCGGAGACGCCGATGACCCCGGCCAGCCAGGCCCACCAGGGCACCCTGGCCAGACCAGCGATGCCACCGGCCCCCTTCAGGCCCACGAAGACGAGCACGAAGCCAAAGACCGCGCCGATGATGTGGAGCACCGCCGCGGCCTCCATCTGGCCGCTGTCCCGGGCCATGCGGTCGTTCATGCCCCAGAGCACGGGTTGGGAGAGCCCGACGAGCAGGGGGATGACGAGCCACACCAGCTGAGGCTTCACTTGCAGGCGCCTCGCGAGCCCAGTGCGCAAGCCCGCTCCATGGCCTCTTCCGCTGCCTGGGGCTCCGATGCCGTCAAGAGCTCCGCCAGGCCCACACAGGACTGGGCGTGGTCCTGCTCGTAGCAGGCATCTGAAAACAGGGCCTTCGCCTTGGTGACGCCCGTCGCCGATCCTCCGGCGGCATAGGCCACCGCCTGGGCGTGGCAGCCGCGTGGGTCCCCGGCTCCGCAGGCCTGTCGGTTGTACATGCTGGCCTGGCTCCGATCCCGCCAGTCGATGGGACCTCGGTCGTGCAACACAGCGAGGTGGTAGCAGGCCGCACCTACCCCCGCCTTGCACTTGCCGGCGAGGGCGTCGCGGCCGCTCTCGCTGACCTCGAAGTCCTGGTCCTTGCCGAGCACGAGCGCGTAGACGCCCCTGTGGAAGCAGGCATCGTCGTTGCCCGCGTCGCAGGCCGACTTCAACTCTGAAGCGGCGGCGGACTCGCCGCTCAGGGCGTGCTCCAAGGCCGCTTCGACACAGGCGCGACCGGCGGCGTCGTCCTCGCACGGCCCGGCGAGGACTGGGAGGATGAGTGACAAGAGCATCGGTGGTCCGTGGTCGCGAGACCTTACCCCAACCCGCTCAGGCCACTCGGGCTTCCAGCCTCATCCGGACGAGCCGATAGGGAATCTGTGCCGCGACCGCGATCCACATCACCGGCCCGAAGTTGTGCATCCGAAAAGCCTCGACGATGGACAGCTCGCCCATGAAGGCGAAGCTTCGAGTCAACCCGCAGCCCGGGCAGTTCCAGCCCGTGAGCACCTTGAAGGAACAGAGGGGCGGGAGGGTGTAGCCGAAGACCTCGACCGTCTGGCTGCTGGTGTCGAGCAAGACGCTGATGGCGATGATGAGGCTCGCCAGCACCAACCAGAAGCAGTGTCCTTTCACACAGCCCCCACGTCCTTGGCGATGCGATCGAGGATGCCGTTGACGAAGGCGCGAGAGTCCTTCGTACCGAACCGCTTCGCCAGCTCCACCGCCTCGTTGATGCTGACATTGGCCGGGATGTCGTCCATGTGCAGCAGCTCGTACGCGCCGAGCCGGAGGATGTTTCGGTCGACCACGGACATGCGCGCGATGCGCCAGTTCGTCGAGGTCGTCTCGATTCGGACGTCGAGCGCCTCCTGGTGGTCGCGGACGCCCTGGGAGAGCATGGTCGCGAACTCGATCTCGGCTGACTCGGCGTCGCGGCGACCCAGCTCGCCGTCGCTGTCCCCGAGCAAGCCGGACCACAAGCCGCTCAACGCGTCGAGCACGGATCCACCGACCTGATCAGCTTGGTAGAGCGCCTGGAGGGCGTACTCTCTGGCGCGGCGACGAGAGGCCACTAGCCGTCTAGCTTCTTCAGAAGGGAGACCATCTCCAGCGCGCTCAGCGCCGCCTCGTTGCCCTTGTTGCCCATCTTCGTGCCAGCCCGCTCGATCGCCTGCTCGATGCTCTCCGTGGTCAGCACGCCGAAGGCGATGGGCTTGCCCGTCGTGGTCATCACGCCGGCGAGACCCTTCGCCGCTTCGGCCGCGACGTAGTCGAAGTGCGGTGTCCCACCGCGGATGATGCAGCCCAGCGCGATCACGGCGTCGATGTCGGCCCTCGCGGCGAAGCGAGCGGAGACCAGCGGCAGCTCGATGGCACCGGGAACCCACACCACCGTGACGCGCTCGTCCGAGACCCCGTGACGCCTCAGGGTGTCGAGGGCCCCCTCGAGCAGCCGCCCCGTGATGAGGTCGTTGAAGCGGGAGACGACGAGGGCGAAGTGCCCGCCGACGTCGAGGAGATCACCTTCGTAGACCAACATGTCAGACCCCCGTCTCGGAAGACAGCGAGATGAGATGACCCAGCTGCTCTCGCCGGGCCTCGAGGAAGGACTTGTTGTCCGCTGTAGTCGTGACGTTGATCGGCACCCGCTCGACGACCTCGAGGCCGTAGCCCTCCAGGCCCACGATCTTCCGCGGGTTGTTCGTCAACAGCCGCAGCTGGCGCACGCCCATGTCCACGAGGATCTGGGCGCCTGTGCCGAAGTCGCGGAACCCAGTGTTCGGGTTCGCCCGGACCTCCTTCTGCTCCTCCTCGCCGTCGAGCGGGAGCAGGTGACCGCGGATCATGTGGAGGAGCGCGTCCTCCGAGCGTCCACCGAAGACGTTCATGTAGACGAACAGTCCGCTGCCCTCGTCCGCGATCTGGCAGACCGCGGCGTCGAGCTGTGCGGCGGCGTCGGAGCTGCCCGCCTTGAAGACATCGCCCACCGGGTCGCTGGCTTGGATGCGCACCAGGCTCGGGTTTTCGATCGCGCCCTTCCACAGGGCCATGTGGAGGCCACCGTTGGGAGTGCGCGAGCGGTAGATGCGAGCGTTGAAGTCGCCCAGACCGGGGATCGGGAAGCGCGCGTCCATGACCCGCTCGACCAGGCGCTCGTTGCGGAGCCGCCACTGGATGAGGTCGGCGATGGTCACGATGTGGAGCTCGTGCTTCGCAGCGAACTGCCGAAGGTCCGGCAGCCGGGCCATCGTGCCGTCATCGTTCATGATCTCGCAGATGACACCAGCTGGCTCGAGGCCCGCGAGGCGAGCGAGATCGACGCTGCCCTCTGTCTGGCCGGTGCGCACGAGGACACCGCCATCCCGCGCCTTGAGCGGGAAGATGTGGCCCGGTGTGACCAGGTCCGATGCGCCGGTGTCGTTGTCGATGGCCACCTGGACGGTGCGAGCCCGGTCCGCTGCCGAGATTCCCGTGCTGACACCCTCGCGGGCCTCGATGGAGACGGTGAACGCCGTGTGGTACGGGCTCTGGTTGTTGACCGACATCATCGGCAGGCCGAGGCGGTCGATGCGAGCACCGGTGAGCGACAGGCAGATCAGACCCCGTCCCTCGCGCGCCATGAAGTTGATGCCCTCCGCCGTGACCTTCTCCGCGGCCATCGTGAGGTCGCCCTCGTTCTCCCGATCCTCGTCGTCCACGAGGATGACCATCCGTCCGGCCCGAATGTCGTCGATCGCGGTCTCGGCTCGGACCATCGGGTCCGGGTCCATCACCTCGAAACTCATGACTTGCCTCCGTACCCGAGCTCCTGGAGCCTCTCCATCGTCAGTCCCGGCTCGGCCCCCTCGAGTAGCCGCTCCACGTAGCGAGCGAGGAGGTCGACCTCGAGGTTGACCGGCTCGCCCAGGCCGCTCCCGAGGTGGGTGTTCGCGACGGTGTGGGGCACCAGGTTGACGCGGAAGGTGGCTCCTCGGACCTCGTTGACAGTGAGCGAGACCCCATCGATGCAGATGGAGCCCTTCGTGGCCACATATCGCGACAGCTCCCGAGGGGCCTCGATCCAGGTCACCACGCTCTCCTGGAGGCGCTCGATCTTCGTCGTCCTGCCAACCCCGTCGACGTGGCCGGAGACGAGGTGTCCGCCCAGTCGATCGCCCAGCCTCAGCGCCTGCTCGAGGTGCACCTTCCGGCCCCGCTTCCAGCCGCCCAGGGTCGTGCACTGCAGCGTCTCGATGCCAGCGGTGACCGTGAAGCTGCCTGGCTTCTTGGACTCGACGGTGAGGCAGATGCCGTCGCAGGCGATGCTCGCGCCCAGCTCCAGGTCATCGATGTCGTAGGCGGTCGAGAGTCGCAGCCGGCGACCGCGGCCATGGGGGGTCAACTCGAGGACCTCTCCCAGGTCGGTGACGAGACCAGTGAACATCAGCTCACCTCCAGATCGAGGAGCACGTCCGGGCCGACGCGGCGGACGCTGCGAACACGAAAGCGACTTGCCTCCGCGAGGTCTTTCGGCGGCCCGCCGACGAAGCCGGCCCCTCCAGCGAGGACCTTGGGAGCCAGGAACAACAGCATCCGGTCGACGACCCCGGCATCCAGCAGGCTGCGGGTGACGGTGGCTCCTCCCTCGACGAGGACCTCGTGGATGTTCCTGCGGCAGAGCTCGCGGAGCACCGCCCCGACATCCAGGCCAGCTTCGGCCCGCGGCACACGCACCACGACCGCGCGGAGCTGGCGTTGGGGTGCGTCCTCGGCGCAGAACAAGAGCGGAGGGCGCTGCCCGGCGCGGAGTATGCGAGCGTCCTCTGGACAGCGGAGCTCGGTGTCGAGGATGCACCGCAGGGCGTCGCGGCCGCCCTCGACCCCGCGGGTCGTCAGCGCCGGGTCATCTGCCAGCAGGGTGCCCGAGCCGACGAGGATGGCGTCGCAGCGATCTCGCATCCGGTGACCCTCGCCCCTGGCCTCCTGAGAGGTGATCCACCTCGAGGCGCCGGCGTGGTCGGCGATGTGGCCGTCCAGGGTGGTCGCGGCCTTCAGCCAGACCCGCGGGAGGCCACGCTCGTGGGCCTTGATGAAGCCCGCGTTGAGGTCGCGGCAGGCCTCTTCCTCGCAGCCGAGGTCGACCTCGATCCCGGCGGACCGGAGGATGGCGAGTCCCTGACCCTGCACGTTCGGATGCGGGTCCACCATGCCCACGACGACACGCTCGACCCCGCTGGCCAGCACGGCGTCGGTGCAGGGAGGCGTCTTGCCGTGCCAGCAACACGGCTCGAGGCTGACGTACATGGTGCAGCCCGAGGCCTCGACGCCATCGAGAGCCCCGATCTCGGCGTGGGCGCTCCCGTACCGAGCGTGCCACCCCTCGCCGAGCACTTCCCCGTCCCGTACGACCAGCGCCCCGACCAGCGGATTCGGCGCGGTCCGGCCAGCTCCCCGTCGGGCCAGCTGGAGGCAGCGCCGCATGAAGACGGCGTCGTGCTCGCGGCTCACTCGACTCCCCCCAGGCTGCGCTCCACCAGGCCGAGGAACTGCTCCGGATCATCGAACTCCAGGTAGACCGAGGCGAAGCGCACGAAGGCCACGCCGTCCAGCCCGCGCAGCTCTTCGAGCACGTGCCGGCCCACCTGCTCGCTGGTGATGTCGGCCTGGGCAGAGCCGTAGATGCGAGCCTCGATGCGGCCGAGAGCGTCATCGATGGCCTGGTTGTCCACCGGCCGCTTGCGACAGCTCAGCGCGAAGCCGCGACGCACCTTGTGGAGGTCGAAGGCCTGACGGGTGCCGTCCTTCTTCAAGACCTGCGGCATCCGCCGGTCGAGCCGCTCCAGCGTCGAGAACCGTCGGGCGCAGCCCTCGCACTCCCGGCGGCGGCGGATCGCTTCGCCGAGGCTGCGCGAGTCGACGACGCGACTGGCCCGGTGCTGGCAGAAGGGACAGGTCAACCTGCGCGCCTCGCGGTCCAGTCGAGGTGGACCTCTGGCACGGGGTGGTCGGCGCACCAGGCAGCGACTTCGCCGCTGACCCGCGCTGCCACCTCGGTGTCGTCGCCGTCGTCGAGCGTATCGGCGATCCAGTCAGCGATGCGCACGCTGGCCTCCGCGTCCATGCCACGCGTCGTCATCGCGGGGGTTCCGATGCGGATGCCGGAGGTGACGAAGGGGCTGCGCTTCTCGCCAGGAACGGTGTTCTTGTTCGTCGTGATCCCGACACGGCCGAGGAGGTCCTCTGCGTCCTTGCCGGAGATGTCCCTCCCGGACAGATCGATGAGCATCAGGTGGTTGTCCGTGCCGCCGCTGACGAGCTCGAAGCCTCGCTCCGTCAGCCGGTTCGCCATCGCCTTGGAGTTGTCGAGGACCTGGGCGGAGTACGCCGAAAAGCTCGGGTCGAGGGCCTCCTTGAAGGCCACGGCCTTTGCGGCGATGCAGTGCATCATGGGCCCCCCCTGGGTACCCGGGAAGACCGCCGAGTTGAGCCGCTTCATGGTCTGCCTCGTGCCCATGACCAGGCCGCCGCGGGGTCCGCGAAGCGTCTTGTGGGTCGTGGTCGAGACGTAGTCGCAGTGCGGAATCGGGCTGGGATGGTGGCCCGTCACGACGAGGCCCGCGACGTGGGCGATGTCGGCGAAGAGCAGGGCGCCGACCTCGTCCGCGACCGCACGAAAGGCCTCCCAGTCCCAGAACCGGGGGTAGGCGGAGGCACCCGTGACGATCATCTTCGGGCGGTGCAACAGCGCCGCCTCGCGCACACGGCCCATGTCGATCCGGCCGCTCGCCGGATCCAGGGTGTAGTGAACCGCCCGGTAGAGCTTGCCAGAAGCGTTGACCGGCGAGCCGTGGGTGAGGTGTCCTCCGTGGGAGAGATCGAGCCCGAGGATGGTGTCGCCCCCGTCGAGGGCCGCGAGGTAGATCGCCGCGTTCGCGGTCGCCCCGGAGTGCGGTTGGACGTTCGCCCCGACGCTTCCGAAGAGCTCCCGCGCCCGGTTCCTGGCCAGGATCTCGGCCTTGTCGACCTCTTCACAGCCGCCGTAGTAGCGGCGGTTCGGGAGCCCCTCCGCGTACTTGTTGGTCAGCGGAGACCCGAGGGCCTCGAGCACGGCGGCCGAGACGTAATTCTCCGAAGCGATGAGCTCGATGTCCCGCGCCTGGCGACGAATCTCGCCCTGGATCGCTTGGAAGAGCTCTGGGTCTGCTTGCTCGAGGTGGGCCATCTGTTCTCCCAACCTCGGCGCCCCTTCAGCGTTCGAGGTCCATGATCTTCTGCACACGGCCTACGTGGCGTCCGCCTTCGAACTCGCCGCTCAAGAACGCGTCGACGATCTGAAGAGCGAGACCGGGACCGACGACCCGCTCACCGAGACACAGGACGTTGCAGTCGTTGTGTTCCCGCGTCGCGCGGGCCGAGAAACTATCCGAGACGACGGCAGCGCGCACACCGCGGACCTTGTTGGCGGCCATTGCCATCCCCACCCCGGTCCCGCAGCAGAGAAAGCCGAAGGTCGCCTCCCCGGAAGCCACCTTCGTCCCGACCTTCTCTGCAAAGTCGGGGTAGTCGCAGCGGGCTTTGGCCGCCGGGCCGAGGTCCATGACCTCGTGTCCGAGGGCGACGAGGTGCTCCGAGACGATCTGGCGAAGATCGAAGCCGGCGTGATCGGAGGCAATCGCGATGCGCATCAGACCCTCGAGAAGAGCAAGGTAGCGTTCGTGCCACCGAAGCCGAAGGAGTTGCACAGGGCGTGCTCGATACGTGCGTCACGGGCCACCTGCGGCACATAGTCCAGATCGCAGGCCGGGTCGCGCTCCTCCCAGGTCGCCGTCGGGGGAACGACGCCCTCGTGGATGGCCATGACAGTCGCGATGGACTCGACGCCGCCGGCGGCCCCCAGCAGATGCCCGGTCACGGACTTGGTGCTCGAGACCATCAGGGACCGCGCGTGGTCGCCGAAGACGGTGTGCAGCGCCTGGGTCTCGGTGACGTCGTTCTGGGGCGTGGAGGTGCCGTGGGCGTTGACGTAGCCGATCTGCTCGGGTTCGAGCCTGGCAGTGCGGAGCGCCATCTTCATGCAGCGGGCCGCGCCCTCCCCACCTGGTGATGGCGCCGTCAGGTGGTAGGCATCGCAGTTGAGCCCGTAGCCGGTGAGCTCCGCGTAGATGCGGGCGCCTCGTGCAACGGCGTGGTCGTAGTCCTCGACCACGAGGATCCCGGCCCCCTCACCAATCACGAAGCCATCGCGGTTCGCGTCGAAGGGTCTCGACGCGCGGGTGGGATCCTCCGAGTTCTTCGACAGGGCCCTCATCACCATGAAGCCGGCGACGGCGGCCCCGTAGATGGGGGCCTCTGCCCCGCCGGCGAAGATGACGTCGGCGTCTCCCGCGCGGATGGCCCGAGCCGCCTCGCCGATGCTGTGGTTGGCGGAGGCGCAGGCGGTCGCGACGGCGAGGTTCGGCCCCTTGGCGTTGAGGCGCATGGCGATCCACCCGGCCCCGAGGTTCGTCAGCGATCGCGGGATGTAGAAGGGGGACACGCCCTTCGGACCCTCGCGGACGTAGTCCTCATGACCGCTGAGGAGCTCCGTGATGCCCCCGACCCCGGTTCCGACGTAGGCGCCCACGCGCTCCGGGTCGATCTCGTCCAGCGCGAGGCCGGCGTCGGCCAGGGCCTCGTCCGCAGCGACGGCCGCGTACTGCATGAAGGGGTCCATGCGCTTGACCAGCCGCTGACCCAACAGCGCGACGGCGTCGAAGCCATCGATCTCGCCGGCGATGCGCACGGGCCAACCCGCGCAGTCGAAGCGCGTGATGGGGCCGATCCCGCTGTTGCCCTCGACCATGTTCTTCCACATGGCCGGCGCGGTGTTGCCACAGGGGCTGACCGCCCCCACTCCGGTGACGACGACCCGCTTCATTTGGAGCTCTCGTGCACGCAGGAGGGCGAAACCTGATCCTCAGACGCGCTCGTTGATGTAGTCGATCGCGTCTTGGACCGTCGCGATGCGCTCGGCGTCGTCATCGGAGATCTCGATGTCGAACTCCTTCTCGATCGCCATCACGAGTTCGACGATGTCGAGGGAGTCGGCTCCGAGATCCTCGATGAAGGAGGCTGCGGGAACGATCTCGCCGTCGCTGACGCCGAGGGACTCGGAGATCAACGCGTGGACGCGAGAGATGGTCTGTTCGTTGGCCACCGACAACCTCACTCAGCGGGGGACGGCGGTCTTAACCGGGGGCCTTCGTCGAGCAACAAAGGAGCGAAACGGGGAGGGATCAAAGCTCGTCGTCTATTCGTCGTCGCGCTTGTCGGCGGTGACCTGCTTGCCACGGTACTGACCACAGGTGGGACAGACGTGATGGCGGAGCTTGAGCTCGCCGCAGTTGTCGCAGGATTCGCTGGCTGCCACGTACTTCAGGGCGTCGTGGCTGCGCCGCATGTTCTTGCGCGACTTGCTCGTACGCTTCTTGGGGACCGCCATTTCGAACTCCGGTCGCCCCGAAGGGCTCGTGGTCTCAGTCGTCCAGCTTCAGGCCCGCCAAGGCAGCGAAGCGCGGGTCGACGGGTTTTTTCGCTTCGACGCCCTCTTTCAGTGCTCCACAGCTCTCGCCGTCAGCGACCCTGGCGCCAGGGACGTCGCACGCTAACCGGGCAGGGGCCCCAAGCGCAAAGTACTCCCCGACCACGGAAGCCAGATCGATCGCGCCGTCTGCGTAGAAGCCGATCTCGAGCTCGGACCCGTGCAGCGCCCCGCACTCCTCCCCTTCCCGACTCCCAGCCGGGACATAGTGGAGATCGACGTCCCCTTCGAGCTCGACCACCAGGTCCACTGCGCACCGGTCACAAGGGCGACGCACGACCGCGGCGATGTACCCGGTGACCCGGATCTCATCACCGTAGGCGACCAGGAGGAGCTCGCCGTCGACACGCTCGGCGTGGCCTTCCAGGACGAGCCCCACAGCCGCCGCCGCCCAGTCGCCGAGCTCCGGGACCTGAAAGCCCATCTCAGGTATCTGGTCCAGGTGGACGATCATCGGGTCGAGTAGAGGCTCTCTGGGACGAGCTCTACCTCGTCCCAGGGTCGAGGGTGGGCGCGGGTGGCGGCGATCTGCTCGTCGGCTGCCTCCCAGACGGTCCTGGGGTCGCTCGCGCGGACGTTCCCGATGGGCGCCACGTGCGAGCTGACCGCGAGGGTCCCGTCGCTGAGGATCTCGCAGCGCAGACCACCGTGGGCGCGGGTCCGGCGGCCGGCGAGCCAGGTCTGCAGGTGCCCGGGCGTGAGGTTGTCCCGCCCCAGGGCCGTGACCGCGGCGACCGCACCGGCGGGAGCATCTACACCCAGCGGGACCGTCGCGAGCACGCCGTCCGCGCCCGCCTGTCGAGCCCAGGCAGCGATCGCGGCGACGCTCGGGATGTTCGCCTCTGACAGCGGCACGCCGACGTAGATCCCCAGCTCGCGTGTCCGGGATGCCCGCGCAGCGCGAAAGGCTTCGACCGCTCCGGTGGCTTCGGCCAGGGGGCTGCCGACGGTCGCCGCGTGGGTGCCCTCGTCGATGCCGCCCACGAGGACCGTGACCGCCGCGAGTCCGCGGTCGATGAGCAGACCGGCGCGCGCTCGATCGACAGGGCCTGCCGTGACGAGGTGAACCGGGCACTCCAGCCGATTGCCGAAGCGGACGAGCAGGTCCAGGTGCTCGCTCCGCGCCGGCTCGCCCCCCGCGATGGTCAGGCGGGTGGGGCCGAGCCACTGCTCGAAGCGCACGATGGCGTCCTGCCACTGCGCGGTGTTCATCCGCTCGCCAGTAGCGCGCACCAGTCCGGGAGCCAGACCGATGTCGTTCAGCCGCAGCACCAACCGCACGGGTCGAATGGACTTCGCCGCACCGGGAACACCAGACCGCGCCGACCGGGCCAGGGCGCGGCTTCGGGCGACGAGCTGTTCGAGCTTCTTCACAGCGGGATCCTCCCACGTCCCCCACTGGTCTGTTAGCCTCCGACGCCGATGGCGGCCCGCTCACCGGTCTACGCGCTCCTCATCCTCGTTGTGGGCCTCGTGCTCGCGTGCGGCGGCGACCCGCTCGCGGACGACGCCGCAGACTACACGGAGGCGATGGCCACTCCGCTCGAGGACAACATGGCGCTCGCGCAGGAGTTCCTCGAGGTCGCAGCAGAGGTCAAGCGAGGCAACGTCAAGGCGGACGACATCCACAGGCGCTGGGAGAAGCGTGTCCTCCCCCTGGCGGACAAGCTCTACGACGAGGTCCAGGCGATCCAGCCCGAGACGCCGGAGCTCGCGACCCTGCACCAGCAGCTCGTCGACGCCTGGGGAGACCGAGCGGAGGCCTACCACTCGATGCACCGGGCCTACACGAAGGCGGACGCCGAGGCCTACCAGGCGGCCTTCGACAAGAACGTCGAGTCCAAGCTGGCCGAAGAGGACTACTTCAACAAGGTGAACCGCCTCCTGGAGCCCTACGGCTACCACGTGGATCAGTTCCCTTGACACCCCTGCAGGCCGGGAATAGGTCTCGGCCGCTTGTTGGGGCGTGGTCGAATTGGCAAGACGTCGGGTTCTGGCCCCGAAGGTTCCAGGTTCGAGTCCTGGCGCCCCAACCACTTCACGGATAGCTGCCCGAAATTCCAGACAGGCTCCCATCGTCTAGAGGCCTAGGACACCGCCCTCTCACGGCGGAGACAGGGGTTCGAATCCCCTTGGGAGTACCATCGAAGGCCCTGGCCTCTTCGGAAGCCGGGCTCTTCCTTTGTTTTCGACAGAGGACTGTCCGGTGACAAGGCCACAGCGGGAACAGCTCGGGAACAGCCCGATGCGACGCTTGACCTGCTGCGCTACGCGGCTACCCCGCATCCTCATCGAGCTGGAACTGCCGTAGCTACCGCCCGGCCGCCCGGAGCGGACCCGCCGTCGCCAGTGGCACATCCCAGACCCGCGGGATCAGCCGGACGGCCTCGCGCATCGGCAGGGCGTCCGGATCGATGTAGGTGGCACGTTGCCCTACTTGCTTGTGGCCGACAAGCTGCTCGACAGCCTCATCGTCCGCGCCCTCGCGCTTCAGCCCGGAGATCAAGCCCTTGCGGAAGGCGTGGTCGGGGCGCTGCTTCCAGAAGGCCTGGGGCACTCCAGCGCGTTCCCAAGCCCGTCCCATGTCCCGTGCGCGGAACATCCGTTCCCGAGCGCCCCCTCGCTTCCGCGGACTGACGATCAGCCAGTCCTCAATCCTCTCCCAGGTCCGAAGCTCCTCGACGAGGTGAGCGGACACCGGGACGACGCGACCCATGCGCTCGTGCTTGGTCTTGCCCAACTCGCCTCGGATGGTCAACAAGGGTCCACTGGCGTGGTCCAGATCGAAATCCGACCATCGGAGCTGCATGACCTGCCCAACACGGAGCCCCGTGTAGTAGAGCACCAAGCCCACGCGACGGTGCCAGCCCTGGGTGGCGCCTACGCATGCAGCCATCTCGGCCCAGGTGGGGGCAAGGGTTGGGGACTGTGGTTGGCGGCGCATGTCGAAGCGGCGTGGCCTTGGGACCGTCTCCTCGTACTCGTCCTGATTGTCCAGCCACTCCCAGGCCTGGAAGACGTCTTGGACCATGCGACGCCGCGTGTCCAGGTTGCGGCTCCGGCCATGCCGACCGCCAGTCGCGAGAGCGTCGTAGTAGGCCATCAGACGCCGCTTCGATAGGTCCTCCAGCGTGGGAATGTCCCCGACGTTTCCTCGTAGCCAGCGAAGGAACACATCGAGGTTCTGCGCATGCCGCGCAACTGTTCGCGGCTGCTTGGCAGCCGCCATCTCCGCGAGGTAGCCCTTCAGCGCTTGTTCGAGGCCAGCTCCTTGACGAACCGTTGCAGGCCGCCACGGCTGTCCGAGGGCAACGGCCCGTTCGACCTCGCGCTTGATCTGGTCCGCCGTGCGCTTGTCGGGCGCACTTCGGCTCCGTTGCCGCCAGCCGCCGAGCCTGTCGGGCTCCCGCCATTTGATCTGGTAGCCCTTGCCTCGTTTGTTGATGCTCGCCATGCCTGTACCTCCTTCCACCAGCCGGTGATTGTCTCGATGTCGTTCGGGTAGACGCGGTGCCTTCGGGACATTCCCGTCCCGCGAGTTGCAGGCGCGAGGTCGGGCGGCCCGTACCGCTCGACTGCGCGGACGACGCGGTCGAGCGTCGACCGTCGGATCCCCAGAAGATCCGCTGCAGCGTCTGGCCCCACCCACTCGGTCGGGCCTGCTGCTGGCCCCGGACCTGAGGGCTCGCCCGGCGACGTCAGCGCCGCCCGAGCGCAGGCGATCATGGCGTTGAAGCCAAGTCGCCCGACCCACCAGATCGCTTCGAGACGCTCCCAGTAGGCGACGGTCTCCGGGCTGTTGTCGTTGGGCGCGCCGACATTGGTGCACGGCCACTCCTCGGGCTCAACGCCGCCGCCGGCGTCGGCCTGGAGCCAGCCGTTGGCGAAGGTCGCTGTCCCGCTGCTGATGTCGAACTGGAGTAGCGGGCCGAGTGCCCTGAGTACCCTCTGTTGCTCCTGACTCAGTGCCATGACGATGACCCCTCACCTGTCGGGGGTACGGTTTGCCCCGCGTGCGCGCGCAGGGGGGCAGAGAAAGACGAGCGGCATCACGCCTGCCTCCCGGTCAAGTACCACCAGCACAGGTAGACCTCGGACATCAGGCCAGCGCCCATCGAGCTGATCGCTTCCTCGCGGTCCCGCAACGCCTCCGGCGGCTCCCCATCCGACATCAGCCGGAACCCCGTGCGGGCATGGACGCGGGCGGCGTCGACTCGGTCTTGGAGACGATCCAGCTCCCGGTGCTGCTGCTCGCAGGCCACCCCGCCGTCGAGGCCGTAGTGCTGCCGGAGCGTGTACCGGAGCATCCCGCTCAAGTCGAGGCCGTGCCGCTCCGCCTCGTACTGCAGGAAGTCGTACGAGGCTTGGTCCAGGCGTAGCGTCACGCGGACGCCCTCGGTCTTCGGGCGTCCCATCAGCGACCTCCGGCAGCGCGGTAGGCCCGCCAGTCACCCTGGGGGACCGTCGGTGCTCGTTGGCGCCGGTCCTGGAGCACGTACATCCAGGCATCGATGCTGCCGCGCTCGGCCTCGATCGCCGTCCGTTGACGGGCGTAGAAGTCCGGATGACCTTCGAGACGGTCAAGCGCCCGAAGGCCGTTGGCATCGACCGAGTACAGCTCGCCGACGATCTGCTCTCGTCCTGCCAGGAGGACTCCGGGGAAAGCCCCGAGCGACGCCATCCGGAATGCCGCCTCCGCCGTTCGGCCGTCGCCAAGGTACTGCGCTCCGCCTCGCTGCAGGATTCCGTGGTTGCCGAAGCCGGACAACAGCGACCCGTAGACGAAGACAACGTGGGCCTTGGCTTCGCCGGCCGACCGCCGGACCGCATCGCGCAGGACGTCAAGGTCCAGGCCGTTGGCCTCGTAGCCCTCCACGATGCGCCGGAAGTACGCGTCGGTCGGTGCCGCCTCTTCCACGTGATCGCCGAGAGCGTACGCCCAGCACCGGAGTGTGCGCCCCTCGCAGTCGACCTCGACGACGCGGCGCCGATACGACCACGGGTGCCCCTCGGCCCTGTCCAGGGCGGCGAGATCGCGGTCCGTCACCTCGGCGACGGTGCCGGGCACCGAGCAGGTGGCATCCTTGCGGATTGTGGCCACCGGACCGCTCCAGGTCCCGGAGTACCCCGCGAAGGCCAGCCGGTAATCCGGCAGGAGGGCTGACCCCGCCAGCCGTGCCGATCGACAACGCTCTCGAAGCTGCGGGAAGTGGGTGTTCGATCCGAAGCTGAAGACGTAGGGCACAGTGCCTCCGTGGGAGTTTCCGAGATACTCGGTGATACCTGTAACGAAGTAGCACTTGTATTCTTCACGCCGTCTTCACGCCGTCAACGAGAAAACAGGTACTTGGCGAGCCGGGGCTGCGATCAAATCGGCGTGGATCGGCCTGGGGAGCCGCGTGTGGTCATGTTGGGGGCAGAGGCCGAGGACGTGATCGCAACGTCTTGGGCCAGGGTCTCCTGTGGCCTACGTCACCTGCGGGCTGGGAGCCGACCGAACGCGATGCCTCCAGGCGCGTGGACCACCTGCGCCGGTGGTCCTGACGAAGTGCCTGAGTACCTTGCTGCGCCTCGGAATGGGTCTTTCCGGTGCCCACACTGCTTCGCCAGCCAGGGGTTACGTTCACGGTCGCGCCCGAGGTCTACGCAGCACCCGGAAGGAAGGGGCGTCGCGAATCCGCGAAGGAAAGTGCCGACTGACGTGGGCTGCGGTCACTCCTCGCAGATCGCGGCCAGCACCTTCACGGACGAGCCGAAGCGGTCTGTCCGGTACCGGTTCGCAGTCAGACGGCCGTAGTAATTGCCGTCCCGATCCACAACCAGCGGCGGCGTCGACGTGTACGCATTGCATGGACTCAGCGCTGAGTACTTCCCGCCGTAGAGCCCGAACCGGTTGTGCATGCTCGTCACGCTGTAAGCACTCCCGTAGTCCCCGTACTGATTCCAAACGCTGCTGCTGTCGTACTTGCTGCAGTTCAGACAGCCCAAGAACACTCGCGGCGACTCGTCGCTATAGACCAGAAGCGCATCGCTACCAGCGGCTGTAGGAAGGAGGGTGAGGAGGCCAAGAAACGTGCACCAGATTGTCATGTGGTGAGCGCTCCGCTGGACGGCTTCTCGGTGCAGTGTCGCAGATACATCAGATCAGTCCTTCTCGCAGCCGATGCCGTCCTTGTCCCCGTCGAATCCGTGGGGGTCTGGCTGCTTGACCTCGAAGCGTCGGTAGCTGATCTCCCCGCAGTCGAGGTCGGGCGGCGGAGGCGGGATGCAGACCGTCGGGTAGGACTCGTGACAGTTCCCCGCGGCCGTGCTGTGTGACGCGAGGCCCCAGGCACTCGCCGCGATGGTGACGACGGCAAGGGCACCGATGCAGAGGCGTCGTTTCACCAGCCGACCGCACATCGCGAGACCCTGGTGCTTCGGCAGAATCGGCGAGGGCTCAGATTCGCGGTCCATGGGCGCTCGCCGCGTTCTCGGCGAGCAGGCTCCAGCTGTTGATGCCCGGGAGGTCGATCGCCAGAGCGAGCTCCTGGAGCGTGACCGGCGCACTCGGAATCCCGTCGGGCAGGACCTCCGCAAGGTAGGCCTTCACCGCCGCGACCTCCCAGGCGCGCAGACCCTCGATGTGCTTCGGCGCTCTTCCCATGAACACGGCTCGACTCAGCGCGTTCGCGAGGTCCTTGGTGGCGACCACGAGAGGGTCCCGGATTCGAGGTAACGGCACATCGCGGAGATACGCGCCTGTAGAGACGTAGTGGCGCCGGAGGACCGTCAGCGCGGTGAACTCGGACGGGATGGTTCCGAAGTCCTCGGCGACGGCCCAGGACCCCCCCGCCGCGGCAGCCATGGCTCCAACAGCCCTCAACGCGAGCTCGCCCTCCCAGTCCTCCTCCGAGAACGTGACGGGTCCGACGTCTTCTACGGGGACTCGCTGGTGCCAGACGCCATCGTGGTCGTCGTCGTCCAGGTCGAACGACCCTGGCACAGGCTCCCAACCGGGCGGAACCAACGCGAGCTGCCGGGCGAGCTCCACGAGCTCCCTGATCATCCGGTCCGCCACACCCTGCCGATCCCCCCGGTCCAGGCGCTCGCTCTCTGGCCAGGGCCTCGGGACTATACGGCTGGGAGCGGCTGCTGCGAGCTCGACCCTGCGCAGGGTCCGCTCCGCGGCTGCGACGTCCTCACCGGAAGGGAGGAGCTGGACGAACTCCTCCTCCAGCTCGGCGGCCATGGCACCAGCACGGTCCTCGCCGAGACGGTTTTCCTGATCTGGCCGCCAGCCCCACTCGGCCTGAAGTCGAAGCCGCGCCCAAGCCCGCAGGATGCGATGCGGAAGAAGGTCCCCGCGCAGCTGGAGATCGAGGGCCTCCAAGAGCAGCGGTGTGACGAACACGGGCTCGGGCGCGCCGAGGGTCGTGTGGATCCAGCGCAGGAGGCCCTGGGCCTGGACGACGTCGCCAGGAGTGGAGGCCATGGCTTGGTCCAAGCGGGCCCGGATGTCGAGCTCGGCGAGGGTCAAGTGATCCGACGGGACAAAGTAGGGGCCCTGCCAGAGCGCCCGCCCCGAGCCCGGCGAGCGTCCGGTCGCGACGACGAGCTGGCGCAGTCGCTCCGCAGCGGCCTCGACATCGAAGAGCCTGGAGACGGTCGAGAACTCGGACGAGATCCAGGGAGGCCGAGGGGCGACGTCGAGGAGGTAGGCGCCGTTGTCGACGAACCCGCGTCGGAGCAAGCGGAACAGTTCTCTCCAGACCGGGCCGATGGACCAGCGTGGCTCAGGGAGACGAGCGAAGCCGGCGGCTGCAATGGCCTGAGCGACACTCGCGGCGACCTCGATCGCCAAGAGTCCTCTCCAGTCGTGGGCGTAGCGATCACCGACACCGACGTCCCCTCGCCACGCAGGAGCCCGCCAGTGCAATGGACCACGACGCCCCACCTGGGCCAGGACCGACCCGAGGCAGAGCTCGACGTCGTCCCGGCTGCCTGTCGATACGCCCCGCTCCCAAGTAGTCGACACGGCCAAGTTCCGAGCCCAGGCTTCGGTGCACAGGCCGGCCATGCAGGCGTACAGCAGGCACTTGCCGGCAAGCCGCTGGGCCTCGTGCTCGACGAGGTCTCGATGGACCACTCGGATCTGTCCAGCGCCGATCTTCATCTTCGGTAGCTCCCGCCGCGACGGCACCGTGGACGAGCGGGCCTCGGGCCCATTCAACCACCACCGTCGCGGCGGAGACACCCAATCCTGCGGGCCATCAGAGAGGCCGACCGGGATCCATGAGGTTGCCCCGCTTCAGTGGACAGGTTGATGGTTAGCTCATCGTCGTCATCACGGTGAGGCTACGCCCCTCCACCAGAGGATCCGGGGAGGGATACGAGGGGGGTCTGGGGGGAGACTCACAAGTTGTTGATACCCT